>NZ_CP199715.1:0-866627 GCF_056790205.1 Candidatus Insignibacter tubulum
GTGATATTCATTTTTTTTGCAAAAAAAAGCTATACAGGAGGCTTTTTTTTCATATATTTAATCATCCATATAGAAAGTAGTAAACAGTTAGTAATAACCTATGATAAACCCCCTCCTATTTATAGACAAGATATGAAACAACGGCTTATTCCCCACTTTAAGTGGGAGTTATTATCTGAACTTCAAGTCCCAGATTATGAATCTAGCATAGAAATTATAAAAAGTAAAATATATAAAGATAGTCTTAGTATAGAAAAATATATTATAGGAACATATCGCGAAAAATATAAATACTAATATAAGAGAACTCGAAGGAGCTTTAGTCTCTTTAGTAGTCTAAGCTTCTTTTAAATAAGGAAGGAATCACATAAAAACTAACCGAATATATCCTTCCTAATTTTATATTAAACACTAAAAAGAATATTTCTATAGAGCAAATTCAAAAAATAATATATGACTATTTTAAAATTAGTGTTAAGCAAACTCAATCTAAGACTCTAAAAAGGGATATCATTCAAGTGAGACAGCTCGCGATATATTTTTATAAAGAATATACAGGAGTCTCTTTAGCAAAAGATGGACTCAAAAATAGGCCGTCGTGATCACGCTACCGTACTACATTGTAAGACGGTTAAAACTTATCGGGAATAGATAAGATGTTCATATATTATATCAGTGACCTACACAAAAAAAAAATATTACTTATTAATTTTATAAAGACACGATTTTTATATGCATGGAAAGCTATTTTTAATTCCTACTCCTCTCTGGCAAGGAGATTTTGATAAAATACTGCCTGCATATATAGGCGAAATTATTAGTGAACTATCATACTTCATTGTCGAGAACGAAAAAAGTGCACGTCATTTTATAAAGAAGATATGCCCAGAAAAGTCTCAACATCATCTTAAGTTTTTTAAGTTATCAAAACCTGATAATAAAAGAATTAAAAATACCAGTTATTTATTTGAACCTATGTTTAAAGGCCGTTCTATGGGCCTCTTATCGGAAGTTGGTCTGCCTTGTATTGCTGATCCCGGATCAGATATCGTCTTAAAAGCACATATCCAAAAACTCACTGTAGTTCCCCTTAGCGGTCCTTCTTCAATATTTATGGCTTTAATGGCTTCAGGGTTAAGTGGGCAACGATTTGCCTTTCATGGATATTTACCTATTGCTAAAGACTTATTGAAAAAAAAAATTAAATCTCTAGAGATACATTCTAGAGAAAATAAACAAACGCAAATTTTCATGGAGACCCCTTATCGTAATAAAAAACTTCTAGAAATGCTTCTTTGCACTTGTAATGAACATAGTTGGCTTACTATAGCTATAGAACTTACTGGGCAAAACGAAATGATTAAAACTCAGTCCATTTCACAATGGAGGAGAACTAGCGTCGATCTTTATAAAAGACCTAGCTTGTTTGCTCTTTTTGCCTATTAGATAGATAAATTACTAAACTAAAAACTTAGTAGTTATAAATTCCTCTATTTTTTTAAAAGAAGAAAAATAACGTTCTATATTAGTTGTGTAAATAGATTTAAAAAGGATATGAGCTAATAAAATAAAATTGATACACTAACTTTATTTGTAAAAAAAAATATCTGATTATTAAATTTTATTTAAACAGCTAAAAACTTTATAATGAAATATTTATATATGAAAATAAAAAAACTATTCTACAATTTATAGAATGATAGAAAAATTTTAAAACTTATTTGTTTTATCAGAAAAAAATAAAATATTCTATGTAATACTTGTTGTTTTATATAACCTTATAGTTTTTGGAATAGGTTACATAAGTAATCTAATAAAAGCATATTTTTCCTACTTGTTACTTTTACAAAGTAAATTATCCCTATTTATTTTGTTATAGATAATTTTCTTATTTGTTTTTAATCTTTAACAATTTATCATTATCATCATGTCTGTTTTTAAAATCAGTTACCGATACGCATTTCATTTAATTTTATTATTTATTATTTCTAATATCTTATCTTATTTAGTCTCTAATTTTTTATTAGAGACCATCTATTATCCAAAATTGGACTTAGTAATGTTTATAATTAGATATATTTTTCCTTTTATACTACTTTATATATATATTAATAAGAGGCATGGAAAAAAATGTAATGAGAAAAAAAACGAACTATCTAAAGGCATAACACTATATACCTATATAATTGCTTTTTTATTAATGTTTTTTACTGTATTAATAAATTATTATTTAATTGGAATTCTTCCTAAAGAAGGCTCCTTTTTAGGTCCTATTTATCGCTCGTTTAATACAAATATTAATTACCAATTAAGATCTCCTATTGGTTTTTTTATTGTGGCGATTTTATTAGCACCTTTTTGTGAAGAATTTTTTTTTAGAGGAATTTTACTCGAAGGCCTCTTAAATAATGGTATCTCCCCTTTAAAATCTATTTTGTTTTCATCTTTTTTATTTGGAGCTATTCATGTTAATCCTTGGCAGATTATTACCGCTTTTTTTGCAGGGAATGTAATAGGATTAGTATATTTTAGAACGAGGTCTATTTTTATATGCTCCCTTTTACATGGATTAAACAACGGAATTATTTTTTTTAATGTACTCTTTTCTAAAGAAGATTATATTTATGGATGGATTCAATCAAAGTATTATATTTTTATAGTATTCATTTCTTTTATTATTGTACTACGTTGGTTTATTTGCTATACAAATAAAAGTAAAATAAATAACTAGGACTTTATTATTATAGATAATGCGGTTTTCTTATTGAAGTTAACACTTTAAAAATCTCATATTAAAAATTAGATGTTGTCAAAAATAAAATACCCCCTATGCCAATAGGGGGTAGGGCTATACTCTTTTAAATATTTATAAGATCTGCCTTTTTTAGGGGATATATCTCTTCTTAAGAGAGAAAGAAGTTGTAAGGATTCATTTTTTTTTATTATAAGATAATAAAAACCTATAATACGCCTTATTACAAATAGATATATAAGGTAACAATACTTATAAAAAAAATTATATTAAGGATGAATATAAACTATAAACAAAATATATACTTCTCAAAAGGCCTCTTTAAATACTTTATGAGATGAAACATGCACAAATTACCGTGCTCGGGGCACATTCAGCATTAACAGCAAAAAATTCATACCCTACAGCACAAGTATTACAAATGCAAGGACATCTATTTCTTATAGATTGTGGAGAAGGTACTCAACGACAACTTCAAAGAGCAGGTATAAAGTCCCATTGTATAAACCGCATATTCATTTCTCATTTACATGGTGATCACTTTTTTGGCCTCATCGGGTTAATATCTACTTATCATTTAATAGGACGTAATAATCCTTTGTTTATTTATGGACCTAAGGGATTAAAAAAAATTATTGAACTACAACTCAAATACACTTGTTATCCTATTTATTATCCTATTAAATATATTGAGTTATCATCTACAACCTCTGAAAAGATATGGGAAGATAATACTATTAGTGTTAAAAACATACCTTTGAAACACCGAATATATACAAACGGATTCTTATTTAGAGAAAAACACCAATCTAAACTATTAAATCTAGAGGAAGTTAAAAGACATTCTAAATATACTCTAGATTCAATAGAGCCTTTATCTTATGCATTTTGCTCAGATACTATCTATCATAGGAAAATTGTAAAAGAAATCGAAGGAGTAAATCTATTATATCATGAATCTACTTTTCTTGATATAGAAGCTAAACGGGCCGCAATTACTGGTCATAGTACGGCAAAGCAAGCTGCTCTGATTGCTAAAGAAGCTCAAGTAAAAAAATTATTACTAGGCCATTACTCTCAGCGTTTCCCAAATATCAAAAGTTTCGAGTTAGAAGCACAAAATATTTTTTCTAATAGTCAAGCATCAAAAACTCTAGAAAGGTATTCCATAGAATAAGTTATGGTATCTTTTAGATATTAAGTAAAAAGAGATAAAATAACTTTCATCAAAAATTTATTCTCTATTTAATAGAGGTCTTATTTATTTAATAAATCCTATTTTTTTTATATAGATATTTTTAAGCAGTAGAACTTATAGCTTTTTATTATTTTGTTATCGGAATAAATAACTTGTTATACTTATAAGTAATACTTTTTTCTTTTAAAACGTAGAAAAATCAATATAACTTTTTAAAGGATCTAAATTTGTTATAACTCTATTCAGATATTAATATATTCTGATTCTTTAATGTTTATTATATCATAAGATGTAAAATTTGAAGAAATTAATCAATCCTATATATAATGGCTATATATTTCACTTTTACCTATTTTATATAGGTACATTTATATAAAGTATTTTTTTTAGTAAATTTTCTGTATTTACTTTTTCTTAAATAAAATTTTATTTTTTTATGACTAAGATAAATATAGATAGAAGCTTCCCATACTTAAGTTATTCCGTTTAATTATGCTTATATAATACTATATATCTTTGTATAAGAGCGAAAAAAGTATATAGGACTAATATCCCTTCTTAAATAAGAATTAAAAAAGAGTAATCTTTTATTCTATAAAAATTAATTGAGGATTCTTATTAGGGAATCTTGCTTTTAGTTTTTATATTAGAAACTCTATGTCTTACTGAAGAGTTTGTATTTAGGAATATTTGTTTTTTTGAAGAGTTTTTAGCATCGTATTCTGATTTAAAACTAGAAAAAGCTTTAAAGATGGATAAAGCTATAATTTTCTGGCCAAAAGAAGAAGCTAAAAAATTACGTTCATTTAAATTAGTTATAAACCCTATTTCAATAAGCACAGAAGGCATAAATACTTCACGAATAACAAAAAATCCTGATTGTTTTACACCTCTAGATTTCCTTTGAGCTTTCAAAAAATTTTCTTCAACTTTTTTAGCAAATTCTATACTATTTTTTAAATAATTACTTTGGATCAAAGTAAGCTTAATAATTGATTCTGGAGAATTAGGATTAAAATCATTATAGGTTTTTTT
Source organism: Candidatus Insignibacter tubulum (assembly GCF_056790205.1). Lineage (NCBI taxonomy): Bacteria > Pseudomonadati > Bacteroidota > Flavobacteriia > Flavobacteriales > Blattabacteriaceae > Candidatus Insignibacter > Candidatus Insignibacter tubulum. The sequence goes on from NZ_CP199715.1 coordinate 4,986, forward strand.
ATAATGAGTATTTAAAAATATTATAGAATTTTCTCGTTTTACTGCTTCAAAATTATCCTTATTACGGTGTATACTTAATACATAGGTTTCAGTACCATAGGAAGAAGACTGAGGATTAGAGTTGCAGTGGATAGAAATAAATAAGTCTGCACGATGCTGATTGGCAATTTTCACCCGTTCTACTAAAGAAATAAATTTATCAGTTTTACGTGTTTGTATTATTTTAACCGTTGAGGAATATTTTTTTTCTATGTATTTACATAATTTTTTAGATACCGATAAAGTTATATTTTTTTCATATTCTTTATGAACATAAGCTCCAAAATCTATATCTCCGTGACCAGCATCTATTACTAATATAAAAGGCTTCTTTGTCTGAGGATAAATAAAAGATAGAGTAGAAAATAATAAAAAATATAAAAAAATTTCTTTCATAATTAAGGAATAATTTTTAACTATTTTAGAGCAGGCAATATTCTAAAAATATATATTCTTAACAAAGGACTTGCTTGAAATGAAGATTAATAATCATTATTTGTTTTTTTGTCATTTAACGATGAGAGAATAGCTTATTCTCAAACTATATATATGTCCTATTCTAACAATAAGAAAGATATAAAATTAATTGAAAATACGCCGAAAGTACAAAAAAAAACTTTAATTAAAAAAAATTATAAAATATAGTGCAGATACTCAAGATCATGATCTTCTTAAGAAAAAATCCTATCTTATAGGTAGTGCTTCGATTAAATTTACTGATATGCATATATCAGCAGATTATATAGAGATCAACTGGGGAAATAATATGATTTATGCACGTAAAAAACTTAACTCCACGGAAAGTAGCTCAGCTGTTTTAACACAATCAGGGAAAAAATATGAATATGATAGCTTCCATTTAAATTTCAAGACTAAAGAAGGAGAAGCGGAAAATGTAAGAATTGAAGGGCAACATGGGGTAATGCTATCTAAGAAAGTATTTCAAAAAAATGAAAATATCCATTTAATGCGTGATATTTTATATATAACAGATACTTATTTCAAGGAAAGAAAAACTAAGAATCCTGATTATTTTTTCAAAATTACAAGGCTTAAACACTATAATAATAAAGCTATTATTACCGGCCATATATTTATTTATTTTTTATAAAGTTCCTTTCCCTATCCCCATACCTTTTTCTTATATTTCTACCTCTGAAAATAATAGCACTGGCTTTATATTTCCATAACTATGGAGAATGTAATGAAGGTTTTTTTTATAGAAGATTTGGGTTTTCCCCTATTTCTAATTATTGTCAAGCTAAGATTTTCACCTCATTTTATACTTATGGAAGCTGGGGAATTCGGTTGCATATGGATTATAAAAAACTTTATAAATATTCCGGGAATTAGAATTTAATTATGAAATACAACCCCGAAATAATATAGGATTAAATGATTATTCCAAGTCTAAAAATTATAGATTTAAATGGGATCATAAACAAGATAAAAGTAAAAACCCGAGTTTAATTTTTTCGGTACGTAGACTTTTTAAACAGTAATTTCTATAAAAATGGATTGTCTACAGATAGCATTAGTATGCTAATTAATAATAATAATAGCTCAAATATTATTTTAAGTAAAAGATTTAATGATTCTACAATAATGAATTTTAAGATCATTGATTTAAATCAAAATTTCAATGCAAGAAAAATTACTGGAGATCTTCTAAGCTTGAACTTTAATATAAACAGACAAAATTTATTTTCAGAGAAGAATAATGATTTTTTACAAAACTTATTTATAGATTATGATTTTTCTTTAACTAATAAAGTTAATACTATTGAGGATTTTTTTTTTAAAAAAATCAATGTTTGATGATATATGGTAACTAATATTTATCATGAATTAAAATTAGGAAACTCTATAACCTTATTAAGGTATATACATATTTTACCTAATCTCTTATATGATGAAATTTGGAGATCACAAAATATTAAACGAAATAGTGAGGTAAACAAAATTTTTAATATTTCTTGCACTTTAAGTATATAAAACTGAATTATCTACCATCCTTTATAAACTTTTACTATTAAAAAAAAAAAATTTTATTCAGGCGCTGAGATATATCATGTATTTTAAAATTTATCTTGTATATGTCCCGGAACATATACAAAATTTTTGGGATTATCAAAAACCCTATGATGAAGAGAATAAACAAAGAGATTATACAATTTTTGAAAATTGTTTTTATGAGAGTAATCTTGACAACGACATCTCAAGTCGAGAATTACGTATTTCTTTAAATAACAACTTGGAAATAAAAATTAAAGATCCCTCACAAAGTGATAAGTTACTTAAAATAGCTGTTATTAAACAGTTAACTTTTAAAATTGATTATGATCTAGATAAAAAAGAATTTAAATGGTCTAATATCTATTTTAACATAAATATTTCATTTACTAAAAATGTAACCACTCAATTTAGAGGCAGTATAACTCCTTATAAAATATTAAAATCTCCTATAAACCCTTATAAAGAAATAGTGATTGATAAAATAGGGTTTTTTACCATAAAAAATTTTAACTTATATATAAGTTATTCTATGAATAATAAGATTTCTCAAGAAGCTGTTAAAAAACAATAGAATATGCCTAAAAAAGGAGAGATCCGTTATGAAAATTTTTATTTCGATGAGGATAATTACGCACATTATTATATATTATGGAACTTAAATGTAAGCATAAGTTATAGCTATAATATAGAGTGTATAGATAATAAGTATCATAGTACCGATTTAAAATTCGACGGCGATTTATCTTTTAGCCCTTATTGGAGGGTTGTCTTTAATAGTTATTATAATTTAATAGATCAAAAATTTACGTACTTAAATCTAAAATTAGAAAGAGATTTAAGAAGTTTTTCGATGAATTTTAACTGGGGTCCTATTTCCTCTATTTTTAAATCAAGATGGAATTCCGCTATAGGAGTAAAAGTCCCTATTTAAATAATTTAAAATTTAGTAAAAAAGAATCTTATTCAGCGTTACTCAATGATTTTTAAATCTAAAAAAAAAGTTTTCATATAATTAAGTTAATAGTAAAGATTTAAAAACATGATAATTTAATCCGTATCTGATCTTACTCTTTTAATCGAAATGTTAAAAAAAGATATAGCACTCTATATTTTATTTATATTCTATCCCTAAAGTAAATTCCAAATTTTTATGAAAAAGATCATTTGTACAATAAATGCTCCTATACCTATAGGTTCTTATAGCGGAGCTATTCTTATAGATGGATTCTTATATATTTCAGGCCAAATCCCACTAAATCCTTATAACGGAAAAGTAATTTCAGATAGTATTAAAAATCAAACACTTCAGGTTATGAAAAACATCAAAGCATATCTTAAAGAAGCAGATATGGACTTTGAAGACGCAGTAAAGGCCTCTATCTTTATTAAGAATATGAATGATTTTTCTGAAGTGGATAAAGTTTACGGAAGTTTTTTTAAGGCGAAAAACTATCCAGCAAGAGAAACGATAGAGGTATCCAGACTCCCAAAGGATGTGGATGTAGAAATTTCTCTTATCGCTTATTCGTCAAAATGTAAAAATACTACTTGTAAATAAATATTTCTGTTAATATAGTAAAGATCTTATTAAGATTTAAAAGAGAAGGATTAAAGTTATGCAAGAAAGCTATAACGAAGAACAATCCCATGAAATTGCTAGAAGATATAAAGATCTTTTATCACAATCTTATTTAACGTTAAGCAAAGAGGATAAAATCCTAATTCGAAAAGCTATGGATATGGCTATTGATGCTCATAAAGGGCAGAAAAGGCAATCAGGCGAAGTCTATATATACCATCCTATCGCCGTAGCGAAAATAGTCTCGCAAGAGATAGGCCTTGATGCCATAGCTATAATAGCAGCATTGCTTCACGATGTAGTGGAGGATAGCAATTATACGTTAGAGAATATTTCATATGCTTTCAATGAAAAAGTAGCTAAAACTATTGATGGACTTACAAAAATTTCAGAAATTAAAAATCAAAATATATCAATACAAGCTGAAAATTACAGAAAACTTTTATTTACTCTTTCTGAAGATATCAGAGTAATTTTGATCAAACTAGCTGATAGATTACACAACATGCGGACTATGGAGGCTATGCCAATAGAAAAGCAAAAAAATATTGCCTCAGAAACGCTTTATATCTTCGCTCCGCTCGCACATAGATTAGGACTTTTTAACATTAAAATGGAACTCGAAGATTTAAGTATTAAATACCTTGAACCAAAAACGTATAGATATATTCTTAAAAAACTTGAAGACAGCAAACAAACGCGAGAAAATTATATCGAAGCATTTAGTAAAAACATAGGAGAAGCTCTTGATAAGGAAAAAATAAAATATCAAATTAAAGGTCGTCCCAAATCGATTTTTTCGATTAGAGAAAAGATGAACAAACAAGGAGTGCCTTTTGAAAATATATATGATATTTTAGCCATAAGAATTATCTATAAAACCTCTCCTAAAGAGGAACGTTTTTTAATATGGAAGATTTATTCTGTGGTAACGAATTTATATTATCCAAATCCAAAACGCTTTCGTGATTGGATATCCCACCCTAAGTCTACAGGTTATGAATCTTTACATACTACGGTAATGGGACCTAAAGGTCGATGGGTAGAAATTCAGATTCGTTCGGAACGTATGCACGAAATTGCTGAAAAAGGTATAGCAACACATTATAAATATAAATATGGGGTTAAAGAAAACTATGGAAAAGGGTTAGAAGATTGGATCAATAAAATACGTGAAGTTATTAATACCGAATATTATAATAACACAATAGAACTTATCGATAATTTAAAATTGAATCTTTATTCAAAAGAAATTTATGTTTTTACACATAAAGGTGATTTAATTTTTCTCCCTAAAGGAGCTACTATACTTGATTTTGCCTACAGCATCCATTCATGTATGGGAGATGGTGCTTTAGGGGCTAAAATAAATGGTAAAATTGTACCTCTTAAATATATATTACAAAGTGGAGATCAAGTAGAAATTATCAGTGGAGTTAATCAAAAACCTAAGATAGGTTGGCTTAATATAGTCATTACTTCCAAGGCACGTTCAAAAATTAAAAGTGCATTAAATGCAGAGAAGAAAAAGATTACCAAGGTAGGTAAAGAAATTATCAAACGTAAATTACGTCAATATAAAATGGACTTTAATGAAAATATCTTAAAAGCATTAATTACTTTTTTTAAAGTCTCTAGTAATCAAGAGATATTTTATAAAGTAGGTAGTGAAATTATTTATGAGGAGAACCTCAAAATGTTTTTTGACGAATTTAATAAATCATACTATACTATTGCAAAGAGAGATTCTAAAAAATCTTTAGAACTTACTACAATAAATATCAATCCTGAAAAAAAATACAATAATTTACTAACTTTTGGTGATGGCCAACAATATTATCCCCATACCTTAGCTAGATGCTGTGATCCTATTCCTGATGATTTAGTATTTGGATTTATTACTATTGAACAAAACATTAGAGTGCATAGAGAAAATTGCCTTAATGCTGTTAGTTTACGAGCTAACTATAAATATCGTATCATTAAAGCGCAATGGTTAAATTGTCTATATGAAAATTTTGAAATAAAAATTATTATAGAAGGCTTTGACCGAATAGGTCTTATTAAAGATATTGGAGAAGTTATCGCTAAATATCTTGAACTTAAGGTTAAAAACATAAACATTTCTAGTAGTGACGATATTTTTAATGGTATGCTTACATTAGAGGTAAAAAATACATATCAAGTTAACTATGCTATCAAACAACTCAAAAAAATTCCACAGATCAAATTAGTTAAACGTATTGAATCATATTCACAACTTAACCTCTAGGAAAAATCTTTTTTGTTATTTCCCTTATTTTAATATTTTTTAAATTAAAATATTTATTATAAATAGCTCAAGATAAGTATCTTAAAAAAATTAATGAATCCAACTGCAAAAAAAATCCGTTTTGAAATTGTTAAAAAAGTACTCGAAGAATATCTTAAAAAACAAGGCTATAGAAATACTCCTGAACGTTATGCTATTTTAGAAGAAATTTATAAATCCAATGACCATTTTAATGTAGAAACTCTCTATTTTAATATGAAGCAAAAGAAATACCGTGTGAGCAGAGCCACTCTTTATAACACTATATCCCTTTTACAGGATTGTAAATTGATTAGGAAGCACCAGTTTGGTGAAAATCAATTTTTTTATGAAAAAGCTTATTTTAATAGACAACATGATCATTTAATTCTTACCGATACAGGTGAAATCATTGAATTCTGTGACCCTAGAATACAGGCATTAAAATTTACTGTTGAAGAGCAGTATAATGTAAAAATAGAAAGTCATTCTTTGTATTTTTATGGTGTTAAAAAAAATGATTCTTAAAAAATTTAAATATTTTTTTCTTTTATCTAACCTTTGGTGGCTAAGGGCCAGATAAGAAAAGAACTACCGGTAAAAAAAAGATATTTTATTCATGCCGATCTTATACAAAAAAAGGGATTGTCGATCCTGATACATTATTTCTTAATGGAAAAGTTTGTTTTAAATATCAAGAAAACAGATTAAGTTGCGATAGCGCTATATATTATAAAAAACGAAATGAATTTCTAGGGCTTGGGCAAGTAAAAATATACTCAAAAGAGTATACGCTTATAGGAGGTAAAATAGAATATAACGGTAATAGTGGAATTGTTAAAGTCTATGAAAATCCTAAGGGATATCAAAAAGGAATTGAAATCCGAGCTGATACTCTTTATTATGATTCACATAAAAAAAAATATAAGGCTATTGGAAATGCGCTATTAATAAATAAAGATGTACACATAAGCAGTCCAATTTTTGAATACAACACTAATAATCAACAAATTTATTATATTAATGGAGCTACTATATATCATAAAAAAATACCTTAAAAAGTCTTAAAGGAATATATTTTTTATCAAAAAAAAAGCATAATTTTTCTTAAACGTTAAGATAGAGAATAAAGAATATATCATTCTCTCACAGAGAGTATACTACTATATTAAAGAAAAAAAAGTAGATTTTATTGTGACCCCCCTATCATAAGGGAAAAAACTCAAGCCTAAAGAATATATATATACTGAAAAAGGACCCTATTATATAGAAGGGGAAAAATCTTACGGCAAAAAAGGCTTCAAGTTTATATTATAATGATAAAATTCTTAAAGGAGACAGTTTATACTTTGATCAAAGAATTGGATTTGGGTCTGCTAAGGGCAACGTATGGTCAGAAGATCCAATAAAAAAAAATATTCCTTACCAGAGACTATGGATAAATATACCAAAATCCGATTCAGCTATATTACTCAAAAATCCTATAGCTATAAAACTTATAAAAAACGATTTTATTTATCTTCATGCAGATGATTCTATAGAATTTATCGGAAATGCCTTCACCATTAGTAAAATTGATCCTGACAATGAAAAGGATTTTCACCAATTTAAAAGGGACTATATAACTGCTTATTTTAAAAATAATATTATCGATAGTATAGAGGTAAAAGGTAATGCCCAAAGTCTTTTCTTTGTTGAATAAGACAATGATAAAAAAATAAAAAATAAACGCCGCAATATTAATAAATCAACTTGCGAAATCATTGGCATTTGGGGTACACCTAACCAAAAGATTCGAAAGATATCTTGTAGACAAAAAACTTATTCAATACTATCTCCTGAGATAAAAGCCCTTGAACAATATGATCGTATTCTCGAACAGTTTTACTGGCATAAAGAACATCGTATGAAAAAAGAAAATATATCTATCCCTAATATCGTAATCTACCATAAAGAAGAAGAGGAAAAACAAAAAACTATTAAAAATCTTGAAGAAGATATACTCAAAGATAGATCTTAAAAAGATTATTCCCAGACTAAATAATATGGTTGCTTTATTAAAGGATTAGATATTTATCCTACATTAGATATATTCTAATTAGATCCTTTTTTTATCTTCTTACTGGCTAAGCGTTCTTTGGAGTAAATCTATATAAAATCTACGTTTTTATATTCGTATTTATGACTTTATCCTATAAGAAATATGGAAGGGATATCGTATCTTGCCAAAGTGTTTTTGATGACAAATATCTCTCAACCTTTAAATGATGAAAATATCTTTTAAAAACATAAGAATTGAAGGCATACTACCTGCAATCATACAAGATAAAAATACAAAAGTGGTACTTGATAGCATTTTTATGGATCAAAACGCACTTAATAAAAGTATTACAGAAAAAACTTGCTATTTTTTAGAAAATGCCTTGATTAAAAAATATCCAGAGCTTAATATACGACAAGTATTATTTAATGAAGAAAAAAATATACTATTAATCAAGGTTTCTCCAACACAATTGATAGAAAAAAGTTTATGGAATGAATTAAATATAAACAAAAAAAAAAATGATTTTCTAGGCAAGATTGAGAAAATCATAGAGCTAAATTCTTTTTATGGAAAGAAAAAATCTTATAGCTGTCCTATATTTCAAACTAGTTTAAATAAGATTGTCCAAAAACTAGGTGAAGAAGCTACTGAACTTATCATAGAAGCTAAAGAGGATCATAATGATAAAAAATTTTTAAATGAAGCAGCTGATTTAATTTTTAATTTTTTGATATTACTCAATGCTAAGGGACTATATTTTGGAGATGTGCTAAAAATACTTTGCAAAAGAGAAAAAAAAGGGAAACTAAAAATTAAAATAGACCGTTTTAAAGAAAAAATACGTAAACACATACAGAATATGTGAAGAATGTAATAATACCTTTAAATATGATAAGGAGAGATATATACTTATAAATATTATGATAATCGAGATTGTTTTTTATAATATATATTATTTCTTCTTATAAGAAATGTAAAACGGATATATTACTAAAAAATAGGATATCTATAAATAGATACGGTATATTTTTAATATTATATATAATATTACATTATCATATTTTATGAATATGCTTATGCATAAAAGTAAAATAAATAAATTTAATTAAGACTTTATATTTTTAATTTCTTAAAAATTAAAAATTTTTGCGTTATTTCATTGAGTTAGCGTATAATGGGACAAAATACCAAGGTTGGCAAATACAAAAAACTGGAATTTCTATAGAAGAAGTACTTGAAAATTGTCTTTCTCAGCTTTTAGGGAATTCTATAGATATTATTGGAGCAGGACGTACTGATAGTGGTGTCCATGCACGACAATTTTTCGCGCATTTTAACCATACAGAATATTTAAATCAAAATTTAGCACAAAAGCTTAACTCCTTTTTGCCTTGCGACATTAAAGTTTATAAAATTTGTCAGGTTATCCCTGAAGCACATGCACGTTTTAGTGCTATAAAACGTAGCTATTGTTATTTCCTTTCTATAGGAAAAAATCCTTTTCTTAAGGAGTTTAGCTGGCAATGGTTCCGTACTATACCTGATATAGATATAATGAACCAGGCTGCTAAAATTCTTAAAGATCACTTAGATTTTAAAAGTTTCTGCAAATCGCATTCCTCTAATAAAACTAGTCTGTGCAAGATAGAATATGCTAAATGGAAATATAGAAATGATTTATTATGGTTTGAAATTACAGCTAATAGATTTCTAAGAAATATGGTACGTGCTATTGTAGGGACTCTTATTGATGTAGGTAAAGGAAAGATTAACTTAGAAGAGTTTATTAAAATCATAGAGTCTAAAAATAGATGTAAAGCAGGTATTTCAGCACCAGCAAAAGGACTTTTTTTAACCTCTATAGATTATCCAAAAAATCTATTTTTATAAAAAAAATAATAATAGCTTTTAACCTATTAAAAAAGACTAATTTTATGTTATTAAATTAGAAACAATAAAATATATTTTTTTTTATAACGTTTTTAGATTGTAATCCCATTCAAATCTTTCTTAGATTCAACAATAAAATCTTCATATTCTTTTAAACCAGTACCTGCAGGAATCTTATGACCTACAATAACATTTTCCTTTAACCCAAGTAAATAATCAGATTTTGCGCTTATAGCAGCTTCGTTTAAAACCTTAGTAGTTTCTTGGAAAGAAGCTGCTGATATAAATGATTTTGTTTGTAAAGCCGCACGCGTGATTCCTTGAAGTATCGGCTTAGCTGTAGCAGGAATAGCTTCACGAATTTTCATGGGGTTTTTACCTGTGTTTTTAATGACATCACTCTCATTACGATATTCAGTAAGAGTAATCATCTGTCCAGATTTGAATCGTGAAGACCCTCCAGAGTCTTCAACCACTTTCATACCAAAAATTCTATCATTCTCTTCAATAAAATCACCTTTATGCTCTATACTATCTTCAAGGAAACGAGTATCTCCAGCATCTATTATCTGGACTTTACGCATCATCTGGCGTACAATAATCTCAAAATGTTTATCATTGATTTTTACCCCTTGTAACCGGTAAACTTCTTGAATCTCATTAACCAAATATTCCTGAACTGCTTTTGGGCCTTTTATGTTGAGGATATCCTCTGGCGTTATCGCTCCTTCAGATAGTGGGATACCCGCTTTGACATAATCGTTTTCTTGTACTAAAATTTGATTAGATAACTTAATAAGATACTTTCTAGTATCGCCTGTTTTAGATTCTATAATAATTTCACGATTTCCTCGCTTAATTTTCCCAAAATTTACTACACCATCTATTTCAGATACAATACCTGGATTAGATGGATTACGTGCTTCACATAATTCAGTAACACGCGGTAACCCCCCAGTAATATCACTTGATTTCCCTGATTTTCTTGGAATCTTGACTAAGATTTTTCCTACATTAATTTTTTCACCGTCCTCTACTATTAGATGAGCCCCTACAGGTAGATTATATACTCTTAAATCTTCTCCATTATCATTAATTATTTTTAAAGAAGGAATTAATTTTTTATCTCTGGATTCAGAGATAACTTTTTCCTGAAATCCCGCTTGCTCATCTATTTCTATCTTGTAAGTAATACCTTGTTCAATATGTTCATAAACTATAGTACCAGCAGATTCAGCTATAATAACGGCATTATAAGGATCCCAGCGACAAATTTCCATGTTACGCTCAATATTCGCTCCTTGATGAACAAATAAAGTAGCTCCGTAAGGAATATTATTAACCATGAGAATAGACCCATCTCTTTCTAAGAGTTTCATTTCTGTAGAACGTGATACTACCAATTCTACATTTTTACCATTTTCATCTTTAGCTTGTATAGTTCTCAGATCATCAAATTCTATAACACCATTAAAACGAGAACGAATTTGCGAAGACTCTGAAATATTCCCAGCTGTACCTCCTACGTGAAAAGTACGAAGAGTAAGCTGTGTACCTGGCTCTCCGATAGATTGAGCGGCTATAACTCCTACAGCCTCTCCTTTTTTAACAAGTCTCCCTGTGGAAAGATTTCGTCCATAACATCTAGCACAAATACCCCTTTTTGCCTCGCAAGTGAGAGGAGATCGTACCTCTATTATCTCAATGCCAAGTTGTTCTATTAATGTAGCATATTTTTCATCAATTATCTCCTCAGAAGAGACAATAACCTGATTTTTATCAGGGTAATATATATCATAAAGAGGGATACGACCCAAAATACGATCATATAGAGGTTCTACTATTTCTTCATTTTTCTTCAGAGCCGAAATTTCAAGTCCTCTTAGAGTATTGCAATCTTCTTCTCTAACAATTACATCCTGGGCTACATCAACTAAACGACGTGTTAAATAACCCGCATCAGCTGTCTTTAAAGCAGTATCAGCTAGACCTTTACGAGCGCCATGTGTAGATATAAAATACTCCAAAATAGAAAGACCTTCTCGGAAATTTGAAATAATAGGATTTTCAATAATTTCTCCACCACCCAAACCAGCCCGTTGAGGTTTAGCCATTAATCCTCGCATACCGGAAAGTTGTCTAATTTGTTCTTTAGATCCTCGGGCTCCTGAATCAAGCATCATATAAACCGAATTGAGTCCTTGCTGATTATCTTGCATTTGCTTCATAACTTTTTCAGTAAGCATTGCATTAGTATTAGTCCATATATCGATTACCTGATTATAACGTTCATTATTAGTAATTAATCCCATATTATAATTACTTTTCACAGCATCTATTTGCTCAATAGCATTTTTAACCATCGTTTTCTTATCCTTAGGTATTATGATATCTCCTAAACTAAAGGAAAGACCTCCTTTAAAAGCATTATAAAATCCAAGTTCTTTAATATCATCTAAAAATTTTACTGTAGTAGGAGTATTAGTTAGGATTAAGATCCTACCAATAATATCTCTAAGAGACTTCTTAGTGAGTAACTCATTTATATAACCTACTTCTTTAGGTACTACTTGGTTAAAAAGGACTCTTCCTACAGTTGTATCTATGATTTTATGAAAAAATTGATCTTCTTTACGGATAAAAACTTTTACCTTGATGCGCGCATTGATCTCAACTATACCTTCATTATAAGCAATCTGAACTTCTTCAGGAGAATAAAATGTTAATCCTTCACCTTTTATTTTACACTTAGAAGTTGAATCTGCTGCTTTAGTCATGTAATACAACCCAAGCACCATATCTTGAGAAGGAACAGTAATAGGTGAACCATTAGCAGGATTTAAAATATTTTGTGAGGCAAGCATTAATAATTGAGATTCTAGAATCGCTTCTGGGCCTAATGGAAGATGTACTGCCATCTGATCTCCGTCAAAATCAGCATTAAAAGCTGTACAAACTAACGGATGTAACTGTATAGCCTTACCTTCAATAAGTTTAGGCTGAAAAGCTTGAATTCCTAAACGATGCAAAGTAGGAGCTCGATTAAGCAGTACTGGATGTCCTTTAAGTACATTTTCAAGAATATCCCATACTACAGACTCCCTATTATCGATAATCTTTTTGGCAGATTTTACGGTTTTGACGATACCCCGTTCTATAAGTTTACGAATAATGAAAGGTTTATATAATTCTGCTGCCATATCTTTTGGAAGACCACATTCATGTAACCTAAGTTGAGGCCCTACTACAATCACTGAACGGGCAGAATAATCTACTCGTTTCCCTAATAAATTCTGACGGAAACGCCCTTGTTTACCCTTTAAAGAATCAGATAGAGATTTCAGGGGAAGGCTCCCCTCTGATTTTATAGTAGATGCCTTTTTAGTATTATCATATAAAGAATCTATTGCTTCTTGTAACATGCGTTTTTCATTACGTAAAATCACTTCTGGAGCTTTAATTTGTAATAGACGTTTTAAACGATTATTACGAATAATAATTCGTCTATACAAATCATTAAGATCAGAAGTAGCAAAACGACCTCCATCAAGAGGAACTAATGGTCGTAATTCAGGAGGAATTACAGGAAGTGCATGGATAACCATCCATTCTCTTCTATTTTGAATTTTCTTACTTGACTCTCGAAAAGCCTCTACTACTTGTAACCGTTTGAGAGCTTCTATACGACGTTGTTTGGAGGTTTCGTTATAAGCCTGATGGCGAAGACTAAATGAAAGCTCAGTAATATCAATACGCTTTAAGAGTTCTTCTATACACTCTGCCCCCATTTTAGCAATGAATTTATGTGGATCTGTATCATCTAAATATTGATTTTCCTTTGGAAGGATATCTAATATATCTAAATATTCCTCTTCAGTTAAAAATTCAAGTTTTTCAATAAGACTACTATCACGACGCTTAGCATTCCCCACTTGTATAACTACATACCTCTCATAATAGATAATCATATCAAGCTTTTTCGATGGCATACCTAAGAGGTAACCGATTTTATTAGGCAAAGATCGGAAATACCAAATATGGACTACAGGAACTACTAAACTAATATGGCCAATACGTTCACGACGTACTTTTTTTTCAGTAACTTCTACACCACATCGATCACAAACAATGTTTTTATAACGTATACGCTTATATTTACCACAAGCGCATTCATAATCCTTTACGGGACCAAATATTCTTTCACAAAAAAGCCCATCACGTTCAGGTTTATGTGTGCGATAATTAATAGTCTCAGGTTTGAGTATTTCTCCACAGGATTCTTGAAGTATATCCTCCGGAGAGGATAGACTTATAGTAATTTTGTTAAATTTGCTGTTTATTTTATCTGTTTTAATAGCCATTATTATGGATAATAGAATTTTTTGTATTGACTATTTCAAAAGAAATAATATATAGGGTTACTCTTCAAACTGTATTTTCAATCCAAGCCCTTTGAGCTCATGAAGCAAAACATTAAAAGATTCCGGAATGCCTGGCTCTGGCATCGTGTCTCCTTTAACAATAGCTTCATAAGTTTTAGAACGTCCAACTACATCATCAGATTTTACCGTAAGCATCTCTCTTAATAGATTAGCAGCCCCAAAGGCTTCTAAAGCCCAGACTTCCATCTCACCAAAACGCTGACCTCCAAATTGGGCTTTCCCTCCTAAAGGCTGTTGAGTAATAAGTGAATAAGGCCCTATAGAACGAGCATGCATCTTATCATCTACCATATGTCCTAGTTTAAGCATATAAATAACTCCTACTGTTGTTCGTTGATCAAATCTATCTCCAGTTCCTCCATCGTAAAGATAAGTACTTCCAAAACGGGGAAGACCTGCCTTATCAGTATATTCTGTGATTTGTTCTACCAAGGCTCCATCGAAAATAGGAGTAGCAAATTTCACACCAAGTTTATAACCTGCCCAACCTAGCAAGGTTTCATAAATCTGACCTATATTCATTCTAGAGGGGACTCCTAATGGATTAAGAACTATATCTACAGGCGTGCCATCTTCTAAAAAAGGCATATCTTCATCACGCACAATACGCGCTACAATACCTTTATTTCCGTGTCTACCAGCCATTTTATCACCTACTTTTAGTTTCCGTTTTTTTGCAATGTATACTTTAGCAAGCTTTACTATACCTACAGGCAACTCATCTCCTATTGTAACAGTGAATTTTTTGCGCTTGAGCTCTCCTTGCAAATCTCTTACTTTAATCTTATAATTATGCAATAGTGTTGAAATAAGATGATTAGTAGATTCATCTGAAGTCCATCCTAAAGAAGAAATATTCATATAATCTGGAATGCTATTAATAAGTTTTTGGGTAAACTTACTCCCTACCGGAATTATTTCTTCTTTTAAATCATTAGTAACTCCCTGTGAAATTTTAAATCTTAAAAGAATATAAAGCTTCTCACAAAGAAGGTCATGAAGCTGAGAAAAACTATTTTGAAAATCAATTTCAAAACGCTCAATATCAATCTTATCCTGTACACGTACTTTCTTATCTTTAATACTTCGTGAAAATAACTTTCTATCTATAACAACTCCTGACAACGAAGGTTCAGCTTTTAACGAGGCATCTTTTACATTCCCAGCTTTTTCTCCAAATATAGCTCTAAGAAGCTTTTCTTCAGGAGTAGGATCAGATTCTCCCTTAGGGGTAATTTTGCCTATAAGAATATCTCCGGATTTTACTTGAGCCCCAATACGAATAATCCCATCTTTATCAAGATCTTTCGTGGTTTCTTCACTAAGGTTAGGAATATCACTAGTGAGTTCTTCCATTCCTAGTTTAGTATCACGTACTTCAAGAGAATATTCATCAATATGTAAAGAAGTAAATAAATCTTCACGCACTACACGTTCGGATAGGACAAACGCATCTTCAAAATTATATCCCTTCCAAGGCATAAAAGCAACCAGAAGATTTCTACCTAGCGCTAACTCTCCTTTTTTAGTAGCGTATCCCTCACAAAGGATCTGCCCTTTAATTACATTCATACCTTTTTTTACAGTCGGCCTAAGAGTAATAGTAGTATTTTGGTTTGTCTTACGAAACTTGATTAAGTCATATGTTTTTAACTCGGGTTCAAAACTAATCAGCGCCTCTTCTTGAGTTCTTTGATAACGTATACATATACGATCAGCCTCTGTAAATTCTACTATCCCATCTCCTTCTGCTCTGATAAGTATACGTGAATCAATAGCAATCTTTTTTTCAAGACCAGTCCCCACTATTGGGACTTCAGGACAAAGTAATGGAACAGCTTGTCTCATCATATTTGATCCCATCAAAGCACGATTAGCATCATCATGTTCAAGAAAAGGAACAAGAGAGGCTGAAATAGAAGCAATTTGATTAGGAGCTACGTCAATATAATCCAATTGAACAGGCTCGGCTATAGGGAAATCACCATCTTTACGTGAAATAACTCTATCGTTCGTGAAATATCCATTATCATCAACTTGGGCATTAGCTTGAGCAATAGTTTTGCCTTCTTCTTCTTCAGCTGTAAGATAAACAGAAGATGAGAAATCTACCTTACCCTCTTTTACTTTTCTATAAGGCGTTTCGATAAATCCCATACTATTAATCTTAGCAAAGATACAAAGAGAAGAAATTAACCCTATATTAGGGCCTTCAGGAGTTTCTATGGGACATAATCTTCCATAATGTGTATAATGCACATCTCGCACTTCAAAACCGGCACGTTCTCTCGATAGCCCTCCAGGACCAAGTGCAGATAGCCTTCGTTTATGAGTAACCTCAGAAAGTGGATTAGTCTGATCCATAAATTGAGATAACTGACTTGTCCCGAAAAAAGAATTTATTACCGAAGATAACGTTTTAGCATTGATCAAATCGATAGGCGTAAACACTTCATTATCTCGTACGTTCATACGTTCTCTAATAGTACGAGCCATACGTACAAGCCCTATACTGAATTGTGCTGATAATTGTTCGCCCACTGTTCTTACACGACGATTGGAAAGATTATCAATGTCATCAATCTCTATTTTTGAATTTACTAATTCAATAAGATGTTTTACGATAGAAGTAATATCTTCCTTAGTAAGGACTTGCACCTCTATAGAGGTATCTATACCCAACCGCTTATTTAAGCGATACCTCCCTACCTCTCCAAGACTATAACGTGTTTCAGAAAAAAAGAGCTTCTCAATAACTCCACGAGCAGTTTCCTCATCAGGAGGCTCAGCGCTGCGAAGCTGTCTATAAATATATTCAAGGGCTTCTTTGCCTGAGTTAGTGGGATCTTTTTGGAGAGTATTTTGAATAATAGCGTAATCTGCAATTGTATTAGTACTTTTATACAAAAGTATATTTTCTATACCTGCTTCTATAATCTGATTTATATGTTCTTTTTCAAGAACTATATCGCGATCTAGGATAATCTCATTTCGCTGAATAGAAATAACTTCACCAGTATCTTCATCCACGAAATCTTCTATCCATTTCTTAAGTACACGCGCAGCAATCTTGCAACCAATAAGTCTTTTAATATTACTTTTATTAACTTTAGCTTCTTCAGCTAGATCAAATATTTCAAGAATATCTTTATCCTGCTCATAACCTATAGCCCTAAAAAGTGTTGTAACAGGAAATTTTTTCTTCCGATCTACATAAGCATACATCACATTATTGATATCTGTAGAAAATTCAATCCAAGAACCTTTAAACGGTATAACCCTAGCTGAGTATAAGCGTGTACCATTAGCGTGAAGCGATTGGCTAAAAAATACACCAGGAGAACGATGTAATTGAGAAACCACTACACGTTCAGCTCCATTAATTACAAAAGATCCAGCTGATGTCATGTAAGGGATAGCTCCTAAATAGACATCCTGCACTACAGTTTCAAAATCTTCATGTTCAGGATCCGTACAACAAAGACGCATTCTAGCTTTTAAAGGCACACTAAAAGTAAGCCCTCTTTCGATACATTCTTCAATAGAATATCTTGGAGAATCAACAAAATAATCTAAAAATTCTAGTATAAACTGATTCCGAGTATCGGATATAGGAAAATTTTCCATAAAAGTTTTAAATAAACCTTCATTTTTACGGTTTTCAGATTTAGTTTCTAACTGGAAGAATTCTTGAAAAGACTTGATTTGAATGTCAAGAAAATCGGGATATTCTATTTGTCTTTTTACCGAAGCAAAATTTATTCTTTCTAGATTTTGTTCTATAGGAACCACTGTTTATTTGATTTTTGATAATAATTTACATATAGACAAAACAGGATATCCATTTTTTGAATGGATCTAGTCTTTATTAACTTAGACATAGATTTATTTTAAAATATTTAGTTTAATTCCGCTTCAGCTCCAATTTCTTCAAGTTGTTTTTTTACAGCTTCAGCTTGATCTTTACTAATCCCTTGCTTAATATTTTTAGGCGCACTATCAACTAAATCTTTAGATTCTTTAAGACCAAGACCAGTAAGTTCTTTAACGAGTTTTACAACAGCTAATTTAGAACCACCTGCTGACTTAAGTGCAACATTGAAAGAAGTTTTTTCTTTAGCTAGCTCTGTAATTTCTGGGACCGGAGCAGCAAGGGAAGTAGCAGCTGGCTCAATACCATATTCTTCTTTAAGAATCTTAGCTAAACAAGCCACTTCTGTCACTTTTAGGTTAACTAAAGCTTCTGCTAATTGTTTAATATCTGACATTTCTAAATTATTTTTCGATTTTATATCCTGTAAAGTATTTTATTTTCTTAATAAACTCTCAAGAAGACTTGAAATTTTGTGCCCTCCTGATTGTAATGCACATATAATATTTTTTAAGGGAGCTTCAAGTAAACAAATAATATCACCAAGTAGCTCTTCCTTTGATTTAATGTTTATAAGTATATCTAATTGTTTATCTCCTATAAAAAAAGATTCATCTACATAAGCTCCTTTAAAAGAAGGTTTTTCACTATTATTTTTCTTCCTGAAATCTTTAATAATCCTTGCAGGAAGATTATTAACCTCTGTAGTTATTACAGAAATATTCCCCTTAAGTATATCAAAAAATGTAGAGAATTTTTCTCCTTGTTGTTCCATAGCTTTACGGAACAAAGTATTTTTAACCACCTGAATACGTACCTGAGAATTATGACAATATCTTCTAAATTCAGAAGTTTGTTGCGCATTCATTCCAGAAGTATCAGCTAAATAGATAATATTATTTGAAGACAATAATGAAGCAAGTGCTTTTATATATTGTATTTTTTGTTTTTTTGTCATAAAGTTTTTTTTCTCTATTCCACTATACGCTCTTGACATCTATTTGAATTCCCGGGGTCATAGTCCCTGAAAGAAAGATGCTTTTAATATAAGTTCCTTTAGCTGAAGAGGGTTTTAGACGGTTGAGCGCTTGAATCAATTCAATAGAATTATCTACTAATTTTTCCGGGGTAAAAGAAGATCTACCAATTGAGGTATGGATAATACCATAACGATCAACCTTAAAATTTATTTTTCCGGATTTAACTTCTTTAATAGCTTTACCAATTTCCATGGTAACGGTCCCGCTTTTAGGATTAGGCATTAACCCTCTAGGGCCTAATATCTTACCAAGACGTCCGAGTTTAGGCATCATGATGGGAGTGGTAATAATTAAATCTATATCAGTCCATCCCTGATTGATCTTATCAAGATATTCATTAGATCCAATATAATCAGCGCCCGCCTCCCTTGCTTCTGCTTCTTTATCATAATTTACAAGAGCTAGAACACAAATATTTTTACCTGTGCCATGAGGTAGTGTGACTACACCACGAATCATTTGATTAGCTTTACGTGGGTCTACCCCTAAACGTACAGCAATATCAATAGAAGAATCAAAACGGGTGTAAAGGGAAATTTCTTTTACAATCTCTGACGCCTCAGATAAACTATATTCTTTAGTACGATCATATTTTTGATGAGCTTCTTTTTGTTTTTTAGTAAGCTTTGCCATAATTTATAACATTCTAAGAGTGGAAAGGCGGTTCACCTAAAATTTCTATTCCCATAGATCGAGCTGTCCCAGCCACCATAGACATAGCAGAAGAGAGAGTAAAACAATTTAAATCAGGCATTTTACTTTCTGCAATGCTCTTAATTTGATCCCAACTGATCTTAGCTACCTTAATACGATTAGATTCTTTAGAACCTTTTTTTAAGGAACTTATCTCCATTAACTGTACCGATACAGTAGGTTGTTTTATAACGAAATCAAAAGATTTATCATCATATACAGTTATTAATACAGGTAATAATTGTCCCTTTTTATCCTGTGTACGTGCATTAAACTGCTTACAAAAATCCATAATATTAATACCAGCCGCCCCGCAGGCAGGACCTACAGGAGGCGAAGGATTAGCCGTTCCTCCTTTTATCTGAAGTCTTAGTATTTTTTTTATTTTATTTATCATCGAATTATTTTACTTAAAAAGTATAGCAAGATATTATATGATTTTATCTATTTGAGCAAAATTCAAATCTAAAGGAGTCTTCCTCCCAAAAATTAAAACGGTTAAAGAAACTTTTCTTTTTTCTTCATTAATTTTTTCTACTGTCCCATCAAACCCACTAAAAGGCCCATCGGTAACTTTTACTTTTTCTCCAACGGTAAAAGGAATATTCAACTCAGGATCATTTTCATAAAGCTCATCTATTTTACCTAACATTTTACTAATTTCTGATTTCCTCATAGGAATAGGTTGACCACCTTTACGATCACTTAAAAAAGCAACAACACCCGGAATATTCTTTATTAAATGGAGTATTTCACCTTCTAAAATAGCTTCTATCATCACATAGCCTGGATAATATACTTTTTCCCTTTGGATTTTTTTCCCGTTACGTATTTGTATAACCTTTTCTACGGGGACCAGAACTTGACCTATTTTTTTTTCAAAATCTAAATCACGGATTTCATTTTCTATGTAAACTTTAACTTTATTCTCTTTACCACTAGCAGTTTTAAGAACATACCACTTTTTCTCTAATACGTTCATGATTTATTTAAAAAATCAAAAATGAACAGAAAAAATCTTTTGAAGAACCCATATAAAAATTTCATCTATAATATAGAAAGTAACAGATAACATCATAATTGAGATAGCCACCATTCTAGTAGAGAATTGTAATTCATCCCATTTAGGCCAAGTAATTTTTCGCACAAATTCATCGTACACGCCTAATAAAAAATTTGATTTATCCATTGATATTTAGCTTTTTTTTTTGCACGGACGGTAAGACTCGAACTCACGACCCTCGGTTTTGGAGACCGATGCTCTGCCAACTGAGCTACGTCCGTCTTTATTAATATTAATGAATGAGTTTAAAGAAAAACATTGTTTTAAAATTATGCTCTTTCTCTACTACATTCTATAGCACTAGAAAGAAATAGTAAAATTTAATCCAGGATTTCTATAACTTGACCAGCACCAACAGTACGCCCTCCCTCACGAATAGCAAATCGCAATCCCTTATCCATAGCTACGGGCTGGATTAATTCTACAATAACTGAAATATTATCACCAGGCATTACCATTTCTACACCATCAGAAAGATAAATCTCACCAGTGACATCAGTAGTACGAAGATAGAATTGGGGACGATATTTATTGTGAAAAGGTGTATGGCGCCCTCCTTCCTCTTTGGAGAGTATATATACTTCAGCTTTAAACTTTTTATGCGGTTTTATTGAATTAGGTTTCCCTATAACCATACCTCGGCGTATATCTATTTTTTCAATACCACGTAATAATAATCCAACATTATCACCTGCTTGTCCTTTATCTAGGATCTTCCTGAACATCTCTACCCCTGTAACAGTAGAAGTAAGCTTCTTATCACTCATACCTACAATCTCTACAGCATCTCCTGAATTAATAATTCCAGTTTCAATGCGACCGGTAGCTACTGTGCCTCGCCCTGTAATAGTAAATATATCTTCAACAGGCATTAAAAAAGGTTTATCGATATCCCGAATAGGATTAGGGATATAATTATCTACTGCTAACATTAGCTCGTTCACTTTTTCTACCCATTTATTCTCTCCATTAAGAGCTCCAAGAGCAGATCCCTGAATAATGGGAGTATTATCTCCATCAAAATCGTACTTTGAAAGCAATTCACGGAGTTCCATTTCTACAAGCTCTAATAACTCTGGATCATCTACCGCATCAACTTTATTCATAAAAACCACTAACTGTGGTACACCTACTTGTCGTGCTAAAAGTATATGTTCACGAGTTTGAGGCATAGGGCCATCTGTAGCAGCTACCACAAGAATAGCGCCATCCATTTGAGCAGCACCAGTTATCATGTTTTTTACATAATCAGCGTGTCCGGGACAATCTACGTGTGCATAATGGCGATTAACTGTCTGATATTCTACATGAGAAGTATTAATAGTAATACCGCGCTCTTTCTCTTCAGGAGCATTGTCGATGGAGCTAAAGTCTTTCTTCTCAGCTAACCCTTGAGCAGATAAAACTGCAGTAATAGAAGCGGTTAAAGTCGTCTTGCCATGATCTACATGACCTATGGTGCCTATATTCAAATGGGGTTTATCACGCTTAAATGTTTCTTTTGCCATAATCAACAATAATTTCTATTTGAGATTTAAATTTAAACTACTTCATTACACCTCTTTGAGCCAATGATGGGAATTGAACCCATGACCTCTTCCTTACCAAGGAAGCGCTCTGCCCCTGAGCTACATCGGCAAGAGTCTCAAAAACAGAGCGGGAGACGGGACTCGAACCCGCGACGTTCGGCTTGGAAGGCTGATGCTCTACCAACTGAGCTACTCCCGCACATTTTATGAATATTTTATTGATTTTTAATATTTTTTAAAGTAAAACCGTGGGGAGAGCAGGATTCGAACCTGCGAAGGCGTATACCAACAGATTTACAGTCTGCCCTCGTTAGCCGCTTGAGTATCTCCCCAATCATTTAAATATTAATGAGCCGGTGAAGGGATTCGAACCCCTGACCCCGAGATTACAAATCACGTGCTCTAGCCAGCTGAGCTACACCGGCATCATATATCAATTATTCTCAATAAAAAATACAAAGAACCCCAGTAATGAACTGGAGTGTAAATGTAAAAATATTTTGATTATTTTCAAAAAACACTGTAAATTTTATCACAAAATATCATATGCTTTTTTATATTTTAATCGCTTTTTAAAATATTATTTTAACTATAATCCTAATTATATTTAGGGAAAATATAATATGCATTATTTGAGCTTTAAGTAAAGAAGAACCCTATTGAAAAAATCTAAGATTTTATGAATCAAGGAAAAACTGCTATAATGCAACCTCAGTTATCAAGGAACGTTAAAAGTCATATTTTTTTTCAAAAACCGCCTTACGTGTCTGATTATATTCTTTAATTAAAGTATCAAAAACATTATCTACGGTTTCAATGGAATCAATAAGAATTGAAATTTGACCTACTTCAAGTTCTCCGTTTTCTATGTCGCCCTTGAAAATTCCCTTACGTAATCGTTCCTTTCCTAAATATTTCCTAAGTTCGTCTATATGAAGGCCTTTTTTATAAATTTTTTGGATATTTTCATAGAAAGTATTTTTAAGCATTCTAACTGGAGATATCTCTTTAAGGGTTAATTGAGTATCCCCTTCTTTAGCAGCAATTACAGCGGTTTTAAAATTAGGATGAGCAGAAGATTCGAAAGTAGCTATCCAACGTGAGCCAATTTGGACTCCCTCTGCTCCTAAAGCTATAGCCGCTAATATAGCAGATCCTGTAGCTATACCTCCTGCTGCAATCAAAGGCAGTTTCGTAGCTCGTCTTATAATAGGAATCAAACAAAAACTTGTAGTTTCTTCACGACCATTATGACCTCCTGCTTCAAATCCTTCAGCTACAATAGCATTTACTCCTGCTTGTTGAGCTTTAAGCGCAAATTTCGTGCTTGATACGACATGGGCAACTTTAATTCCTTTATTTTGTAGTTTTTTAGTCCATAAATTAGGATCCCCCCCTGAAGTAAAAACAATCTTCACTTTTTCTTGGATTAAGACTTCAATTTGTGTTTCGATATTTTCGTAAAGCAAAGGAAGATTTATGCCAAAAGGTTTTTGAGTAGCCATACGACATTTTTGAATATGTTCACAAAGTACCTCAGGAGTCATACTGCCAGCACCAATAAGCCCTAACCCCCCATTTTGACTCACTCTGCTAGCTAAACGCCATCCACTAACCCAAACCATTCCTCCTTGTATGATAGGATAACGTATATTAAATAGATCCGTAATACGATTTTTCATTATTAATGTATTAGGAAATCATGCCTGATCCAATAAGTTCTTCATTTATATACCATGCGGAAAATTGCCCTTCAGTAATGGATGCCTGTAGGCTTTTAAATACGGTATAAAGCCCGTCCTCTTCTTTATATAAACATGCTTCTTGTAAAGTTTGTCTATAACGTATACGACATTTTACTTTTAAATTTTCCCCTTTATGTAATAATAGATCTGGACGTATCCAATGGATATCATTTTCCTTTACAAAAAATGCCCTTTTGTAAAGACCAGGATGATTTTTGCCCATTCCAACATAAACTATGTTTTGTTCGATATCTGTATCAAGAACAAATAGTTTTTTAGCATACCCGCCTATATGTAGACCTTTACACTGTCCCTTAGTAAAATAGTGAGCCCCTGAGTGTTGCCCTATGATCTTTCCGTAGGCTCTACCATATAGATAATTTTTGGCTATAAGAGCGTGTTCTTCTTTACTAGACTCAGGCAATTCTCTACTTTTATTATAAATATCTGAATTAAAAGGAATTTTTATAATATCTCCAGTTTTAGATTTGAGTTTTTGCCCTAAAAATATAGGTAGTCTGACTTTACCTATAAAACAAAGACCTTGTGAATCTTTTTTTTTAGCAGTTACTAAATTAGCTTCTTTAGCATATTTTCTTACTTCTTTTTTTTCAAGTTCTCCAATAGGGAATAAACTTTTGCTAAGTTGCCATTGATTAAGCTGGCACAAAAAATAAGATTGATCTTTTCCTTTATCAATACCAGCTAATAAGTGATATATAGTTTGTTTGCCTTTAAAAGATTTTTTACATCGCGCGTAATGACCCGTGGCAATAAAATCAGCATTTAGAGAAAGTGCTTTTTTAAGAAAAAAATCAAATTTGATTTCCTTATTGCACAAGACATCAGGATTGGGCGTACGCCCACTAGCATATTCTTTAAACATATAATTAAGAATATATTTTTTATATATTTTACTCATATCGATAATATGGAAAGGGATATCTAACTGTTGAGCAACTAACATCGCATCTATACTATCCTCTATCCAAGGACATCTTTTATCAGTAATTAAGCTAGTGTCATCCCAATTACGCATAAAAATCCCTATTACTTCGTAATTTTGTCGCTTTAACAGCATTGCTGCTACGCTAGAATCTACTCCTCCAGAGAGACCAACCACTACTCTTGACATATCGTTTTTATAGAATAAATATTATATCTTATTTCTTTAATAATAATACGAGTAGTAAAATAAATTATATGCTGTTTTACAAAAACTTAAAAATGTAAATCTCTACCTATATTTTTTTTATGCTCCTGTAATATTTTATCTTTCTTTGTATTAAGAGATATACTTTAAAATATTTAAATATATTCTTTTAGATTTAAGATAGGCTTAAAAATTAGAATAAAAATCACTGTCTTACTTAGTGCTAAGTAAAACAGTGATTTTTATTCTAAAAAACAAATTTAAAAAAAAAGTGAAAAAAATTGTTTATAGTCTAGAATATTTATTTATTACTATTACATCTTATTAAGATGGGGGTTATCTTATATCCTTATATAATTTTACATAAATTTTTTAAAATCTCAATATGAGTTATATTCATTAATTAATGAATTAACTAACTATTTTCGGGTTGATCATTAAAAAGATAGAATTTAGAATTATGAGGGGGAGAGGGGCTACAATGAGTATAGAAATCTATAAGTTTTTGACAAACTTTTAGAACTAAATATTAACTATAAAATTAGAAAAAAATATTGCTTTAGTAAAGCACGTAATTAAAATGAACAGGTAATATAAAACTATATTGTTATAGCTTTTTAAGTAAAAAAGTTATTCACTTAGGAAAGTAGATATAAAAATCACATCTCAAAGATCTTTTTTCTTAAAAAAAAACATTAAAGACAAACACAAATTTTTTTATAAGATATTTAATTATGGCATATAAATTAGCTTCTTAAGCTTAAGTTCCTTAAAGAGGTTATATATTTTTTTTTAACTAAAAATGTATAAATCAAATTTTTCCTTTTACAAAGGAAAGAGTTAAAAAACTTATCTTGAATCTGTTATACAACTAAATTTCTAGTAACAATAACTCCTATTATTAAAATAATATATCTTTAATAAACATTTATTAATATTCTCAATCTTTAAATATTTTATTTTTTTTCTTTACTTATATAAAGTAAGATGTTTAATGAAATCATGACATTATGATAGCTACTTTATATAAGGAACAGACTAATTTCTTTCTACTATCATCATGACAGTTTTTCCTATTTTTGTATTATTCAAAAACGATTATGATTTTATTTAAGGAACTTCCCGTATCGAATACGAATCAAAGAAAAATAACTTATACCCATCCATCCATAAAGTTTAAGCGCAAACTCTATTTGGAAAGTTACGGATGTCAAATGAATTTTTCAGATAGCGAAATTGTCATTTCTATCTTAACTAATGAAGGGTTTATCTCTGTTTCAGAGCCAATTCAGGCAGACCTTATATTACTTAATACC
Source organism: Candidatus Insignibacter tubulum (assembly GCF_056790205.1). NCBI lineage: Bacteria > Pseudomonadati > Bacteroidota > Flavobacteriia > Flavobacteriales > Blattabacteriaceae > Candidatus Insignibacter > Candidatus Insignibacter tubulum. The sequence continues at coordinate 31,696 of NZ_CP199715.1, forward strand.
TGTTCTATAAGAGAAAATGCTGAACAGACTATTCGTAAACGTCTAGTTCATCTTCAATTTCTTAAAAAGAAAAGACCGGAACTTATAATAGGAATTTTAGGATGTATGGCAGAGCGTCTTAAATATCAATGGCTTGAACAGGAAAAAATAGTAGATTTAGTTGTGGGTCCTGATGCCTATCGCGATCTTCCCAATTTAATTCATAATGTAGAAGAAGGGAAAAGTGCTATTAACGTAATTTTTTCGAAAGAGGAAACTTACGCTGATATCAATCCTATACGTTTAGTTGGAAACGGAATTACGGCTTTTGTTACTATTATGCGAGGTTGCGATAATATGTGTACTTTCTGCGTAGTACCTATCACACGCGGCAGAGAACGCAGTAGAGATCCTTATAGTATAGTGCTTGAATGTCAAGATCTTTATAGTAAAGGGTATAAAGAAATAACCTTATTAGGACAAAATGTAGACTCTTATTTATGGTATGGGGGAGGAGTGAAAAAAGAGTTTTTAAAAGCCTCTTTAATACAACAGGTTACTGCTATTGATTTTGCAGATTTGCTTGGTTTAATAGCCCGTAAATTGCCTGAAATGCGTATTCGTTTTTCTACTTCTAATCCTCATGATATGTCTGAGAAAGTACTTAAGATTATAGCTCATTATTCAAATATTTGTAAGTATATACATTTACCAGTACAATCAGGAAGTACAGAAATACTTAGGAAAATGAATCGACGTTATACGCGAGAGCAGTATATAGAACTTATCGATAAGATACGACAACTTATACCTGATTGTGCTATATCTCACGACATAATTTCAGGTTTTTGTGGTGAAACTCAACAGGATCATGAGTTGACACTTAATTTGATGGAATATGTATGCTATGATTTTGGTTATATGTTTGCCTATTCTGTAAGACCTGGAACGCCTGCAGAGAAGCAACTAATTGATGATGTCCCCTATAAGATAAAGAAAAAACGTCTTAAAGAGATCATTGATTTACAACGTCAACATTCCTATAAACGTATGCAAGAACATACGGGGAAAATACATGAAGTTCTTATAGAGGGGACTTCGAAAAAAAATTTAGACTACTGGTACGGAAGAAACTCACAAAATGCTGTAGTGGTATTTCCTAAAAAATCTTATAAGCTGGGAAATTTAGTAAAAGTACAAGTGGATCACTGTACTTCTGCAACGCTTATTGGTAAGGGCATTTCAGTTATATAAAAGTCATGGAAACTATTCAAAGCATTAAACAACGCTTTAGAATCATAGGCAATGATCCGGCATTAAATAGAGCCTTGGAAAAGGCTATACAGGTAGCGCCTACCGATATATCGGTACTTGTCGTTGGAGAGAGTGGTGTGGGGAAAGAATTTATTCCAAAGATTATTCATCAGCTTTCCAAAAGGAAACATCACTCTTATATTGCCGTAAATTGCGGTGCCCTTCCCGAAGGGACTATAGATAGTGAGCTTTTTGGTCATGAAAAAGGATCTTTTACAGGGGCTACCGGCCTACGCAAGGGTTATTTTGAATCTGCAGATAGAGGCACGATATTTCTAGATGAAGTAGGCGAATTGCCCTTGATTACACAAGTTAGGCTTTTAAGAGTTTTAGAATCAGGAGAATTTCTTAAGGTAGGCTCTTCTCAAATTCAAAAAACAGACGTTAGAATTATAGCTGCTACTAATATTAATGTTCTTGAAGCAATTAAAAAAAATCATTTTCGTGAGGATCTTTATTATAGACTTAATACTGTTCAAATTGATCTCCCCTCCTTACGTAAAAGACGAAATGATATAGAGTTGCTTTTTAAAAAGTTTGCTCAAGACTTTGCTGAAAAATATCGCATTCCTATGATAGGGTTAAATAGTAAATCTATGGCATATGTAGAAAATTACCTCTGGCCTGGAAATATTCGGCAACTAAGAAATTTTGTTGAGCAACTCTCAGTTGTAGAGATTAACAGAGAAATTTCTATTGATAAAATCAAAGAATATCTTCCCGAGAATATACCTTTACTCTCACCGGCTACTGTTTCAACCGAAATTTCCAGACAAGATTTTGGAGGTGAACGAGACTTGCTCTACAAGATATTATTTGAGATACGCAAAGATATTAATGATTTAACATCATTAATACTTGAATTTATTCGTTCCCATACGGGAGATATTTCACATTTTGAGCAAAAACATCCAAAATTGGTAAAAAAAGTTTTTGGAGATTTACCTACACACAAAGGAGAATCTATAAATCCTAACCCGATATATCATCTTGAAAAAGCTGATGAGATAAATATAACGGATGAAGAGTCTGATTATGAGGAAATTAATGAAGAACAAGAACATCGTTTGATTTTGGAATCATTATCTTTACAGGAAAAAGAAATAGAACTTATTCAAAAAGCATTAAAACGTAATGATGGAAAACGTAAAGTAGCAGCTCAAGAATTAGGGATATCCGAACGTACCCTTTATAGAAAAATAAAACAATATGGTCTTTAAATCCCCTTTAAGTATGAATCACGTTTTTTTTTCTTATGCTATTATCGAGCTGTTCCAGTTTTTCAAGAGATTTTCCCCTTATAAATCCAGAGATAACCCCCATCCAAATCATTCAGGCAGTGGATAACTCATCTTTCCCCGGTATAAAGTTATTACCTACTTTTATGAAAGAGTTACGAAATATTTTCAGGAGTTACACGAATTTGCAACTTTCCTAGAATGAAGCGGATCTTGTTTTAAGAGAGGAATTCCTCGAATATAAACAAACCCCTATAAATATAGAGAATAACAAAACGCAAAAGACATGTCTTACTATAAATCTTCGCGTATATTATATTAATAAAAAAGTCCCAAAGAAAAAAATTTGAACAAGATTTTGAGGCTGAAGAAGAATTTCTAATAAACGAAACACTATTTTCAGAATCAGTACAAAGTGTACTAGTACCAGTAATAGTAGATCGGTTAGTAACCGATATTTTTAATAAAATATATAATGATTGGTAATAAAAAATGAATAATCTAAAAATTATTAATCCCTATCAGAATATATTATTTTTATATTATTCATTTTTTATTACTCTCTTCATTTATTAAAATATAGCAAGAATATATTTTAAAAAACCTCTTTAAGAGACTTAATAAAAGTAAATCTTGCAAAAACTAATAATGCTTTATTTAGATATGATACTACGATGCATTTTTAATCAATATCCCTAAATTTTAGGGAGGGATGGGGAAGAGGAGGGGACATTATATCTTATGCAGATATAAAATTTTGATAAGAAGAATAAAAAAATCAAAACTATATAGCAATCCTCCTATATTTAAATAGGGGTTTTTACTTAAAAAAACATATACTATCGTAAAATTCAAAACTTATTCTAAATTATATTAAATAAATGAGAAGAATGACTTCATGACAGAAAGATTATCATTCTAACTATGGGTTATAAAAAATACGACTAAAGCCTTAAAATTATGAATGATATACTTATTTTTGAAATATTTTAAAAAAAAAAACAGTTTCTTTGTATAAAACACGTGTTTTGATAAAGAAAAAAAATAAAATAATATGAATATCCAATTATGTACATACTTATAGCTATACTTCTTATTATTGTTTCTTTTCTGCTTTTAATGATCATCATGATTCAAAATCCAAAAGGAGGAGGGCTATCACAAGGTTTTGAAAGTCATAACATGCAAATGTTTGGAGAACAACGCACTAGTAATTTTTTCGAAAAAACCACTTGGATATTTTTCTTCATCTTATTTATTCTAATATTGCTATTTAATTATTTTATTAAAACTTAGCTATCGTTTTTTTTAGATGGGTAAGAGTTAGATTTTTTATATTGAAATGTCAAATTGTCTTTATTAAAAGAAATTTTGTCTTACTTATTGAAGTTAGTAAAACTTGGCATATTTTTCGCCCTATCGTTGGTAGTCTTAAAAATATTTAAAGCTATGGTAAATGTAAGAATTAAGCCTCTAGCCGATAGGGTGCTAGTCCAACCTGATGCAGCGGAAACTAAGACCTCTTCAGGTATTATCATCCCCGATACGGCTAAGGAAAAACCTCAGCAAGGTAAAGTGGTAGCTATAGGAACAGGCAAGAAAGATGAGCCTATGACTGTAAAGGTGGGAGATAAAGTATTATACGGAAAATATTCAGGTACGGAAATGAAACATGAAGGAGAAGATTATCTAATCATGAGAGAATCTGATATATTAGCAATCATTTAAAAAAAACAATGATTAAAAAACAAAATTAATTATGGCAAAGGACATCAAATTTGATATTGAAGCAAGAGATAAGTTAAAAAAAGGAGTTGACAAACTTGCTGATGCGGTTCGTGTTACCTTAGGGCCTAGAGGTTGTAATGTGGTATTACAAAAATCTTTTGGAGCGCCACAAGTGACTAAAGATGGTGTTTCAGTAGCTAAGGAGATTGATCTCGAAGATGCTATCGAGAACCTAGGGGCTCAAATGGTAAAGGAAGTTGCCTCTAAAACAAATGACGTAGCTGGGGATGGTACTACTACAGCTACTGTATTAGCTCAAGCTATTGTCCGCGAAGGACTTAAAAATGTTGCCGCGGGGGCTAATCCTATGGATTTAAAAAGAGGGATCGACAAGGCAGTAGAAAATGTAATTTTAGATCTTAAAAAACAATCTCAACAAGTTGAGGTAGGCAGCCAGAAAATTGAGCAAGTAGCCTCTATATCAGCTAACAACGATAAAGTTACTGGTATGCTTATCGCTGAAGCTTTCAGCAAGGTAGGTAAAGAGGGAGTTATCACGGTAGAAGAGGCTAAGGGAACTGAAACATATGTAGACGTAGTAGAAGGCATGCAGTTTGATCGTGGCTATCAATCTCCTTATTTTGTCACTAACACTGAAAAGATGATCACAGATCTAGATAATCCTTATATCTTGCTTTGTGATAAGAAAATTTCAGTTATGAAGGATTTACTTTCAATCCTCGAGCCTGTTGCCCAATCTGGGAAGCCTTTATTGATCATAGCTGAAGAGGTAGACGGAGAGGCTTTAGCTACTCTAGTAGTTAATAAAATTCGTGGGGCTCTAAAGGTGGCTGCTGTAAAAGCTCCTGGATTTGGAGACAGAAGAAAGGCTATGCTTGAAGATATAGCTATTTTAACCGGTGGTACCGTAATTTCTGAAGAAACTGGTACAAAGTTAGAAGACACTAAAATTGATATGTTAGGTCGTGCTGAACGAGTAAGTATAGATAAGGATAATACTACTATCGTTAATGGATCAGGCAATAAGAAATGTATTGAAGGCCGGGTTCATCAAATCAAAGCTCAAATTGAGAATACTACCTCAGATTATGACAAAGAAAAGCTTCAGGAACGCCTGGCTAAATTAGCTGGAGGTGTAGCTGTGCTTTATGTAGGTGCTGCCTCAGAGGTAGAAATGAAAGAGAAAAAAGATCGTGTAGATGATGCTCTACATGCTACTCGTGCTGCAGTTGAAGAAGGTATTGTTGCAGGAGGTGGTGTAGCTTTAGTTCGTAGTGTTAATTCGCTCAAAAATCTAAAGGGAGATAATTCGGATCAAGACACAGGTATTCAAATAGTCAGAAGATCTCTTGAAGAGCCATTGCGTCAGATCGTAGCAAATGCTGGCGGGGAAGGTTCTGTGGTAATATCAAAGGTAGCTGAGGGTAAAGATGATTTTGGTTATGATGCTAAAGAAGGAGAGTATAAAAATATGATCATTCATGGTATAATTGACCCAACTAAAGTTACTCGCGTAGCCTTAGAGAACGCTGCTTCAGTAGCAGGTATGCTACTTACTACTGAGTGTGTTGTTACTGATATTAAAAAAGACGAACCTGCTGCGCCTCCAATGCCGGGAGGTGGAATGGGAGGTATGATGTAATCATCTCTAACAATATAGATATCTTTTTATTAAAAAATCCGTAACATTTTGATAATGTTACGGATTTTTTTTATAAAAACTATTTATGACTCCCTCTCTAATTAGAGAAAAAAGATTAAAACAAATAATATAAATTTTAACTTTAAAATAATAACGTTATTATAAGCTTTTTGAGAACCTTATCATAAGGCAAGTTACTTCTATTATAACTTCTATAAAATAAAAAGGGCACCTTCTTCTTTATAGAAGGGCCGTTTTACTTATTATTCAGTAATAAATACCCGTTTAATATTAATCAAAAAGATTATATTTTTTCCCTTATTATACTTTTCAGTAAAAGTAAATATTAACTTATTGTATTTTCGTTTTTAATATTCACCCTTTTAGGCTCCTCCTCCTCCCTAAGGAGGAGTTCTTATAGTCACAGAAAAAAAACTAAAAGGGTAAATATTAAAAAATTGTTAAATTATCTATAACTTATATATTAAGTGATATAATACTAATAATGCTGTTACGATTACTTTAATATTTAAAATATAAGAATTTTATTAAAAAGTCATAAAATTATATACCAATTGTCTTAATATAAGATTAGGTAATAATTCATATAGTTTCATCTATATAAATAAAACTATATGAATTATTACTTAGAATATTGGGTTATAGCAAGTTTGTGAAACCCTTCACGTTTGTTTTCTCTTAGCTAATAAGATAGCTAAGAGAAAATTATATTATCTATCTTTTCCTAGTTAAGGAAAAATAAACTACTGTAATATATAATATAGATATACTATTAATAGTAATTTTTAGAATAAAAAATATGACTCTCTTTTTAATTTATCTTTTTAAGATTATATCAAACGTAATTAACTATGTTTTATAGTAGTGTATTATATACTACTATCTATTTATAGTTCAAGGGCTATTTGAATTTTTTCTTCCATTAAAAATTTTATAGGATCTTCTAAAGATTCTTTTATTGATACTAAAAAACCCACGGATTCACGTCCATCAATAATACGATGATCATAAGAAAGTGCAAGATACATTATAGGACGAATTTCTATTTTCCCATCTATAACCACTGGACGATCTATTATATTATGCATTCCTAAAATCGCGCTTTGTGGAGGATTGATAATTGGCGTAGAAAGCATAGAACCAAATACTCCTCCATTAGTAATGGTAAAAGTACCGCCAGTCATTTCATCTACCGATATTAGATTTTCGCGTACACGAAAGGCCAACCGTTTGATCTCTTGTTCAATGTTCCTAAATGAAAGATTTTCAGCATTTCTGATTACTGGGACCATAAGCCCTTTAGGGCCAGATACTGCTACGCTGATGTCGCAAAAATCATAAAGTATCTTTTCTTGATTATCCATCATTGAATTAACTTGAGGGTATATTTGTAGAGCGCGTATAGAGGCTTTAGTGAAAAAAGACATAAAGCCTAAAGTTAATCCATGACGTTCTTTGAATAAATCTTTGTACTTATTCCTTATATTAATAATTTTACTCATATCTACTTCATTAAAAGTAGTGAGCATAGCAGTATTCTTTTTTACATTAACTAACCGTTCAGATAATTTACGTCGGAGCTTAGAAAGAGGTACTCTTTTTGATGAACGTAAAACGTTTTCGGAAATATTTAGTAAAGGTCTAGCTTTTAGAGCATCTTCCTTAGTAATGCGGCCTTGAACCCCTGAACCGTGAACCTGATCAAAGGGGATATTTTTTTCCGTTAGAATTTTTTTAGCAGCTGGAGATGGTATATTTTTTACTACACAAGTTTCGGCTACTTTGTTATCAACAGTATTTAGAATTTTAAATTCTTCTTGATTTGGTGCAAGAGAAGAGGATGCTAAAATATTTGTATTCTCAAGAGAGACCGTATTTATTAAACAAATAATTTGACCTACTTGTAAAGTATCCCCTTCTTTAGCTTTTAATGTTATGATTCCTGCACATTCAGCAGAAATTACCAAGGTAGCCTTATCAGAATCTACTTCTGCAATAGCTTGATCTTTTTTAACATAATCACCATCTTTAACAAGCCAACAAGCAATTTCTACCTCTGTAATCGATTCACCTGGAGAAGGAACCCTCATTTCTAATATCATAAGTTTAGGATTTAAAAACTTTGTCAATAATTTCTTGTTGTGTTCTTATAAAGTTTTTATAAGAACCGCTAGCGGGCGAGGCGCTTTTGGAACGTGATACAAGTTCAATAGGGAAACTTTTAAACTTGTAGGATAAATAAGGCCATAATCCCATATTTTCAGGTTCTTCCTGAACCCATATCCATTCCTGACAGGATGGGTATTTTTTAAAAATCTTTTTTATCTCTTCTTGTAGAAGAGGGTAAAGCTGTTCAAGTCGAACAAGGGCAATATGCTTCGATTCTGTTATCTGTTTCCGTTCTAGGAGTTCGTAATAAATTTTACCTGAACACATCAATAAACGAGTAATGTTTACTAGGTTATCTACACTATCCTCTATAATAGGTTTAAAACTTCCCATAGCTAATGATTCTAAAGTAGAGGTACAGAGTGAATGTCTAAGTAAACTTTTAGGAGTAAAAATAATTAGGGGCTTCCGAAAAGGAAATTTCATATGTCTTCTCAAGGCATGGTAAAAATTAGCAGGATTACTGCAATTAAGAACTATCATATTATGATTACTACATAATTGTAAATAACGCTCAATACGAGCAGAGGAATGTTCTGATCCCTGCCCTTCATATCCATGAGGTAACATCAAAACTAACCCATTTTGGACCTTCCACTTATCCTCAGCAGTAGATAAATATTGATCTATTATGATCTGCGAACCATTACTAAAATCTCCGAATTGTGCCTCCCATAGGGTAAGCGTATTAGGAGAGGCCATAGCATATCCATAGTCAAACCCCATAACACCATACTCTGAGAGTAATGAATTGTATATATACATGATACCTTGAGAGGCTTCAATAGTATTTAAAAGAATATATTTCTCCTCAGTATCTTCTGTTATAACTACCGCATGACGATGTGAAAAAGTTCCTCGTTCTACATCCTCTCCAGAAAGACGTACATTAAATCCTTCACTAAGCAAGCTTCCATAAGCTAAAAGTTCAACCATACCCCAGTTGAGAGCATTGCCTTTTTCTAACATTTCGCGCCTTTGCTTAAATATTTTTTGTACTTTTCGATAAAATTTACCTTTTTTTGGTAAGGTACTTATTTTGAATCCTATTTCTCTGAGCTTTTCCAAAGGGAAACGTGTATCCGAAATTTTGAATAGTTCTTCGGATTTAACTTTTTTAAAATTCTTCCATTTGTCAGGCAAGAAAGCATTGATCTTGCTATATTCTATATTCCCAGCGATTTCGTAATTTTTCTCGAGTTGATTTGTAAAATTACATCCAATAATGGATATATATTTATCATTAATAATTCCTTCTTTATATAATTTTGCCTTATAGATATCTCTTGCATTAGAATGTTTATCAATAGCCTTATAAAGAAAAGGTTGAGTAAATCGTGGTTCATCTCCTTCATTATGGCCGTATTTTCTATAACCTAACAAATCAATAAAAACATCTTGCTCAAAACGCATACGAAAATCTACAGCAAATCGTATAGCATGAATTACAGCTTCCACATCATCAGCATTAATATGCAAAACTGGAGAAAGGGTAACCTTAGCTATATCAGTGCAATAAGTACTAGAACGTCCATCTAGATAATTAGTAGTAAATCCAATTTGATTATTTACCACAATATGTATTGTTCCTCCTGTTTTATAGCCTTTAAGATTAGACATCTGTACCATCTCATAAACAACACCTTGAGCGGCAATAGCAGCATCTCCATGTACTAATATGGGTATTAATTTGGAAAAATTACCTTGATAATAACAATCTACATTAGCTCTAGCTATTCCTTGTACTATTAAATTGACTGTTTCAAGATGAGAAGGATTGGGTGCAAGGCTTATCGTTACAGATTTTCCTTTTCTATTCTCACGAATCATAGTAGCTCCTAAATGATATTTAACATCACCAGCGAACATAGGCTCTTCATATTCATTACCGTAAAATTCAGTGAATATTTCGGAAGAGTTTTTTTTAAGAAGGTTAGCTAATATATTCAACCGACCTCTATGAGACATTCCTATAATAAATTCTTGGGCTTGATAATGATCTGAAGCATAATCTATAAGTTCATCTAAAGCAGGCAATAGAGATTCATTTCCTTCAATAGAAAATCGTTTTTGACCTACAAATTTAGTGTGCAAAAAATTCTCAAATACTACTGCCTCATTAAGTATCTTAAGAAGATTTTTTTTTTCCTGATGAGATAAGACAGGATGATTATCATTTTTAATCACCCATTTATTAATCCACTCTATTTTTTCAGGATTACGTATATACATATATTCAATCCCAATAGATTCACAATAAATTGCCTTAAGATGAGCAATTATATTAACAAGTGTTGTAGGCCCTTTTCCTATAAGTTCTCCAGATTTAAAAATACTAGTAAGATCTAATGGATTAAGTCCAAATTGTTCAATATCTAGATTTGGCGTATACTCAGGTCTTTTGCGTATTGGATTAGTTTTTGTAAATAGGTGGCCGCGACTTTGATAGGCTTGTATCAAAGTAGTTACCTGAAATTCTTTAATGTTTTTCCCAGTATTTTCAATGTAGTAATGTTTAAAATCAAAATTATTTTCATTGATTTCTTGTTCACAAAACTCTAATTCTTCCTTGAAGTTTCCCCTTGAGAAGTCAAAACCTTGAAAAAAAGTTCTCCAACTGGGTTCAATACTATCAGGTGAATGAAGATACTTTTGATAAAGTTCTTCGATAAGTTCTGGATGCATTGCATTCAGAAAAGAATATCGATCCATGATAAATAGGGGGCATTTATTTGATGATTATAATAGTTATCCAAATTTAATATTTTTATTTAAGTGTTAAATTATACATAGTAACACGTTATTTTTTTTATGAAAACAGAGGATAGGGATGAAATATGAAAAAAAATCAATAGCATATCTAACAGAGAATAAAAGACATTTTAACCTAATTAAATTATTTTTTTATAGCTAGAGGATATTAAGAGTAGTTTTTTAAAATAAATAAAAAATAGAATAAGAAGTTCTCATATCTTTTCTTACAAAGGAATAAAATTATTTACTTTCTTAAAAACTTTAGTTACACCTTTAGGATCAGTTCCTTTCCCCATAGCAAAAAACTTCTGACCTCCTCCTTTTCCCTGGATAAAAGGTACAAGATTTTTAATAATATAAGCAGCATCTACTCCTTTACTTACTAGATCATCCGAAACTGCTGTACAGAGTATAATATCATTTTTATCTATACGAGCAACAAGTAAAATTAATTCCTTATTTTCTCTCCGTAGTTCCATGGAAATTGATTTTATAAAGGAAAGGTCTAAATCAGTTTTATCGCAAATAAGAGTAAAGTTGTCATACTTTTTAGCCCTAGTATACCATTCCTTTTTAAGGTATTTAATTTCTTTCTCTATTAGAGAATTAGCTTGATATTGTAATCTTTTATTTTCCTGTTGTAATTGTTCAAAAGTTTTTAAAGGATTAGATGGATATTGCATTTTTGCAAGCATTTTTTGATAAATCTCATTATTTTTTTTTAAGTACATAAGAGCTGATTTAGAAGTTAGCGCTTCTATGCGACGAATACCAGAACCTATGGAAGACTCAGATATAATTTTAAACAATTGGATTTTACCACTTTGCTTTACATGTGTTCCTGCACATACTTCTAATGATGGACCAAACCCTATTAATCGAACCTTATCTAAGTATTTTTCACTAAATAAAGCTATAGCACCTTTACTGATAGCTTCTTCCAATAAAATTTCTCGAGACTCCTGCAGAATAAAATCCTTATCTATCATATCTTGCACAAATGTTTCAATCGTTTGCAATTGTTCACAAGATAACTTTTGAGTATGTGAAAAATCAAAACGCAGGCGATCCGGACCTACATAAGAACCTTTTTGACTAACATGCATTCCCAGCAATATCCTAAGCGCATAATGCAATAGATGAGTAGCACTATGATTTTTTTCAATATTCTTTCGGCGATTTATATCTACTGTAGCCTTAAAAAGTAGTGTAGGGTCTTTAGGGAGTCTTTCAACTATGTGAATAAAAAGGCTATTTTCTCTTTTAGTATCTATAATAGGAATTTTTTCATTTATAGTTTCTATATAACCACTATCACCTATTTGACCTCCACTTTCAGAATAAAAAGGCGTAGAATTAAAAACTAAATGATAATAATTCCCCTTAGAAGTTTGTACACGACGATATGCACAGATGTACGTGTTGATATTTAAATAATCATAACCTAAAAAATTCTTTTGGGATTCAAAGAAGTTATCTCTTAAGATTATCCAATCATCATTCTTTATATTTTTTCTCACGTTTCGAGAACGTTCTCTTTGTAGATGCATCTGTTTCTTAAAACCAATTTCATCGATTTTTAGATCATTCTCAGCAGCTAAAAGTTTCGAAAGATCTATCGGAAATCCATAAGTGTCATAGAGTTCAAATATTTTATCTCCTTCAATATATACTAGTTTTTTATCTATTGTCTCTTTAACAATAGTTTCCATACGTTTTATACCCTGATTTAGGGTTTTAAAAAAAACTATTTCTTCGGCTTTTATTTGTTGTCGAATCCATTTTTGTCCATTAATAAGCTCTGGGAATACCTTACCCATTTGAGCTATAAGAACATCTAATAATTTATAGAAGAAAGCTCCTTTTTGATTTAAGAAACAATATCCGTAACTTACAGCCCGTCGCAACAGACGTCGAATGACATAACCAGCTCCGGTATTAGATGGGCTTTGCCCGTCAGCAATAGCAAAGGCTACAGCACGTATATGATCCGCTATTATACGAATAGCTATATCTTTTTGGGGATCCTTGCCATATTGAGTATCACTAAGTTGGTCTATTTTCTGAATTAATGGGAAGAAAAGATCAGTATTATAATTCGAAGATTTGTTTTGCAACACTCTGCAAAGACGTTCAAATCCCATACCTGTGTCGATATAACTATAGCTTAACTTTTCAAGACTACCATCAGCTTTACGTATAAATTCTATAAAAACTAGATTCCAAAGCTCAATAACTTGCGGATGATCTTTATTAATAAGGTCTCTTGCAGAGATATGTTTTTTTTCATGAGGAGAGCGTAAATCGATATGAATCTCTGAACAAGGACCACAAGGACCATTCAGACCCATTTCCCAAAAATTATCTTTTTTCCCGCAAGCGATAATATGATCACTTTTAACTATAACCTCCCAAAGCAAACGAGTTTGTTCATCAGCAACAAGTCCATCATCCGTATCTCCGGAGAATATAGTAACATAAAGATCTTCGTATGGAATGTGGTATACTTCGGTAAGTAGTTCCCAGGCCCATTCAATAGCTTCTTTTTTAGAATAATCCCCAAAAGACCAATTCCCGAGCATCTCAAACATAGTATGATGGTAGATATCATAACCCACATCCTCAAGATCATTATGTTTCCCTGTTACACGCAAACATTTTTGTGTATTGACTATCCTTTTAAAGGGCGCTTTATTCTTTCCTAAGAAATAATCTTTAAAAGAGTTCATGCCAGCATTTGTAAACAATAAGCTAGGATCATTATAAGCGACAATAGAAGATGAAGGAAGAACTTGATGAGATTTTTTTTCAAAAAAATCTAAGAAACTCTGGCGTATTTTTTGTGATTTCATAAAAAATATAGATTTACACGAATATAATATCGACCTGTATTTTAATTTATTTTATAAATTTATCTTAAGAGGAGCTCTATATAGAGCTATATGAAAGGAAAGCACAAATTTTAAAGCTAAGATTTTTAAAGAATTTAAAATTTTAAATCATATTTATAGCAAATTTAACCACTGTTTTAATTTGTACAGGGGTTTATATGATAAAGACTTTTTTAAAAAGTATTTATACTCTATAACTAAACTATAAAGAATAGATAGAAAATAAAACTAAAGGCTTTTACAACAAACATATAAGAAAAAATCATTATTTAGAATGTATTCTAAAATTGGCTAAGAAAAAATAAAGGCAATAAATATAAAAATTTCCGCTATAAGATTTGGCATGATAAAAAATATAAAGAAGAATAAAGTTATAGATTTTGAAATAATACGTTATTTATTTGATAATAAATCAATATATTATTATATATACTTAAATAAGTCTGATTTTTAAATTCACGACTGTTTGCATAATAGCGAGTAAAGTCTAATAACCCAAATTTGAAGTTTTGAGTAAGAAATAATCTAAATTTATCTTTCTGTTTAAGAAATAGAATATTCGTAACCTTTTATAAAGTATTTTTTAGTTTTAAACATTTTTTTGTATAAAGAAGAAAAACTTTTTACTACTGTTATAGTAAGTATTTTGTATATATAAAAATAAATAGAGCAACCCGTTAATATTTTTTATCTATTTAGTATTCTTATATATAATAGTTTAGGATATTTTTTTATTTGTAATAAAAAGTATATGCTATAAACGATAGTATACCAAGATTTATAATTAATATAAACTACTTTAATAAAAACGTATTTAAAAAATAAAGGGGATTATTTAATTTATAAATGTTTTATCTATTAGACTTTTTTATCCTTTATCATTTTTAAAAAAACATTTTTTAGTGCGTTGCAAAGATTTTTCATGGCGCCAGTGATCGATTTTTCTAAAATTTCCTGAAAGTAGTACATCAGGAACTAACCACCCTTTATATTGTGAGGGACGGGTATAAATAGGAGCTTCAATTAATCCATCTTGAAAAGAATCAGTAAGTGCTGAAGTTTCATCTCCTAAAACTCCTGGAATCAACCTTACAATAGAATCTACTACTACCACTGCTGGAAGTTCTCCTCCTGAGAGCACATACTCTCCTATAGAAATCTCCTTAGTAATCAAATAATCTCGTACACGTTGGTCTACTCCTTTATAGTGCCCACAAAGAATAATAAGATTTTTTTTTAGCGAGAGTATATTAGCATAAGATTGCGAGAAACGCGTTCCATCAGGAGTCATAAAAATAATTTCATCGTAAAGACGTTCTGAGCAAAGCTTATCAAGGCAATATTTTATGGGCTCTATACGCATTACCATACCAGCACCTCCGCCATAAACATAATCATCTATTTGTTTGTGTTTACCAAGACCATAGTTGCGTAAACTATGAACATTAATATCCACTAAAGATTTTTTAAGAGCCCTTCTAAGGATAGAAATCTCAAAGAGCCCTTTTAAAAAATTTGGCAATACTGAAATAATATCTATACGTAAAGGAGATCCACTCATAACAATATTAACATAACGATATATTAAAAACATCTACCTATCCTCACTTTGTAATGAGGCACTAAGATATTCCCTATTCATTTGACTAATATTTTCTATAGAAATACTTTTAGGGCATTTAATCTCACAAGCGCCTGTATTGCTACAATTACCAAACCCCTCTCGATCCATTTGTCGAACCATAGAGAGAGCTCGCCTTTTAGCTTCTATTTTCCCTTGTGGGAGTAAAGATAAATGGTTTATTTTAGCTGATACAAAGAGCATTGCCGAGGCATTTTTACACGTAGCAACACAAGCGCCACATCCGATACAGGCAGCTGCATCAAAAGCTTTATCAGCATCTTCTTTAGAAATAGGTAAAGTGTTAGCATCTATTGTCCGCCCAGAGGTATTTACTGAAACAAAGCCTCCAGCAGCTATTATTCTATCAAAAGCCGAACGGTCTACTACTAAATCTTTAATCACCGGAAAAGCTCTAGAACGCCAGGGTTCTATATAAATTGTTTCTCCATTTTTAAAACTACGCATATGTAACTGACAGGTAGTAACTAATCTATCAGGACCATGCGCTTGGCCATTTATATATAGTGAACACATCCCACAAATACCTTCTCGACAATCATGATCGAAGGCTATAGGAGACTTATTTTGCTTAATAAGTTGTTCATTTAAAATATCAAGCATTTCTAGAAATGAACTATAGGGTGATATGTTATCTATAGAGTAAGTTTCAAAATGCCCTGTATCTTGCGGGGTTTTTTGTCTCCATATTTTTAATGTTAAACTAAGCAATTGGATTAATGTCATAAATTCTTCCTATTTATAGGAGCGTGTTTTAAGTTTAACAGATTCAAAGTGCAAAGCTTCTTTATGTAATTTTTCTTCCTTAATATTCTTGCCTTTATACTCCCAAGTAGATACATAAGCATAGCGTTTATCATCCCGTAGGGCTTCACCTTCTTCATTTTGATATTCTATACGGAAATGCCCTCCGCAAGATTCTCTACGGTTGAGTGCATCTTTAGCTATAAGTTCGCCTAATTCAAGAAAATCAGCTACGCGATTAGCCTTTTCTAATTCAGGATTTAGTTCATAGGCAGTACCTGGGACACGAACATTGCTCCAAAATTCCTTTCGTATATTCTGAATTTCTTCTATAGCTTGTAAAAGTCCCTTTTTATCTCTAGCCATGCCTACTTTATTCCACATAATCTTTCCTAATGCTTTATGAAAGTAATTTACTGATTCACGTCCCTTATTTTTAATAAAAAAATTCAACCTATCACGTACGCCTTGCTCAGCTATCTCAAATTCAGGATGTTCTTTTGGTGTAGATTCAGTTCGAATATCGTCGGCTAGATAATCGGCAATAGTATAAGGTAGTATAAAATAGCCATCTGCTAGACCTTGCATTAAGGCAGAAGCACCTAGACGATTTGCTCCATGATCTGAAAAATTTGCTTCACCTATGACATAACAACCTGGTATAGAACTCATAAGATTATAATCTACCCAAATGCCGCCCATAGTATAATGAACTGCTGGATATATTTTCATAGGTGTTTGATAAGGATTTTGATTAGTAATTTTTTCATACATCTGAAAAAGATTGCCATACTTGGATTCAAGCATCTTCTCCCCTAAGCTGATAATTTGTTCATGATTAAGTTTTTTAAGTCCTAACTCATATGCTTTTTCCTCTCCGTAACGTCTAATAGCAGTTGAAAAATCTAAAAATACTCCTTCTTTGTTTTCGTTATCTTCAATACCTAACCCCGCATCGCAGCGCTCTTTAGCTGCTCTCGAAGCGATATCTCTAGGCACGAGATTTGCAAAAGAGGGATAGCGTCGCTCGAGATAATAATCCCGCGACTGTTCAGGGATGTCATCAGGATTTTTAAGCTTTTGACGAATAGCTAGTGCTTCTTGTTGATCTTTTGGCACCCAAATACGTCCATCATTTCTCAATGATTCAGACATAAGTGTAAGTTTTGATTGAAACGAACCATGTACGGGTATACATGTAGGATGAATTTGTGTATAACATGGATTAGCAAAAAAAGCACCTTTTTTATGAATTTTCCAAGCAGCCGTAACATTTGAGCCCATAGCGTTAGTAGAAAGAAAGAAAACATTAGAATAACCTCCTGAAGCAATAATTACTGCATGCGCCGAATGTCTTTGTATTTCACCGCTTATTAAATCACGTGCTATAATACCGCGTGCCTTACCGTCAATAATAACTATATCGAGCATTTCATGACGACAGTACATATCAATGCGTCCTTTACCAATCTGGCGAGACATCGCTGAATAACACCCAAGTAAAAGTTGTTGACCTGTTTGACCCTTGGCATAAAACGTTCTTGAAACTTGAACTCCCCCGAAAGAACGGTTATCGAGTAACCCTCCATAATCACGAGCGAAAGGGACTCCCTGTGCAACACATTGGTCAATAATATTTGATGAAACTTCAGCTAAACGATATACATTAGCCTCTCTTGATCGATAATCTCCTCCTTTGATCGTATCGTAAAAAAGTCTATATACAGAATCGTTATCTCCTTTGTAATTTTTTGATGCATTAATTCCTCCTTGTGCCGCTATAGAGTGTGCTCTGCGTGGAGAATCCTGATAACAAAAAACTTTAATTCTATATCCGAGTTCAGCTAAGGTAGCTGCGGCACTTCCTCCCGCTAACCCAGTGCCTACGATAATGATTTCAATACTAGAACGGTTATTAGTAGCTACTAATTTAAGTTCAGACTTGTGATTTTTCCATTTGTCAAACAAAGGTCCTTTAGGTATTTTCGCATCTAATATGTTGTTCATACTATAAAAATAGATAATCAAGCTAAGGGAAAATAGCGTTGTTTTTAAAAAAGAACCAAAAGGCAATAGCCGAAAATCCAAGTGATATAACCCAAAAATATAATATGCCGGCTTTCCGTATTACGTGTATATAATTTTTATGATATGCTCCTGTGGATTGAAAAGCTGACTTAAACCCATGACTAAGATGAATAGCAAGAAAGATAAAGGAGATTATATAAATTATTGTGTAAATAGGGCTTTTAAAGTGAGAAGTAACCAATTTATAATCATTGACCTCCGAAGTAAGATGCATTTTTATTGGAATAGTAAAGTTATTTAAATGCAAAATCAAAAAACACAATACTAACCCTCCTGTATAAATCATAGTTCTAGCATTAAAGGGAGTATGCGTTTGCCATTGATTTATTATATAAGATACTTCTCCACGTGCACCATTATTTTGAATGAAAAGCTTAATGCCAAAAAAGATATGAATAATAAACCCTACTGCAAGAATATATTGCGAGACTTGAATAAATGGATTAGTAGACATAAAATGAGACGCTTTATTAAAAGCGTCTTCACCTACAAAAAGAAAAAGATTAATACTTAGATGTACTAAAAGGAAAATCATGAGAAAGAACCCAGTAATAGCCATCAGGATTTTCTTTCCTATAGAAGAATGAATAAACTTGGGTTGCTGCATTATTGCACATATTTATATATACATAACCTTAAGCAAATTTAGGTTGACGTATTGTATATTACAAATATTTTTTAATATGTCTTATATTTTTAGAACAATTCTTAATAAAGAAACTATTTTATTCAATAATATACCACCTCTTGAATATCTATACTTATGAAAATTTTTAATATAAAAGGATATTTATTTACAAATAAAATATCCTTTTATATTTCTTTTTCGACTTAACCCTTAAGTTTTGGTTATTAAGTAAATATTTTAATAAAAATAATTAGATGAATATTTACTATTGAAATCTTTATATTTATACTATTCTTTTATTTTTATTTTCTCAAAGTCTATCTATTAGATTTTTAAGGAAATAGAAAATTTTATATAAAATCTATAAATACATCTTAAGCTAAGATGATCTTTTTTTTTGCTCTTTTCCTATATTTTATATATTTTTTTTCGAAAAAAAGGGAATTCTTTTTTTTTACACGATTTTTTTTTCTATAATTGTATTTCTATAATTAGAGTAAGGATTTTTACCTATTTATTTATACGTATATATTTTTTTTATCGTTTTTCATAATTGTTAAATGTTTATATAACTAATTTTTTTTGAGCTAATACGTATTATAAAAAGCTTTTTAAGTTTATAATAAATATTTCCTTTTAAAATGATTCTATAAGCGATAGATTGTTCTTTAACAATTGAAAAAGATATTGTCTTGAATATGGGGGGAAAAGGCAATTACTTATTTTTTCACTATAAACGAAATAAAATAAGTATATATCCTTCAAATCAAAAGTAAAAAGGTTGAAAACGTTATTGTATCTATACAAACCACTTTATAAGAAAGAAAGTATTATGATTTATATTTTTAAATAGCATATGGTTTTTATTAAATTGAAATAAAGATTCAACAGATTTAACATATAATATCCTTAAAATTATTCCTAACTAAGGAAAGTTATTATAATACATTAAAATATCCAACGAGATATTTACGAACTAGATCGTTATGAAATTCACCAATATATCTTTAAAAAAAGATGAAATATACGGGAAAAATGTTTTTATTCTGCAGAATAAGCCTAAAAAAAAAGACTATTAAAAAATAAAAATCCGTTTACTTATTTGTAATGTTATATTTATAACCCTATATATTGTTTATATTTTATATTTTTTAAATAGTTAAAAGTTTACCTGTGATAAAGATTACTTCTAAATTCTATAAAGATCTTTTTATATACTTTATGTAAAAACATCAGTGAAACTCCTAATATAAAAATATATGCTATAAATCCCTGCTAGGATCATAGTATATAACTACAATGTTCGCAAAAGAATAATCTCTTTTACATAACAGCTATGAGGTATTTAATTATAGAGAAAAACATATTTCTATAGATAGGCAATCAGTCAGTGTTTTGAGCTATTTTGTACATAGCTCTATGAATAGAGCCTTAAAATTATCCATTTAAAATTGTTGACTATGTTAATAAACCTAGGAATCTATAGAAGATACTGAATAATATAGCTCTACTTTTTTCTTGAATAATTTATTTTAATTAGTTTTTTACTCCTATGTAATTTTTAATTATATAAAAAATAATTGTAAAGATACTTAGGTTATAATAATAAAAATATCCCATCAGTTATACACTTCTTTCTGCCTCATTAATGACCATACTTAAAATAATTATTAGTATGTATTGTTTTTAACGATAATAATCTTAGATTCAAAAAATCTTGATGTACTTAGAACATATTAAATTTGCAAAAAAGTAGTTCAAGAACATGTTTTCAATGTTGAATCCTTAAATAAGGGCACGGTACTACATGGCTCTCCATACATAATAGAATGTACTATAGGCTGTAATTTTTGAATTAACAATAAGTAAGCATTTTCGGGAATGGCTTGCTCATTACATCCTTTGATAATAACTCGAGCATTTCGATATTTTTGCAAATCCATTTTTTGGATAAATTCTTGATAAAGAATAGTTTCTAGAATATTTAGAGATCCCCTAACAACTCTAAATGCATAAGGTTGAAGATATGTTGTTAGTAGCATGTAAACCCAAGCCGGAACAATTGCATTTGAAGAACAATCGAGTGCAATGAAAGCATTACTATACTTAGACCATCTATGTATTTTAAGCTGTGCTCTAAAGTCTTTTTCGCATAACATAAGTTCTTTATAAAGCCATGGTTTTATGTCTAGTAGTATACGTGGCCCTTTAGGACGCAATGTTTCTAGATCAATACTAATGAGAGTACTCTTAGATACCTTATTAATAATTTTTTCCATGTCTTATGAAACTTAATTTTCTTATACTTGTAAAACTATAAAATATTATATAATCATTAGTAAATCCTAATAATAGGCTTTATAGAGTAGACCTACATATATTAAATGGAAGATCCATAATGCATATTCTTTAGTTGTTGAGATAAATTCTTTAATGTTATAAAATAACATGATGTTTAAAATAATTTAATTTATACTCTATGTTAGAGATGAATATAGAAGATAATAAGCGCTTTTAAATTAAAAAAAATAGATTTATCATAAATACTTGTAATATCGAATTTACAACATATAAAATTCTTATTTTACTAGGATATGTTCTCTTAGAGATGTTCTTTAATATAGTATCTCCCTTTTAGGAAAATATTTATAAGAGAACATAAACTTTTAATAAAAAGGAGAACATTTGCTCTTTTACCTTGGAAAAAGTCTAAAACAATAAATTATATAAATATTTACATATTTATGATTTATACATTTTTATTCTTATGACTATATATAAGTGGGATTATTTATTCCCCGAAAGGGATAAACTATCACAAAGCTTTATATAGATAAAAACTTATTTTGTACTATGCAAAGAAGGCAATGTTATATATTTTCTATGCTGTATATAGAATAACTTATGTTAGATTTTTTTTTTAAAAAAAATACTATAAGTCTCTTTAGATTAAGGAATAATCTTTTTTTTCACTCTTTTAATCTAATTATAAAATAAAGGTTAAACTTTTTTATTAGTAGTCATAATCTAATAGGCATCTCCCCGTTAGGAATAAAAATCTACTGGTAGAAATATAAAAAACATCATCGTAAAAAGTCTTAAAAGTTATTAATTAATGGCTAAATTTCTATTTGTTGAACGTTTACACGTGCTTGACGAAGAAAATCGATCCCCTTTATATCTTTATAAAGGGTATGATATACTACTCTCTCAATACCAGATTGATGAATAAGTTTACTACATTCACAACAGGGCGAAGAGGTAATATATAAAGTAGCTTTTTTGCAAGAATTTGTAGAAGCAGCTACTTTTAGTATAGCGTTGGCTTCAGCATGTAAAACATACCATTTAGTAAAACCCTTCTTGTCTTCACATATATTTTCAAATCCAACAGGTGTCCCATTATATCCATCAGATATGATCATTTGATCTTTAACAATAATAGCACCTACTTTTTTTCGCTTGCAATAAGATAATTTTCCCCATTCAAAAGCCATTTTCATATACGCAATGTCATATTTATTTATAATATTCATTTATAATAATGAAAAGTCTTGATCGGATATTAGTAATATAGCTAATTATAAAAAATTTTGATAGTTATAAGATCTGTTTAATAACTTATTATAAATTTCCTTTTTAACAATTATATATAACATATAATCTTGTTAATAAAACATGAAGTTACTAAAAACATATCAATCTTATAATTTTATATTAAATCTTTATTATTTTTTAGAATTCTAAATACTGTAATTTAGTAAAAACCTTTTTCCCCTATGAGATTCATTAGAAATTTCTGTATTATAGCTCATATAGATCATGGTAAAAGTACTTTAGCAGATAGATTACTTGAACGCACTAAAACCATAAGTGAGAGAGAAAAGAAAGATCAATTACTCGACAATATGGACCTTGAACGCGAAAGAGGTATTACTATAAAGAGTCATGCAGTACAGATGAATTATAGACAGGGCGAAATTTCTTATGTGTTTAATCTTATTGATACACCTGGGCATGTGGATTTTTCTTATGAAGTTTCTCGTTCAATCGCTGCTTGTGAAGGAGCTTTACTTGTAATTGATGCATCTCAGGGTATACAGGCTCAAACATTATCAAATCTTTATTTAGCCTTAGAAAACGGGTTAGTAATTATACCTATTTTAAACAAAATTGATCTACCGGTAGCTAGGCCTGAAGAAGTAATAGACGAGATAGTTAATCTTATTGGCTGTTCCTCAAATGAGGTGATTCGAGCTAGTGCTAAAGAAGGTATAGGTATTGATGAAATACTTATGGCTGTTATAGATAAAATACCCCATCCTAAAGGTGATCATTTAGCTCCTTTGCAAGCTCTTATTTTTGACTCGGTATACAACCCATTTAGAGGGGCACAAGCGTATTTTCGAGTTATGAACGGAGAGATTTATAAAGGGCAGAAAATAAAATTTATGGCTACCAATCGAATATATCACGTTGATGAAATTGGAACGCTTAAGCTTAAACAAATTCCTAAAGAAAAAATAAGCACTGGAGATGTAGGTTATCTTATTCCAAGTATAAAAGATGCTTTGGAGATTAAAGTAGGCGATACTCTTACAGGAGCGCTTAACCCGGCTAACATCGCTATAGAAGGCTTTAAAGAAGTAAAACCTATGGTTTTTGCTGGAATATATCCAGTGAATACTCAAGATTACGAAGAGCTTCGTAATTGTATTGAAAAACTAAGTTTAAATGATTCTTCTATTACTTTTATACCAGAATCTTCTGTTGCCTTAGGCCTTGGATTTAGATGCGGTTTTTTAGGGATGTTACATATGGAGATTATTCAAGAACGTCTAGAACGAGAATACCATATGAGGGTAATTACTACGATGCCAAATGTTTCCTATAAAGCTTTTTTAAAGAAATCTCCACTTGAGTATTTTTGGGTAAAAAATCCCTCAGATATGCCTGATACTAAAAAACTCTCTAAATTAGAGGAACCTTATATCAAAGCCTCTATTATTACAATATCTGAATACGTAGGGGCAGTAATATCTTTATGTATTGAAAAAAGGGGTATTATGAAGAATCAATTTTATATAACCCCTAAACGGGTAGAGTTGATTTTTGAAATGCCTTTAGCCGAAGTGGTTTTCAATTTTTACGATAAGTTGAAGACTATTTCTAAGGGATATGCCTCTTTTGACTACAGCCCTATAGATTATCGTCCCTCAGATTTAGCACGAGTAGAAATTATAATCAATGCACAGTCCATAGATGCGCTCTCAGCTTTAGTACATCGAAGTAATGCCTTTTATATAGGCAAAAAAATATGTGAAAAATTAAAAGATCTCATCCCCAGACAGCAATTTGAAATCCCTTTACAAGCAGCTATAGGAAACAAAATTATTACTCGAGAAACTATTAAAGCACTTCGAAAAGATGTAACAGCTAAATGTTATGGAGGAGATATATCCAGAAAAAGAAAACTCTTGGAAAAACAAAAACAAGGGAAAAAAAAAATGCGGCAAATAGGCAAAATAGAAATACCACAATCAGCCTTTATGACAGTCCTTAAACTAGAGGATTAATCTGTATAGATATAAATTCAAGCAAATTTTGTTCTTATTATAGAATCCTTAAATTCATTGAAAAAAAATACGATACTAAAAATTATGCCCAGAGGGGCATAAGTAATATCCAGATTGTATTTACTGTTATCACTTATGCTTAATAATCATAAGTGATAAAACATTTTATTTATTTATCACCCTTTTTTATAAAATTTAGAAATTTATGTCTATATAACTTTTCGGTATTATTTTTTAATAATTTATAATTTATTATAATAAAATAAATTTTTAATACTTAAAAATATATATAAGAATATCATCTATTTAATTTAATTTCTTTTATATTGTAACCGCATTTGCTATCGATAGATCTAATCTTTTCATAAAAAATGTTTTTTTTCTCATTAAGAGAAATATAAAAAAATATCAAATTATGTTAAAACACAACCTTGGTTATCCTAGAATTGGTATCCATCGTGAATTAAAAAAAGCCATTGAATACTATTGGAAGGGGAAAATTGCCTCTGAGGATCTTTTTAAGATAGGGAAGAAATTGCGGAAAGAGCACTGGTTATATCAATCAAAATTAGAAGGGATACCTTGTAACGACTTTAGTTTTTATGACCACGTACTTGATATGTCTTTTTTGCTTGGAGCTATCCCCAAGAGATATTCTCCTTTGCTTTCTTTAGTGCCTTCTATTGATCTTTATTTTGCTATGGCACGTGGTTATCAAAAAGATGGTCTTGATATCATAGCTATGGAGATGACTAAATGGTTTGATACAAATTACCATTATATAGTTCCTGAATTTAATTCAGATCAAGATTTTAAGTTATACTCAACTAAGGTATTTGATGAATTTAAAGAAGCTAAAGAAGTTTTACGTAAAATTCCTAAACCCGTTCTTATTGGGCCAGTTTCCTATTTATTATTAGGAAAAGAAAAGGAGAAAGGGTTTGATCGTATAGATTTAATTGATCGCCTTTTGCCTATTTATTTAGAGATATTACAACGATTAAAAGAAAAAGGAGCTAATTGGGTACAACTAGATGAGCCTTTTTTAGTACTAGACCTTAGTGAAAAAGAAAAAAAAGCTTTTGAAAAAGTTTACAATCGCATAGCTAATGAACATCCCACTCTAAAAATTTTCTTAGCTACTTATTTTGGGGCTTTAGATGAAAATATTTCTCTAGCTTTAAAATTGCCAGTTACTGCGTTACATATAGACCTTATTAATTCTTTTTATCAATTTGATGAGTTATTAGATCGTTTTCCAAAAAATCGTATGCTTTCACTTGGAATAATTAATGGTAGAAATATATGGAGAAATGATTATGAACTGTCTTTAAAATATCTTCGGAAAGCCTCTAAAATATTAGGAGAAGAAAGATTAATAATAGCTCCGAGTTGTTCATTTTTACATGTTCCATTTGATTTGGAATTTGAAATTAATATTTGCCCTGAGATTAAAGATCGCATGGCATTTGCTTATCAAAAGCTTCAAGAAATTCAGGATCTACAATGTATTTTCAAAGGGAATCGTCTTTTACTTAAAGAGAATCAAAATATACATAAATATACTCATAACTCTAAGTTAATTCATGATTCAAAAGTTAAGATACGTCTAGCTTCTAATAAAGATGGCTTATCTCGAGAAAATGTATTTGAGTATAGGTACAAACTTCAACGCACTCGTTTTAATTTTCCACTGTTCCCTACTACTACAATAGGATCATTTCCACAAACATCTGAAGTTCGTCAATTAAGAGCAGATTTTAAAAAAGGCACTTTAGATAGAGATAATTATGAAAAAAAAATAAAAGATGCTATTATTCAAGTTATTAATATTCAAGAGGAAATTGGATTAGATCTATTAGTTCATGGAGAGTTTGAGCGCAACGATATGGTAGAGTATTTTGGAGATCAACTTAAGGGATTCCTTTCTACTACAAATGCCTGGGTTCAAAGTTATGGCAGCCGTTGTGTAAAACCTCCAATAATTTATGGTGATGTAAGTCGATCTAAACCTATGACAGTATACTGGACTAATTTTGCTCAAAAGCAAACTAAAAAACCTATGAAAGGAATGCTTACTGGACCGGTAACAATTTTACAATGGTCTTTTGTTCGAGATGATCAACCTCGATCAACAACAGCAAAACAAATTGCGTGGGCTATTCGTGATGAAGTTCTAGATCTTGAACATAATGGTATAGGAATTATTCAAATCGATGAGCCTGCTTTAAGAGAAGGGATGCCTTTAAAGAAAAAAAACAGGAAAGATTATTTCAAATGGGCTATTAATGCCTTTAAAATTGCTTCAAGTGGCGTAAGGGATGATACTCAGATTCATACACATATGTGCTATAGCGATTTCAATGAAATTTTAGAATATATTGCTTATATGGATGCTGATGTTATTACTATAGAAACTTCTCGATCACAAATGAAATTACTCGAAGCTTTTTCTAATTTTCAATATCCCAATGCAATGGGCCCAGGAATATACGATATTCATTCACCAAGAATTCCCAGTACGCAAGAAATAAAAGATTTGCTAGCACTAGCAACCCGATTTTTACCTGTTCCTAATCTTTGGGTTAATCCTGATTGTGGCCTTAAAACTAGAGAATGGTCTGAGGTTATTCCGGCACTTAAAAATATGGTTAGTGCAGCTAAACAAATACGCTTAGAATATTAGTCCGATTCTATAAGAAGGATACAATAATAATATTTTTTGGTCTATATTATATTATACTTTGTGAGTTCTTTAGCTTTTTTATGAACTCTCTTTAAGAATTGAGTGATTATTTAGTCTGGATTTTTAACCCTTATAATTTAACCCGATACTTTATAAAATATTACGGCTAATGGTGATAAATAAAATGAAGATTTATAACTAAAGACAAAATTATAATATATTATTAAAACATTTTTTTATATATAAATACACATATGATCTAAGGGCTAGCATATAATAGCTTCTTCTAAGATTAGAAATTGGTTATTTATTTTTATAATAGTTAAGTTTCTTAGAATTTATTTTTTCTTTTTAAGTATCTTAGATTCTTTTAGTGAATTCGGTTAGATAAAGTTGTTATTTTTTTTAAATTTAAGTATATTTTCTTTAATAAAAATACAATTGAAAAATTATTTGAAAATAAAAGGATTCCATTGTATAGGCCTTTAGTTTGGGTGGACGACCGGTTTCGAACCGGCGACCTTCAGAACCACAATCTAACGCTCTAACCAACTGAGCTACGTCCACCATAAATTACATACAAATATATAATTGTATAACTAATTTTTGAAATAATTAATTATTTTTTAGTGCATTTTTCCCCCTATCTTTAATTATATTGACAAGTGTCTCTAATAACCTTATTTTCCAGTATATACATAGGTAATTCTTGAGCGATAAAATCCTCAACTTTTTTTATTTCACTATCTAAATAAAGCAAGTGTATATTAGCGCCCGCATCTAGAGTAAAATATAGTGATACTTGGTGCTCTTCCCTAAAAATTTGAACTTTTTCAATAATTTTCAGTGTATCAGCTCTGATTAATATAAAAGAAGGTTTTGATGTCATCATCATAATATGTAAACTGAGAGCTTCATACTCTATGAGTTTTCCAAATGCTTCGACATCTCCACTTTTAAGTATAGAAATAATTTCCCGCATATTTTTATAAGCATTTATAAAACGTTGTTTTGCATAAGGATGTTGATTCATCAAATCATGACCAAGAGTACTAGATATTCTCTTTGGGAGAGAATCGACTAACAAAATAATATCATTAAATCGATGGAAAATATCATGTACTTCATAAGGGTAAGGAATGGCAAAATAATCATTACTGCCGGCAATATCTTTATGTTCGCCCCAGATTACTAAACCTGGATATATCGAGCGGCAAGCACTTCCAGATCCCAATCTTGATAGGAAAGATGCTCTTTTTAATGATAAGTCTTTCTCTATATTAGCTTTCATTCTTAATTCAAGTTGGCAAATACAAAGTGCTAAAGCACTCATAGATGAGGCTGATGATGCAATTCCGCTGCTATGTGGAAAGTTATTATATGTATTTAAGACAAAATCAAAGTTGAGGAGATAAGGACAATAGGGTAAAATACGTTTGAAAAAAGTGATAATTTTAGGTAAAAAATTAGGATGTTTTTTACGGGAAAGATTTATATCTATAGAAAATTTATCTGCTTTGTTCTTCCTAAGTTGACAGATCAACTCACTTAAGGTATGACTCTTTGTAAGAGTATAACTTATTGAAGGATTAGCAGGAATTTGAATACCTTTCTTTCCCCAATATTTAATCAATGCTATATTTGAGAAGCTTATAGCACTATATTTAACTTCTTGGTTAATATGAGATAAATCATAATTTTTTAAAATGAATGAACTTTCCTTAAAGCAGGACATTTATTGATTTTGTATACTCTTATTTGAGAGATAAGAACAAATATTAAACGAAATTTGATTAAACTGTTTTCAGTATATGAAACAATCTAAGTAAAAATATAAAGGTTTATAATTTTTATATTTTTTTAACCCCATAATATTGTTGATAGATAAATATTCTGTAATGATATTTTTAATCTACATTATCATGTAGAAAAGAATTATCAGGCGTAATTCTAGGCTGTCCATCTTCATCATCATCCATTATATAACGAGATTTACCCTCGTGATAGGTATCGTATAATTTGATACCTTGACGTTTATAAGCAGGTATATTCTGTTGATCTTCTTTATTGATAGAGTTTTTAAACTGATAGTTAAAAAAATCAAGTCGTTTTTTTCTCTGGCGGATCATTTCTTCAAATTTTTCAGAATACTTATTTCTAGGTTCAAGAATTTCTTTTATAAGCCTATTATCTTGATTTTTTGATGGTTTATCATAAATTTCTTTTTCTTCTACTAAATCATTATCAAATTCAAAAATTATTGATTTTTCTCCTTGTTGTTCTTTATAAATAGGATTCTCAGATTGAGATATATTATCTATGTTATCTAGATCTCTATATTTTTTCTGATAAAAGTGATTTCGAAAAATATTTTCAGTAGATAAATTATTCTTAGAAGTTTTAGAAAATAAATGTGGAGATGTGCCATCATATTTCCCATAAGGATGGGATTCTTTTTCATCATCACTTATATGATTTTTTTCTTTTCCATAAGTTTTTTTTTCAATGGTGTCTTCTGGATTAAGACTATGAAAAATTTTCTTTTCTTCATGTCTTATTACACGTTGTATTTCTGTTGGAAATCCTGTTGCAATTACTGTGACTGAGATATTATTTTCTAATTGTTCTTCCTCTCCTATACCCATTATTATATTTGCCATATTACCTGCTTCATCCTGAATATAATCGCTAATTATCCCTATCTCATCAATTGTAATTTCAATTTTACCAGAAATGATGAGCAATAAAACATTCTTTGCTCCAGTGATTTTATTATCATTTAATAATGGGGAATCTAAGGCTTTAGTCACAGATTCTTTTGCTCGATTTTCTCCTTCAGCACTCGAAGATCCCATAATAGCTGTACCACTATCTTTAAGTACAGTTCGTGCATCTCGCAAATCAATATTTTGTTTATAATGATGAGTGATTACCTCAGCAATGCCCTTTGCTGCTGTAGCAAGTACAGCATCAGCTTTAGCAAATCCTGCTTTAAAACCTAAATCTCCATATAGTTCCCTGAGTTTATCATTATTGATAACAATGAGAGAGTCTACATTCTTTCGTAGCTTTTCTATCCCCTTTTGAGCCTGTTCCAAACGCATTCTTCCTTCAAAATAAAAAGGCATAGTAACAATACCTACAGTAAGTATGCCCATTTCTTTGGAGGTTCCTGCGATGATAGGAGCTGCTCCAGTACCGGTTCCTCCTCCCATTCCGGCAGTGATAAAAGCCATTTTTGTATTAGTATCTAAAAGAATCTTAATGTCTTCTAAGCTTTCAAGTGCTGCTTTCTCACCCACCTCTGGATCCGCACCTGCTCCAAGCCCTTCGGTAACAGAAGCACCTAGCTGAATTCTTACCGGTACTGGATTATTATTTAGTGCTTGTGCATCTGTATTGCAGATTACAAAATCAACCCCGGTGATGCCTAATTGAAACATATGATTCACAGCATTGCTTCCTCCACCTCCAACTCCTATAACTTTAATAGAAGCCGATCTATTTTTAGGAAGTTCAAAATGAATATTTTCAGTGTGCATAATTTTTTTTTTTAAAAAAAAAAATAATAGTAAACAATTATTATTCAACGTCATTTAATATCTTACGGAACTTATCAGCCCAGTTTTCAAAAAAGGATTTGGATTTTTCCGCTGTTTTTCCCCTTGACATATTTTTATGTAAAATTTCCGTTATTTTTTTTTCATGATTTTTCCCATTGTTTTTTTTAGATTGGAGAAAAGGCTCTTTTAAAGAAGGAATTACTTTTTGAGTTTGTTCATTTTTTTTAAGACCTTCTATCACTAACCCTATAGCAGTTGTGTACTCAGGATTATTTATCTCAGAATCTACCTTATTCGATAATAGATATTCGTAAGCATAACCTATCCGTGTATCTATACCTGTAATATATTCAGCAAGTTGTCGAAGATGTTTTAATTTGGCCCCTCCTCCTGTAAGTACAATCCCACCCATAATACGTTTTTTTGGTTCTTCATGAAGATAGCTTTTAATCTCTATATAAACCTGTTCTAAAATTTCTTTTACCCGAGCACTAATAATTTGAGAAAGACGTTTTAATGAGATTTCTTTAGGTTCTCTTCCTATAAGATTAGGAATAGATACAATTTCTGTTTCTTTATTTTCTAATGGCCATGCTGAACCAAATTTAATTTTTAATAGTTCCGCTTGTCTTTCAATTATAGAACAGCCTTCTTGTATATCCTTAGTAATAATATTTCCTCCAAAAGGAATTATAGCAATATGTCTGATGATATTATCTTTAATAATAGCAATATTAGTAGTATCTCCTCCAATATCTATTAGAGCTACACCTGCTTCTTTTTCTTCGTAAGAAAGAACAGCTTCAGCCGAAGCTAAAGGTTCTAAAGTAATAGCAGATAAATCTAACCCAGCTGCTTTTACACATCGTATAATATTTCTAATAGAAAAGGTTTGTCCAATTACTATGTGAAAATTAGCCTCTAATCTCCGTCCATACATCCCTATCGGTTCTTTGACTTCCGTTTGATTATCAACTTTATACTCCTGTGGTAAAACATGTATAATTTCTTCTCCAGGTAGCATTATAAGTTTATGTACTTGTCCAATTAAATATTTTAAATCTTCTTGAGAAATTACTTCTTCAAAATCTTCTCGAGTAATATAATCACTATACTCTAAGCCTCTGATATGTTGTCCAGAAATACCGACAATAACCTGATATATCTGCATTCCCGAATTACATTCGGCTTCTTTTATTGCTTTATTAATAGAATCTATAGTTTGTGTAATATTATTTACCACACCTTTGTGTATACCTCTACTTTTTGCTCGGCCCATACCAAGAATTTCTATTTTCCCATATTCGTTTTTTCTGCCTAGTACAGCTACTATCTTTGTAGATCCTATATCTAACCCAACAGTTATTTTTCCCCCTTCCATATATTATGCTTTTGTTGCCACCACCTGTTTTGCATATTGTAAATCAATTTTTTTATATTTCTCGATTTCGAGAAGTATCATATATTGTTTGTAAAAAGTTTTGAACCTTTCAAGTTTATCTTTATAATTCGATAAATTTCCTAATTCAATAATATAATTAGCCTCTTTTGGCAGTAAATTAATTTTTTTTGATAATGTTTTTTTTATCCCTATGATTTGATTTTTTAATAATTCATCATCATTTATATATTGAATCATTTTCTTTAACACTTCTATTTCCGTTTCTAAAAATAACCCTTCTACCAAGATCACGTTCTCAGAATACCAGGGACATATATTCATTAAGCTCTCTTGAGTGATATAATAATCTTTTGAAGCTATTTTTATTCTAGCAAGAGGTTTTTTTTGCCAAATATGCAAATATAACTGACCGTCTATCCCCATATATATCTGTACATCTTTTATAAAATCAAATTGTTTTAATCTTTTTTCTATTAAAGATAAGTGTATTCCATTTATATTTTTTTTTTCTATCTCGCCTTCTAATTCATAAATAAAATTTCGAATATTTTTTTCATTTGCAAACCGGTATTTATTCGCCTCTTCTATAGTTATATTGAGTTTTTTTATGAGTCTTTTATTATGACGTGCATGTGAAAAACTCAATAAAAATATAATCAAAACTAAAATAGTACTGAATAATAAGGAATAAATAGCTGTTTTCTTTAACATAAGTAGGTTTTATCAAGCCATTTTTTAATAGGGGTTACTAAAATATCTATATTACCCGCCCCAATACTTAGCAATACATCAAAGTCTTTTTTTTGAATGCAAGGAATTGCTGAAGTTAAATTACTATATTCTTTTTCTTTAAGATCTATAAGTTCTAGTAGAGTTTGAGCATTTATTCCTTTAATAGGACTTTCTCGTGCAGGGTAGATGTCAAGTAATATTAGAGAATCTAGCTTTTCTAAGCTTCTTGCAAAAGCTTCTTGAAAATCTCTTGTTCGACTGAATAGGTGTGGTTGAAAAACTCCTAGGATCTTTTTTCTGGGATATAATTCTCTTACAGCTTTAATAAGTGCGTCTAGCTCACTGGGATGATGGGCATAATCGTCAATATAAATTTTATGCATTGATTTATGATGAAGCGAAAAACGTCTTTTTATCCCCTTAAATGATTTTAGAGCCTGATATGCTTGTTGTTTTGTTATACCTAGTTCTGAAGCTATAGCTAAAGCAGCTACAATATTCTCAAGATTATGATAACCAGCAAGTGGAGCCAGTAAATTTTCCCAAAAAATATTCGGGCCATAAAAATTAAAAAACCAATTATCGCCATTCTTCCTTAAAACTTCCGAATAAAAATCAGCTTTATCTTTAACAGCGTAGGTTTTAACTCCTTCTATTTCTATAGGCAACCCTTTACGTATTAAAAGAGTTCCTCCAACTTTTATTCCTTTTATAAATTTTTGATAAGCTTGATTCAAATTTTCTACTTTTTTATAAACATCTAAATGATCTGTATCCATAGAAGTAATGCATATCTTATCAGGGAATAGATTTAGAAAAGATCGGTCAAATTCATCGGCTTCTATTACTGAGATTTCCCCCCCTCCCAAGATTAAATTCGATTGATAGTTCTCTGCAATCCCTCCTAGGAAAGAAGTGCTTTTTTTCCCAGCATTATATAATATATGCCCTAAAAGACTTGTAGTAGTTGTTTTGCCGTGAGTACCTGCTATGGCTATAGAATAGGTATTTTTAGTAATCATACCTAATAATTCAGCCCGTTTTTTTATCATATATCCTTGATTTTTAAAAAAATTCCATTGTATATGATCTTTTGAAATAGCTGGAGTATAAATAATGATAGTTTTTTCTTTAGCCTGAAATTCTATAGGGATACTATCTAAACAATCTTCGTAGACAATATGGATACCCTCGTATTCAAGCTGACGAGTCAATTCAGTAGAAGTCTCATCATAACCAGCTACTAACATATTCATCATTTTCATATAACGCGCTAATGCGCTCATTCCTATACCACCTATCCCTATAAAATAATAGTGAGAATATGTAAATTTCATGGTAATAACTTTAAAATTTCTTCTACGATCTCTTCAGTAGCCTTAGGTTTTGAAAGATCTCTTATATTTTTTGAGAGCTCAGATTTTAATTTATTATCTTTAATAAGATTCAATATTTTATCAATTAATATTTTATCAATATCATCATTATCAATAACTAAAGCTGCCTTTTTATCAAAAAGCACCTTCGCGTTTTTTCGTTGATGATCATCTAATGACCATGGATAGGGAATAATAATAGAGGGCTTACCTACTGAAGTTAGTTCAGAAATAGTTAAAGCGCCAGCTCTTGATACAATAAGATCTGCCGCTGCGTATGCAGCTGGCATATTATTTATAAATTCTGTGATATATATATATTCATGTTGGACTTCAGTACATTTTTTGAGTTTTTCGAATTCGTTTTTCCCACTTTGCCAAAGCAATTGTATATCGTTTTCAATA
This sequence comes from Candidatus Insignibacter tubulum, assembly GCF_056790205.1. Lineage (NCBI taxonomy): Bacteria > Pseudomonadati > Bacteroidota > Flavobacteriia > Flavobacteriales > Blattabacteriaceae > Candidatus Insignibacter > Candidatus Insignibacter tubulum. Next base: position 66,295 of record NZ_CP199715.1, read on the forward strand.
AGCTTTTGTAAGCTTTTTAGCCAAATTTGATTTAGAGTACTAGCGCCTTGACTTCCTCCTAAAGATAAAACCACAATTTTTCCCGGATTCAAAGAAAATTTTTTACAAGCTTGCTTATGCCCATAAATTGACTTAGTAATTTCTTCCCTTACGGGATTACCAAAACATCTAATCTTTTCTTTTTTAAAATAAACGTTAGCCTCTTCATAGGCAGTACATATCACTTGAGCATACTTCCCTAGTTTTTTATTTGTAATTCCTGGAATGACATTCTGTTCCTGTATTAAGACAGGAATATTTTTTTGAGAAGCCATGTAAACTAGAGGAGCACTTGCATATCCTCCAGTTCCAATAACAAGATCGGGACAAAATTTTTTAATAATACTATTAGATCTCCATAAACTATGGATTAGTTTAAAAGGCAATAGAAATAGTTCTCTGCTATTTTTTCGTTGTAATCCTGATATCCATAGCCCTATAATAGGATATCCAGCTTGTGGTATTTTTTGCATTTCTATGCGATCTTTAGCTCCGGTAAAAAGAATATCTACTTCTTTTAAACGTTTTTTAAGTTCATCAGCAACAGCAATAGCTGGATAAATATGCCCACCACTCCCACTTACACTAAATATTATTTTAGGGGATCTACTCATAAATATGAGGGTTTTAAAAATCTTGAGTCACAAGAGCCGTGATTTTTTTGTATATTACGACTTATACTTAAAATGATACCAAAACTTAAACAAGTAATCCATATCGATGTGTTACCAGAACTAATTAACGGCAAAGTTTGCCCAGTAATAGGTATTAAATGTACTGTTACACCCATATTAATAAGAGCTTGTCCTATAATAGGTAACCCTACTGAAAGCGTAAGTAAACTCCCAAAATAGCTTTTTACTTTTGTAGCTATTATTATAATCCTAAGTAAAATAAGGATGTATATAAATAATATCATTAAAGCACCTACTAATCCATATTCTTCTACAATAATAGCATAGATAAAGTCTGAGGAAGATTGCGGCAAAAACGACTTAAAAACACTTTTCCCTGGTCCTCTCCCTAATCGTCCTCCTAATACAATAGCTGTTTTTGCTCGTTTGATTTGATAATTCTCTTTTAAAGTTGAGTTTAAAAAAAAATCGATACGGTTTTTCCAAGTATGTACGCGATTGCTTGGTATTTGCCTTCCCCAACATAGGGCTATAAATATAAAAATTCCTACAAGCAGTCCTTTTATAAGTAGTAATCTAAAAAAATATTTTAAAGGATATCCTCCAATAAATAGTAAAACAAGAAACCAACCAAAGGTTAATATTGCGGTTGAGCCATTAGCAGGGAAAATGAGCATTATAATTAAAAACGCTGGGAAAATCAATGGCCAAAAAGACTCTATAAAATTTATTGAATGATCTTTATTTTTAGCAAGATAACGTGCGCTATAGATAAATAGCGTTATTTCTGCTACAGTAGAAGTCTGAAAAGAAAGTCTGGTCCCTGGAATATGTAACCATCTCGCAACTTTTATAGGTCCTTCTATAATATTCCCCTGTATAAGTGTTATAATAAGCAGTATAAAAATTAATGGCATAGCTAAAATAGAAAAAATTCCAAAATATTTATAATCAATAAACTGCGTAAAGAAAAGTATTGTGAATCCTGTAAAAAGTGCTAAGAAATGCTCAAGAAGATAACTAAATACAGTAGTTGTTCCATAGTTGATTGTCAAGTTTGCGCTGACCGAGTAAATCGGTAAAAGCGAAAACAAAGCTAACAAACTTATAAAAGCCCATAGATAGCGATCTCCTTTGAGGTATCTATCAAATACTTTAGTCATTTTATAACTTTTTTATTTCTTCTTTAAATTTTATTCCACGATCTTCATAGCTCTTAAATAAGTCGAAGCTTGCACAAGCAGGTGATAATAAGACAACATCTCCCTTTCGTCCGAGCATATAAGCAGCTTTAACAGCTTCTTTCATGCTTTTAGTTTCAACTATAGGGTCTACTACTTTATGAAAAGATTTTATAATCTTGTCATTTTCAACTCCTAAGCATATAAGAGCTTTAACTTTTTTTTTTACTAATGAAATAAGTATACTATAGTCGTTACCTTTATCTTGTCCACCAGCAATCCATATTAATGGAGCCTTTATACTCTCAAGGGCATAAAATACAGAGTTTACATTTGTCGCCTTAGAATCGTTAATAAACCATATATCCTTAATCTTAAGGACTTTTTCAAGCCGGTGTTCTACTTGTTTAAAGTTCACTATTTTTTTTTTGATAATTTCTTTGCTAATCTTTTCCACATTAGCGACTAGACTTGCAGCCATAACATTATACATGTTATGATAGCCTTTTAAGTTGAAATCATCAATAGCAATGTTTAAAAATTCTTTTTTATGAGATTTTATATATATGTTTTGATTTTTTATATAAGCAGACATATCTATAGTCTCCTTTATGGAGAAAGGAAGTTTTTTACTCTTAGGAAGGTTCTTAGCAAATTGATCCCGTATAATGGGATCATCATAATTATAAATAAAGAAATCTTTTGCTGTTTGATTTGTACATATTCGGAATTTTGAATTCGCATATTCTTCTATATTATAATTATAGCGATCTAAATGATCAGGAGTGATATTAAGCAATACAGCTATATCAGGTCGGAAACAAGGGGAATTATCTAATTGAAAGCTACTTATTTCCAAAATATAATAATCAGCGCTTTCTTTAGCTACTTCTAATGCAAAACTTTTTCCTATGTTTCCTGCTAAGACTACATTTAATCCTCCCTTCTTAAGGAGATGATAAATAAGTAGACTGGTAGTGGTTTTACCGTTGCTTCCTGTTATGGCAATAACTTTTGAACGACTTTTTTGCCAAGCAAATTCAATTTCTGAAACTACTATTATTCCCTTTGCACGAATCTTTTTCATCAAAGGGGTATTATCGGAGATGCCTGGACTTTTTATAATTTGATCGGCAGAGAGGATAATTTTTTCATCATGATGTTTTTCTTCAAAAAGTATATTTTCATTAATCAAGGTTTTTATATGTTTTTTTTTTATATTACTCGCATCAGATAAAAATACAGAAAATCCATGTTTTTTTGCTAATATGGCTGCGCCTACACCACTTTCTCCTGCACCTAAAATCACCATTTTTTTTATCATCTTATTTTTAATGAAACTATTACAATTGCTGCTAAAAAAAACTGTATGATTAAAAATCTATTTACGATTTTACTCTCGTGATACCCTTGTTTTTGAAAATGATGATGTAATGGTGACATTAAAAAAAATCTTTTGCCCTTTCCCTTTTTTAGTTTAGTATATTTAAAATAACCTGTCTGAAGTATTACCGAAAAAGTCTCTACTAGAAAAACTCCACATAATAAAGGTAACATAAGCTCTTTACGTGTGGCTATGGCTAAAACTGCAATAACACCACCTATAGTTAGGCTTCCAGTATCTCCCATAAAAATTTGGGCAGGATAAGCATTATACCACATAAAACCGATTAACGCTCCTACAAAAGCAGCTGAAAAAATAACCATCTCTCCTGCTTGTGGAATGTACATTATATTTAGATAGTTAGAGAAGATAAAATTTCCTGAAATCCAAGCTAAAAGCGCCAATGTACTTACAATGATAGATGAAGTGCCAGCAGCTAATCCATCAATACCATCTGTTAAATTAGCTCCGTTGGAAACGGCAGCAATAATTAAAATAACTATTGTAATGAATACTGCCCAAGTATTCTTAGACCAATTTGGATCAATCCAAATTAAAGTTTCAACATAATTAAATTCATTATTTTTAAAGAAAGGAACTGTAGTTTTAGCAACATGGGTTTCTTTATAAGATTCTTGAGAAATACTTTTTATAGAGTTTAACGTACCTCCTTTATAATGTACTTTCTCTTTAATGGTTACCTGCGGATGAAAATACATTGTAACACCTATAAAAATGCCTAAAATGGTTTGTCCTATAAGTTTAAAAAGTCCTTTAAGTCCGTTTTTACTTTTTCTTGAAAATTTAATATAATCATCTATAAAACCAATCAGTCCCATCCATAAAATAGTTATTATAAGCATTATAATATAGATATTATTTAAACATGCAAAAAGTATAGTAGGTATTAACGTAACGGCGATAATAATCAAGCCTCCCATAGTTGGGGTCCCTTCTTTTTCTTTCTGTCCTATTAAACCTAAATCACGAACATATTCACCCATTTGTTTTTTATGAAGCCAATAAATCATTTTTTCCCCATAAAAAATAGAAATAGTTAAAGAAAGTATAAAGACCACTCCAGCACGAAATGAAATATCTTGTATAATATGAATACCAGGTAAATCATAAATATTTTTTAGATATTCAAATAAATGATAAATCATATTTTGTTTTTTTTGCCTGTGCTATTTTTTGAGCTATTTTTCTGTCATTAAAAGGATAACGAATCCCATTAATATCTTGATAATCTTCATGCCCTTTACCAGCTATCAAGACTAAATCCTCAGATTTAGCTAACGATATCGCTTTTGCGATAGCTAAATTTCTTTCGGTAATACGTAAAATTTTGCTTTGATATGGAGATGAAAGCGCATTTTGCATTTCATCGAGTATTTTTTCAGGATTCTCAGTTCTTGGATTATCGGAGGTAATAATAATTTGATCTGCGTTTTTATACGCTATTTGCATCATATGAGATCGTTTTTTTTTATCACGATCTCCACCGCAACCAAACACACATAATATTCGTTGATTTTTTCTTTGGATATCTCGTAAGGTTTTCATTACTTTTTCAATAGCATCAGGAGTATGTGCGTAATCTATAATAATATGAATACCTGAAGGAGATTGAAAACATTCAAATCGTCCTTTTATAGGTTTTAAAGTACTTAACATTTTAATAACTAGCTCTTTTCTCTCCCCCATTAGCAATGCACTAGCATATACGGCTAACATATTATAAGCATTAAATGTTCCTATAAGTCGACTCCAAAATTCATGCCCATTAAAATTCAGGAGCGTACCAAAAATACTTTTTTCAAGAATTTTACATTTGTAATCAGCTATGTTTTTAAGACTATAGGTAAATTTTTTAGCCAGTGAATTCTGAAGTATAATTCGGGAATTTTTATCATCTGCATTTACTAAGGCAAAAGCATTGGAAGGAAGCTCATCAAAAAATAATTTTTTGGTATGAATATAATTATTAAAAGTCTTATGATAATCTATATGCTCATGGGTGATATTATTAAAGATCCCACCGAAAAAATTCAATCCTATATGTCGTTTCTGGTATATTCCATGAGAACTTACCTCCATAAAAGCATATTGACATCCTTGTTTAATAGCTTTATGTAAAAAACTTTGAATGAAAATAGAGTTCGGCATAGTATGTGTAGTTTCTTGTTCTATGCTGCCTATTTTTAGGCAGATAGTAGAGAGCAATGCACTTTTTTTACCAAGTTTTAAAAAAAGTTGGTGTAATAAAGTCGCAGTAGTAGTTTTCCCATTAGTTCCAGTAATTCCTATAAGTCGTAATTTTTTTGAGGGATGATCATAAAAATTTGCTGCTATTAATCCCAAGACTTTAGCACAATCCTCTACCTGTATATAAGTTACTCCTTCTTCATACTTTGCAGGTATTTTTTGACAAACAATCACCCTTGCTCCCTTTTGTATAGCTTCTTGAATGAAAGAATGACCATCTTTAATATGCCCAGGTATTGCTATGAACATGCTATTTTGAATTACCTCTGAAGAGTTTAAAGATAAATTAGATATTATTCGCTGACGGGGACCGATAATTTGCTTTATAACTAATTGAAAAAGTATTTCTTTTAATGTTTTCATTTTTCTAATATTAGATATATACTTTGTCCTTTTTTTATTTTTTCTCCTGCCGGAATTGATTGTTTTAAAACCCTTCCTACTCCCTCATAATGTACATGTATACCATTATTTTCTAATATTGCAATCACCTCTCTTCCAGAATGTCCTTTTAAATCAGGTAAATAATCGGATAAACTATCAGACAGCTTTTTTTGTGTTGCAATTGATTCCCTTTTCGAAAGACTATTTTTAAAAATCTTTAGTGTTTTTCGATAAGTTTTTATATATATTTTTCGAGCTATTTGATCAAATACCGGGATAGCTATATCGGATGCATAATATTTGTTTTTAGGATTTGAAATTACTACGACACAGCTATATTTTGGATTATTTACAGGAAAATAACCTACAAAAGAACTATTATAATGACGTTTTTTCTTTGGCATCCAATAATTAATCTGAATAGTACCTGTTTTCCCAGCATAAGGATATTCAGGATGATAATACTTTTTAGCTGTCCCATTCTTCACAACATTTTCAAGTAAACATTGAATCTTTTTTATAGAATCCTCGGATGCGATCATAGAATTTATCACTAAAGGATGATATTCTTTGACTACTTTTTCTCCTTCTTTTATTTCTGTGATAAACATAGGCTTAACCATTTTCCCTTTATTAGCAATAGCATTATAAAAATTAAGAATTTGTAAAGGCGTCATTGTTAAACTATATCCAAATGCCATCCAGGGAAGTGTAATTTTACTCCAGTTCCCTTGATAAGGGGTTGGGATATACGGATAGCTCTCTCCTGGAATATCAATATCAAGTTTTTTATCAAGACGCCAATTTTTTAAATGTCGAATAAAATCTTCCGGATGAGTTTTATAATTATCATTAATAATTTTTGCCATTCCTATATTTGAAGAAACCTCAAGAATTTTTTTAGTGCTGATTATTCCATAACCTGATGCTTTATTATCTCGAATTTTTTGCCCATATAATTTATAAATACCTTCCATGGTATCTACTAGTGTTGAAACGTCTATCTTTTTATCTTCAAAAGCGGCAAGCAATGAGATGGGTTTAAAGATGGATCCAGGTTCAATCACTTCCCATACAGCAAAATTTCGGAGATCTTCATAAGTATTTTTTGTTGTTTTTCCTAAATTTACTATAGCATGAATCTCTCCAGTTTTTACTTCCATGAGCACTACTGATCCATGATCTGCATTTGAGGCTTTAAGTTGTTTAACTAAAGCGTTATAAGCAATATCTTGCATTTCTATATCAATAGTAGAATAAATATCTTTTCCCTCTTTAGGTTCTACTTGATCCCATATATTTACGGGTTTCCAGATATTAAAACTAATACGTTGCTCAAGTCTATTCCCATCTTCTCCACTCAGCCATTTACTATAAGCTCCTTCAAGTCCTACTTTCCCTATATTATTATCATAACCTATAGTACGAGCGCCTATATTTTCTATTGAATGAATTCTTTTTTCTTTTATTCGTGTAATGAACCCTCCTCGTATTTGGCCTTTAGATAAAATAGGGAATTGTTTTAACTTAAAGTAAGTTATATGATCTAACCCCTTAGCTAAGGGGAAATACTGATTTTCCTTTTTTTTCTCTATAGAGAACTTTTTATAGAATTGTATTGCGGGTTTTTTAAAAAGACATCCTATAGAATCACTTAAAGATTTAAGTGATTCTATAAAGAGTGTATTTTTGATAGTCTTAAAATCTACATAAACATCATATTGAACAATTGAAGTAGATAAAATATTGCCACCTCTATCATAGATATTTCCGCGATGGGCTTTTAAAGGATTTATTCTGATAGCGATTTTTTGAGCAAACTGTTTATACTTCTTACAATCAGGTGAATTCTGGATATTAATTAGAGTAAAAGCTATAGTACAGGCAAACAATAATAAAATTATCCCTATTATATAAGATCTGTAAAGTATATGTTTTCTATGATAACTCATTAATTTTTAATCTACTTTATCTCATAAGGGATTTCTTCTAAAGGTTTAAGGCCTTTGGGAGCCATAATTTTTTCTATCTCAGACTCAAGATGCATTTTCATGAAATCTTTGTGAATATTAGTATATTTTGAATATAGTTCATTGATTTTTTCACGTAAAAAATTTATTCTATATATTCTTTCATCTACTATATGAGAACTAGTGATACTTATTAATCCTAGTACCACTAAAAATAACATAAACTTCCAGTAACTTACTGCATTTTGTTTAATAAGAAATTTACCTTTTAAAATTCCTTGTATAGAAATATCTTTATTTTTCCCCATTTTTCCTAAATTTTTTCAGCAATTCTAAGACGTGCATTTTTAGCACGTGGATTCTTTAAAATTTCCTCCTTATCGGGAATTATAGGTTTTTTTGAGAGAATTTTAAAATATAGATCTTTATTCCCATAAAAATCCTTTTGAGCCTCTTTATTAAAACATCCATTTTTAAAGAACTGTTTTACTAGTCTATCTTCAAGAGAATGATAAGATATCACAGCTATCCTACCTCCCCTTTTAAGTACTTTTAAGGTACTCTCTAATAATTGCTGCAGGGCATACAATTCGCCGTTTACTTCTATTCGCAAAGCTTGAAATACTTTAGCTAAAAATTTTTGTTTTTTCTTAAAAGGAGTTTCTTTTTTAAGAATTTCAATTAACTCAAAAGTAGTCTCTATTGTTTTTTTCTCACGTCGGATAAGAATTTTTTCAGCAAGTTTTCTTGAATTTCTTAGCTCTCCATATTCAAAAAAAATCTTAGCAAGCGCTTCTTTTGAGTAAGTATTTATGATTTCTTTAGCAGATTTTTTAGCAAGTTGATTCATTCGCATATCTAATATATTATCAAATCTAATGGAAAATCCCCGCTTAGGGGTATCTAATTGATGTGAAGAAACGCCTAAATCAGCTAAAATTCCTGATATTGATGATATACCTTGCAAGTGCAAAATATTTTCGATATGTCTAAAATTTTGGTGAAAAAACTTAATCCGTGTATCTTGAAATATATTGTATTCAAAAGCATCTTGATCTTGATCAAAACATAAAATATTCCCCTCTATATCAAGTCGCTTTAACAAACCAGCACTATGACCACCACCTCCAAAAGTACAATCTACATATATACCTTTTGGGTCATTAACAAGAAAATCTAGAGTTTGTTCTAGCAGAACAGGGGTATGATATAAAAGTCTCATTTTCATTTATTTTAATGATTATTGACTCCTATAAAACTATAAAAATGTTATTCAATTTTTTTTTGATGATAACGATTACTTAATCCCTGATGTACTATATTTTAATCAAATAGTTAATAGGTTAACTTCATTTTGAAGTATCTATTAGAATAAATTTATATCAACCTAGTTAGTAGGCCTGATACAAAACGTTTATTTCTTCTATATAATTGCACCTTATTGAGATGTTCTAGGATAAATCTTAGGATATTTTATATAAAACAAATATCTCTTTATAAAGAGCATCCTCATTAGCTATCTAGCAATTTAGAATCTCTATATTCTTGTAATATAAAAAGTTAACATCAAATAATTTTTCAATTGTATTTTTATTAAAGAAAATATACTTAAATTTAAAAAAAATAACAACTTTATCTAACCGAATTCACTAAAAGAATCTAAGATACTTAAAAAGAAAAAATAAATTCTAAGAAACTTAACTATTATAAAAATAAATAACCAATTTCTAATCTTAGAAGAAGCTATTATATGCTAGCCCTTAGATCATATGTGTATTTATATATAAAAAAATGTTTTAATAATATATTATAATTTTGTCTTTAGTTATAAATCTTCATTTTATTTATCACCATTAGCCGTAATATTTTATAAAGTATCGGGTTAAATTATAAGGGTTAAAAATCCAGACTAAATAATCACTCAATTCTTAAAGAGAGTTCATAAAAAAGCTAAAGAACTCACAAAGTATAATATAATATAGACCAAAAAATATTATTATTGTATCCTTCTTATAGAATCGGACTAATATTCTAAGCGTATTTGTTTAGCTGCACTAACCATATTTTTAAGTGCCGGAATAACCTCAGACCATTCTCTAGTTTTAAGGCCACAATCAGGATTAACCCAAAGATTAGGAACAGGTAAAAATCGGGTTGCTAGTGCTAGCAAATCTTTTATTTCTTGCGTACTGGGAATTCTTGGTGAATGAATATCGTATATTCCTGGGCCCATTGCATTGGGATATTGAAAATTAGAAAAAGCTTCGAGTAATTTCATTTGTGATCGAGAAGTTTCTATAGTAATAACATCAGCATCCATATAAGCAATATATTCTAAAATTTCATTGAAATCGCTATAGCACATATGTGTATGAATCTTAGTATCATCCCTTACGCCACTTGAAGCAATTTTAAAGGCATTAATAGCCCATTTGAAATAATCTTTCCTGTTTTTTTTCTTTAAAGGCATCCCTTCTCTTAAAGCAGGCTCATCGATTTGAATAATTCCTATACCTATTTTTAAGTATTAAAAATTTATTTATTATAATAAATTATAAATTATTAAAAAATAATACCGAAAAGTTATATAGAATAAATTTCTAAATTTTATAAAAAAGGGTGATAAATAAATAAACTGTTATCACTTATGCTTAATAAGCATAAGTGATAACAGTTTATTATAGGATTATGATTCTATAAATTTAGTAAGGATATCATTTTGTTTTTTTTTTCACTAGTAAAACTACTGTGTTATAATCAAATTTTTACTATTTTAACTTAAGCTTTATAAATAAGACTTATAATTTAATAAGGGAATTGGTAAGTTATTTTAAAAGTGAGTTTTTTATTACTTTTTTCAGTAAAATCCTCACACTCTCCTATCCATTTTAAAACTATAGTGTCTTTTTTAAGATCTTTGCTAAAAGATAGTTTGTTTTTAATAATTTGAAAATCTCCCTTCTCTGAACTTACTATGCTATAGTGCATAGTTTCAGTTTGACTCTCTTCATCAATTATTTCCTGAGTTCTTTTATAGATATTTATAGTTTTCCCGATAAGTTCTTGAGTAGTCTGTACTTTTATTGGGAAATCCTCTATAAGAAATCTTACTTGATAAAAATGACACTGCAAAGCATCATCAGGTAAGTTATCATCGATTTCTTCAGTAGAAGCTATATCTAATATCAAGACATATTCTTTCTCTAGTAAAATCACTTTCAATATTCCCCTTTTAATCTTATATGTTAATGTCTCTTCAGGATGAAAAATTTGAATGCAATTCATAATATAGTAAACAAAAAATCATATATAGTCACAAATGTAAAACATGATTTCTATTGAAATACTATATGTATATTGATTTTTTTAAAAAAAAAAAAAATATCATCTAAGAAAATATTTTAAAGTTTTTAAGATTTAAAAAAAAATATGGATATTATTCTTTTTCATTGCTAAGTTTTTACTATTTTTTAGTGGATTTACTTACTAGTTAAAAAAAAGAATAACTTATTATGATATTTCTTAGAATGTAAATAAATATCTTATAATCTTATAAGATAAGGTTCTCCAAACTTTTACCCCCAATGGGGTATTTTTAATTTAAATGTTTGCTGTGCTTTCATCGTATCAAGAGCACTATAAGTAGGTCTTGGGGCTATAGTATAGTAATCTTCTTTTGAAATGGGATTTAGAAAAGTACTGGGTTGCTTTTTAATCAATAGGAAGGTTCTGGCTAATTCATAGATACTGCAAATTCCTTGATTGCTGAAATGATAGATTCCATAACAAGATGGCTGTTTTTCAATCAAAAAAAGTAAGAATTCTGCCAAATCTTATGTATAAGTAGATGATCCATATTGATCTTTTACTATATTTAAGACTTTCTTAGCTGCGGAATATTCACAAACAGTTTTTATTAAAGAGTTCCCTAGTTTTGAGAATAACCAAGAAGTTCGTATGATAAAGTAACGTTCAGTACTATTGATAATAGTTAGTTCTCCATCTCTTTTAGAAGCTCCATAAACATTAATGGCTTGGGAGATATCGGATTCATTATAAGGTTGTTGAAATTTTCCATCGAATATATAATTGGTAGAAAGATGAATAAATAAAATATTATGAAGATAACATTGAGCAGCTAACATTCCGACTCCAAGACTATTACTAGCATAAGCTAATTCAGGATTAAACTCAGCTTCATTTACATTAGTATAAGCTGCGCAATTAATACATATATCTATTTTATGAGAATTAAAAAAAAATCTTAATTTAGTTTCATCATCTATAGGAAGATCCTTCTTACTTAGGAAAATAAAATACTTATCTATATAATTTTTAGTACTTATCTTATCTCGGAGAATAAGTGCGACTCCTCCTAATCCACCTGTGACAAGAATATTTATCATAAACATATAGGTATAAAATCCTTAAAAGACTTTTGTATTTGATCTCTACTAGAGAGAATAATATTTTCTTTTGGAAATTCCCAGTCAATAGCTAATTGATTATCGTCATAGCGAATACCATCTTGACTTTCACGATGATAATGCGAATCACATTGATATATAACTTCTGCTTTATCGCTTAGAGTAATAAATCCGTGAGCAAATCCTGCGATTATAAATAATTGTTTTCGATTTTTATGAGAAAGTCGCTCTTTTATATATTTTCAGTAAGTAATAGAATTTAAACGTACATCTAAAGATATATCTAATATTTCTCCGCTTATTACGCTGATAAGTTTTGACTGTGCTCTAGGAGGTCTTTGTAGATGAAGACCCCGAAGTGTCCCTTTTAAAGAACATACATAGTTTGTTTGTACAAAACAAATTTTTTGTCGGCTGATTTTTTTAAATTTTTCCTCATGGAAACCTTCTCTAAAGTATCCTCTGTTGTCTTTTATAATTTGAGGTTTAATAATCCAACATCCTTGCAATACTGTAGGGAGGATTTTCATAATATAGGAATATTTTTGTATCCTCTACAAAGATAGATAACTATCTTTTACGAACCATTAGTGTTACTCTCATCTATAAAGAAGTAGATATTAGTTTTTTAAATTTTAAAATACTTTATTCCCCACAGTCCATATTTGCTTAATTATGGGATATTCTATCAAAAAAGAGTTACAATAGTGTTTTCTTTATAATTTTATAAAGACTTTTAAAGAATTTACAATAAACTTTTTTTTCAAAAAAAACTATTACTTCTTTTATAAAGTTATATACCGTAAACTTTATAGCATATAACATAGTGAAAACTTTATTTTGAGATAATATATTAATTATTATTAATTTTATTTTTATAGAGGTTAATTGAATTTTATCTCTATATTAATAGAAGTTTAATTCATAGGAGGAAAGGAAAAAAAATAATTTAGTTCTACTAATTTATACAGAAATTATCTCATACTTTTTTTGTGAAATTTTACCATTTAAAAATCTTTTTCATTTTAATATAACTCTTTAAGAGTTAAGAAATGATATTAAGTACTAAAAGATATTGTATAAATTTTGTATACTAGTTTAGTAAAGAATAAAGTGTATAAAGATATCATTTTTATTATTAACTATAAATTCTATTATATCTTATGCCCTTGCAATATGTCTTCTTGCCTTTATAATAAGTAGACTATGAGCAAAGCGGGAACATATATTTGATATGAGGATTCTTTGATTACATATAATTATATAAGTACTTTATATGTCCTCAAGATAATACATTTTTATAATGTAAATATTTTGTGATATGGATGGATAAATCTAAAAAAACTATTTTAGCATAAGCATTTCGTTCTATATCTTTACTTGCTTGTTCTATATCTTTATAGATATTTTGTATATTTTCAACCCGTATATTTTTTGAAAAAGCTTCCCAATTAAATTTTTCTGAATCAAGGGGATTAAAATCCATAGGATCCACATGATAATTTGTAATTAATGCTTGCCGGAAGATAAAGAGAGTATAATCTAGGAATTTTTTTTGAGTTTCTCTCCCCCACTGATGTATAGTTTCAGAACATTCGATAAGAGTTTTTATGGCTACGGGTTTTTTTTCGACTATAAAAACATTTCGTATCCAATGCATAAAAAAGTTTTGGAAGTGGGTTTCTCTTGTTTTTTTTAGTAATTTCAAAGCATTACCCCATTCGCCTTCACTTCTTTGAGAAATAAACAAGGCTTCTTTTTCGGAAAGTCCTTGTCTTTTCTGTAAAAGAATTTGCATTTGATCCAAGGGTAAGGGTTTTAAGCAGAAGATTTGCATACGAGAGCGTAAGGTAGATAATAGACCATAGTGATGTTCTCCTACAAATAAGAAGATAGTTTTTTCCGGGGGTTCTTCTAAAATTTTTAATAGCTTGTTTACTGCTGTTATATGAAGACGTTCAGGCATCCACATAATAAGTACTTTATATCCTCCTTCATAACTTTTTATTTGTAAGTTATTAATCATATGATTTACTGTTTCTATTCCTATTTGCAGTTGTTTATTATCAATTTCTAAATATTCCAGCCAATTAAAGATATCCCCGTAGGGATATTGACATAAAAATTCTCTCCACTTATTTAGTAAATTTAAGTTTGTCGAGTATCTTACTTTTTCATTAAATGGGACTGGAAAGATAAAATGTAGATCAGGATGTTGTAAAGCATCAATTTTTAAGTCGGTATTTGGATCCTTATTATTATTTAAGAGTATTCGCGCAAATGCTATCGCTAAAGGCAGCCCTCCATATCCAGCAGGCCCTACAAATAAAAGAGCATGGGCTATACGATTACTTTTATACATACAATATAAAAGATTTTTGGTAAACTCTAGACCTATAATGTCTTTAAAATGCATTATACTAATAGTTTCTTAGGAAGTAGATTTTCTTATTCCAAATTTAGATGTTTTAGCTTACGTAAGCTTTCTATTCCAATTAATAATAATAAAAGTATTTTTGTAATAAATCTTTTAAGATTACATATGGATAAGAGTAGAATAGAACTTATGTCTCCTGCTGGAGATTGGGATTCTTTGCAATCGGCCTTGGATAACGGGGCTAATTCGGTATATTTCGGCATAGAGCAGCTTAATATGCGTGCGCGAGCGAATGTGAATTTCACTCCTGAAGATCTTGTGGAGATAGTAAGGCGCTCTCATGAAAAATCTATACGCGCTTATCTTACGATGAATACTATTATTTATGATCATGATTTGTCTTTTATTAAAACTTTAACTAATAAAGCTCAGAAGGCCGGCGTAGATGCTTTGATCGCTATGGATCAAGCAGTAATTAATTATGCGAGACAAATAGGGATGAAGGTGCATATCTCAACTCAATTAAATATAACTAATATAGAAACAGTAAAATTCTATGCTCATTTTGCTGACGTTATGATTTTAAGTCGAGAGTTAAGCTTAAATCAGATAAAAAATATAGTTCATCAAATTGAAAAAGAGAATATTAAAGGTCCATCAGGAGATTTAATTAAAATTGAAATATTCGGTCATGGGGCTCTATGTATGGCAATCTCTGGAAAATGTTATTTAAGCCTTCACTCATACAATTCTTCAGCTAACAGAGGAGCATGTAAACAAAATTGTCGTAAAAAATATACTGTTATTGATCAAGAAAATGGATTTGAAATAGAACTCGATAACGAATATATGATGTCATCTAAAGACCTATGTACCATAGGATTCCTTGATCAAATTATCTCATCAGGTATTAAAGTGCTAAAAATAGAGGGACGGGCTAGATCACCTGAATACGTAGCACAAACCACTGCTTGCTACCGCGATGCTATCGATACCATCGATAAAGGTATTTTTGATCAGGAAAAAATAAGCATTTGGCTAGAACGACTTAGTAAAGTGTATAATAGAGGTTTTTGGAACGGCTATTATTTAGGCCAAAAGCTCGGAGAGTGGTCTTATGTGAGTGGCTCTTTAGTTTCACAAAGAAAAATTTATTTAGGTAAAGGTGTACATTATTATCCTAAGAAAGCTATTGGAGAATTTTTAATTGAGTCTTACGATTTGAAGGTAGGCGATAAAATATTGATCACTGGACCTAGTACAGGAGCTAAAGAAACCAAAGTAGAAGCTTTAATGATAGAAGGTAAAAATATCACCTTAGTGACTAAGGGTCAGGTATTTACAATGCCTATAAATTTTAGGATAAGACCTTCAGATAAACTTTATAAATTAATTCAAAATTAATGCTGATTATCACCTTACA
Source organism: Candidatus Insignibacter tubulum (assembly GCF_056790205.1). NCBI lineage: Bacteria > Pseudomonadati > Bacteroidota > Flavobacteriia > Flavobacteriales > Blattabacteriaceae > Candidatus Insignibacter > Candidatus Insignibacter tubulum. The sequence goes on from NZ_CP199715.1 coordinate 82,383, forward strand.
AAGGGGCAAATGTATTGGCTGTAATTATTGTGTTGAGCTAGCCCCCACATATTTTCGTATGTCTAAAAAAGATGGTAAATCCATTTTGTTACGTTCAAAAGAAAAAAAAGGTTTTTTTATTCTTAAAATTCTCGAAAATAAAGAATATAATAGTAGCTTAAATGCGGCTCAGACTTGTCCAGTGAAAATTATCAGCGTAAAGAAAACTTAAATGTATGCCGATAAGTCTTTTTACCGAAAAAAATATCTAGAGCAAAGGAGATCTCTCTCTTTGAGAGAGATCTCAAAGGCTTCAGAGAGTATTACTGAACGTTTAAAAGAATTACCTTTATGGGAGAAAAAAAACTATCATCTTTTTTTACCGATATTTCAACAAAATGAAATTAATACTTTTTTACTTTTAAAATACCTTAAAGAACAATCTAAAAATATTATTCTCTCAAAAACGGATTTTTGTAGAAACAGGATGGATTTTTTTCTATGGCATCCGCAGATGACTTTTTCTGAAAATACTTATGGTGTTATAGAACCTAAAGAAGGGTTAAAAGTAGATCCTTTATCCATTGAAGTAGCTTTTATACCTCTTTTAGCTTTTGATATTAAAGGTCATAGATTAGGATATGGAAAAGGGATTTACGATCGATTTTTAGCTTCTTGCTCAGAAAATCTTTATAAAGTAGGGCTTAGCTTATTTAAACCATTAATGAATCCTTTATATATACACTCGGGAGATATCTGTTTAAATGCTGTAGTTACTCCTAATAATATCTATTTTTTTTAAGATTTTATTTTTTAACTAAAAAAAAATTTAAAGGTATCCCAGCTCAATACAAAGAACATTAAAATACTAAGAAAAATAAATCCTATAGTTACGGCACGTTCCATAAATTTATCTCCAGGTTTTTTATTAGTAACCATTTCTATAAATGTAAAAAATACATATCCTCCATCAAGAGCAGGTATAGGTAAAAGATTTAAAAATGCTAACCAAATAGATAAAGTAGCAGTAATAAATAAAAAACGTTTCCAATCCCAATAAGGAGAGAAGGCTTTAGTTATGGAAAAAAAACTTCCTATTTGTTTATAAGCATTAGTTTTAGGAATAAAAATTTGTTTAAAAAAATTTAACTGTATACTTAAACTCTTCCAAGTTTCTTCTGCTCCAGCAAAAATACTTGTGAACAACGTATAATTTTTATTTTCTAAATGGAAAATATTTGGCATATCAGTAATATTTTTAAAAAATATACCTATATATCCATTTTTATCTATTTCTACTTTCTTTTGATAATTATCTCCATTACGATTAATAGAGAATATTATACTTGGACTTTTACTCTCCTGGACTCTTTCAAATATTTGATCGATAAAAAATATCGGTTGAGAGTTTATACCTATAATTTTATCTCCTTTTTTAAAGCCTGCTTTTTCAGCACCTGATCCCTTAACTATTTTATCTACTACAGCAGGTATTCTTGGAGATAGAAAAACTTCTGGGTTTTTTTGACTAAAAAGAATCTTTTTTTGTTCAGGTTTTAATAAAATTTCGATTTGTTTTTTATCACGCTCTATTTCTATTAATTTTCCTAACGCAATAGCTGTAGGTAATTCTTCAAAACGCTCGATTTGTTTCCCATCTATAGCTTTTATTACATCTCCATTTTTAAAACCTAAAACTCTTCCTATTTCATTAACGACTATACCATATTTCATGTTTTTTATTGGAAGATAATTTTCCCCGTATTTAAACAAAAGATAGGAAAAGATTATAATAGCTAATAACATATTTAACACTGCTCCTCCGAGCATTATGATCAATCGCTGCCAAGCAGGTTTAGAACGGAATTCCCAAGGCTTGGGAAGCTGTTTCAAGCTTTTTTTGTCGAAACTTTCATCAATCATTCCGGCAATTTTCACATAACCACCTAATGGTAACCATCCAATACCATAAAGGGTAGATCCTATTTTTTTCTTAAAAAGAGCAAATCGTAAGTCAAAAAATAAAAAAAATCGATCTACACGAGTTTTAAAAATTTTTGCTGGGATGAAATGCCCTAATTCATGTAATAAAACAAGAATACTAAGACTCAATATTAACTGAACTATCTTGACAAAAATATCCATATACCTTAAATTGACCTTTATCTATTACAAATGTAGATGTTTAAAATTTTCCGTTAAAAAAAAACAAGAGTTAACTTCTTTTTTTTAAAGAAAAATTAAGAAAATTTTAATTTAGATTTAATTTAAATAATATTACATTTGTTTGAAATCCTTTTTGTTTATGAAACAATCTGACTTCCCCTCTATCCTTTCTAAACTAAAAAGAGGGCAGAGAGCCCTTATTAAGGGATTTTGCAGTAGGCAGATACCGATAAAATTTTTTGAAATGGGACTATTACCAGGCGTTGAGATTGAGATGCTTTTTATGGCCGCTTTTTGTGATCCCTTATGCGTTAGTTATGGTAAAGAACGATGCTGTTTAGCCTTGCGTAAGGCTGAAGCTAATAGCGTTTTAATAAGTCCTATACCAAGTAATGAAAATGATAAAAATTGCTCTTATAGGGAATCCTAATGTAGGAAAAACAACTCTATTTAATAGACTTACTGGTCTCCATCAAAAGATAGGGAACTATCCAGGAGTTACCGTTGATAAAAAAATAGGGTATTTTAATTATGAGTCCAGGCATTATCAACTTATGGATCTTCCAGGAAGATATAGTTTGTATCCCTCTTCTAAAGATGAAGAGATAGTATTTGAGCTTCTTACGAATTCTCATCATATCGATTATCCTCATAAAATAATCTTTGTTTTAGATGCCTCACAACTACGACGTGGTTTATTACTATTTCATCAAGTACAAGATCTTAACCTTTCTATCATACTCGTATTGAGTATGATGGATGAAGCAAAGAAAAAAGGTATTTATATAGAACTTAATACATTGTCTTCTAGGCTATCTACAGAGATTGTAGTCCTAAATTCTAGGAAGAATATAGGTATTTTACAACTTAAACAAAAACTCTTATATGAGAGTAAAGTCCCTTCGCTAAGAAAATGCACTTTTAATCCTGATATTTTCTATAAAGAGGCTCTTAACGAATTCAAGAATTTATATAGAATAAAAGATACCTATCTAGCTTGGGTACATTTAGCTAATAAGAATAGTTACTTTATTCATAATAATTTACCTCTTAAAAAATTACTCAAAAAATTTTCTTTGATTCCTAAACGGTTACAGACAAAAGAAATATTAACACGTTATGCATTAATTGAAAAAAGTCTTTCAGATATATTACATAAAAAATGGCATCATCCTTCATATGTGGAACGGATTGATCACTGGATAACTCATCCTTTTTGGGGCCATTTACTATTTTTCTTCGTTCTGCTTTTTATATTTCAAGGGGTATATTCTTGGGCTGAACTTCCTAAAAGTTTTATAGATAAAGGATTCTTGATTTTTCAAGAGTGGATACATGATTACTTTCCGAAAGGGCCTTTAAATGCTTTTCTATCCCAAGGCCTAATCCCGGGATTAGGATCTATTATAACTTTTGTTCCACAAATTACTATATTATTCTTTTTCCTCTTGCTTATGGAAGAGAGTGGTTATATCAATAGAGTGGTTTTTTTAATGGATCTATGGATGCGCCCTTTTGGGCTTAACGGTAAAAGTATCGTGCCTCTTATTTCAGGGGCTGCTTGTGCTATACCTGCAATCATGTCAGCACGTAACATTGAGAATTCTCGTGATCGATTAATTACCCTCTTAATTACTCCTCTAATAACTTGTTCTGCTCGATTGCCTGTATATACTTTAATGATTGCTTTGGTAATACCTGATGGGTATTGGATGGGGTTCCAATTAAAAGGATTAGCACTTATGACCATGTATTTTTTAGGGGTTATAGTAGCTTTTTCTACAGCTTTTATCTTTAATAAGATTCTTAAAAAATCTTATAGGAGTTACTTAATCATGGAAATGCCTTCTTATAAATGGCCATTAGTTAACCATATTTTTCTTAATCTGTGGATACGAGTCCGCTCCTTTTTATGGAGTGCCGGTAAGATAATAATGGCAGTGAGCATTATATTATGGGTACTTGGATCCTTTGGACCTGGTAAAAAAAATCTCTACTCTGAACAATCAAGTAAAAATGAGATCTCTAATCCTTTAGAGAGATCTTATTTAGGAGTCCTTGGGAAAGCAACTGAGCCATTTTTTAAACCTTTAGGATATGACTGGAAAATAAGCATTGCTTTACTCTCTTCCATATCGGCAAGAGAAGTTTTTATCAGTACTATGGCTTCAGTATACAATCTAGAGAGTGAATCAAGTAGCTTAAGTTTAGAAAAAAAAATGAAAATAGCTACTCGTAGCAATGGACAGCCTCTATATACTTTGGCTACAGGGGGGTCTTTAATGATTTTTTATGCCTTTGCCATGCAGTGTATGAGTACGTTAGCAGTATTAAAACGCGAAACTAAATCCTGGAAGTGGCCTATAGTACAATTGTTTTTTATGAGTGCAATGGCTTACATAGGTGCTTTTGTTTTTTATAAATTATTTAGTTAAGTATGTGGCAGTATATAATTTTAGTTTTTTTTTTCTTTGTAGCACTACTATATCTAGTTTTTAGTATAAAAAAACATTTTTCCCAAAAAACCTCATGTGATAAAATTTGCAATTCTAATACTGCAAAAAAATATTTTAATAAGAAATAAAATTACGTTAATAATAACTTATATTTCAAACTATATTTCGAGATAATCTTTAAGCTCTTCAGCAATTTTTCTATCGTTTGATAGACGTGGGAATTTAAATTGTCCTCCTAATCTCCCTTTAGATTTCATATAATCTTTTATTCCGTTTTTACGGACCTTCCTTATAATTAAACGTTGCAAGATATTGCCATGAATTAAATCATAATAATATATATTCTTTCTACAAAGAGCCTGGTCAATAGCTAAAGCAAACTTTTTTTCATCCTCAGGAAGAGTCCCAAATTCTATATACCATTCATGATGAGGTTTCCCCTGTAGTGGATTTAATTGAGGAGCTACGGTAAATTCAGTAATAGAACAAATGTACTTTTCTTGTGCATCTTTAAGCGCTTGTTCTACTTCATAAGCAATTACATGTTCTCCAAAAGCAGAGGTAAAACTGTTTATACGTCCAGTAACAATAATCCGAAAAGGATCTTTCGATATAAAACGCACTAGATCTCCTAAATGGTAGCCCCATAGACCTGAATTAGTATTCAAGATTAATGCGTAGTCTATCCCTATCTCTACCTCTTCTATGCAGATCCTCTTAGGATTTTGATTTTTGAGTTCTTTTTGTGATATGAATTCATAAAAAATACCTTGATTGAGTAATAAGAGTAATCCTTCCTCTTTTTGACGATCTTGATAAGCGATAAATCCTTCTGAAGCTGGATAGGTCTGTAAAATATCTACAGGTCTTCCAATGAGTTTTTGAATATTTTTTTTATAAGGCTCATAATTAACACCTCCAGTAACCATAATAGATAAATTTGGGAATAACTCCCCTATAAAATTACCACTTCGTTTTTTGAGTCGTTCAAAATACATCTGTACCCAAGGAGGTATCCCGCTTATTAATCTCATATCTTCCCTTAAAGTTTCTTCCACTATAGATTCTATCTTCTCTTCCCAATCTTCTATAAGATTGGTTTCCCAACTAGGTAGATAAGATTTACTAAGATACTTAGGAATATGGTGTGCTACTATACCTGATAAACGCCCATACTGAATACCTGATTTTTCATATAGTTTTGGGGCCCCTTGTAAAAAAATCATTTTCCCTTCAAGGAAATCATAACGTTCTGTTTCATAAATATACTTAAGTAGTGCATCTCTAGCAGCGCTAATCTGAGAATTTAAACCTTGTTTCGTTAAGGGAATATATTTAATACCTGAGGTAGTCCCTGAAGTTTTTGCAAAATAAAGAGGTTTGCCAGGCCATAATACATGGGCTTCCCCCTCTAAAATTCTATTTATGTAAGGTTTAAAATCCTCATAATTTTTTATAGGGACTGCTTGTTTAAAAGCTTGATAACTATCGATATCATTAAAATGATGATCTTTCCCAAATTGGGTATTCTTAGCCTTGTGTAGTAAATGAATAAAAACTCTTTTCTGCATACCTATTGGATCAGCTTTACAGCGTTTTATTCTATGTTCAAGTAAATGAGATAAAAATTTTGCTATAAAAGTTTTAATACTCATAAAAAAGTATACTCAGTTTTTTTGTAAAGAGTTTCATAAAGAATCTCAGCAAATAGATCTTTAAGTGGAATATTAGCTGACTTAGCTTGTTGAGGTATTAAACTATTATGCGATAACCCCGGTATGGTATTTATTTCTAAAAAATGAGGAGTTTCTTTCACAATTATAAATTCCGATCTAGAAAATCCACGAAGTTTAAGCAGATAGTGAATTTTCTTAGCTATATTTTGTATTTTTAATGTTATCTCCTCAGATAAACGAGCTGGAGTAATCTCTTTTGATTGTCCAGCATATTTAGCCTCATAATTGAAAAAGTCATTTTTACTGATCAGCTCTGTAATAGGTAAAACTTTAAGATTGTTCTTATAAGGAACTACTCCTACGCTTACCTCTATACCTTCAAGAAAACTTTCAATAATAACCGTTTCACTATCTTGTTTAAAAGCTCTTTCAACAGCTAATTTCAGTTGATTTTCTCTATATACTTTAGATGCACCTAAACTAGATCCTGAGCAACTAGGTTTTACAAAACATGGTAAGCCTACTTTTTTTAAAATCTTTTGAATGTTAAAAGGGTCTCGATAATCTAAAAAATAAGACGGTGCAGTAGCTATTCCCTGTGTATTTATCCATTGTAAACAGTATCTTTTATCAAAAGTTAAAATTGATGCATAAATATCGCAACTACTGCAAGGCAACCCGATCATATCAAAATAAGCTCGCAATCGACCATCTTCTCCTGGGCTGCCATGAACAACGTTAAAAACAGCATCAAATGTAAGCTTTTGATTTTCCTTATATACGCTAAAATCATGTCTATTTATGGGATGTTTTATATTTTTTTCATCTATTAATACCCATTCATCTTTAAAAATTTGAACCTTATATGCTTCAAATTCCTCGCGGGATAAATTCTTAAATACCGTTTGTCCACTTTCTATAGAAATAACTGACTCAGCACTATAACCTCCCATTAATATAGCAATTTTTTTCATATTACTTTTTAGATTAAAAACAAAGATATCTTTTTTGTTTTTTTTTACGCTTGCTATAAAAATACCTTTAGTATCTTTATAAGATTTTTAATAGATATATATATATACTATATAGATGAGTTCTCGTAAATTTTTTATATATTTTTTTTTAGCTAATTTGTTATTAGCATTAGGTTTTGTCTATGTGTCATCATGGGGAGCTTTTAAATGGTTGGCTAATTATACCCTTCATGAGAGATATGTAAAAATTCCAAATCTCTATTCATTAAATTTGCAACAGGCGCTTCTTCTTCTTAAGAAAGAAGGGTTAGAATATGATATTGATACTAGTAGATATGATCCTATTTATACCCCTTATAAAATACTAACCTATGCCCCTGAAGCAGGGTTTTATGTAAAACCAGGAAGACATATATTTATCAGAGCAAATGCTGGAGGGTTCAAGCCAATAAAGCTTCCTGAAGGCATATTACAAAATAATGAACGAATTGCGATTGCAAAACTTTCTAAGAATAATATTCTAGTAAGAAAAGTGTCTTATATTCCTTCTATTTATAAAGGTATTATACTAAAAATCTTATATGCTGACAATGAAATTTATTCAGGTAATTTACTTCCTTATAAAGCTACAGTAGATTTATTTATTGGACGGGATTACGAAAAAAACGTTCCTGTTCCAAATCTTATTGGAATGGATTTAATTTCTGCAAAAAAAAAAATACAAGAAAAAAATTTTTTACTCGGAAATGTGATTTACGATTATCCTGAAAAAAAAGAACAGGCGTATGTATATCGTCAAGATCCTCCTCCAATTCATCTTTATGATGAAGGGAAAGCCTTGAATATCTGGCTCTCAGATATTCCTAAATCTCAACTAGATAGTCTTATACTAGACCCCAATTATAAAAAAGAACTCCTCTCTCCCTATGTTGATTCTCTTATTGAAGAGAGAGATCATTTAATACCTCCAGAAGAGGGGGCCTCAAATTAGGATATTATTATTGAATAATAAATTCATTTTACGTGTTCAAGGAAATATGTAGCGAATCTTCTCAAGAAAGTCTGAGTTATGAGCATTTTAGTTTTATAGCTGATAAAGATCAAGAGCCTCTTAGAATTGATAAATTTTTAATGAGTTTTATGAAACACATTACGCGGAATAAAATTCAAAACATAGCAAAATTAGGTAATATCATAGTAAATGATCAATCTGTCAGACAGAATTATAGAATAAGACCTCTAGATGTAGTTAGAGTGATTATAACCTCTCCTCATAGATCTCTAGAGATTATCCCACAAAAGATCCCTCTTATTATTATTTATGAAGATGATGCCTTGATAATAGTTAATAAACCAGCTAGTATGGTTGTACATCCAGGTAACGGTAATTATAAAGATACTTTATTAAACGCTATAAAGTATCACTTAGATATTCGGAATCAATCGCAAACACTAGAACGTATGGGACTCGTTCATAGAATTGATAAAGATACTAGTGGTTTATTAGTTGTAGCAAAAGACAATCATAGTTTACAACATTTATATAAGCAATTTTTTACACGAAGCATTGAGCGTCAATATATAGCTTTAGTATGGGGGAATATTGACACCTCAGGGACGATCAGGACAAATATAGGGAGAAGTTCCCATGATCGCTTGTGTATGGAAGCATTCCCTGAGGGATCTCATGGTAAATTAGCTATTACTCATTATGAAGTAATAGAAAAATTCAATCATGTTACCTTAGTAAAATGTCGATTGGCAACAGGACGTACCCATCAAATTCGTGCACATTTTAAGTATATTGGCCATCCTTTATTTAATGATCGCCGCTATGGCGGGGATAAGCCTCTTAAAGGGCCAGTATTTGCTAAATATCAACAATTTATCAAAAACTGTTTTTCTCTATTAAAAGGGCAATTTTTACATGCTCAATCCTTGGGTTTTATTCATCCGATAAGTGGAAAATTCATGCACTTTGAAGCTTCTTTGCCAGAAGAAATGGCTAAAGTTTTAATAAAATGGCAGAGATATTAGATTTCATAATCTATTTAAGATATAAAAATATAAACTAAGCCTATTACGGGGATCTAGATAAAAAAATTATCTATAACAATTTTATATTCTCCTTTACAGGAATATCATTTCCTATTTAACTTATATATAATAAATATATCCAAATATGCAAAATTTTAAGTGTGAAAAAGTTCTCATTATAGGTCTTGGGAACAAGGGCCTTTGCTATGAAAATACTCGACATAATATTGGGTTTAAAGTTTTAGATTATTTAGCTAAACAATATTTCGTAAATTTTTCTCAGACATATTTTGGAGACATATTGTATCTATTTTACAAGGAAAAACTTTTTATATTACTTAAACCAGATACATTTATGAATCTAAGTGGAAAAGCTGTGAAATATTGGATGAATAAAGAAAAACTTTCTATAGATCAATTACTGGTAATCACAGATGATATTTACTTAACTTGGGGTGCTTTACGTCTTCGACCTAAAGGAGGATATGGGGGGCATAACGGGTTAAAAAGTATACAGGATATTTTATCTACTTCTAATTATCCCCGATTGCGTATAGGTATAGGAGGCTATTTTAAAAAGGGCCATCAAACAAATTATGTATTGGGTAAATGGACGCAAAAAGAGTTATCTATAATAACTCAACTTGTTGAGAAGGCAGCTGAAGCAGCTATTTATTTTGGTATAAACGGTATGAGAGCAACAATGAATATTTTTAATATAAACTCTTCATACCATGAAAAATTGTAAATAAGGAAACAAATAAATTTCTATAGTCTATTTATTTGAGTAAATTCTGACATAAGAAATTTAATATATATCCTTTTTTATATGATGTAAAAACAATTTATTTAAAAAGTAGTTATTGTAATCATATCGTATTTTTACAGAATCTTAGGTCTGAGAAAGTATAACTAACATATAAAAAAAGAGACTTTTCTTTATTTTTTTTTGTAATGGAATCATCAAGCATGGTATTTTTCAGAGGAAAAATAGTATTCTCTTTCCTCTCCCCTCGCCTTTTTTTTAAAAAAAAAATAAATTTCTCTAGGCTAGAGAATTTAGTAATATAGGGAAAACTAAATAATTTTTGCTAGTTTATATAATTTTTTTTTTCTCTCGTATAATAATCTACAATTATATTTATTTTAATTTTCTATATTGATTAAGTATTATAAAGTATATATAAATAAATTAGTGGTAAAAATTACTAGTATCATCTCGATAAAATAAATTGTAATTCACCTAATTTAATAGTTAAAATGTAGAGATAAAAATTATATATACAATTATTTTATATTTTAAGCTAGTAATTATATTATAGTTATAAAGATTTTATCCGTGTTATATAGCAGCAAGGGGAAAATATACCGGTAAAAAATATCTTAGCAACTTTCTACAATTTTAACGAAATCTTTTACTATTAATGAAGATCCCCCGATAAGACCTCCATCAATATCCTTTTGAGATAATAATTCTCTAGCATTATTAGGGTTAAGACTCCCTCCATAAATAATTCGGATTTTTTCTGCAATAATATAACCATACTTTTTAGTGAGATAATCTCTTATATAAGCGTGCATCTCTTGAGCTTCATTTAAGCTAGCAGCTTCTCCTGTCCCTATAGCCCATATAGGTTCATAGGCAAACACGATTTTTTCTATTTCCTGATTTTTTAGGTCAACTAATCCCTTCCTTATTTGATTTTGTATCGTTTCAAAATGTTTACCTTTTTTACGTTTCTCTATATTTTCACCTATACAAAAAATTACTTGAAATTTGTTTTTTAAAGCTTGTATTACTTTCTTAGCAATCAATTCATCACTTTCTCCAAAATATTCTCTACGCTCACTATGACCTAAAATAACTATTTTAACTCCTATAGAGCAGAGCATATGAGCTGAAACTTCACCGGTATAAGCTCCCTTATCGCAATGGTGCATATTTTGTGCTGCGATGTTAATATTGCTGCCTGTGCTTAAGTAAACTGCACGTTCTAAAAAAGGGTAAGAAGGGGCAATGATGATCTGTTTGCTTTTTTCTTTTTGATCAATTTTTTCTGATAGCTCTTTAATGAAATCATGCATGATTTCAAGAGTTTGATTCATTTTCCAGTTTCCAGCAATTATCTTATGTCTCATAAAGAATTTTTATTATATTAGTTAGATATAAAACTTATAAATATGCTACTGCATTTTTTTATGTTTTTGTAATTTTTAGTTTTAATTAATTTCTGCAAATCACTTTTTTTTAAGTATATCTCACTAATGCCCATTTCTTAAAAATACATCCTTTTTTATCAAAACAATACCTAGATTAGATGGAATGATAGTTTTTTAAAAGATAAACGCTACTATCCACTGAAATTTTATAAAATCAGGATATTTTATATTTGGTACCCATAGAGGGCAATATATTTAATTTTTTCCACGATTTTAAATGTTTTTTTCACAGTGATTAATCCTCATTAGTTAGCTAAAGAATAAGCCTCTACCTAGATAACCCAAAGAGAGATATATTCAAAGAGAATCTCTTTTGTCATATCGATTCCCTCTTTCTCTAATAGAAAGTTAGTTATAGGTTGCGTAACCGTTTTTTGTTTTTCGCCATTGAGTTTTATTACTTTGAATTTGTCGATTAGAGTCTTTTCAAAGATTTTGTGCTATATATTCTTTATCAGTTATAAAGAATTACTTATTGGTTTTTTTGTGTATGATAGCATAAGTATTTTCATATTTAAACCCTTTAGAATTAAGTTCTCCGGCATTCTTCATTTTATCTAAAATGCTCTATCTCTACCAGAGATAGAGCAAAAATATATTAAAGGTAGAGGTTTGTTCCATAATATGCGGTAAATAACTAACCTACTAAAAGGAATAATAGCAATATATTTAGAAAGCTTTTGGGAAAAAAGGCTTTATATAAGCCTTTCCACCGATAAGGCAAAAAATAGGGAACAAAAGCAGTATATTTTTCTCCAAAAACTTCCTATAATCTAAGTTTTATTACTTCTCTAAAATAGCTATAGTAGCTTACTTTATTAAAGTAAGCTAAGTAAAATGTGAAAATGCTAAAAAAAATATAATTATAAAAAGATTAGAAAGAGTAAAATCTATCATATTACCTAGTAATATCATCTCCCTAATAGTACTTTATAGGTGGCTATAAATATCTAAAATATAAGAGGGATATTTATTAGTAGAGAGGAAATATGGGAATATACAGGTGAAAAATATTCCTCAAGCTTATATGAAAAACCAATAGGGAGTCTATAACTTTAACAAATCCATAAACGATAAAAGTTATCCCTAAAAATATTCTTGATAAATATATTAGTTGTTATCATGAGGAGAATGTTAAATCTTCTAGAATTAAGGCAAAGACAGCGTAATTTATAATATCTATATATTGCTCTTGGGGGCCTTCTGAAACAGAAGGGATTATTTTATTATCTTCGATTTGACGTAGACGGAGAAGTTTTTGTAAAATCATATCTGTTATCGAGCTTTTACGCATATCTCGCCATGCTTCTCTATAATCGTGATTTTTATTTATCATAAGCAATTTGACTTTCTCTGTCTGTTTATCGTAATAAAAAAGAGCATCTTGAGAATTTAACTCATCTCCATCAAAAGATTTTCTTTCGAGTTGTATAAGCGCTATAATTCCATAATTAATAATAGCTTTTAAATCTTCTGATGGACTTTCATCTACTTTTTGAATTCCATTTTCTTCAACACTGCGTAAGCGTCGAGCTTTAATAAACATTTGATCACTTAAAGATAAAGGCCGCAATATACACCAGGAGACACCATAGTCCCTGAGTTTTTTTATAAAGAGTAATCGGCAATTTTTTATTACCTTATCAAAAGCTGAAATAGTATTATTCATAATCGTTAATTTTCTCATCAAAATTAATATTAATATGACCATTAATTGTGGGGGTGAGATTATAGATTTAAACGAACCTAAAATCATGGGAATTGTAAATCTAACACCTGATTCCTTTTATTTTCGCTCAAGATATAATAATTCATATGCTTTACTTAAGTGTATCGAGCATATGCTAAATCAAGGAGCTGATTTTATAGATGTAGGTGCCTTTTCAACTCGTCCAGGTGCTAAAGATATTACTCCTGAAGAGGAACTTAAACGGCTATATAATCCACTAGAACTTATAATAAAAACTTTTCCTTATGCACACATATCTATAGATACTTTTAATGCTAAAGTGGCTCAAGTAGCTATTGAAAAAGGAGTACAACTTATTAATGATGTTTCAGGAGGCGATTTAGCTATTTGGGAAATCGTTGCTAAATACCAAGTACCTTATATCCTTACTCATTCAGAAGGATGGCCTAGTAAGCAAAAGAATTTAAAATATGATAATATAATTTTATATATCAACCGTTTTTTTTCTGAAAGAATTGCTCAATTAAATGCCCTTGGCGTAAATGACATTATTTTAGATCCAGGTATAGGTTTTGGAAAATCACTACAGGAAAATTTTTATATTCTTAAGAATTTATCTCTAATAGGATTTAAAGAATATCCATTAATGGTTGGTCTTTCAAGAAAATCTATGTTTTCAAGAATTTTGAATATTTCTCCTGATCAAAGTTTAAACGCCACTTCTGTAGGACATACACTAGCCCTAATACAGGGTGCGCGTCTACTTCGCGCACACGATATAAAGGAAGCTAGAGAATGTATAAAAATTTTTATGACTTACCATCAGATTCCATGATTTTTTTAAAAAAAAAATCATTTATTTTTACATAAACATTTACATTTTGAATTTTTTAAGAATTTCAGTAATTGATTTATTAGATATTTTTCTAGTAACTATAGTACTTTTTTACATATGTAAGTTTTTACGTAAAACACTGGCATTACAGCTCCTTTATGGTATTATTATATCTTTTATTATTTGGAAGATAGTACAGTTTTTTAGAATGGAATTTTCTAAAAAACTCTTGGGCGCTTTTTTCAACGTAGGATTTATAGCTTTAGTAGTTATCTTTCAACCTGAACTTAGGAAGTTACTACTCATTCTTGGTAGTCATACTTTTTTTAAACGATTAATTTTATTCAATTATCGCTCTCAAACCCTTTCTTCAGTAAATGAAGAAGTTATCGATCAAATTGTCGAAGCGTGTGCTGTTTTTTCTGGTGAAAAAACAGGCGGGTTAATTGTATTACAAAATAAGGTAAGAATAGATGAATTTATTCAAAACGGCGATATTATTAGCGCTAAAGTAAGTGTTTTTTTACTCGAAAGTATTTTTTATAAAAATGGCCCCTTGCATGATGGTGCTGTAGTAATCTCAGGTAATCAGATTATAAGAACTAGGGCAATTTTACCAGTTTCTTATAATAAAGATATTCCTTCTCGTTTAGGGCTACGTCATCGTGCAGCTATTGGTCTTTCAGAAAAGACCGATGCTATTTGCATTGTCGTATCTGAAGAAACCGGTTATATTTCTTATGTTAAAGATCAAAAAAGGATACTAATCCCTCACATTGATAATTTAAAACAAAAACTCAGAGAGGATCTCAACTTAAATTTTAAATCCTAACTAAATTAAATAATAGATCAATTAAATTGATAATATATTTTTGTCGCCAGGAACTCTTGGAGGAGTTCTAAAAAGAATATCAAAAATTGCCCTAAAACGAGCAAAAATCTCTCGTATATATATTCTTAATTGTACTTTTGGAATACTATCAGTAAAAGCTATTGGATTAAGGCCTTCACAATAAGCTATAAATAATGCTCTTTCTGCATGATATCTTTCTGAAATAATAGTAAATTGTAATTGTCCAAATACTTTGTAGGCTCTTAATATAGAATCTCGTGTTCTAAAGCCAGAATAATCTTCACAAATAAACTCAGGAGGGATCCCTTGTTTAACAAGCATATTTTTCATCATTTTAGGCTCATTGTAATTAAAAGTACCATTACCGCTAACAATAATACGGTTAATTTTTTTGTGTTTAAATAGTAAAATAGCTCTATTAATTCGATACTTAAAATAAGCATTAATTCCTCCGTTAGGTAAATATTTTGAAGTGCCTAATACGATACCTACATGATTTTTCGGTATTTTTAAGATACTCTCATATATTTTATCTCTTACATAGAGACTTAACCCAAAATAACAGATAGCAGAAAATCCTAAAAAAATGCTTATAAGAATTAGTAAAAACTTCATTTTGAATGACTATCAAAGTTTTAGCAATTTACTAAGAAAATACCAAGCTTTTTTTTTGTTAATATTATAAATATATAGTTTATTTGAGTTTATTATATATAATAAAGGTGTTTTTTTTAAATTAGCTTTGTTATGGGTCAAGCTAAACCGTTATCTTATAGAAAAAAAGAAACCCAAGGATTTTACTTTGAACGTGGAAAGCTACCTCCACAAGCTATTGCTATGGAAGAAGCGGTTTTAGGCGCAATGATGATAGATAAAAAAGGCCTTGATGAGGTTATAGATATCCTTGCTCCAGAGGTATTTTATAAAACTGAACATGAGGAAATTTTTCGCGTTATTCAGAAGCTTTTTCACAATGCACAACCTATAGATCTTTATACCGTATCTGCTCAGTTACGTAAAGATGGTAAAATAGAAGCAATAGGTGGTGATTATTATCTAGTTTATCTTACTCAAAAAGTAGTTTCCTCAGCGCATATAGAATACCATAGTCGTATTATCCAACAAAAATTTATTCTTAGGCGTCTTATAGAAATCTCTTCTTCTATCATAGAAAAATCTTATGAAGAAACTACGGATGTTTTTGATCTTTTAGATAATGCGGAATCAAGTCTTTTTGATATTACACATCATCATCTTAAAAAAAGTTCTGAAACAGCACAATCACTGATCTCTCAGGCTATTGAGCGCATTAAAAATATTGAATCAACTAAAGGTCTTAGTGGAATTTCTTCAGGTTTTAAGCAAATTGATACTATCATCTCAGGTTGGCAAAAGTCTGATTTAATCATTTTAGCTGCTCGTCCTGGTATGGGTAAAACGGCTTTTATGCTCTCAATGGCAAGAAATATAGTAGTTGAAAGTGAGACTCCTGTTGCACTTTTTTCCTTAGAAATGTCATCAGTTCAGATTATCACTCGTCTGATTGCAGCTGAAACAGGTATCTCTTCCCAAAAGCTTCGCAGAGGTCAACTTTCGAATATCGAATGGAAACAGCTTTATACTAAGATAAAAATACTTGAAGAAGCTCCTCTTTTTATAGATGATACCCCAGCGCTCTCTGTTTTTGATCTCCGAGCTAAATGTAGACGACTAGTTTCTCAACAAAAAGTTGGCTTAATATTAATCGATTATTTACAATTAATGACTACAGGTATCGGGAATAGAACGAGTAATCGCGAACAGGAAATTTCTATTATTTCTAGAAGTTTAAAATGTGTAGCTAAGGAACTAGACGTTCCAGTAATCGCTCTTTCGCAACTATCACGTGCTGTAGAAACCAGAGGTGGAAGTAAACGACCCTTACTTTCAGATCTTCGTGAATCTGGAGCTATTGAACAAGATGCAGACATAGTTTCTTTTATATATCGTCCAGAGTATTATGGGTTCAGTACTTGGGATACAGATGATGCATCTCCTTGTCATGGACAGGCTGAAATTATTATTGCAAAACACCGCAATGGTGGTCTAGATAATATACGTTTGCGCTTTATTAGTGAACAAGCTAAATTCATTGATATAGACGAATACTCAAAGGATTCATCTTCTTAAGAAGAGCATATAGTCATATCCTAATAGGATTAAAAAAAAAAATATTAATAAGAAAATCTCTATAAATATCCATTTTATATAAAATATTCTCTCTAAGAAAAATAGTATTGCCTAATATAGGCAATGATACACGGTTACTAATAATATAATTATCCTTTAGATGGTTTATTATCCTAGATAAATAATGATAACTTTTATCTCATTCTTATTAAGTATACAGTTTGAATTTTATATATCTAAATATACTTACTTGAGTAAATAAATCTTAGGTTAGGAAAATATATATTTGATCATTATTATTAAATATATATAAATGGGGTTTGAATGGTTTTTTTGTAAAAAAACTGCGAGTTTACAAAGTACTCAAAAGCAAATCCCATCTTCTATCACAGTACTTATTTCTCAAATTTCTGTATCGTTAGGTATTATTATTATTTACTTGACTTTCTCCATAGGTATTGGCACGCGTTATGCTATTAAAAAAAAACTTGCTGCTTTTTCTGGACATGTATTGGTTATCGGGATTGATGACAATAAATCTTATGATAGTTCTCCTATATCTACACGAGAGTCTTTTTGCCTATCTCCATCATGGAAGGTGCCAGTAGCTAATATTAGCGAATTCGCTTTTAAAAGTGGAATTATACGTACTAAAAAATATTCTGAAGGGATCTTATTAAAGGGGGTTTCATCTAATTACCAATGGAGCCGTTTTAAAGATTTTATAATTAAAGGAAGGCCCCCATATCTTATGGGGGCCTCGTTAAACTATGAGGTATTAATTTCTAAAAATATAGCTGCAAAATTAGGATTAGATGTAAAAGATTGTTTTATAATATATTTTTCCCGAAAATCCTCATTAACCCCTATAGTTAGACGCTTTTCGATCAGCGGTATATATAGCACAGGAATTAAAAATTTTGATGAAACAATCATTATTGGAGATCTTAAGCAAATACGTCGAATTAATCAGTGGGAAGAAGATCAAACAGGAGGATTTGAAATTTTCACTGAAAATATTGATAATATAGAAGCTCTTGAAAATGAAGTCAAGACTAATATTAGGCAAGGGTTAAAGGCACGAGGTGTATTAAGTCGTTTTAAAAACATTCGTAACTGGATGGGAATTTTTGATAAAAATATTATCATAGTAACACTTATTATGAGTTTCGTAGTTATAATTAATATTACAGGGCTTTTATTTATTCTCGTACTAGATCGTACTTATACGATAAGTATCCTTAAAACACTAGGAACTACAAATATTTCTATACGTAGAATATTTATTTTTTATGCCTTTCGTATATTATTTTTTGCTCTTTTATGGGGGAATTTAATTGCTCTAGGAATATTATTTTCGCAAAAATATTTTGGTTGGGTCCATCTAAATTCTGAAATTTATTATCTAAATGTTCTCCCTACCTATATACATCCTATATTAATTATAGGTATCAATATATCAGCTTCGTTCCTTTCCTTATTTACCTTATGGGTAACTTCTACATTAATTGATAAAATTTCACCTATTAAATATATAAAACATTGTTAATTTTTTTTAAAAAAATTAGTTCTTTAGATTGATTATTTTTGTTTTAATAATAAAAAATATAAGTTTTGACAATAATAAAGTCCATTTCTGGTATAAGAGGAACTATTGGAGGACAAGTCGGCAAAAATCTAACTCCCTTAGATATTGTGAAACTTGCTTGTGCTTATGGAACATGGCTAAAAAAAAACTATTCTGATTCAAAGTCAGTGGTTGTGCTTGGAAGAGATGCACGATTATCAGGTAACATTATTGAAAAACTTGTTTCGGCAAGTTTACAGGCATTATCTATAAATGTACTTAATCTCGGACTTTCCACTACACCTACAGTAGAGATGGCTGTTATTTTAGAAAAAGCTCAAGGAGGAGTTATTTTAACCGCTAGTCATAATCCTAATCATTGGAATGGATTAAAAATGCTTAATTATCGCGGTGAATGTATTTCTGAAAAAGCAGGGAGGAAAATATTAGATATCGCTGATAAAGAAGCTTTTTACTTTTCTGGAATAAAAATGCTGGGTAGGGAATTACCTATAAAAAATGACTATATTAAAGAGCATATTGATAAAATTTTACAATTACCTTTGGTAGATAAAAAAGCTATAAAAAAAGCACGGTTTAAAATAGTGGTGGATGCAATTAATTCTACTGGAGCTATTGCAGTTCCAAAACTCTTAGAACGACTAGGTGTTGAAATAATAAAAATGCATTGCCACCCTGACGGGCATTTCCCTCATAATCCTGAGCCTATAAGGGAGCATCTTTGGGAAATTTCTCAAAAAGTTCCTTATATGAAAGCTCATATGGGTATTGTAGTAGATCCTGATGTGGATCGTCTAGTATTTATTTGTGATAATGGTGAACTTTTTGGAGAAGAATATACATTAGTAGCAATAACAGACTATATATTATCAAGGACTCCTGGTAATATAGTATCGAATTTATCTTCAACAATGGCTCTAAAAGAGATTGCTTGTAAATGGAAAGTTTCTTATCATTACACAGCTGTAGGAGAGGTTAATATAGTCAAATGCATGAAGGAAACAGATGCTATTATAGGTGGAGAAGGTAATGGAGGGGTAATTTATCCTAGTTTACATTATGGAAGGGATGCTTTAGTGGGGATTGCATTATTTTTAACGCATTTAGCTTATTCAGGTAAGAGTATAAGTGCTCTAAGAAAAGATTATCCTTTTTATTTTATGGTAAAAAAAAAGATAAGATGTCCTCATTATATTAACCTAAACGCTATATTTGAAATTTTTAAGGATAGGTACCGAAACTTTAATGTTGATCTTACAGACGGTATAAAAATAGACTTTGTTCATGAATGGGCACATTTTAGAAAATCTAATACTGAACCCCTTATTAGGTTATATACTGAGGCTATATCAGATAAAAGAGCCCACATTTTATCAGAACAGTTTACTAAAGAAATAATAAAAGAATATTCTAAATCCGTTAAATAGGTAATAGTTGTATACTAAAGGAATAGAAATATAAAGAACTTTATAATTTTAATATTCCCTATAAAGTAAGTTAAAAGATATTGCTGTTTTTTAGTAATTTTTTTAAGACTATTTATAAATATAAGAAATAGAAGTTATAGCGGGAGATATAAAAAAATGCCTACTCTGATATGACTAAATATTATTTTTACTATAGTCATTTTTTAACTTTTTATAAAGTTAAAAAACTAACTAATATATAAAGAAGAATATTAGCTTAATAAAAAAGCTCTCAAAAAAAAAATCTCTATATTCTATAGAATAGAAATTGCTATATTTTTTTGCTATTATTTTTTAATTCACTAATTAAAAAAAGAGATTTTACAATTAGACTAAGAAATTATCTTAGAGATTCTTAACTTGTGTAAAAAAGGATCAATTAATCCCTAAAAACGAAAATGAAATTTATCAACATAAGATATTTACATAGTTTATTTTCTTATACGTATATTTGCAAACTCTGCAATAAGTCTTTTTTACTTCGAGGAGAAAGGAATAATATTATCATGCAAACACTTATAAAATATGTACAGGAAAAATATATTTCTAAAAAGCAGTGGCCTGATTTTAGATCAGGAGATACCATTACTGTTTATTCTGAAATTAAAGAAGGTGCTAAGATAAGAGTGCAATCTTTTAAAGGAGTAGTTATTCAGCGTAAGGGTCAGGGATTTACAGAAACCTTTACTGTAAGAAAAATGAGTGGAGATATAGGTGTAGAGCGGGTTTTTATAATTAGTCAGCCTAATATTCAGAATATAGAAGTAAATAAAAAAGTAAAGGTAAGACGCGCTAGAATCTTTTATTTCTCTAAACTTAGAGGGAAAAAAGCCCGTATTAAGCAAAAAATATAATAATTACATAAATTATAAAGCCCAAAAAAACTGGGCTTTATGATCTTTCTTCGTAGAAAAGAGTAGGGTTGTAAACTATTGTCTAAATAGATACGTTTTTTTGTTTTTATTTAATTACTTTTTCTCTGAATCTTTTTGATTATTTACCTTAGACACTTTTTCTTTAGTTTTTTCTTTAGTTTTTTCTTTAGTCTTTTCTTTAGTTTTTTCTTTAGTTTTTTCTTTACTATTTATAGTAGTATTTTTTTCAGTTATTTTATTCTTTTCTGTTGTTGCAGGAACCTCAGAAGGTGTAGTTTCAGGAGAAACTATATCATTTGGAGAATTTTCTTGTATACCTTCGAGATTTTCTGTAGAAGCAGAATCTTCCGTCTTCTGAGTTTCTTTATTACAACTGCTGAGAGATAATACAGCAACCAGCATTAGAGCAGCTAATGCAATTTTTAAATTTTTCATTGTTTTATAATATTATGAGTTAATAATGCTATACAAAGCTATTATAAAAATTTCAAACAAGAAATATTTTATTAAGCATTTTTTATGATTTTTATACTAAATTCTAGTGGATCTTCTTTAAAATCAATCATTGCATTGATTAGACGTATCACTTTACATTTTTTTTTAAATCTTTTTCTTTGATCTCTCTCTCAAGGATAATTCTTGATTTGAGCAGATACGCTCTTTGTACTCCCCTTAGTAAGGGTTGAACAGGAGTGTGCCATTTTCCCCCATTGAAAAAAAAATTAAATTGGCATAAGAGGCATCTGTAAAAACCTTTTTTTCATAATAATTATTTCTGTATGATCAGATTTTTTTGCTTTAAGCCTTTCAAAGAATTTCGGTCAGTTAGTTTGTAAGAGTATTCAATTTAATCATAAAGAACCATTTTTAAATGTTTAATTATTTTTTTTCTTATAAAGAATAAATTCTGTTTTATATAAATCTTTATTATAGAAAAATTTATATTTTATAATCCCTTTTCGATGAATTTGCGGAATAAGAATAGCCTTATCAAGACAAAGTTTATGTTTAGCTCCAAAAAAAAATCTCCTCTGCTTTCATTTAATCGTTTTTCATATTATATTAAACAAAACTGTCCGTTTTAAATTTTAATACTACTCAAATAATAGACACGTTTTATTTATAAGTTCCTGATATTCTTTTTTTTATTTTGCTCATAGCAGTAATACCTCCCACTGAAATATAATTGTGTTATTTATACGTTCTATAAAACGCATCATAACTGGACTATCTAGTCCCCATTAAAGTAACCGAAGACTCCAGTGTAATCCCCTTTCCCCTCCCTCCCCCTTCCGGGGATTCCTTCAATATGTTCATAACATATATAAAGTTTTAGATTTTGGTATTCCACTGATATAACTAACAGAAGGTAATTTATTTAAAAGGTCTCCGATATGTCTATGAAAATGTTTTGGAAGAACTCCTCTAATTTTAGAGCTTACCTATAGTAAATTTTTCCTAATTGTGAATAATTCTTATATATATCGGAAATATTCTACTTATACTTTATAAGAAATTTTTCTTAACCCATTACGTAACAAATCAACTATAGTAGTATGTTCAACTTTCTCTTTTTTAGGTAAAACTATCAGATGGTTTATTTCATAATTTATCATAAAAAAAATGTAAGCTTATCCTTCCCATATTGATTCATATCTTTTGCAGCTGTTTCCATTCGATTCTAAAATATATTTAGAATTATATTATTTCTAATAAAATTAGGGATCAATGTAATTGATATCTATAATATAAAAAAATAAATTCATCTTATCTTTTTATCTTTAGTCATTAAAAGTACTCTTAAAGTTAAGTATAAAATACTTATATCATTATTCTTCTTAATATAACGTTTTAATGAAAAATATATGTATTGCCCATATATCCGGAATGAGTTGTCTTTCTTGTGCTGCTGCAGTTAAAAAAGCGCTTCAATTACAGCCTAGCGTAAAGGATGCTCAAGTTAATTTAGCTGATCATACTGCCTATATAGAATTTTATTATAGCGATACTTGCTCTAAAAAAAAAATAACGGAAGCATTAAAAAAAGTAGGTTATCCAATTTATTGGATAACAGAGAAGAAAAATTTTCAAAACGTTGATATTTATTACAAAGAATATAAGTCTCTGAAAAATAGAGCTATTTGGTCTATGTTCTTTGGTACTCCTATTTTAATAATAGCTATGTTTTTACCTGAAATCCCTATTTTTCGTTGGTTAATGATGTTTCTGAGTTTCCTTGTGTTAACTGTTTGGGGTAATATATTTTTCAAGAGAGCCTGGAAATCTCTCCGATATAGATATTGGGGCATGGATCTCCTTATTGTTTTAAGCACTTCTATAGCTTTTCTTTATAGCGCTTTCAATACTTTTTTCCCTAGATTCGTAAAATTTTATTCTCTAGATTCACATGTTTATTTCGAAACGGCTGCAATGATTATATGCTTTTTGCTTATTGGAAAAACTATTGAGTATCGAGTACGTATAAAATCCTCTAAGGCTATACACAAGTTAATAGATTTACAACCGGATTTTGCCCATATTTTATTAGAAAATGGCCAAGTAAATCAAATTCCTATAAATAAAGTATATCCAGGAGCATGTTTACGGATAAAACCAGGAGAAAAAATTCCGGTAGATGGTCATTTACAAAAAGGACATTCCTATATTAACGAACATATGATTAGCGGAGAATCTCTACCTGTATTTAAAACCATAGGAGATAAAGTATTTGCTGGCACCCTTAATCAAGGGGGAAGTTTTGATATCAAAACTGAAAAAACAGGTGTTGATACTTTTTTATTCAGTATTATTTGTGCAATAAAAAGAGCTCAGTTTTCTAAGGTTCCAATAGAAAAAATTACTAATAGAATAGCTAAATTTTTTGTGCCATTAGTCATATTCATTGCGTTTGTTGCCCTTTTTTCCTGGGGATTTAGTGATTTTGAAAATTCATGGGCTATAGGAATACATTCGCTATTAAATGTGTTAATAATAGCATGCCCATGTGCTTTGGGATTAGCTATCCCAACAGCACTTATGGCTGGTGTAGGAAGGGCTGCCCAAGAAGGTGTATTAATTAAGGATGTAGAAAGCATTGAACACGCTTGTAAAATAGATCACCTTATCTTTGATAAGACTGGTACACTTACGATAGGTAAGCCTATTTTGAAGGAGTCTTTTTGGTTAGAAAAATCTAAATATACTATTTCTGTACTCTATGCTTTAGAGAGTCATTCTGAGCATCCTCTTGCGAATGCATTTCTCTCATATTACAAAGATGATTTAACTAAAATAAAACTCTCTATAGAGGACTTTAAAAATCATCCCGGAAAGGGGGTAGAGGCAATATGTGATGGGAAAAAATATTGCATAGGTTCAATATCCTGGCTTGTAGAACAAGATGTTTTCTTCGATCCGAAGTCAAAGATGTATTTATCCAATTTTAAGGATAAAGCTTATACTTTGTTAGGTTTTTCAGAAGGAGATAAATTGCTTGCTATTTTTGGATTAACTGATACTTTACGTCCCGAGTCTAAAGAGATAGTTGAAAAATTGAGGGCAATGGGTATGAAACTACATATACTTACAGGTGATCGTATAGAAACAGCTAAGATTTTAGCAGATCAACTCAGAATTTATAGTGTTAAGGGTTCTCAAATACCCTCAGATAAAATGGATTTTATCAAAAATCTTCAGAAGAAAGGGGAAAGTATCGCTATGGTTGGCGATGGAATTAATGATGCCCCAGCGCTTGCGCAAGCTAATCTTAGTATAGCCATGGGAGAAGGTTCAGGAATAGCTATAGAGACAGCTAAAATTACTATTCTAGGATCTGATTTAAGAAAAATTCCCTTTGCAATTGATATATCCCGACGTACTTGGTATACAATACGCCAAAATCTTTTTTTTGCATTCATTTATAATGGGTTAAGTATTTCACTAGCAGCAGGTCTATGGTATCCTTTTACTAAATTTTTCTTAAGCCCTATAATCGCTTCAATAGCTATGGTATTAAGCTCTATTTCTTTGATCATTAATAGTTTAAGATTAAAAAATACATGAACACTCTTTATGCATATAAGGCATCCTACTTGTTATTTTTAATCTTACTCTTTAAGATTTAAATTTATAATATCATCTGTCAAAAATTCATATAACAGATTAAAAAAATTAAAGTTTATTTTTTCGATAAAAAAATAAATAACTTTATTTAAATACACTGTTGAAAAAAAAGTGGTAAATTTTTGATATGCATCAATATTTAAATCTCTTGGAGACTATTCTCAAGAAAGGAGTTGAAAAAAATGACCGTACGAAAATAGGGATCAAGAGTATTTTCGGATATCAAATGCGTTTTAATCTTTCAGAAGGATTCCCATTACTCACTACTAAAAAACTTCACCTAAGATCAATTATATATGAATTACTTTGGTTCCTCAAAGGAGAGACTAATATTGGTTATCTACAAGAAAATAAAGTTTCTATATGGGATCACTGGGCGAATGAAAAGGGAGATCTTGGCCCTATTTATGGGTTTCAGTGGCGTTCCTGGCCTGATGGCTGTGGAAATAATATAGATCAAATTAGTCAAGTAGTAAAGCAAATATGTAATAATCCGGATTCTCGACGTCTAGTAGTTTCAGCATGGAATGTAGGAATGTTATCTTCCATGGCATTGCCCCCTTGTCATTTGCTTTTTCAGTTTTATGTTTCCAACGGGAAGCTCTCGTTACAACTTTACCAGAGAAGTGCTGATGTGTTTTTGGGAGTGCCTTTTAATATCGCTTCGTATGCTTTATTATTAATGATGATATCACAAATAACCCATCTCCAACCAGGAGAATTTATTCATACTTTAGGTGATTCGCATATTTATAATAACCATATAAATCAGGTTTATTTACAGCTCAAACGTACTCCTCGTATGCTTCCTAAAATGGAACTTAATTATAGTATAAATCGTTTATCAGATTTCAGATTTGAAGATTTTAATTTAAAAAATTACAATCCCTATCCACATATTAGGGCAATAGTAGCGATCTAAAACACTCATAACATAAAAAACGGATTACTCTAAATTTAATTTAATATATGTAAAAGAGAGTTCTTAATGTATATTAAAAAGGGTTAAGGATAATATTCAATAAATAGTCTTTAAAATGCTTATATGATTGAAGATTATTAAATTTAAGGTTAATAAACCTCTACAAAACTATAGAAATAATTATACGATTTGTATAAAAATTATATAATTCAGATAGAGTAAAATGAAAAAAGATAGTGTAGTAATTAAAAGAGGCAAGAAAACTTTATTTTATATATTCCTATAAATAAGGAATCCTAGTAGGATTTATTTAGACATATACATATAGAAATAATTAATGGAATAGCTAAGCTTACTTGTTCTAAGTAAGCTTAGCTAAAAAGTACATAAAATAGATTTACTCTTACTGTACTTGAGTATTTTTATAATTAGACATACAGTATATAGTTATTATTACTTATAAACAAATATGTAAAAAATAATGATAGACCCCTAAATAAATTATTCACCTTATAATTCTCTATATCTTTTTATTTAAGAATAAATAAATTAATTGCATTAAAAAAATTATTTACTGGGAATAAATACATGTATTTTACATATATATTTATCAATACTCCAAAATAATATATTTATTTCTAAAACTTTACAAGTATTTTTTTTAGTCTAAATTATTAAAATCATTATAAGATACTTTTTAAGTATACTATAATATAAAGCACTAATTATGGGTTAATGACATAGATTATATATAGAATAATTGAATAGAAGTTCAGAGAAAATTTATGATGTGGGAAATAACATATATAGCTCTGTATAACACTTCTTATAATTTATTTAAAGGCCTTAATAACTAATTACAAATCTAGATGATAAATATATACCTTTGATAGGAGTGGCAAACACATAAATATATTAAAAAATTAACTTATGAACACCTCTAAGTTGAGGAAAAGTATGTTATAAAATATTCTGAGAATAGACACCCCAAATTTTATTCAATGATTTAAAAAAAAATAGAATGAGAAGAAAAGCTATTATGGTAATTCTTATATATAGCTAAGAATAAATAGCTAAAGTAAATATACGATTTCGTGCTATTACAAAAATATATTAACTTGATATAAAAAATAGTCTATAATATGTCTATAGAAGTAACTAAAGAAACTCAAAAATACCCTTTAAGAGAAACTATTTGATATATTATTCAGATTGTAGAAAAAAAATACTTTCTTAAAAGAATAAGAAAAGCATTTTCTATCATTAGAAAATACTATTTTTAATAATTCTAAATATCTTTTTATTTTTAATTTTTTTAAAAAATCACTGAAAAAAATGAATTCTATCAATCCTATTTCTTCTTCATCTTCTCAAAAATATATCATGCCATTAACAATAGTTACTTTACTTTTTTTTATGTGGGGACTTATTACCAGTATGAATGATATTTTAGTTCCTAAATTAAAAAGTGTTTTTCAGTTAAATTACTTCCAATCTACATTAATTCAATTTTGTTTTTTTTTAGCTTATTTTATTGTCTCTTTTGTATACTATTTTCTTTCCTTGAAAAGAGGAGATCCTATATTAAAAATAGGTTATAAAAATACTATTATAATCGGGTTGATAATCACTGCTCTTGGGAGTATATTATTCTATCCTGCGGCCAATCTAAATTCATATACTTTATTTTTATTATCTCTTTTTATATTAGCCTCTGGAATAACTATCTTACAGATTAGTTCTAATCCTTATGTAACTTTATTAGGTGATCCTAAAACAGCGTCAGGCAGACTCAATCTTACACAAGCTTTTAACTCTTTAGGGACTACTATTGCTCCTTTAATTGGTGGATGGTTTATACTAAACATAGTAGGCTCTGATATAAGCCATTCAGGCATAAATACAGTTAAAACTCCTTATTTAGTTATTACGTTTATACTTTTATTATTAGCTATTATAGTAAAAATCACCTATCTGCCTTCAATAAAATATAAAGAAAACGATGAAAAAGTAAAGGAGAATACCCAAAATAGCCTATTTTTTAAACACAGACAACTTATGTATGGGATAATTGGTATTTTTATGTATGTAGGAGGAGAAGTAGGTATAGGAAGCTTTATAGTAAACTATCTCAGTTTGAGAGATGTTGCAAACTTGTCTGAACATGAAGCTGCACATTATCTCTCTTTTTTCTGGGGAGGAGCTATGATCGGACGATTTTTTGGTGCGGTATTTCTAAGCGAAGTTACTTATAAAAAGAAAATAATATATATATCTTTTATACTGACAACAGTCTATCTTTATCTTTCTCAAATGGTAAAAAATTTTAATATAATAGGCATTGAATATTACTGTATGTTCATATTTATCAATATATTAGCCTTTATAGCAGGTGCTAAATTTCCTCATAGAACTCTTTATATTTTCTCATTTATAATTATCATATCTCTATTAATTGGGATATTCGATAAATCTTATTTAGCTATGTGGTGTATATTAGGAACAGGACTTTTTAACTCTGTTATGTTCCCAATAATATTTAGTTTAGGTATTAGAGATCTTAAAAAAGATACCTCTCAAGGTTCTTCTTTATTAATTATGGCGGTAGTAGGTGGTGCTCTATTGCCTCCGTTACAGGGGATACTAGCTGATTATACAAGCATATCTACATCTTTTCTTGTGCCACTCGCTTCCTATATATATCTAGTTTTTTACGGCATACACGGTTATAAAAAATATCAAGAAATTAATGCATAATTTTCTACATATATGAAGCTTGTTATCATCGCAGCAGTTGCCAAAAATGGTATTATAGGTAATCAGAATCGCATGATTTGGCATTTACCGGATGATCTTAAACGTTTTAAGAAACTCACTCTTTCACAAGTAGTAATTATGGGGAGAAGAACTTTTGAATCTATAGGTAGTCCATTAGCTGGTAGAGAAAATATTGTCATTAGTAAAAATCATAATTATATAGCCAAAAATGTCAATGTATTCTTTTCTCTACGAGAGGCTTTTGAGAAAGCTCGATCACTAGATGTAAAAAAAGCTTTTATTATAGGAGGTGCGCAAATATATGCTCTGTCTTTAAACTTATGTGATGAGCTCAATATCACGAGAGTTCAAGCTGAATTTGAAGGAGATGCCTTCTTCCCTAAAATTGATGATAGTTTTTGGGAAAAAACAAGCGAAGAGTTGCATCCTTGTGATGCTCAACATATGCAAGCATTTAGTTTTATTAACTATAAAAAGAAATTCAGTTAATAAGTAACCCAGCAATAGAAACCGAAAGATAAGATGCTAAAGTTCCACATAAAAGTGCGCACTAAGACAAATGAGCTAAATCTTTTTTTTTCACTTAGGGGCTCTTAGTTCTCCGATACCTCCAATTTGGATACCTATAGGGCCTATATTAGCGAAACCACAAAGTGCAATGCTCAACTATACTAAAATAGTCTTGGTATCAAGGATATGTTCAGCAATTAGATCTTTTAACTGCAAATAAGCTACAAATTCATTAATAACTAATTTTGTCCCCATAAGTAACCTAGAGATACATATATCTTTTATAGGTATACCTATTAACTAGGCTACACTAAAAAATAATTTTCCCATAATATAACTCAATCCTAATTCAGGGAATTATAAATAAGATCCTAATCACCTTAAAAACATATTAACCATAGCTAATACGCTATAAAACCAATTAGCATAGCGTGAAATATTAAATTATATTTTTAACCTATCAGCACACCCTCGAGAAATATAGTCTAGCAAATTTGATGACTCTTTTTCGATAATTAACTCCACATTTTATCTAGTCTTAGATTTTTGTATTTCTGGGTAACAATCTTAGAAATAACTAAAGCTCCGGGCGCCATGAGACTAACAGCTAAAAGATATTCTGGTGGTATTCCAAACCCTATGTAAATTACCATTACGGCATCAGATATACAAGCTATACTTCCGGACATATAGGTTAAAAGTCATGAATATGTCATATTTTTATGATAAGGTTTAATCATAATCTGAGCTTCTATTTGTCCTACAAAAGCAGTTTCTATATTAGAAACAGCTTCAATGCTGCTTTCAAGAGTTTAACTATTTAGTAGCGTAAGTTATCTATATAAGATATAGATAAATATAGTAATAACCATATGAGATTATCAATATTTTATTAAAGAATTTTTTATTCTTTAAGAAAGTATAAGAAAAAAAAATTGATAAATATATAATGGATAAAATGGGATTAGAGAGGAGTATATTTTTTTCTGTTATTCAGAAATGATTATTAATAATAAATATATAGTAAATATAGAATAGTAAGATACTTATTAAATCATACTCTATTTAATTACCTTTGTTAGGTGATTTTCAAAAATGAGTAGTCCTGTTATGAAAGAAATGACTTTCCGAGAAGTAATTGCTGCAGCTATGAGCGAAGAAATGAGAAAAGATCCTAGTATTTATTTAATGGGCGAAGAAGTAGCAAAATATAACGGTGCTTATAAAGCTTCTAAAGGAATGCTCGAGGAATTTGGAGAGAAACGAATTGTAGATACCCCTATTGCAGAACTCGGTTTCTCAGGTATCGGTATAGGATCAGCGATGAACGGCTGTAGACCTATTATAGAATATATGACTTTTAACTTCTCTCTTGTATGTATAGATCAAATTATTAATAACGCAGCTAAAATGCGCCAGATGAGTGGAGGTCAATGGAATATCCCGATTGTTTTTAGAGGTCCAACTGGATCTGCGGGTCAATTAGGTGCTACACACTCACAGGCTTTTGAAAATTGGTATGCAAATTGTCCAGGGTTAAAGGTAGTTATTCCTTCTAACCCTTATGATGCAAAAGGACTTTTAAAGTCAGCTATTCGTGATAATGATCCCGTAATTTTTATGGAATCTGAGCAAATGTATGGTGATAAAATGATGATTCCGGAAGAAGAATATACTTTACCTATAGGAAGATCAGTTATCAAAAAAAAAGGAAAAGAGATAACACTTATATCTTTCGGTAAGATTATGAAAGTAGCTATATCTGCTGCTAAACATCTCTCTAAAGAAGGTATTGATATAGAGGTTATAGATTTAAGGACAATACGTCCTATAGATTACGATACAATTATAAAATCAGTAAAAAAAACCAATCGTTTAGTTATTCTTGAGGAATCTTGGCCTTTCGGTTCTATATCTTCTGAAATTTCTTATATTGTTCAACAAAGAGCTTTTGATTATTTAGATGCACCAATTAAAAAGATCAATCTTCCTGATGTCCCTGCACCATATTCCTCTAACCTCATACAAGCATGGTATCCTAATGAAAAACAAGTTATAAATGAAATAAAAAAGACTTTAGAGTTAACATATTGTAGCTAATAAAAGGTTAATCCTGTACCGATATTAGTTTGCCATTTAGATTCTTGATATTAGGTCGTATAATAACAATAAATTTTATAAGCATTTTGAAAATCTTATTTTAAATATATTTTAAAAAAAAAAATATTGGGGGGGGGGAAGGTTACTATTACAAAATATATAACTACGGGATACCATATACTGTTGTAGTATATTCCTGATATATAAAAATAATTAAATATAGAAAGATTTGATGTTTTTTATAGTTATTTTAACTATAAATAATAATGACCTTATATCGCAAATAAAAAATTAGATATGAAACTTTCTTTATAATTCTAACCATAAAATAAAAAAAAATGAATAATAAAATTATAAGTTTCGATGTATTAATAGAAATACCTAGAGGCAGTCGTAATAAATTTGAATTTGATAAAGAAAAAGGATATCTACGCTTAGATCGCGTATTATATTCTTCTATGTCTTATCCAAGCGAATATGGATATATTCCAGAAACTCTAGCTGAGGATAAAGACCCTTTAGATGTGCTTGTATTTACTACGGCACCTACTATGCCGGGATGTTTGATAAAAGTAAAAGCTATAGGAATCCTTTTTATGAGCGATGATAAAGGAAACGATGAAAAAATCGTCTGTGTGCCTCTAGCTGATCCAAACTATAATATTTATAATGATATAAATGAGCTACCACCTCATAGAATTAAAGAAATAGAACATTTTTTTCAAGTATACAAAGATCTTGAAGGTAAGAAGGTAAATATACGAGGATGGGGGAATAAAGAAGATGCTTATAAGATATATAAAGAATCTCTTAAACGTTATAAGGAATAATATTTTTTTCTAAAAAAAACGAAATTAAGTATTATTAGTTATTTAATAATTCATTTCTTAATAAATTTAAGAAATCTCTTATTATAACAAGTGAAAATATATAATTATTTGTAAAGTAATAATGATATAAATAAAAAAGTCAATAAATTTAAGCTCTTCTTTCTCAGTTTCCTTGAGGAAACTGAGAAAGTTTTCATAAAAATATTATTATAATTGCACTAACTAAATTAGTAGATGTTGATATAATAAAAAACTTATAAACTTTTCGTTATCATAATACTTCATCTGCCCATATATATGAGAAGAGCGCTAATATCTGATGGAGAAATTCCACTAATCCTTGAGGCATGTCCAATAGAGCATGGACGTATAGAGAGTAATTTTTCTAGTGCTTCATGCGATAAAGCACGTATTTTTAAATAATCAAAGTTTTCTGGAATACGAATATGTTCAAGGCGTCTAAGCTTAGACGCCATATACTTTTCGCGTTCAATATATCCTTTATATTTAATATTTATAGAAACTTGTTCTAACTCTTCTTGCTCTAAGCAATTATAAATTACATAAGAATGAATCTTGGGAAGGTAAAGAATATCTTTTATATTAATTTCAGGACGTGTTAAAATCATAGATATTCTAGTAGGAGAAGAAAGCAAAGTACTACCTCTACCCTCTAGTATAGGATTTATAAAATCAGGGCATAAATTGGTTTCATCAAAAAAATGTATGCAGTTTTCTACTTTTTTGAGTTTTATCTCAAGTTCTTTAATACGATTATCATCTACCAGTCCTAGTCTATAAGCATAAGGAGTAAGTCTTTGATCCGCATTATCTTGTCTAAGAAGCAACCTATATTCAGCACGTGAAGTAAACATACGATAAGGCTCTTCAGTACCTTTGGTTACCAAATCATCTATTAATACGCCTATGTAAGCCTCATTACGCATTAAAATAAAAGGTTCTTTATCATAAACTTTATGATGTGCATTAATCCCTGCTATGAGTCCTTGCGCAGCAGCCTCTTCATAACCAGTAGTCCCATTAATTTGTCCGGCGAAAAAAAGGTTTTTTATAAGTTGGGTTTCTAAAGAATGCTTTAATTGTACTGGTGGAAAATAATCATATTCTATAGCATAACCAGGTTTTAAAATTTTCACATTCTCAAATCCAGAAACTCTACGTAACGCTTCGTACTGGATCTCTTGAGGCAGAGAAGTAGAAAAACCATTAACATAAACTTCATAAGTATCCCAACCTTCAGGTTCTACAAATATCTGATGTCTCTCAGATTGGGCAAAACGATAGATTTTATCCTCAATAGATGGACAATAACGTGGACCAGAGCTCTGTATGACTCCATTAAACATAGGAGAACGGTCAAAGCCTAAACGTAAAATATCATGTACCTGAGTATTTGTATAAGTGATATAACAACTACGTTGTTTATCTAGGATAGGAGTTCTTGAATAAGAAAATTTTTGAGGATTTTCATCTCCAAGTTGTTCAATCATTTTTAAATAATTTAAAGATCTGCCATCTACTCTAGGTGAAGTGCCAGTTTTCATACGCCCTTTAGAAAATCCTAATTCTTTAAGTTGTTCACTAAGATTTATAGCAGATTTTTCTGAAATACGCCCACCACTAAACTGTTTTTCACCAATATGGATTAACCCATTAAGAAAAGTACCATTAGTAAGTACTACCGTCTTACTTTTAATTTCCAATCCTAATAAGGTTTTTACTCCTTTAACTTGTCCATTTTTTATGATAAGTTCACTAACGGTATCTTGAAAAAAATCAATTTTATAAATACTTTCTAAAGTTGAACGCCAAACTTGAGCGAAAGCCATACGATCAGATTGTGCTCTAGGGCTCCACATTGCAGGCCCTTTAGAACGATTAAGCATTCTAAACTGAACCATGGTTTTATCAGTAATTATTCCAGAACAACCTCCTAGGGCATCAATTTCTCTAACTATCTGACCTTTAGCTATTCCTCCCATAGATGGATTGCAAGACATCTGAGCAATTGTCTGAAGATTCATGGTAATTAATAATACCGATGACCCCATACGACCAGCAGCAGCTGAAGCCTCAGCTCCGGCATGCCCTCCGCCTACTACTATTACATCATAAACACTTAAAAACATTATCAAATAAATTTCATCTGGGAATATTCGAATTGTTGAAACAACAAACTTAGATAAAAGTCCTCACGCTCACGCATAAGTTTTTTTTGTTTGAATTTTTTATCTTTATATCCTAATAAGTGTAGAACCCCATGTGTCATTACACGGCAAAGTTCTATTCCAAAAGATTGTTTCCATTCCAAAGCATTATCTTTGACCCTATCTACACTAATAAAAATATCTCCGGAGATTATACTCCTATTTTTTGTATAATCAAAAGTGATGATATCTGTATAAAAATTATGCTGTAAATAGAGACGGTTGATCTTTAATAGATATTTATCATCACAAAATATAAAATTGATATCTCCTATATAAGCATTTTCTTTAATTATTAATTCTTTCAACCATTTTTCTAATAGTTTTTTTTTATGTAACTTAAAATGAGTTTCAAAAAAAAAGTAAATCATTACTCTATCATATTTAAGTAATTTTAAATCTCTATGATTTAGTTTTTAATATTTAATTACATTAATTAAAAAACTTATAGTTTTTTTTAAAAATTAGCATCTTAAATTAAGTATTAATTTAGATTTTAAAATATACTAAAAGTGCAATTATAAATAGTTTGTTAAAAAATCGGTTCTCTTTTTCTAGAGGATTATAATACTCGTTTCTAGTAGAGGATTATGGATATAGAATAATAAATTTATTCTATAAGATAGTTTAAACTACTGAAAATCTATATTTTTATATAATAAAAACATTGTTTTATTAAATATCAATTTTAGCTTACTTTAAAAAGTATATAGTTCATTCTATCCGTTTTTATTTATATTATAATCATAATAGATATATCATATATTTATATGATTATCTTTTTTAGTTTAAAAACTAAAAGGGAATGTAGCATTTATAAATTATCTAAGATTACTTAGATAAAATCTCTATATAAAGTTGATTTACTATTTTTATTAGTAAATGTTAACCTTAGTGAGGGTTTCACAGCATTTTAATGAAATTAATTTCTTTTTGAGTTAGAATACGCCATTGTCTTCTTTTAAGTGTTTTTTTTGTGAGACCTCCAAAAGAAACTCGGTCTAGTTTAATAACTTCATAACCTAATTTTTGGAACATACGACGTAATACTCTATTCCAGCCTATATGGAGCTCAATACCTACTTCATTTTTTGATGCTCCCTGAATGTAAGAAATCTCATCTATTTTGACCTTACCTTCTGATAAGCGAACTCCTTCACGTATTTTTTGAAAATCACTACCCTGAACTTTTCTATTTAAAATGACATGATAAATTTTTTTAATTTTAAATGCCGGGTGTGTCATCTTTTTCGCAAGATCTCCGTCATTTGTTATAAGTAGTACACCTGTAGTCTGACGATCGAGTCGCCCAACTGGATAAAGCCTGTAAGGGCAGGCCTTTGACACAAGCTCCATAACCGTTTTCCTATCCCTTTCGTCATGGGTCGTAGTTAAAAACCCTTTAGGTTTATTTATTATAATATATACTTTTTTTTCTGGATAAATATATCTACCATCAAATTTTACCCGATCCTTAAAGTGCACTTTATATCCAAGTTCAGTAACTATTTTCCCATTTATTTCTACTATTCCTGTTTTAATAAGCTCATCAGCCTCTCTTCTAGAGGCTACTCCAGCATTTGCAAGATATTTATTTAATCGTATGCTTTCGGAAGAGTTCTCAGGATTTTTTTTTTGAACTGATTTTCTATCCCCCCTCCCAAAAAAAATATCTTTATGAGAGAAAGAAGAAAGATCCTTTTTTTCCATTTGAATTTTTTATAAATGTATATGTTACTATTTAATTATAGGCTTATATAAAATAAGTCTAGTATTATAATGACATCATAAAATATGTTAAAAAATCACACATTAATTAATTAAAAATATATAATCTAAACAAAAAAAAAATATCTGGGATATTTACCCCCCTCCCTTATAAGTTTATTATAATAATTATATATATCCTATAATTTAAATAGTTAAAAACTAAAAACCACTTTATTTAGTATATTAAAAATTATTGACTGACCAATTTGTTAGTCAAGCCAACCTATATAAATAGAAAATCAATAGTATAAACTATATATTATAATGTATAATATCCCTAAAAAAAATTACCCTTATACTAAGGATAAAAGAAGTAATCGTTCAAATATGTAGAAATAAGTAATTATAAAAAAAAGTTTTGATAAACAATCAATAAAAAATCAGAATAGAGCTTTTTATAAAGCTATATGTAATGTTTTATATCTACTTTTCTGTTGCTTAAAATCTAAAAATGACTTCAGGGCTATAATCCTTTAATTTTTCCCTAGCTATTTCATAATCACCAGCAAAACCCAATAGGAATCCCCCACCTCCAGAACCACATAATTTAAGATAGTAAGTATTTGTATGAATACCTTCATACCAAAGATCACATAGAAACGGAGGGATCATAGGACGTAAATTTTGTAACACCCATGTTGAAAGCGACTTTACATTTTTAAGTAAAGGTTTAAAATTTTCCTTAAGAAAAGCTTCTATACAAATATCATTATATTTCATAAATTCTTTACGAAGTGTTTTTCTAAAACCTCTATTTCTTAATTTATGAAAAAACACTTCAATCATAGAAGATGTACTACTTGAAACCCCTGAGTTAATTAAAAAAATTGCTCCTACTCCATTTTTGATTTTTGGAATATTTACAGTAGAAATATCATTAGTGGAGTGAATAAGTAGTGGTAAATTAAGATAGCAAATTAACGGATCTATTCCAGAACTTTTTTTGTGAAAATATGACTCCATTATACTGAATGTTTTTCTTAAGATAAGAATAGAGTTTTTTTTAAAGGCATTTTTCGGTGAAATACGATTACGCACATAATTTTCATAAATCGCTGCCACTAACGCTCCAGAACTACCTATGCCATAACCCTGAGGAATATTTGAGTGAAAATACATTCCCTTTTCAACATCAGTACAAATAGAGTAAAGATCTAGATCTACTGTAAAATCATCATGCTGTTGTAATTTCTTAAGAAAGTCAGCGTATCTCATCAGAATTTTATTAGAAAGATTTGAAAATATCTCAGACTGACTTTTAAATTTAAGAGTACCTTTGTAGAAATCGTGAGGTATACAAAGTCCTTTAGAATTTTCCATGACAGCATACTCACCAAAAAGAATTAATTTAGCAGGGAATAGAGACTTTTTTATTTTCATTACTAATGAAATGATACTCTGTAAATTTACTAAAAATGCTTTAATTAAAGCTATCTCTATAATAATATCTTTAATTTTTAATATACTTAGCATCTTTACAAGATTTATAAATTCTTTTGTTAGGATTGTAGATCTTATAATTTAGTTATATTAATACTTTATAGATCTTTATTAGATTAATCTCTTTTAAATCATAATTTAAACTTTAAAAACTGATCTTTTCTAACCGTTCATTACCCATTATATAATATTATTCATAATACTATCTTTTTAACTACTTATCAGTAAAGTCCTCTTATAATTCTTTAATCTAAAGAATATAATAGTTCCTAACCCAAATATAATATATATGAAGAATTTACGATTAAAATCTCTATATACTATATCTTCTCTTTCATTATTTTCATATAATGAAATTTGCTTTAACTCAATTAGTATCTTATGTTTATTAACATATAGATAAAGATATCACTTTTTTTTTGTAAACTCTTTTATACATATAATTTTACCTATCTTTTATTCAAGCATAAGATTACTTTCTCAATTACTATTTATTATGTTAAGTTTATTAATAACACAAAAGTTATTGAATTTTATTATAAACTTAGGAGTAAAACATCAATATTAAAGGCGTAAAGTATGACTTTATACTTTTGCAAGTAAAGACCTTCCCCCTGAAAGAATTCTATAAATTTACCGGAATTAACATATTAAAATAACTATAGTTAGTTAAAAGCTGGTTTATAGTAGATAGTTGACAATTAATTGTCTAAAGTTAAGAATATCGTTCAAAAATTGCATTTATAAAAGTATCGTATAGATCATATAAGAAAATATATTCCTTAACTATAATATGTAATTATATCAATAATAATAAGTCTAAAATAGTCGCTAAAACAATTTATATTTAAATATAAAATATGAAAAAAATCGGTTTATACGGTCAAAATATACAAACTGAGAATATTCCTTATATAGTAGAGTTTCTAGAGTATTTAAATAAACATGATATTGAATTATATATAGAACAATTATTTTTTAAGAATTTAAAAAATTTTAAAGAACTTAAAACACTTGATAAACCTATTTTTTATCAAAAAAAAACCATTAATGAAAAATTTCAATTCATTTTTACTTTCGGAGGAGATGGGACTATATTATCAGCTGTAAACTTTGTTAAAGATTCTGGGATTCCTATTGTAGGCATTAATACTGGGAATCTAGGTTTTTTGGCTACTTTTAACAAAAATGCTTTTATTCACAAGTTAGATGGTATCCTTGAACAAAAATTTAAACCTATAGCTAGAAGTCTACTTTATATTGAAGATGATGAAAAGATCTTTAAAAAAACAGCCATGCCTATTGCCCTTAATGAAATTGCAGTACTCAGAAAAGAGACTACTTCCATGATCACTATAGAGGTTTATATCAACAATGAATTTTTAACCTCTTATTGGGCAGATGGACTTATTTTATCTACCCCAACGGGTTCTACAGGTTATTCTTTGAGTTGTGGAGGCCCTATTATTACTCCGGAAAATAAAAATTTTGTGTTAACGCCTATAGCTCCGCATAATTTATTTGCTCGACCACTAATAATTCCAGATAATCAATATATTAAACTTAAAATACATAGTCGTGTTAAAGAGTATTCACTTTCATTAGATGCACGTATCCAATCTTTAAAAACCAAAACAGAACTTACCATAAAAAAAGCGCCTTTTAACATCTACATCATTCAAGATGAATCACAAACTTACTATAAAACACTTCGAGAAAAACTTCTCTGGGGAGCTGATCAGAGAAATTGATCAATAACATGGATCTTTCTCTAAAGAAAGAGAAGTTAATAAAAGACTACAAATCTATAATAATTAATTACCTTTGATGTCCATTTTTTTATAGTTAGATTTTAAGCGGTTCTTTATATAATTTTTCCAATATGAATAATTCTATTCACTATTAGAAAAATTTGTTTTTTAAAAAAAATCATTTATTTTGTCATGTGCCTATGAATATAAATTACTCAAATAAAAATCCCCCCCCCTCCCCGTAGGGGATATGATCTTCAGATATTTATATAAAAATATACATAATGAATGATTTGTAATATTACTTTTAGGGACAAGGGAAGGAGGTTATATATTAAATATAAGTTCTCTTATAAAATAGTTTATATAAAAAATTATATAAAAGGTTATTTTACATAAATACATTATAATAATACAAGCTAAAAAAGGAATATGCCTAAAGTCATTATGCTAATGATTAAATGAACTTAGGTTATAGAGAATGTAAAATCGCAATATAAAATCTTATAAATTTGATTATTTTGAGCTAAAACTGTTGTTATATATCCTAAATAAAAGACATCTATTTATATCTTTAATTAATATCCTCATCTAGGGCAATTATTCACCTATGCAAATGTTATCACAAAATATACATCTTCATAAGATACCAAAACATGTTGCCATTATTATGGATGGCAGTGGTCGATGGGCACAAAAAAAAGGTCTGATAAGAACGATTGGTCATAAAAATTCTATAGGCTCTATAACTTCAACTATTGAAGCTTGTCAAGAATTAAACATCCCGTATATCACACTATACACTTTTTCTTTGGAAAACCGGGAACGCCCAAAGCATGAGATCCATTTTTTGATGGAGTTGCTTTATGAAAACCTTAGAGATAATATTGAAAGAATTCATAAAATGGGGATTCGCCTAATGGCTATAGGCGAAACCCATATTCTTCCCAAAAAACTTTTAGATCAACTCCAATATTCAATAGAAAAAACCGAAAATAACAAAATAGGAACGCTTATTTTAGCACTAAATTATAGTGCTAGACAAGAACTTATTCGAGCTACTAAAATGATTTTAGAGAAGTTAAAAAAAGGTCTAATAAATCTATCAGATATCAACATAGAAACGTATAAAAATTACCTTTATACAGCAGAAATTCCCGATGTTGATTTGATCATACGTACTAGTGGTGAACAACGAATCAGTAATTTTATGCTTTGGCAAGCAGCTTATGCCGAGTTTTATTTTACTGAAGTACTATGGCCTGATTTTAGAAAGAATGACTTTTTTGAAGCTATCTATGCTTACCAAAAAAGAGAACGTCGTTTTGGAAAAACTCAAGAACAAATTAAAGATCAATATTCTAATCTTTCATAATGAAAAATTATTCTTTTACAGTTTTGTTTGCCCTTTTTTATATGAGCATGCTATCAGCTCAAATTCATAAACAAACATTGGGCAAAGATGAGATAACTAATAAAAAACCCAAAGTTTATATTTTAGCGGACATAGATATTAAAGGGACATCAGGACTTAGCAAAAGTCAGATTTTACGTTTTGCCCATTTAAATATAGGAGATCAAATTATAATTCCTGGAAATAAAATTAATCATGCGATAAAGGAATTATGGAATACTCATATGTTTAATGATATAGATATTTATGCATCAAAAATAAATAAGGATCAACTCTATCTCGAAATTTATCTCGAAGAACTTCCCGAGCTTTCCGAGATTGAGGTTGAAGGGATAAAAGAATTGCAATTTGAAAAAATCTTTAAAAATAACCCTATAAAAACTGGAATTAGAATTAGTGAAAATCTATTAAAAAATA
The DNA here is from genome assembly GCF_056790205.1 of Candidatus Insignibacter tubulum. Classification (NCBI taxonomy): domain Bacteria; kingdom Pseudomonadati; phylum Bacteroidota; class Flavobacteriia; order Flavobacteriales; family Blattabacteriaceae; genus Candidatus Insignibacter; species Candidatus Insignibacter tubulum. The sequence goes on from NZ_CP199715.1 coordinate 123,649, forward strand.
TTCAGGCTGACATCCTAAAATACTATGAAGAGAAGGGTTATTCAGAAGTAGAAGTTAAGTTTAAAACGTATAAGAACAAGAAAAATAAATCCAATCTAGTTATTTATGTTAAAAGTAATGATCGAATAAAAGTATCTAAAATAATATTTGAAGGTAATAAAGAGTTATCTGATAATATCTTACTTAAAAGCATAAAAAATGCCAAGAAAAAAAGATTTTTTTCTAGTTTGATATTTTCTCCATCAAGGTATATTAGTGATGAGTTCGAACAAGATTTAAAACATATCATAGAAAAATACCAATCTCTAGGATTTCGAGATGCTTATATAGTTTCTCATAATATATGGAAGATAAATAAAAAAAATTACGGTATTAAAATAAAGTTAAACGAAGGACAACGTTATTATCTTGGAGATATTTCTTTTATCGGGAATACAGTGTTTAATGATAAGAAACTTAAAGAAATGCTTAACTATAAAAAAGGAGATTTATATGATTTTATCGGGATACGTAAAAAAATTTGTGATAAGCAATATGATAGCAGTATTTTATCCGCTTATCTAGATAAAGGGTACCTATTCTCTGAAATAACAATTACAGAAAAAATAATAGTAAAAGATCATAATATTATGGATATAGACGTCTATATCAAAGAATATAATCCTACTACTTTAGATAAAGTCACCTTTTCAGGGAACACGTTAACAAAAGATAATGTAATTATACCCGCGTTATTAACATATCCAGGGCATCTATTTTCCAAAATAGATGTCAAACGTACTTTCCTCAATTTATTACAGTTAGGGCTTTTTGAATCAGAAAAAATTATTCCAGATATCATGGTTAACCCCAATACACATTCTACAGATATTAATTGGCAACTCACAGAAAAAGGTTCCAGTCAAATTCAATTCCAAGGCGGTTACGGAAACGGCAGATTACTTGGTACTCTGGCATTAGCATTTAATAATTTTTCCTTTAAAAATATTTTTAAACGGAGAAAATGGAACCCGATTCCTCAGGGTGATGGACAACATATATCTTTATCAGTTCAGGCTGGATATGAGTTTCAATCTTATAGTCTTTCTTTTATAGAACCTTTGATTAACATTAAAAATCTTGCCTCTTTAAATTTCTCTATAAATTATTCTAAACAGAATATAAAAAATAAAAATTCCGAATTAGAATTAGATAGTTCAAAAGTATCTAATTCTGATGCTGAAGAAAAAATTGACACTGAATCTAAATCAGAGACTAATAATTTTTTAACTACTTTTAGTACTTCTTTAAGCCTTATTAAACAGCTAAATTGGCCGGATAACAAATTTAGTATTTGTTCATCTTTAAATTATGAACAGCATAATAAAAATGATATAGATCTAAATGGGCATTCCATAACAAAAATATATAATGATTTAAGCCACTCAATATCAATCCGTCGTATTTCTATAGGGCCAAATATGATATTCCCTACTAATGGTTCAGAATTTAATATCACGGGTATTTTAACTTTTCCTTATTCTTTTTTCAATAAAAAAAACACAAAAAATAATTATGAATGGATAGAATACTTTAAATTTAAAATGCTAGGATATTGGTACAGAGACATTTTTAAAAATTTTATAGCTAAAATAGGAGGTGAGTTTGGTTTTATCAAAAATTATAACTCAGGAAGTATATCTGAATTTCAAAAATTTTTTATAGGGGGGACTAGTTTAACAGGCGTTAGCTTAGGTGGAAGAGATTATATCCCCTTGAGGGGATATCCTAATGCAGGGGATCCAAATCCTACATCACCTATTGCAGTAGGAGGAGGTATAATTTATAATAAGTTTATTTTGGAATTGCGATATCCTGTGTTAATAAATGATATATTAAAAATATGGATGCTATGTTTTTCTGAGGCAGGGAATGTCGGCGATGAATATAAAAAATATAAACTTTTTGAATTAAAAAGATCAGCTGGTTTTGGTGTACGTATATTTATATCTGCTATTGGTCTTATTGGGGTTGATTTTGGATATGGATTTGATAACACTACACTTCCATCAAAATGGCAAACTCATTTTGTAATAGGAAAAGATTTTTAGTAAAACTAAAAAATAGATAGATATAAAAATTAGGGAAAAAGTTTTTTAGTGTTATCTTTTATTTATATCTAAAAATAATTAGGTTAGAATATAAAAAAAATCAAATATATAAAGCTATCTATTATTTTTTTTTTTAAAAAAAAATAACTTGAATATAATATGTATAGATCTTAAATTTGTAATTCTTCAATTCCCTAGTATAAATTGGTGGAGGGGGGGGGAGGATGAGTAAGGAGTAGTATTATGGATATAAAAAAAATGATAACCTTTCCCAAAGATATAAAATTAGAACATATGAAAAAAAGTATTGTATATGCCTCTTTATTATTTATAATCACTTCTTTAGGATTTTCACAATCCCTTAGGGTAGCTCATGTAAATGTTAGTGATGTCATGAATAATTTGTCTGAAGCAAAAACTGTTCAAGAAAAACTCAATGCATTAGAACAAAAACATTCAAAAGAATTACAAAGACTCATTGGGCAAATACAAGCAAAAATACAAGAATGTGAAAAAAGTCCTTCTAATAAAAAGAGTTCTTGTGTTAAGGAAGTTAATAATCTGCAACAGAGAGCTCAAATCTATCAACGTACTGCGGGAGAATCCTTAGTAAAGGAGCAGGAAAAAGCTTTTTCATATATCTATAGCAAAGTAGAAAAGGTTATACGTGAAGTAGCTAATAATAAAAATTTAGAATATGTATTAGATAGCAGTCCTGGAAAAGGAGTGATCGTAGCTAATTCAATAGATCTTACACAAGAGATAAAAAATAAATTAGGAAAATAATGGGCATAGGGGGCTAATTATAGTTAAAGGAGTTTAATTGTTTATGATTTTTAAGTTCTCTCATTATGAGATAATAATCATATTAATGAAGAGGGTTATTCTTTTAAAACTACAAAATATATATATTCTTTTAGAAATAATTTTGTCCTCTTCTTATCTTTTATCCTTATGAAGAGCATTATAAATTACTATATATAAGTAATAGTTTTTTATTATTTAGAGAAAAAATGTGATACAAATTAAATATGTTCTCTTAATATAAGATCTAATCATTTTATGACGTGTATATCTATAGATTTACATATTTTAATAGGTAAGTAGCTTTTAAGTTTAAATTTTTAGTAAGCGATTTTAAATATATTTACTTTGTTTTCTGTAGTATCAGATTAAGTTCAAAAGCATAAATTATTGTTATTATAGTAATAGTAATAATAATTTATTTATTTTTTAACCCCTAAAATAGGGGTTAAGCTCTTAATGTCTATTTTATCTATTGTAATTCTTATGAAGAATAATTTGCTCTAAATTTAGAAGGGGATTAGTATTAGATTATTGTTCAATGTATTTATTTAGATTTTTTCTCTATAAAGATAGACTATTAGTAAGCATAGCACGTAAAATTTATAGTCTTATGCTACAGTAAAATTATCAAAAAGTTTAAATAAAAATTATTGTAGAATTAATCCTAGAAAAGGGGGGAGAAAGATATCTTAATGTAAGATATAAGAATTTCATAAAATTATTCATAGTTTAATTACTTACTAAAAGTAAGTGAAGTTATTTTATAAACCTCTCCGAGAGGAGGTTATTTTTTTTTTCTGATATAACTCAGAAAAACAACTTAAAGTAAAGATAGGCTTAATGTTTAAAAAACTATATATGCTGTATGTAATTTTTATTAGCATATAATTTTATCAATTATATAAAGTAAATATAAAATAAGGAAAAAAGATTTATAGTAGTGTATAAAACGCAGTGGTACCTCCCAGAATCGAACTGGGGACACACGGATTTTCAGTCCGTTGCTCTACCAACTGAGCTAAGGTACCTATACAAGAACGCGTCACAACAAAGCTAATAGAAAATATAATATCTTCCAATATTACATAATTGTTTAAAAAATAAACTTTCTTAATTTTTATTTTAATAAATAAAAAATTACATCTTTGCTTAATTATTGTAAAACTTATTTTGTGTGTTTTATTTTGTGTGTTTACGAAGATATCTTAATAGTATAGTATTTTTTATTTTATGTCCTTTATTTACAGGACTTCAAGCTCAGGTGTTGTCTATCTCTTCCTATAGTAATTACGGAATTGGAGAAAAACTTATAGATAATGACATCTTAATAAGAAGTATGGGGGGAATTTCAACTGCTTATAAGTCTATCTTAGGAAGTGGAATTAATTTTTCTAATCCAGCTTCTAATTATGGAATTAGCTATACTATTTTTTGTCTTGAAGGTAATTCCATCTGGGTGACATATTCTGGGGATAATGCTTTTAATTCGAGAAATACTTTCTATTTTTCAAAAATTTCTTTTGGATTCCCTTTAACCGAAAGATGGTTTATGGCTCTATCTGCCCAGCCTTATAGTGGTCATATTAATCATCTCTCAGAAAAATCTTATCCTCCTATAAGTTCTAATCCATCGATAAACAATATAGAAGGATCTGGAAATATAAATGCATTGCAAACTCTAGTGAGTTATACTATTAACGATAGGATTCAAATAGGGGCTACAGCAGGTTATATTCATGGAATCATAGAGAGAAATTATAAACAGATTCCATCTGATAAAACGTTACAGTTCTTAAATTTTAACTCTGAAATTAAGCAATTAGAGATAAAACTAGGAGCCCTTTACAGTACGGAATTAGATAATGGTAAAAAGTGGATTATGGGAACTACTTATTCTACCGGATTTAAAATTGGAGGAGATATTCCTAATCAAGGAAAAAAATATAAAGAAATTAAAGATAATTCTTCTAAGTTGGAAGAAGCTCCATTCCATATACCAAATTCCTTTAGTTTAGGGGTTGCCTATGAGAAAGATCTCAATTGGCTACTTAGCTTCCAATTCGACTGGAACAAAATGAGTGAATTAAATTCTTTGAGATTCCCCAAAGGGGAATTTCCCCAAGAATGGGAAAATAGTCAACGGTTTTCTCTAGGAGGATATTGGATACCTAAGTATAATTCTCATAAGGATTATTTTTCAGGACTAATCTATAGATGTGGAATTTTTTATAAAAAAACAGGGTTATTCCTTTTTAATCAGTCAATTAACGATTATGGAATAAATTTTGGAATAAGTCTTCCCTTAAAAAGGGAAGATGATGTCTATAAGCAGGTTCCTTCTTATTTTAATATAGGGGTTGGATTAGGGCAAATGGGAAGCGTCCAGAAAGGGCTTATTAGAGAAATTTATATAACTTTAAGAGTTAGCTTTACATTTGGTTCTAAATGGTTTGAAAAAACAGTTTACGACTAGTTATATTTTTTATAAACTTTATAAATTAATGAGCCTTAAAATACGATGAAGGTTTTATTTGAAAATATATTTTGTTTTCTGGCCTTTTATCTTACATGTCAGTTGTAATAGTAAAAAGAATAATTATACATTAAACAAAGCCCTTATCTCTAATCGGGGGTTAAACAAGCGCATATCCTCAATAAAGTTTCAGGAGAATTAAAAATGGATATCAAAAGCGTCTTTAGTTGAACAGTACCAATCTGAAAAAGGGGAAAGTCTAAAATCCCTCCCTGAGGGGATATATATAATTTTTTTATGAAAAAGACTAGTTAGGACCAAGATATCTAAAAGCTGACTGGACAGAAGAAATTGAAGAAAAAGGTATCTATAAAGCAAAAGGTCATGTAGAAGTTATCAATGTACAAGGAGATACTTTACAGACAGATGAAATTATTTGAGATAAAAGAGGGGAAAAAAATACACTAAAACTTTAACAAAAAATTATTGCACTAACGGTACAGAGTTGCAAGCTAAAAGTGGGTTGGAAAGTTTAGAAAATTTGGATAATGTCATATTAAAAAATACTGACGTAATTATTGTTTTTTAAGGGGGAAAATCCTATGATTTCCAATATATTTTTTATACTCATCACGCTGTTTTTATCAGCTTTTTTTTCAGGAATGGAAATGGCCCTTATATCCTGTAATAAGTTTCAGATAGAACTACAAAAAAAAAAAGAAAATCTATCTTCTAAGTTTTTATCCAAAATAAGTAGAAGATATAAGCGTTTTATTGCTGCCATGCTTATAGGTAATACTATTGTTTTAGTAATTTACGGGTTGTATATGAGCGATTTGATTACAAAATTTCTACTCGAAAGCTTCTCTTTAGGAAGAGAACCAGGATTATCAATCCTTTTTTTACAAAGCATTTTATCTACTTTAATTATTTTAGTTATAGGAGAATTCTTACCTAAAGCATTTTTCAGTGTCTATGCAGCTGAAGCACTTTATTTTTTTGCTATACCTGCCTATATTATTTTCCAAGTTCTTTCTCCTATAACGTCCTTATTGATATGGGTTTCAAACAAAATTTTAAAACTATCGGGAGAAAAAGAACAAAACGAAACTCGGATTTTTGATAGAGAAGATCTTAGTTTTTTTATTTCGGAAAAAATAGAAACTCTCCGCAAGGAGGACATTGAATCAGAGGTACAAATTTTTCACCGTGCATTAGATTTTTCGCAAATTAAAGCTAGAGAATGCATGATTCCTAGAAATGAAATAATTACAGCAAATATAGAGGATCCTATAGAAGAAGTAATTGCAAAATTCATTAAAAATGGAATTTCTAAAATAATTATTTGCAATGAAGGCAATCTTGATGATCTTGAAGGGTATCTTCACTATTTCGAACTTTTTAAAAAACCAAAGAATCTTCGTTCAAGTTTAATGCCTTTAGAGTTTGTACATGTTACTACAAGAGCACAAAAAGTAATGAATCTTTTAATCAAAAAGCATAAAAGTATAGCTATAGTTTTAGATGAATATGGAGGGACGGCAGGATTAATTACTATTGAAGATCTACTAGAAGAATTTCTTGGAAATATTGAAGATGAACATGATAAAAAATACCTTCTAGAAGAAAAAATCAATGATACTGAATTTCTTTTCTCTGGACGTCTTGAAGTTAATTATATTAATGATAAATATAAACTTAATCTACCTATTTCAGAACAATATGAAACTATTGGAGGATTAATAGTTGAACATACCGAAGATATTCCAAGAATAGGTAAAAGCATACAAATAAAAAATATATATATTGAAGTAAAAAAAGTTTCTAAAAATAGAATAGAAGAAGTTTTTATTAAAACAACATAAATCTTAGAATTTGAATTTTTCAAATTTTAGTTTTAAATCGTACTTTCGTATACCTTACAAATTATATTTCAAATGGCTTTATTAGGAAAAATTAGAAAAAAATCATGGTTATTAATCATAATTATAGGGTTAGCTATGATTGCCTTTCTTTTAGATCCTAAAACTCTTTTAAATCTTGGAAAAGATCCAAATGTTATAGGTGAAGTGAACGGCGATAAAATAACACGTCAAGAATATCTTGAACGAATAGAATTTTATAGACAATTATCTCAGGGCATACCAGAAAGTTATCTAGCTTTCCAAACTTGGGATTCTATATTAAATGAAAAACTTTTAAATCAACAAGCAGAAAAAGTAGGCATACAAGTGAACGATAAGGATTTTTGGGAAGCTATTGGCAAAGAGTCAATATATTCGGGTATTCAAAAATTCCAGGATAAAAAAGGTGTTTTTAATCGAAAAATGTTTATAAACTACCTTTCTAGTTTAGAAAATAATGTAAAAAAAAATCCTCAGATAATTGAGGAGCGTAACATATGGAAGTATCAAAAAGAAAATATACCAAAAAAAATGCGAGGCGATAGATACATGGAAATGATACTCGCATATTTGAATACTTATAAAACCAAAGCTAACCCATTTAATAATGTTGAAAGCTTATCTACTAAGATTAATTATATTTTTATTCCTTACCGAAAGTATGATTCATACTATTCTATATCTATAAAAGATAAAGAGATTAAAAAATATATAGAATCACATCCAGCGCTTTATAAAAGACATAATTCCTCAGATTTGAGCATTGTATTTTTTTCTGGAAGTCCCTCAAAAAAGGATACAAAAAAAATGGAGCAAGAGATGCAAATTTTAGCTAAAGGCTTAAGAAATGCCATAGATGATGAACAATTTATCTTAGCTAATTCTGAAGCACCTTATAATTTGGCTTATTATTTAGAGAAACAAATACCTTTTTTTTTAAGAACTTTTCTTAAGAGCGCTAAAATTGGCGAAATTTATGGACCAATTAAAGATCTAAATTCTTATATCGTAATTAAGCTCGTTGATAAAAAAATGCTTTCTGAATCTACTAAAGCTAGTCACATCCTTATCTCTTATAAAGAAGCCTTAAATTCAAAATCCAGACGTAGTAGAGAAGAAGCAAAAAAAATATCTGAAAATATTTTATCAACTATTAATTTAGATCCTAAAAAATTTGAAGCGTTAGTAGAAAAATCTGATGATCCTTCAGCTAGTAGTAATAAGGGAAACTTAGGTTGGTGCAGAAGTGATGACCAGAACTTTACTCAGGAGTTCCAAAATTATATAGTAGGACATCTAAAGGGATCTATTGGTATAGTCGAAACCTCCTTTGGATACCATATTATAAGAATTGATGATAAAAGTTCTATAAAGAACCCTGCTTATAAATTAGCTATTTTAGTAAAAAAACTGCAACCCTCAAAAGAAACTGAGAATTCTATATATACTAAGGCAACGCAGTTTATGCAAACTATTTCAAAGAAGAGTGAGAATTTTTTTATTAATAAAGCTAGGGGATCAGGTTATCAAACACTAGTTTTGAGGGAGATTTTACCTTCACAACCTTTTATAGAAGGGCTTAAAACAGATTCTGATTTAGATATTATTCATTGGTCTTTTGAAAAAGATCGTAGAAAAGGAGATACTAAAATGTTTACGACTTCTTATGGAGACTATATTATAGTACGTTTTTCAGGTCTTCAAAAAGAAGGATTTGCTACATTAGAAAATGTAAGAGAAGAGATTATTCCTATTCTAAAGAAAAAAAAGATCGCTGCTCTACTATCTAAAAAAATACAAGAAATAAATACAGTCACTCTTAAAGATCTTGCAAATATTCTAGGAGAAAAAATAACAAAAAATGTTCATGTTGCATTTTCTGATTCTGAAATAAAGGGGATAGGGCCTGAACCTAAAGTAGTAGGTGCAGCTATAGGAATTACATTAAATAAGCAATCTAACCCTATAGAAGGGAACAAAGGGTTATTTATAATATATGCATTGGAACGTACTAGAAATATAAAAAACCATGATTCTTCTAAAAAGATAGATATCGAAAAAAACATTAATCCTATTCTAATTTTAGAATCATTAAAAAATAAATATAAAATTAAAGATTATAGACAGGAAAGATTAATATTACCTAAGTGATATAGGTAATATTAATCTAAATAAAAAAGAAATATTTTTATAATAAATTGTAAATATTGAGCGTTCTAGATTTAGAATCTAAATTTTAGAGAAAGCTTTTTAGATTGATAAATATGATTTGTAGTACTTTTTCTTATAAATGATCATGTTTTATACATATATTCAGGTATAGTAAAAAAAAATATAAAGATCCTTTAATTAAGAAAAAATGAATTTATAACTTTATTATATAGTTCTTTAGAAATACCTAGTAATGTATTTCTTTTATAAGAAAAAATTTATTTAAGTAATAGCAGTTCTGTATATAATCTATAAGGGGAAGGGGGAGGGAGAAGGTATATTTTTACTAGGAAGTAGTTTAAATAGCAGCAAATAATTTGCTATAGCAAATTATAAAAAACATATCTAAATATTTTAGAAGATTAAAGTCTTAGTTTCAAACAATTTTTTTTTTACATTTTCGAATAGAAATATATACATTAGTAAATATTACTTATATGTATATAAGTATAAATGCATTTTACTCTCTAAAAAAAAAATTACCTAGTAGGGAGTTTTACTTTTAGATATTTTCATTATCTCCCAAAAACTAAGTATCCATAACAAAACAAAGTTATTCTTTAATATGAAGAGTAATGAGAAAAAATAAAATAGAATCACTATCACTTAGTATAATAGGTATTTAATTTAAAATTATGAAAAGCCGCTGGAATGATATTAGAAAATATATAACTCATTTTATTATATTTACTTTTATTATTATGGTTATACATAGTTCTATAGCAAAATTTATCTTAAAACAGAGACTTAATATATGGATTATATATAGTTTTTTGATTCCTATAAGTGCTATTTTCCTTGTATTTTATATACAAATTTATTATAAATATCCACGGTATGTAGGCTTAGCTTATATCATTTCTGGGTTGATTAAGATGGCTAATAGTCTATTTTTTTTATATTATATAATCAAAATTTTTGAATATTCTAGAAAATATCTTCTTATTCAATATATAGTAGCTTACTTTGGAATATTATTTATAGAAGTTTTTTTATTGGTTAATATTTTAACTAAAAAACCTTATTTAGAAAAAAGAAAATGAATAAGTAAAATCTTTTTACTTTAATATATAAATGATTATTATGACTAATAAAACGACGAACTAGTTAAAAGAGTTAAGTTCTCTCTAATAAAGATAGAGGAAGAGGGAGTAATAGCGAATATATTAAATCATTTAAATAAACCTATTCTTTTAATATAAAAGAACTAATAATCTTTTTTTAAAAAAAAAGATATATTATGTTTCTTTTAGAGATCTATAATAGACTCAAATCTAACATATATTTTCTAGTAGAACTTGTATTGAGGAACTACTTTATTATTATTTTTAATAATTAAAAAGTGTACCCAGAACGGGAATTGAACCCGTACAGCCATAATGGCTACAGGATTTTAAGTCCTGCGTGTCTACCTATTCCACCACCTGGGCCTTATAAAGAGGGATTATATGTAAGTTTAATACTCCTCATTAAGAGCGAGAAACGGGACTCGAACCCGCGACCCCGACCTTGGCAAGGTCGTGCTCTACCAACTGAGCTATTCTCGCAGAATACTCAATATTCTAGAAAAAACAAAGATAAAGTCTTCTAATTTATTTCTCAAATGATCTTATAAGTATTTTTTTTATTCTATCAAGTTGAGAAAGTGCTTGCAAAGGGGTAATAGTATTTATATCCAAATTCATAATTTCATTACTAAGTTCTTTAAGAACATTATCTTTGAGTTGAAAGAAGCTCATTTGTAAAACCTTAGAACCCACTTTTCTCCTGGATTCTCTATTAGAAGAATTATAAGTTTGGGAATTTTCAAGATCTTTAAGCATTTTTTCCGCATAATTAACCACTTCTAAAGGTATGCCAGACATCTTAGCTACGTAAATACCAAAACTATGCTCGCTTCCACCGGGAATAATTTTATGCATAAAAAGAATTTTATCGTCAATCTTTTTTACATAAACATTAAAATTTTTAATTCTAGGAAAAGAAAGAGTCATATTATTAAGTTCGTGATAATGAGTAGCAAATAAAGTTTTAGGCCGCATGGGATGCTGATGAATATATTTTGCTACGGCCCAAGCAATAGATACTCCATCGTAAGTGCTCGTACCCCTACCTATTTCATCTAATATGATCAAACTACGTTTTGAAAGATTATTTAAAATATTAGCTGTTTCGTTCATTTCTACCATAAAAGTAGATTCTCCTAGAGATAGATTATCTGAGGCACCCACACGACTAAATATTTTATCTATTATCCCCATTTGCATACGTTTTACTGGGACATAACTCCCAATTTGGGCCATAATTGAAATCAAAGCCGTTTGACGAAGAAAAGCAGACTTACCTGCCATATTCGGTCCGGTTATAATTAATACTTGATCTGATTGAGGATCTATCGATATATCATTAGGGACGTAAGCTTTACCTATAGGTAGGCTATTTTCGAGTACTGGATGACGTCCCTTTTCTATAAAAATACTCAATCCTTGATTTAATTCGGCTTGTGTGTATTGATTTTTTACAGCTGTTTTAGAAAAAGCTAAAATAACATCTAAATGAGCAAGTAATTGTGCGCCTTTCTGTAAAATTTCTATATGTTCTCCTACTTTAGATATTAATTGTAGAAACAGATTTACTTCAAGACGGAGAATTTTTTCCTCTGTTCCTAAAATACGATCCTCATACTCTTTAAGCTCTTGAGTTATATAACGCTCTACGTTAGTAAGAGTTTGTTTGCGGATCCAATGTAAAGGGGCCTTTTCTTTATGTATATTTCGTATTTCTATATAATATCCAAAAACGTTATTGAAAGATACCTTTAGATTTTGTATTCCACTACGTTCTTTTTCGCTTATTGTAATAGCCTCAAGATGCTCTTTAGCAGAAATCAAAAACAGACGCATTTCATCTAATTCTCTAGAAAAACCTGAAGCTATAACTTGTCCTTTCCCAAGTTGATGAGGAGGATCTGTATGTAAAACTTTGAAGATATGTCTATATAGGGTTATAAAATTAGGAAAATCCTTGGATTTTTTTTTTAGAGCCTCTTTTGAGGAAAGTGATAAAATTTGTTTTATAGTACATATGTTATTTAGAGAATGGCCTAGATATAAAAGTTCACGTGGATTTATTTTCTCTGTAGTTACCTTTGAAGAAAGACGCTCTATATCACCGATAGAGCCCAATTTTTCACTAAGTTTAGAGCTGATATCTGGTGAGATCCGTAAGGCCTCTAGTAAATTATAACGTTCTTTAATAGAAGATATTTCTTTAAGAGGAAATATTAACCAACGCTTTAATAATCTAGAGCCCATAGGAGTAAGGCAACAATCAAGTATATCAAAAAGAGATAATCCATTAGGATGATTAGAATGTAATACTTCAAGATTGTTTAAGGTAAATTGATCCATCCATACATATTGACTCTCATCAATTCTATTTAAAGAAGAAATATGTGAAATCTTATCATGTTGGGTGTTCTCTAAGTAAATTAGGATAGCCCCTGCAGCTATAATAGCATATTTAAGAGTCTCTACTCCAAACCCTTTTAGCGAGTGAGTTTTAAAGTGACGAATAAGTTTTTCATAAGCAGTAGAATAATCAAAAACCCAATCTTCCATGGGGTAACTAAAATATTTCCTATCTAAGATTTTTTCAAAATCACTTTTCATTTGCTTTTTATAAAGCACTTCACTTGGAGAAAAACGGCAAATAAGCTGATAAATATAAGTAAGAGACCCTTGGGTAATAAGAAATTCACCTGTTGAAAGGTCGAGCAAAGCTAATCCTGATTGTTCTTTATCAATATGAAACGCAGCTAAAAAATTATTCGATCTCGGCTGTAGTACTTGATCATTAAGCGCTATACCCGGCGTTATTATACTAGTAATTCCTCTCTTTATAATACTCTTGGTTTTTTTAGAATCTTCTAGTTGATCGCAAATAGCAATACGGAACCCCGCCCTTACTAGTTTAGGCAAATAATTATCTAATGTATGATATGGGAACCCTGCTAAATTTGTTTTTGATGAGGCTCCGTTGGAGCGTTTTGTAAGTGCGATATTTAAAACTTTAGCGCATTTAATAGCATCCTCGTCAAAGGTTTCGTAAAAGTCACCTACACGAAATAACAAAAGTGCATCGGGATAGAGTGCCTTTATTTGAGCATATTGGTTCATCAAAGGGGTGCTTTGTGACTTCATATAGACCTAAACTAAGTTGATTATTTTATATAAGGTAATAAGGATTATAGGTCCTCATAAAATAAGGAAATTATTCGTTAAAAAAACTAGAACTAGTTTCGAGTAAAGGATATAAAAATATTACTAGTATTTCTAGCCATATAGAAAATATTTATTTAGTAATAAAATATAAGGAGAGTATTTGTAATACAAAAACAATTAACACTTATATATCATTTAACCGAAATTAGGATGTTTTAATGCTGAACATTGTTTGCATACTTTTATAAGTATTTAGTATATATTTATAGAGCATTTTTTATTAACTAACCCGCTTATTATGAAATAATTGCATCTTATAAAGAGATGTGGAATTTACTTAAAATAAATTTAAGTGTAATAAAACATATCGTGATTCTTTTTGATAATAAATTAAAAAAAAATATTTAAGAAGAAATTATTGAATATAAAAAAACATAGTTATTACTTTCTAAGTAAATATTGGTTATATGGAGATGGAAGTTATTTATAATCTATTTTTTGTACAAAATAACTATTAATAGTGATAAATAAAGACTCTGCGATAGGTATTTTCGATTCAGGATTAGGAGGCCTTACCATAGTTAAAGCTATTAAGGAACGTATGCCTAATGAGCGTTTAATCTATTTTGGTGATACGTTACATTTTCCTTATGGGGATAAATCTCGCAAGACTCTTGAAAAATATTCCCTAATTATAGGACAATTTCTCGTAAAAGAAGGGTGTAAAGCAATCGTAATAGCTTGTAATTCCGCATCATCTAATGCTTTTTCACTACTTAAAGAAACTTTTGGAAATAAAATTCCTATACTCAATGTGATTCATCCCCTTATACTTTATATTTCTAAAAAAACTTATAAAAAAATTGGTCTTATAGCTACTCGTTCTACTATACAATCTCGTATGTATGAGAAAGAAATTAAATATAATTGTCCTCATATGCAGTTATGTTCCTTAGCTACTCCTTTACTAGCCCCTATGGTAGAAGAAGGGTTTGTAAACAATGAAATTTCATCTGCTATTTTGAAATATTATTTAAATCAAGAAATACTATTTGGCATAGAAGTTCTATTGCTATGTTGCACTCACTATCCTATACTTTTTAAAGAAATTAATTGTTTTTACAAGGGGACTATCCCTATAGTAGAAGTTCCAAAGTTATTAGCTGAACAATTGTATCTTACATTGAAAAATAGAGATGCTTTGGCAAAAAATAAAATTACAGAAGATATTTTTTATACATCTGCTTTTACAGAAAATTTTAATAATCGTGCTCAGGAGTTTTTTGGCGGTGAAATTTCTTTTAAAGAGATTTACTTAAATTTTTAAGCATTCTTCTATAATTTTTTAGCATGTAAATCTTATTTTCAAGAAGAATAGAAGAATAAATCATTAATTGTTAATTAATATTTTTAACCTTATTATAGATAATATAAATCCAAATAATGGATATTTTTTTAATGATTAAGATTAACTAACTCTACATATTATGATATAAGGTTAGAATATATTCTTTTATATAATTTATATTATATGTCCATATTCTAAATGGAAGTTTTACTAAACTTTTTATAAAATTTAGGATGTTAAATTATCTATATAATTTCTTTATCTATACAAGATAGTGTATACATAGAACTTCAGAAGTTATTGTCTTTTGATAAAATTACATAATCTTTGAAAGATTAGTTTTTTTTATAAAAATTGGGATCATTACTATATAATTCTTTATTAATATTTATTTGCCGAAATACACATCCTTAATTTAAATGGCATAAAAAACTTTCGAAGTTTTATTATAAAATTTATTAAAAAATAATCTTATAAATTCTATTTACATCTAGAAGCTTAATATAAGAACTTAGTAAAAAGGATATAAAACCCTATTTTATTTAGGATATACTTTTATATCAATTCACTACGTACAGTATATATAAGTAATACATATGAGATCATTTCTACCTGAAAAATACTCACTAATATTGATATATGTTTACTGATTAGGTTGATTTTCTGTAAAAAAAGAATAAAATCACTTTTCTAATAAATAAAGAGTTATAGCATAATTATAGTTATCCTTAATAAGGTAAATAAGGTTTTTATTATTAATAATATATAGAATTTATGAGAATTGATATCTCTAAATAAGAGATAAGAAATTTTAAAAAATAGATTACGAGAATAGTATTATGAATATTAACTTAATACGTTGTATATATGAATACGAGAAATGCTTATTTTTTTAATCATCTTTTTTTAATTATGTTTGCTACATGAAATAATTTTAATAATTTATAGATAATTATATTTTATCAGTTATTCTCCTAATCAGTTAGGGCGCGGGTACATTGCGTATGTATATAAACCCCTATTTTCGAAAGAGGCAGGGTTTTTTTATTAGGTAAAAGTTTTTTGAAAAAAATCCATGAAAAAACAAATCAATCATTTTAGTAGTCAGCTTACCCAGGATTCTAGTCTCCCAGCAGCTCAGGCTATGCTCTATGCTACAGGATTAAAAGAAAAAGATTTTAAAAAAGCCCAGATAGGTATTGTAAGCAATTGGTATGAAGGGAATCCTTGCAATATGCATCTTAATAAACTGAGTCAACAGGTTAAATATTCTATAGAATCGGAAGAACTGATAGGGTTCCAATTTAATACTATAGGAGTGAGTGATGGAATTTCTATGGGCACTCAAGGTATGAGGTATTCGCTACCTTCTAGGGAGTTAATTGCAGATAGCATAGAAACAGTTGTAAATGCTCAGCATTACGATGGAATTATTGCTATACCTGGCTGTGATAAAAATATGCCTGGAGTTTTGATGGCGCTTCTTAGAATTAATCGGCCCTCTATTATTGTATATGGTGGGAGCATATCCTCAGGTAGTTATAAATCCCAGAAGCTTGATGTGGTATCAGCTTTTGAGGCCTTAGGGAAAAAAAATCAAGAATTAATATCAGAGATAGAATATAAAGATATCATTAAAAATTCTTGTCCTGGCGCTGGTGCTTGTGGAGGAATGTATACAGCTAATACCATGGCATTAGCTCTTGAGGCTATGGGTATGACTCTCCCTTACTCCTCCTCAAGGCCTGCCGTAGGAGGCGATAAAGATTATGAATGTTTACAGATAGGGAAAGCTATTAAGAAACTTTTACAGAAAGACATTAAACCTAAGGATATTGTTACAAAAGACTCTCTTGAGAATGCTATTGCTTTAGCTATAGCTTTAGGAGGATCGACTAATTTAGTTTTGCATCTACTTGCAATTGCCAAAACCGCAGGTATATCTCTTCATCTTAAAGATTTTCAAAGGATTAACGATAGAATCCCCTTCATAGGGAATCTTAAGCCCAGTGGGGAATTTTTAATGGAAGATTTACATGCTATCGGAGGCACCCCTATTATTATGAAATATTTACTTGAGAAAGGCATTTTAAAAGGTAACTGTATGAGCGTTACAGGAAATATTTTAGAAGAAAATTTAAAATCAGTACCTATTCTTTCTTTTGATCAAAAAATTATATATCCTTTAGAACAACCGATAAAAAAGGATGGACATATTCGTATTCTATATGGGAATCTTGCTCCACAAGGAGCTGTAGCTAAGATTACAGGGAAAGAAGGAACTATATTTTCCGGGGTTGCTAGGGTTTTTAATTCTGAACAAGAGGCTAATTACGCCATTTTAGCACTCAAAATTGATAAAGGGGAAGTTATCGTAATCAGATATGTCGGGCCTAAAGGTGGTCCTGGAATGCCTGAGATGCTAAAACCTACAGCCTATATAATGGGATCCGGTCTAGGAAAAGAAGTCGCTTTAATTACGGATGGAAGATTTTCTGGCGGATCCCATGGTTTCGTAGTAGGACATATCACCCCTGAAGCGCAAGAAGGAGGGCCAATCGCTTTTGTGTGTAATGGAGATCTTATCACTATTGATACAGAAAAAAACCTTATTAATATTAAAGTAAGTGAAGACGAGTGGAATAAACGTAGACTAAAATGGGTTCAACCTCCTTTAAAAGT
The DNA here is from genome assembly GCF_056790205.1 of Candidatus Insignibacter tubulum. NCBI lineage: Bacteria > Pseudomonadati > Bacteroidota > Flavobacteriia > Flavobacteriales > Blattabacteriaceae > Candidatus Insignibacter > Candidatus Insignibacter tubulum. The sequence continues at coordinate 141,387 of NZ_CP199715.1, forward strand.
AGCTAATGGATGGCTTTATAAATATGCAAAAACAGTATCTTCCGCTTCTCAAGGATGTTTAACTGATGAGTTCTAAGGATATGCAAGAAAAATCTTATTTTGGATCTGATATCTTAATAAGATCTCTTTTAGATGAAAAAGTTGAGTATATTTTTGGTTATCCCGGAGGAGCTATAATGCCTATATATGATGCTTTATATCGTTATTCAGATCGTTTATCTCATATACTTACGCGCCATGAACAAGGTGCTATTCATGCCGCTCAGGGCTATGCACGTGTCAGTGGAAAGGTAGGAGTGTGTATTTCTACTTCAGGTCCTGGTGCGACAAATTTAATTACCGGGTTAGCAGATGCTCTTGCAGATAGTACTCCCGTGGTTTGCATTACTGGACAGGTATCTTCGACTTTGTTAGGCACCGATGCTTTTCAGGAAACTAATATTATGGATATTTCATTACCTGTAACTAAGTGGAATGTGCAAGTTACTAAAGCTAGTGATATTGCTAATATGGTTCGTAAGGCTTTCTACATCGCTAGAAGCGCTCGTCCTGGCCCAACACTTATAGATATCACTAAAGATGCACAGTTTCAAGAATATTTGTTTCATAAAAAAATAGATAAAGAGATACCTTATTACTATCCTTACCCTATACTAGAACAAGATAAGATAGAAACTGCTGCTATATTAATTAATTCAGCAAAAAAACCTCTTGTGCTTGTTGGTCAAGGTGTAGCTTTAGCTAAAGCTGAAGAAGAATTTAAAGCCTTCGTAGAGAAGGCGGGCATTCCTGTAGCTAGTACTCTTTTAGGGCTGGATGTTATTGATAGTAATCACCCTCTTTTTGTTGGTATGTTAGGTATGCATGGAAGTTACGCTCCTAATATCCTAACTAATCAATGTGATGTTCTTATAGCTATAGGGATGCGTTTTGATGATAGAGTAACAGGAGACGTTAAACGATATGCACGACAGGCTAAAGTAATTCATTTAGAAATAGAGGCTTGTGAGATAGGGAAAAATATTCCGTGTGATATATCTGTGTTAGGTGATTGCAAAGAAAGTTTACCTGCATTAACTGAAAAAATAGTCAAGGTCAAACATGAAAAGTGGATAAATCATTTTAGAATTCTACAGCAGAAAGAAGAAAAGATTATACTACAGGATCTATATCCTGAAAAAGATGGTCTGACTATGGGAGAAATTATCAAATGGATTAATAAATATAAAGATAAAAATGCTGTTTTAGTTACTGATGTAGGACAGCATCAGATGATTGCTTCACGCTATTTTAATTTCTCTTCTCGAAAAAGCCATATTACATCGGGAGGGTTAGGTACTATGGGTTTTGCATTGCCTGCTTCTATTGGTGCACAATTTGCTGCAAGAGACCGTCAGATCATTTGTTTAGTAGGCGATGGGGGGATACAAATGACCCTTCAAGAATTTGGAACGATTCTTCAAAATGATCTCCCTATAAAAATTATTTTACTAAATAACAGTTTTTTAGGTATGGTACGCCAGTGGCAAGAGCTTTTTTTTGAAAAGCGATATGCCTCTACAGAACTTATTAATCCAGATTTTACACAATTGGCAAAGGCATATAATATACGGGGTAAAAAAATTGATCAAAGAGAATATTTAGAAAAAGTTATAAAGGAAATGTTCGAATATAGTAAAGCCTATCTTTTAGAGATAATAGTAGAAAAAGAAAATAATGTTTTCCCAATGATCCCTACTGGGAGTGCTGTAGATGAAATCAGACTGGCTTGAAAAATAATAATACTGTGAAGAGATTCAAAATAGTTATTTTAGCGAGTCGTTTAGAAAGGCTGATCAGCCGTATATTAATAATATTAAATCGAAGAAATATTAATATACTTTCTCTTACTGTTTCTTTTTCAGAAGAGTCAAATACTATGCGCTTTAGCGTTAGAGTAGAAAGCTATGAAAAATATATGGAAAATTTAATTAAACAAATAGAAAAACAAATAGGAGTGATGTCAGTCCTTTATTATGAGAACGATAAAGAGAAATTTAATTACTCGCATAAAACAAAAAAATCTCTATACTCAACAGATAATATTTTAATATCAAATACTAAAAAAAGAAATTAAGTAAAAATGAAGATAAAGTTCGGTCCAATTGAAGAAAATGTTATTACAAGAGAAGAATTTCCTCTCGAAAAGGCAAAACAAGTATTAAAACATGAAATAATAGCTGTTATAGGGTATGGTATCCAAGGCCCTGGACAAGCTCTAAATCTAAGAGATAATAATTTTTCGGTAATTATAGGCCAAAGAAAAAATTCTCCATCTTGGGAAAAAGCGCTAAATGATGGATGGGTTGAAGGAGAAACGCTTTTTGAAGTGGAAGAAGCTGCAATTAAAGGCACTATTATTATGAATCTGCTCTCTGATGCAGCGCAAATTTTAGTATGGCCTATTTTAAAAAAGCATCTTACCCCCGGTAAATCCTTGTATTTTTCTCATGGATTTGGTCTTTCTTTTCAAGAGAAAACAGGAATTTATCCACCTAAAGATATAGATGTATTTCTAGTAGCACCTAAAGGGTCTGGTACTAGTGTTAGAAGATTATTCTTAAAAAAGAAAGGAATAAATTCTAGTTATGCTATTTACCAAGACTATAGCACTCGTGCACAAGAAAAAACTTTTGCTATAGGTATAGGTATAGGCTCAGGATATCTTTTTAAGACTAATTTTAAAAACGAGGTTTTTTCAGATTTAGTTGGAGAGCGAGGTTCTTTAATGGGTGCTATACAGGGTATATTTGACGCTCAATATCAGGTATTACGAGATAACGGACATTCCCCTTCAGAGGCTTTTAATGAAACTGTTGAGGAATTTACAGAAAGTTTAATGCCGCTCATTGGAGAAAATGGAATGGAATGGATGTATTCTAACTGTTCCACAACTGCTCAAAGAGGGGCTCTTGACTGGTGGAGAAAATTCAGAGATGCTACTATTCCTGTTTTTAAGGAACTATACCATGAAGTAGCTTCAGGTAATGAAGCTCAGCGTACTATAGATGCAAATAGCGATAAAAACTATAGAAAAAAACTTAAGGAAGAGCTTAAAGATCTAAGTAAAAGTGAGTTATGGCAAGTTGGAGCAACCGTTCGCAAACTTAGACCTAGAGAAAATGAAAAACCTTATGAAGGATTACAGGAAAATTGTTATATGAAAAAATAAGATACATTAAATTTTATACGATTTATTTGCTTTTCTCTTGGCGCCCGTTTTTTGTAAAAACAGGCGCCAATTTTTTTAGTATTTTTTTTTTTGAATGGGTATAAAAATATAAATAAAACCATGCTTAATTATTTCCCTACTATAGAAGATATCTTAAAAGCTAGAGAACGATTAAAAGGAGTAATCCTTCATACGCCCTTACAGAAAAATCATCATCTTTCTGAGAAATATAATGCGCATATTTATCTCAAACGTGAAGACCTACAAGTAGTACGATCTTATAAGATAAGAGGGGCTTACAACAAGATGAAAAGTGCTTCTTTATCAGAATTAAAAAAAGGTGTAATATGTGCTAGTGCTGGGAATCATGCACAGGGAGTAGCCTATTCGTGCTATCACTTACAAGTTCCTGGAAGGATTTACATGCCCGCCACTACTCCTCGCCAGAAAATTCAACGTGTAAAAATGTTTGGGAAAGAATATGTAGAGGTTATTATTACAGGAAATACATTCGATTCTGCTTATGAAGAGGCTATAACATATTCTAAAAAGAATCAAATTTTTTTCGTTCATCCCTTCGATGATCCTAAGATCATCGAAGGGCAGGCAACTATAGGTGTGGAGATCCTAGAAGATTTTAAGGAGATTATTGATTATTTGATTTTGCCTGTAGGAGGTGGTGGACTCGCTTCGGGTCTAGGAGCTTATTTTTATCAAAACAGGCTTCCTGCTAAGATCATAGGAGTAGAACCACAGGGCGCACCTGCTATGAAACTTTCTTTGGATATTGGAAATATAGTATCACTTGATCAAATCGATAAATTTGTAGATGGAGCAGCTGTTAAAAAAGTAGGTAATCATAATTTTAATATTTGCCAAAAAGTACTTTATCAGGTAAAAATTGTTCCTGAAGGAAAAGTATGTAGTGCTCTATTAGAACTTTATAATATGGAAGCTATCGTAGCTGAACCTGCTGGAGCTTTAGCTATTGCAGTATTGGATGATTTTTCAGAAGAAATTATTGGGAAAAATGTAATTTGTATCCTAAGCGGAGGTAATAATGATATTATGCGTACTGAAGAGATACGTGAGCGATCTTTAATATATGAAGGACTCAAACATTACTTTATCTTAAATTTTCCTCAGCATGCTGGTGTTCTTAAAGAGTTTGTAAGTAATGTTTTAGGGCCTTATGATGATATTACTTATTTCCAATACTCTAAAAAAACCTCGCGTGAGGAAGGGCCTGCTATTGTTGGTATAGAGCTCGCTGATAAGAAGGATTTTTCAAAGCTTATGAAAAAGATAAAACAATCCTGTATACCCTTTGAATATATAAATAAAAATCCAGATTTGTTTCGTTTACTGATATAGTTTTAAAATTTACTCAATAAGTAAAATAGATAGACAATAACATTAAAAATGTTATTATGTCATAATTATTAAATTCTAATATGTAAGAAAGAAATGCTATTTTATTTATCATCCTTACCATTAAGGATATTATTTTTCTTTTTTAAGTTAATAAAACTATCCTAGGATAGGAGGATTCATAAATTGGGGATTAAGGTTAAAGTACTTATTTAGTATTATATACAATAATACTGAAATTAATTTAAGAGGGTTATTACTTATTATTCCATTGTTAGTTTTTCTAGATATAGAAATATTAGTAATAATCCGGTTAACCTAATTTTTCACAAAAAACTAGCATTTGGTAGAATTAGACTTACCAGAAGTACTTCAAAAGTTAAAGTATTAATATATAATAAATATATATATAAGATTTGGGATGGTTCTTTATAATATACTTATTTAGTATAGCTAGTATACTACCTTTATGCTCTTATTACTTGTACTTGAGATTAGAAGTTAATAGTTACATTATATATCATCTTATTTAACTTTATCTTATATTTATAATTTTATTTATCTTACTATAAATCAGTACTAAAATTTTTATTATTTTTATTATCTAGTTTAATATGCAATTTTTACTTTTTCGTCTGTTATTTTTACTTACATTCAGATTAAGTGAAAATTGGATATTCATAAGTTAAAAAAAACGCTAATCATTTTATTACTTGATATATAAAATTTTTATGGAAATGATCCGAGACTAATTTTTTATAATATATCTAATAAAAAATAAGTTTAATGAAAAGGATGTAAATGTTAAAGGCTTTATTAAAAGCAAGATCACGAATTATATTTTTGGATATCTGGGACGAGATAAAGAACTAATATGTCAAAATCTCTATTAGAGACTCCTATAGAATATCTTAAGGGAGTGGGCACTCAACGTGCTCGATGGCTTTTTGCTGAATACGGAATTAAAAAATATGAAGACCTTTTGGCTTTTTATCCACAACGTTATATCGATCGTTCCCGATTTTATAAGATTTGTGAGTTGGGGGATTCTCAAGTTGAAGTTCAGATTATAGGTCAAATTACTTTTACAAAAGTACTTAATAGGGATAAGTACAAACGTCTTTTAGCACATTTTGAAGATCAAAGCGGTAGTATAGATCTTATATGGTTCCAAAAAATTGATGCTATAAAGAACTGGCTCCCAAAATATTTACCTGTAGTAGTTTTTGGCCGCTTGAGTTTTTTTAAAGGACGGCTGCAAATAACACATCCTGAAGTTGAACTTTTTGATCGATATAAGAATCGAATTCCTATACCTTTACAACCAGTATGGTCTATTTCTGAGTTGCTGAAAAGGAGGGGGTTACATCAGCATTTTTTTACAAATATTTTTCAAGAACTACTACAGTTGCTTAGAGGACATATTTATGAAGTATTCCCTGAGAAAATAATTACGGCTTATACTTTAATGAGTAGGGAAGAGGCTTTTTCTCAGATTTATTTCCCTACTTCCTTAGTTAAACTCCAAAAAGCTAAGTGGCGCTTAAAATTTGAGGAGTTTTTTTTTCTTCAATTCGCACTTCTTATGCAAAAATATCATCAAAAAAAAAATCACTCGGGCTATCCATTCTCAAAAATGGGCTCATATCTACACCGTTTTTATAAAGAGTGTTTACCTTTTTCTTTAACTGGAGCGCAAAAGAGAGTTTTAAAAGAGATACGTTATGATCTTGGACAAAACGTTCAGATGAATCGTCTTTTACAAGGAGATGTAGGAAGTGGGAAAACCTTAGTAGCGCTCATGGCTATGCTTATGGCTTTAGATAATGGATTTCAAGCCTCTTTGATGGCTCCTACAGAGATCCTGGCGGTGCAACATTATCATACCATTTCTAGACTTCTAGAACCTTTAGGTATTATAGTTTCTCTATTAACAGGAAGCACTTCAAAATCTAAAAGGCGTCAATTGCATTATGGGTTACAGCAAGGGCAAATTTTTATTCTTGTAGGAACGCATGCTCTTATTGAAGATCAGGTAATGTTTAAAAATCTAGGGTTGGCTATAATAGATGAACAACATCGTTTTGGGGTGATTCAGCGCGCTAGACTTTGGAGTAAAAATCAACGTCCTCCTCATATGCTTTTGATGACAGCTACACCTATCCCCCGTACGCTATCTATGACACTTTATGGAGATTTAGATGTTTCTATTATTGATGAATTACCTCATGGACGTAAGATAGTAAAAACAATCTATAGGTATGAGAACTCTCGTCTAGAAGTTTTTAGATTTATTAAAGATCAGATTGCTTATGGAAGGCAGATATATATTGTCTATCCATTGATAGAAGAATCTGAAAAAATAAATTATAAAAACTTAATAGATGGTTATGAAAATATATGTTGTGCTTTTCCCTTATCTGAATACCGTATAGGTGTCTTACATGGGAAAATGAGTCCTACTCAAAAATTAGTTGAAATGAACCGATTTATTAAAGGGGAGACTCAAATTATGATTTCTACTACGGTAATTGAGGTAGGAGTTGATGTACAAAATGCCACAGTTATGATTATTGAGAGTGCTGAGCGTTTTGGTCTTTTGCAATTACATCAATTACGTGGACGTGTAGGAAGAGGTTCTGAGCAAAGTTACTGTTTATTAATGTGTGGCAAAAAATTAAGCAATGAAGCACGTGCGCGTATTGAAGCAATGTGTCGTACAAATAATGGTTTTGAAATAGCTGAAGAAGATCTTCATTTACGAGGCCCTGGAGACTTAATAGGGACAAAACAGAGTGGATTACTAAATCTTAGAATTGCTGATATATCTAAAGATAGTTCAATTCTAATTAAAGCACGTGAACAAGTCATACTTTTAATGAAAGAAGATCCTGAGTTTTTAGTTCCTGATCATCATATGATTCGAGAGATAGTTAAAAAAAAATATAAAGAAAAATTGAATTGGGGAAAAATTGGATAAGCTTTCTAGTTATATATAAGTTACTATCATTATAGTATATAATGCCTTTTCAATTATAGTTTCTATGAATATATTTCTTTTAATGCTATTCCTAATTTAGGATAAGTAAATATAAATCCTTTATCTAATATTTTTTGTGCTGATATAGGGCTTCCATTTAGTAAAACTTTAGAAAAATCTTTTCCATACAACACCCTTAAAATAAAAGCAGGAACTCTAGGGAAAAATAAAGTTCGGTGAAGAATCCGGGCTAAGGCTTTAGTAAATTCTAAATTACTTACTATCTCTGGAGCTACAATATTATAAGCACCTTTCAAGGTTTTATCTTCTATTGCTTTTATGTATGCATGACAGATATCATCAATATGAACCCATGGAACATATTGTTTCCCACTGCCTAACGGAGAACCAAGATAACATTTTACAATTTTTTCTATTTTTTTTAAAATACCACCTTTCCTGGAAAGAACTATTCCTGTACGTAATTTTACCGTACGAATTCCACTTTTGTGGAAAAGATCTCCTTTAGCTTCCCATAATTGACATACCTTTGCTAGGAAATCAGTTCCTGGAGGATCATCCTCCGTAAAGGGTTTTTTTTGAGTAATACTTCCATAATAATTTATCCCGCTAGCACTTATAAAACATTCAGGTTTTTTATCAAGTCTAATAATATATTCCCATAAAAGATGGGCACTTACACTCCGGCTTTCTAACAGCTTTATTTTTTGTAGCGCGCTCCACTTTTTATCATATAAGGATATCCCTGCTAAATGAATTATGACATCTATTTGTTTTAAGGCCTCTTGATCGATATATCCTTTCTCTGGATCCCAGAAATAACTATTAAATTTTCCTGAAACTTTCAGTTTTGTGCTCAAATGAGTTATAGTATAGTTCCTTTCCGAAAGGATTTCACTTAATCGCATCCCTATAAGTCCGCTAGCGCCAGTGATAAGTATATTTTTCATATATAAATTTTTAATATAATTTAAAAAAAATCACATATAAAAATCAAAATAATATATACTTTTGTAAGTATATAAAAAAATGTGTCATGAAATTTTTTATAGATACAGCGGACCTTGATCAAATACGTCAAGCTAATGAGTTAGGTATTCTTGATGGAGTTACTACTAATCCTTCACTTATTGCTAAACAAGGGATTACTGGTAAAGAAACTATATATAAACACTATTTAAGTATCTGTGATATTTTTCAAGGGGATGTAAGTGCTGAAGTCATAGCTTCTGATTATGATGGTATATGTTCTGAGGGAATAATTTTATCAGAATTACATTCGCAAATTGTTGTAAAAATTCCTATGACTAGTAATGGGATTCGAGCTATTAGCTATTTTTCTAAACAAGGTATACGAACTAATTGTACTTTAGTTTTTTCTCTCTCGCAAGCACTTTTAGCTGCTAAGGTAGGAGCCACTTATGTATCTCCTTTCATTGGAAGACTCGACGATATTTCTTCAGATGGTCTACAACTAATTCAAGATATTAAGACAGTATATGATATTTATGGTTTTGAAACAGAAATTTTAGCTGCTTCAGTCCGTAATCCCCTACATATTGTTAGTTGCGCAAAAATAGGTGTGGATATTATTACTACCTCTTTAGGAACTATTAAAAGTCTAGTATATCATCCACTTACTGATATAGGTCTTAAAAAATTTCTTGATGACCACAATAAAGCATCTTATTCTTAATCTAATATTTTTTTTTTATGCTAAAAATTTTAATATCTCTAAAAATAATTTTAGATTGTTTGTTCTAGTTTATTAGGATTCTTCATTAGAAGATAAAGTATCATATTATGATATATAATAACTTATTATAGAATTATAATATATATGATAATTATATTATAAATAAATGCTTACCTATTATACCTTATATAGGTATAATGAAGTTAACCATGAATATTATTATTATTCTGAGTTTCTCTTCTTTCTACAACTATAGAATAAGCAAAGCTATATATATTACTGTATAAAATCTGGTATAAGAAAAAAAACACTTCTCCAATAATACTATATATCTGCTAGTCATATTTTTTAGTTTTAACGTGTTTTCTTTAAAACTTATAGACCTATTATAGGTAAAAAGACCTTTAAAAGGTACTATAATTATTAATAAGTATATTTCTATTTAGGAACACATATAAAATAAAACTACTTCTATTATAGGATATAATAAATTGCTTAAAAATAAATTTTACTACTATTAGTAGATACTGTATAAAATATCTCCTAGCATAGGGGGATATTTTATAAATTTTTAGAATTATATTTTTACTTTAACTGAAGTTTCCTCATAGGCTTCTATAAAATCTCCAATATGTATATCGTTATAATTTTTAATCTTTAACCCACATTCATATCCTTTAGGAACCTCTTTGACATCTTCTTTAAAACGTTTAAGAGAAGTTAGTTCTCCATCATATATAACAATACCTTCCCGGATCAATCTTATCTTAACACCTCGCGATATTTTACCATCAATAACCATGCAGCCAGCTATAGGGCCTACTTTAGTAATTTTAAACATGTCCCGAATTTCGGCCATACCACAAATTTGTTCACGTATTTCAGGAGAGTGCATCCCCTCTATAGCTTCTTTAATCTCATTAATAGCATCGTAAATAACAGAATAAGTGAGTATTTCAATATTCTCTTTTTCAGCAATACTACGAGCTTTAGGCGCGGGCCTAACATTAAATCCTAATATAATGGCATCTGATGCAGATGCTAATAGCACATCCGACTCAGTAATTTGTCCTACCCCTTTATGAATTATATTTACTACTACTTTTTCTGTGAAAAGTTTTTGAAGCGCATCTGTAATAGCCTCTACTGATCCATCTACATCTCCTTTTAGGATGATTTTGAGTTCTTTAAATTCACCTAATGCAACTCTACGACCAATTTCATCAAGAGTAAGATGTTTCTGAGTACGAATATTTTGTTCACGTTGTAACTGATGTCTTCTAGAAGCAAGCTGTTTAGCTTCTTTTTCTTCAAAAAACACTTTAAATTTATCACCTGCTGTAGGGGCACTTCCAATACCTAAAACAGCTACAGGTCTTGAAGGACCAGCCTCTTTAATATGATGACCATTTTCATCTAAAATCGCTTTAGTCTTGCCATGATGTGATCCTGCTAGTATATAATCTCCTAATCTGAGAGTGCCCTCCTGTACTAGTAGAGTAGTAATATAACCACGTCCTTTATCCAGAGTAGCTTCTATAACTGTCCCTAAGGCTGGTTTATCTGGGTTAGCTTTTAAATCTAGCATTTCAGCTTCTAACCAGACTTTTTCTAGTAATTGATCAAGACCTAATCCTGTTTTCGCAGAAATTTCTTGAGATTGATATTTCCCTCCCCATTCTTCTACTAAAAGATTCATACTAGCTAATTGTTCTCTAATCTTATCTGGTTCTGCCGTAGGCTTATCTATTTTATTTAGAGCAAATATCATAGGGACACCTGCAGCTTGAGCATGACTGATGGCTTCTTTAGTCTGAGGCATCACCTCATCATCAACAGCTATAACAATAATAACGATATCCGTAATGTGTGTTCCCCTAGCACGCATAGCCGTAAAAGCTTCATGGCCTGGGGTATCTAGAAAAGTAATGCGTTGTCCGGTTCTGAACTCAACACTATAAGCTCCTATATGTTGAGTAATTCCTCCTGATTCCTGCGAAATAATATTAGTTTTTCTAATGTTATCAAGCAAAGAAGTCTTTCCATGATCTACGTGTCCCATTACGGTAACAATAGGAGCACGTTTGAGTAAACTTTCTTGAGGATCCTCTTTTTCTTGAAAAAGTTCATCAATATCAGCTCTAACAAAATTTATACTATATCCAAACTCATCAGCTACAAGAGTAAGTATCTCCGCATCTAGCCGCTGATTCATCGTCACCATGACTCCTAAAGACATACAAGTGGTAATTAGATCTGTAGCAGGAATTTCCATCATAGCTGCTAGCTCATTAACCGTAGCAAATTCAGCTATCTTAAGCACTTTGCTATCTTCATCTCGTAAATTAGTTTCAAAATTTTGATGATCTTTTCTAGATTGACGTTTTTCACGACGAAATTTAGAAGATTTAGATTTACCTCCTTTTGAGGTAAGTTTATCAAGAGTTTCTTTAATATGTTTACCAATTTGGTCGTCTGTCAATCCAGATGGCTGAATTTGCCTTCGGATTTTACGTTGGCCTATTCTAACAGGATTCGAGCGTTGCTTTAGGTTAGAGGATTTTTTTGAGGATTCTTCCTCTGAAGAACGTTCAATACGCTGTGTACCTATGGCTTGGAAATCCTCAGAAGTAACTTGTTTTTGAATACGTCTGCGTTTTTTTTTAGCGTTAGATATAGAAGATTTGCGCTTCTCAAATTTAGAAAGATCGATTTTATCACCTGTAAAAGCAGGTCCTTCAAGCTTTTGATAGTGAGTTTTTATATGATTTGAAGAAATTTCTGGATTTAAAGGATGTTTTTGAGTCTCCGTATTCAAAGTTACGGAAAGATTTGTTGACTGAGATAAGTCTTTTTTAGTCTCTTGACTAAGACTTTCTTCTTTTAAAGTAGATTCTATCTTTATCTTTGGATTCTGATTATTTTGATCAACATATAATTTATTTATCTGAGAATTTAAAGAGACCTCTGATATATTTTTTTTAGACTTTGACAAAGGTTTTTTTTTTCTGTGACCTAAGGAAGGTAAATCTATTTTTCCTATAGTTCTAGGTCCTAGCATGTATTCTCTAGATTTAATTGTATCCTCTTTTAACTTAGGTTCTTTTGCTTTCGTCTTTTGTATAACTTCTTCCCTAAGTTCATCTTTTTCTATTTTCTTTTGTAAAGAAATTTTTTCAGAAGCATGTCTTGCTTTTTTATCTAATTGAAATTCATTTATGAGAAGTTGATAACTTCTCGCCTCAATTTTTGTATTAGGATTACCATGCAAATCTATCCCTTTGCTCTGCAAAAAATCTACTACCCTTTTTAGGGAAACATTTAACTCCTTAAGTACTGTCCTTAACCTCATCTTATCAATCATAAAAAACTATCTATTGTGAAAAAATCGTCTTAACCTTTACAAAAGTACTTGTTTCAAGTATTATTATACAGCGGTATAAGGGTTCTTTTCCCGCTCTATAACTTATATGTTAAATTCTTCTTTTAATACTCTATAGACATCTAAAATAGTCTCTTCTTCTAAATCAGTACGTTTAATGAGATCTTCTAAAGCACAATCCAATACAGCACGAGCTGTATTAAGGTCAGCATTTTTAAATTGTTCTATAATCCATGGTTCTATTTCATCACCAAATTCGGTGAGTTCTACATCATCTTCATAAGGGGAATCTCTAAAAATATTAAGTTTATACCCTATTAATTGACTCGCTAGCCGAATGTTTTGACCATTACGACCAATAGCCTTTGATATTTGATCAGATTTTACTAAGACTTTGGCCGTTTTATTTTTTTCGTCGATTTCTATCATGGATATCTTTGCTGGGTTTAAAGCTCTGGTTATATATAACTGATAATTATTAGTATAATTAATAATATCTATATTTTCATTTCTTAATTCTTTAACTATAGCATGTATGCGTGTTCCTCTTACCCCCACACAGGCTCCGACTGGATCTATCCGGTCGTCATAAGATTCTACTGATACCTTAGCTTTTTCCCCAGGAATACGCACTACATTTTTTACAGTGATAAGTCCATCAAAAACTTCAGGTATCTCCTGCTCAAAAAGCTTTTTAAGAAAAATAGGATCACTACGTGAAAGAATAATTACTGGTTTATTATCCTCAAGGCGTACTTCTTTAATAAGAGCTTTAATACTATCGCCTTTACGATTAAATTCATTCGGGATTTGTTCTTCTTTAAGTAGGATCATTTCATTATGATTATCATCACGAACAATTAAATGTTTATTATAACGCATGTAATGAATCTCTCCGATAATAATTTCTCCTACACGATTTTTGAAATTTTTATAAATTACCGTATTATAATATTCCTTGCTTTTGGCAAATAAATTTTGTTTAAGTGATAAAATTGCCCTTCGTCCAAGATCTTCAAGTCTAACTCTTTCAGACACCTCTTCTCCAATTTCAAAATCAGACTCTATTTTTTTAGCTTCTGAAAGCTCAATTTGTTCATTATCATCTAAAATTAAACCATCTTCTACTACTGTACGATTACGCCATATTTCCAAATCACCTTTATCTGGATTAACAATAATATCAAAATTATCAGAAGAACCATATTTCTTGCGTAAGACCGCCTTAATAGATTCTTCTAATATAGCCATAAGAGTTGAGCGATCTATATTCTTTTCTTCTTTAAAATCTGCGAATGAATCGATCAAAGCCAGATTATTCATATTATTTAATATTTTCAGAATTTGATTTTTAATTTATCTTTTTAAGTCTTTGAAAAAGGATTTTACGAGGATAAGGAAATTTTACGAATTCGTGACGTTGTCTCTTTTTTGACATAAATATAAGAAGACCCTTATAAAAAATATCGTATTTAATCAGTTTTTCAGTATATATAAACAATGTTTTAAAAAATTATCTAACCTTATATGAAGATACTTAAGGAAGTAATATTTTTCTTATTTAATATTTTTACATGATACTAAATTATATAGAGTAGATTGGCTTTATTAAAAATACTGCTATTCTTATCTTAATTACTCATATTATGTTAGTTCCAAACACTATATCATACTTAAAAAAATCGAAACTTTTTAAAAGATCGCTTGAATTAAGTATGTTAACTATTTTATTATTGAGGGATTTTTCTTCGATAAAATATTATATAGTAAAATAAGGGCCTTCATAGCCCTTACTTAGTTTTGTTCATTCAAATTGAATCCCAAAGACACAAATATAATAAATATATTTATAGGATAACAAAGATAAAATATCTTAAAAATTCTATAATACAAATTTGCTTAATTATACTTCTTGATATACTTTTAAAGAAGTGATAGAAAATATTATTCCAACTAACTTTTACAAAGTGAAGTGTATAATTTTTATACTAAAAAAAAGAACCCCCTCTTCATGAGGGGGAATATCTCTCATATATATAGTAACTGTATCTTTATTTAGGAAAGTATATAATACCGTCTAGAATCAATCTAAAAAGACAACTATAATTCCATCTAGATTTAAGATTTATAAGATTACTAATATTTGCAGTAGCAGCTAAAAATAGTGAATAATTAAAAATATAGCTTCTTTATTAGAATCATAATTTCAATTAGTAAGTCTTCTCATACTTTAATTGTTTCTATTAATTTTTGAAAGAAGACTTAATATTTCAATATATAACCATATCAAAGTTATCATAAGCGCCATAGCAGAAAACCATTCCATATATTTTGGAGCACGTTGAGCTAACTGACGTTCTATAAAGTTAAAGTCTATTACAAGATTTAGTGCTGCTATAATAATTACAAATACACTAAAAGAAATACTTAACCAGGAAGCTCCAAAATGGAAAGGGATAGCCTTGAAGAATATACTGAATACCATGGCTATAAGGTAATATACAGCAACTGCTAACGTAGCGCCTAATAAAACAGAATGAAATTTCTCAGTAACCTTTATAACTCTCATATGGTAGAGTAAAAGCATAAGTGAAAAGGTAACGAAAGTAGCTAAAACTGCTTGCAAAGGCAACCCTGGGTAACTATAATGTAATAAGGCAGAGAAGGCCCCTAAAAAAACACCCTGGCATATCGAGTAAGCAGGTGCAAGATAAGGGCTCCAAGTTGGATTAAAATGAGATATCAAGGCTATTATAAACCCAAGTAATCCACTTGCAAGTGTATAAGGGAGTGTATTCAGTCCTTGAAAAAACATCCCCCAAGTGATTGATGCTCCCAATAATATTAGGACTAAGAGAAATATTCCCTTATTTATCACTCCTGCACGTGTCATAATCTTGTCGTTATGAACAACGATTGTTAAAGAAGGGTGCGAAAACCCTTTCTTGAAAAATGGATTGGCCATTTCAACTATTTTTTTTTGTGTACAAATATAATACTTATATCTCACTTAACTAAATTTGCTTTTTCACTTGAAAGTAAAAAAAACTACCTTAATGCAAAATTTTATAAATTTTGATCAACATGATCAATGGCTTGAACCTCTTTTTATAAATTTTAATCTAAATCAGTATACTTCTGTTTACCTGAATTTAGGTATCAAGCTATTTATTCTCTTTATTATTATCTTGACATTTGGGATTTTATTTAATCGCTTAATAAAATTTACAAGGAAACATATAGTTGATTCTACTCATTTTAATTGGGATAATACTTTTTATAAAAATAAGGTTTTTAACAGTTTAGGGTACTTTTTTACAGTAGCCTTGGGTTCTATTTTACTGGAAATATTTTTTAAGGATGATAGAGATTTTATTATACAAATACAAAAAATTTTTTATACGGTTTTTGTATTAATATTCCTGCAATTTTCCATACGTATGATTAATGCTATAATGCAAATTACCATTAATGAAAATAATCATCAAACTATTGCAGTATGCTCCTTTTCACAACTCCTGAAAATTATTTCGATTATATTAAGTGCATTGCTAATCATATCAATTATTTTTAGTGTGTCTTTCTCTTCTATTATTACAAGTTTAGGAACAGCTACGGCAGTAATTTTACTTATTTTTCGTGATACTATATTAGGATTTATTTCAGGAGTACAAATGGCTACTACGAGAATGATTAAAGTGGGGGATTGGATCAATATTACTAAATATAATATAGAAGGGATAGTTATTGAAATTAATCTTATATCGGCTAAAATCGAAAATTTTGATAAAACTATAACCACAGTACCAACTTATGATCTAATTTCAACAGCTGTCACTAATTTTGAAGTAATGCGCCTTAAAAATATTCGTCGCATTAAACGTTCGATTCTACTTAACGCGCTTTCTTTTAAATTTTTAGAGATGGAAGATTTAAAAAAATTTAAAAATTCTTTCTTACTCGGAAAGTATATTGAGGAAAAAGAGAAGGAAATAAATACTTATAATAGTGAACAGAGGCAAAAAGATCAAATTAATTGCATTAAACTCACTAATATAGGACTCTTTAGAGAGTATGCTGTACATTATTTACGAGCCCATTCTATGATTTCAAATTATGAAAGGATTATGGTGCGTCAGCTTGAACCTACAGAATATGGATTACCTCTACAACTTTACTGTTTTACAAAGACCTCTGTTTTAGAAGAATATGAAAGGATTCAAGCTGATGTATTTGACCATTTGTTTGCAGTTATTCATCTTTTTGATTTAGAACTCACTCAAGTAAAATCGTATTAGAATCGTATATAAAATAGCTCTCTTTTATGACTAATCTAAGCGTAAATATAAATAAAATAGCTACCCTGAGAAATGCACGAGGAGGGAATTTCCCAAATCTTATTCAGATAGCTAAAGATATACAAAAATTTGGTGCACAAGGTATTACAGTGCATCCACGTCCTGATCAAAGACATATACGTTACCAAGATGTATTAGAACTTAAAAAGACTGTATATACTGAGTTCAATATCGAAGGAAATCCTACTCCCCAATTTATAGAACTGGTAAAACAAGTGAAGCCTCAGCAAGTTACTCTTGTTCCAGATTCTCGAGATGATATTACCTCTAAAGCCGGATGGAATACTCTTGAGAATGTAACTTTTCTTACTGAAGTAATTAGTGAATTTAAATCTTATGGAATTCGTACATCGATATTTGTAGATGCAAATCCTAAATATATTGAGAGCGCTGCGCGCAGCGGAACAGATCGAATAGAACTTTATACAGAGGCCTACGCAAAAGATTTTGCAAATAAAAAACTCGATTCTATAAAACCTTATTTACTAACAGCAAAAGAGGCTATTAAAAATAACTTAGGAATTAACGCAGGACACGATTTAAATTTGAATAATATTCAAAATCTTATAGAACATATACCGGAGATTTTAGAAGTATCTATAGGGCATGCTCTTATAGTAGAAGCGATATATTTAGGTATAGAAAAAACTATACAATCTTACCTTAAGCGTATAAAAAATATTTATAAAAAAGTAAACAAGTAATGATCATGCATTCGAAAATTTTCGGAAAAGGCCCCCCCTTGCTCATATTACATGGTCTTTTTGGTATGGGAGATAACTGGATGACTTTAGGTAAAAAGTGGGCTAGGAATCAACTAGAGGTTCATTTATTAGATCTCCGAAATCATGGAAAAAGCTTTCATAGCAAAAATATGGGATATAAATTTTTAAGCGAGGATATCTTAAATTACATAGACCATTATAAACTTTTTAACCCTATCTTACTTGGACATTCTATAGGAGGTAAAGCAGCTATGCATTTTAGTCTATTTCATTCTGAAAAGCTAAAAGGGCTTATAGTTATAGATATTGCACCAAAAGACTATCCACCACATCATCATAAGATATTAAATAACCTAAAAAGTATTCCTATAGAGAACATTAAGACTCGTATGGATCTAAATATATTTTTGCAAAAAACTATAGATAATCCAAATATTCAGGGACTACTCTCTAAAAATATCTATCGTACTAAAGAAGGTAATTTCTCCTTTCGTTTTTATCTTCAGGGGATTGAAGATAGTTATAAAGAATTAATATCATCGCAAAATACGGATAAGATTTATCAGGGAAGAACTCTTTTTATTCGTGGAGCTAATTCAAATTATATTGATAAAGAAGATTTTATAGATATTCAAAGAATATTCGTAAGATCCGAGATAGTAACTATACCTAATGCAGGACATTGGACTCATGCAGATAATCCACAAGCCGTTTATAAAAAAGTTGATTTATTTTTAAGGGATTATCAAGAATAAGTATAAATAAAATAATATATATTGATCATTACATTATGCTTATTTTTGAATAAGCTACATTTTAGATAAGATATAATAATAAGATTATGGCATTTGATTTACAGATGATTACTCAAGTATATATGAGAATAAAAGAGCGCGTACCAAGAGCAAGAGCGATTGTAGGTAGACCCCTTACTTACACAGAAAAAATACTTTATAGTCATCTATTCAAAGATATAAATGAAAATAGTTCATTAGGTAATGAAACCTATGTAGATTTTGTCCCCGATCGTGTTGCTATGCAAGATGCTACAGGACAAATGGCTCTTCTTCAGTTCATACAATCAGGTAAAAACAAAACCGCCGTACCATCTACAGTACATTGCGATCATCTCATACAGGCAAACTCAGGAGCTTATAAAGACCTTCAAAAGTCGATTAACGAAAATAATGAAATTTTTAATTTTCTACAGTCTGTATCAACTAAATATGGCATTGGTTTCTGGCTACCGGGAGCCGGCATTATACATCAAGTGATTTTAGAAAACTATGCCTTTCCAGGAGGAATGATAATAGGTACAGACTCTCATACCCCTAATGCCGGAGGCCTAGGGATGCTTGCTATAGGGGTAGGAGGAGCTGATGCTGTAGATGTGATGGCAGGTATGCCTTGGGAACTAAAATTTCCTAAACTTATTGGAGTTCTCCTTAAAGGAGAATTAAACGGGTGGAGTTCACCTAAAGATATTATTTTAAAAGTAGCAAGTATACTCAGTGTTATAGGGGGGACTGATGCTATTTTAGAATATTTCGGAGAAGGAGCTGAAAAGCTATCTTGTACCGGTAAGGGGACTATATGTAATATGGGAGCTGAAGTCGGGGCTACAACTTCTATTTTTGGGTATGACACAGCATCAGAAAATTACCTAAAAATTACAGGACGAGCGGATATAGCTGACTTAGCTTCAGATATAAAAGAACATCTTAGAGCAGATCCACAAGTATATGAAAATCCACAGAAATATTTCGATCGGCTTATTACCATAGATTTAAGTGAGCTAGAACCTCATATTAATGGCCCTTTTACTCCTGATCTTGCTTGGCCTATTTCAAAATTTGCTCAAGCGGTTGAAGAAAATAATTGGCCAAAAAAACTTGAAGTAGGCCTTATTGGTTCTTGTACAAATTCTTCTTATGAAGATATAAGTCGCTCAGCCTCAATTGCAAAACAAGCAATTGAAAAAAATCTAAAATTTAAATCAAAATTTACATTAACTCCCGGTTCTGAACAAGTGCGTTATACTTTATTACGTGATGGTTATTTAAATTTTTTTGAAAAGATAGGAGCATTAGTATTAGCAAATGCTTGTGGCCCTTGTATAGGACAATGGAAAAGAGATATAAATGATCCGAGTCGTAAAAATTCTATACTTACTTCTTTCAACAGAAATTTTGCTAAGCGTAATGATGGGAATGCTAATACCCATGCTTTTATAGCTTCTCCAGAAATTGTTACTGCTATGGCTTTAGCGGGGAATCTAAATTTTAATCCTCTTACTGATACCATACAAAATGAAAAAGGACAACATATAAAACTTATTGCTCCTGAAGGTTTTGAATTACCCCCTAAAGGATTTTCAGTAGAAAATTCAGGCTATAGAGCTTTAGTGAAGGATGGGAAAAACATAATTATCAGTATATCTCCAAATTCAGAGCGCTTGCAATTACTCAAGCCCTTTAGGGCATGGGATGGAGAAAATATAATGAAAGCAAGACTCTTAATTAAAGTTAAAGGAAAATGTACTACTGATCATATTTCTATGGCTGGACCATGGCTAAAATATCGTGGACATTTAGATAATATTTCAAATAATCTACTTATTGGAGCTATCAATGCATTTAACGGTAAAATTAATTTAGTAAAAAATCTACTTAACGATATTTACGGAGAAGTTCCAACTACAGCAAGGGCTTATAAAGCTGCAGGTATACCCACTGTAATTATTGGAGATGAAAACTACGGAGAGGGTTCTTCTAGGGAACATGCTGCTATGGAACCCCGTCATTTAGGCATTCGTGTAGTTTTAGCTCGTTCTTTCGCAAGAATTCATGAAACAAATCTCAAAAAACAGGGAATTATAGCTCTAACTTTTTATGATAAAGATGATTATGAAAAGATACAAGAAGAAGATTGGTTTAATTTTACGGATTTGAAATATTTTGCCCCAAATAAGCTAGTTAGTGTTGAATTAATTCATAAAGATAAACGAAAAGATACTATAAAAGCATGTCACTCTTATAATGAGAATCAAATTGAATGGGTTAAGGCAGGATCGGCACTTAATATGATAAAAATGAGAGATAAAAAAAATTGATCATTGTATCTTAATATTTATTTTAAAATATTATATATCTCCTATGTATTGCTTTTTTACAAAAGAGTTAAAAATCTTGTTGAGATAAATATTACTCTGATAAAGAAATTAATCCTTTTCCTTGAAAAGGATTAATTGATTAATTATTATTTTGATCCTATATATATATAGCTATTAACTGTTGTAGATAAACACTTCTCTATACTTTGCAGTAGGACAAGCTTTATTTATTAAAATTCAAATAGAACGATGAGATCTAATAGATATCATTATAATAACGTATTTTGTGATTTTTATATTATTAATTTAATATTTTTAACATTTAAATTACACGCTATATGCTTATAAATGCTATTATAAGCATATCTCCTATATATACTTTCTCTGTCAAAATATATTTTGGTCTATCCTAAATTTTTTATATCATTGATACTTTTTTTATCAAGTCATAGATAATTAATCAAGAATAGATCGAAAAACCACAATACTTATATATTTTAGTTATATATTTAATTATTTATTAATTTAATTTCTCATATAAAACCACCTTTTATATATTTTTATAAGCCCTATTTTTTCTCCATATTTAAGGATGCCAAGTCGGTATATTTTTGAAGAGAGTACTATCATTAACCATACAGAAATACCTAAGATTATGAGAGATACTACAATCTGCCATTCGTTTATATTGCTATATAAACGACCAAGCATTGTAATAGAGGAAGTAAGAGGGATCATAGATAGCCAAAAAACTATTGATGAGTCCGGATTATCAAGCGCTAAAATACCTCCATAAAACCCGATAATTAAAATCACAGAACTAATAATAGAATATTGTTGAGTATCGCTCCCATTTTCTATAATGGCACCTATAGCGGCGAAAAAAGCGCTGAAAAGCAGATAACCGCCTATGAAATAAAGAAAAAATAGGCTCAGCAAAAATGTTAAATTTAACGTTTTAAAAGACTGAATAAAAATGTAAATTTTCCCTAAGGGGATCTCTTTTATATTTTTGATTAAATCAAGCGGGTACCATTGAAAAACTAGGAACGCAATTAAAAATATTAGTAGCCATAAAGTAAATTGTGTAAGTGCAACAAGGGCCGTCCCAATAATCTTTCCCATCATCAGTTGGAAAGGCTGAACCGAAGAAATAATAATCTCTACAACTCGATTGTTCTTTTCCTCAAGAACACCACGCATTACACGTACGCCATATATGATGATAAACATCATAAGAATATACATCATGATACCTAGGAGGAGAGTTTTAGATTCAGTTCGTTGTATCTGACGGTGTGTCTGATCTTTCAAAGATATAGTTTTAAGCTGGACATGAGTCTCGTAATCTTTTAATGAAGTATTATATACGCATTTTTTTATGAGTTTTAAATTTGTTATTCTTTGAGAAAGAACCTTCTGAAGTTCATTTATAAGTTTAGTTGACGGAAGTTTATAGCTATAAAAACTTATAGATTTCTCAAGATAGTCTAGATGTTCAGTCTTAGGGATTAAGAGCATAGCATCTATGTCTTTTTGCAAACGTTTTTTTATCTTCTCTTTTTCTGAAGAATTAGAAAAAATAAAAGCAAATGTATTGCCACTTTTAAGTTCAGGGTATATTTGATGGCTTTCGTCTATCACAGCTATATTTTGCCTGATAGAACTAAAATGATTTATAAAAGTTATAATTAAGATTAAAGCTATAATCACTATAGGGGCTAGAAAAGTCATAATTTTAAAGGACTTCTGCCGTATTTGTACTCGGTATTCTCTTCTTATAATAAGAACGCTTTTACGCATTACGGGAATTCTTTATAATCTGTATAAACACTTCTTCTAAGGTAGGCATTACTTGTTGAAAAACATAAACTTCACCTATAGAAATTAAAGTTTTAAGCAATTCCTGAGTAGTATCTTCTATGTTTTTTTTTAGTTTGAAACTACAATTATTTTCATCCTTTTTAATATGGGATATGGTATGAGTTATTAAAAAATCTTTCCAGAGATTTTCCTCATGCAATTCAATTTGCACATTGTAATAACTATTCTCTTTAAAATTGTTCTTTATAGAAAAGGGAGTCCCTTGGAGAATTTTACAGGCACGGTCTATAAAAGTAATTTCATCGCAAAGTCCCTCGGCAGATTCGATACGATGTGTTGAAAGAAGGATGCTATGCCCCTTTTCTCTAAGTTGTAATATTTCCTTACGTATAAGGCCTGCATTTATAGGATCGAGACCGGTAAAAGGTTCATCAAAAATAATTAATTCAGGCTCATGTAAAATAGCAGCTATGAATTGTGCTTTTTGAGCCATACCCTTTGAAAGGATGCTTATTTTTTCCCCTTCTAAGGCTTTAAGATCCATATATTCAAGCCATAGCCTTATTTTTCTCTGTGCTTCCTTTATATTCATTCCTTTAAGTTGGCCTAAATAAATGAGCTGTTCCTTGAGATACATATTCATATATAGGCCACGTTCTTCAGGCATATACCCTATTTGTTGAATATGTTTTTGAGAGAGTTTTTCTTCATTAAATAATATATAACCCTTATCAGGCTTATAAATCTGATTAATAATTCGTATGAGGGTTGTTTTACCAGCTCCGTTTAGCCCTATCAATCCATGAATAGAACCTTTATAGAGCTCTAAATTAAATTGACGCAGTGCTATCTTATCACCGTAATTTTTTCCTAAGTCACATATAGAAATAAGGGGTTTAATCACAATGTTTTAATTTTTAAAACATTTCTCGTACTCGATCAAAAAAAGACTTATCGTTCTGTTTAGGATTAGGCACGAAATTTTCGTCGTTTTTCATTTTTTCAAACATTTCTCTTTGTTCTCTACTGATCTTTTTAGGTGTCCAGATATTAATATGAATCATGAGATCGCCATGGCCATTCCCTTCGATATCAGGGATCCCCTTCCCCTTAAGACGTAAGGTTTTCCCAGACTGTATTCCAGCATCTATTGGAATACGTGCTTTCCCGCCAAGGGTAGGGACTTCTTTATTAGCTCCCAAAACAGCCTCAGGGAAAGAAAGATAAAGGTCGTAATGCAAATTAATATTTTCACGTTTGAGCGTTTCATGAGGTATCTCTTCGATAAGCACGATAAGATCTCCATTAACTCCGTTAAATGGAGCTTCATTCCCTTTTCCCGATACTTTTAACTGAATACCTTCAATTACTCCAGGAGGAATATGAATACTAACAAGCTCCTCTTCCTTAATCATCCCTTGGCTATTAACTCCAGTAGGAATTTTATCAGCAATTTTACCTATACCCTGGCATTGTCTACAAGTACTCATAGTTTGCATTTTACCTAAGAAAGTATTGGTTACTTGGGCAAGTATCTGCCCATTTCCATTGCAGCTAGAACAAGTTTTAAATTTAATGCCCTTAGCCATTTTCATCCTACGTACTTTTACTTTTTTTTCTACTCCTTTTGCAATTTCCTCAAGGGTGAGTTTTATGCGAATCCTTAGATCACTGCCTTTAAGGAGTTTAGATCTGCTACTATTTCCAAAACTAAAACCTGAAAAAGCACCTCCAAGAGCGTCTCCAAAGATATCTCCAAAATTGGCAAAGATATCTTCCATATTCATGCCGCTACCATTTGATGTATAAGTCCCTGCTAATCCGGCATGTCCAAATTGATCATAACGCTGTCTCTTCTCAGAAGAACTCAATACTTCATAAGCTTCAGCGGCTTCTTTAAATTTTTCTTCTGCATTCTTATCATTTGGATTTTTGTCTGGATGATAACGAATAGCAAGTTTTCTATAAGCCTTTTTAATTTCATCTGCAGAAGCGTTTTTTGAAACGCCTAATATTTCATAATAATCTCTTTTTGTCATGAATATTTGACTTATTTTCCGACGATTACCTTTGCGTGTCGTATTACTTTATTATGTAAATTATAACCACTTTCAATAATTTCTATGACTTTCCCTTTTAATTCTTCCGAAGGAGCGGAAACTTGAGTTACCGCTTCATGAATATCCGTATTAAAATCATCCGTTTTTTGTGTTTGAATTTCTTCAAGCCCTTTTTCTTTAAGAATACGAAAGAACTTTTCCTGAATAAGCTCAATACCTCGGATGAGATTTTCATCTTTAGACTTCTTGATCTCTAACATCCCTCGTTTAAAATCATCTACTACAGGTATCAAATCAACTAATATTTTCTGATGAGCCGTTTTAAAAAAATCAATACGTTCTTTTTGTGTACGTTTTTTATAATTTTCAAATTCGGCAAAAAGACGCAAAAATTTATCTTCTTTTTCTTCTAATTTTTTATTAAGTTCTTCCTGATTTATTTCTTTTGAAGGTTCAGTGTTTTCATCTAATTCCTTTTTTTCTTTTTCACAGGTTTTTTTTTCTTTGTCTCTTTCAAAAGATTGTTGGTTTTGATCATCTATGTTTATTATGTTTATCATTTATTATGATTTTTAGTAAAATAGCAATCTTTTACGTATCAAAAGCTTTATCAAAGATAGTTTAATTTGGAATAATGACGCTTATCGTCTCTTCTAAAGATTACCGAATTTTCTATAGTTTTTCATTTAATAGAGCTTAAAACCGAGCAAAATTAAAAAATCATCAATTAACTATATATATTATATTTTTATAGTTGGGATAATTTTTCAATTTCGAATTGAACTATAGTATTATTATCAATAACAGAGTATCATTTAAATTAATGATATTAAGTTAATAAAAAAAAAGAAGATACTATAATAAAATATTTTTATTTATTGAAAATAATCCTCCACTTGATATCTTTGTATATTTGGTATATAAGCTTAATTATTTAAGCGCCTATGGCCATAGGCGCTTAAATATAGTTTGAAAAGGAATTATCTATTTTTTTTTTTTAATTGACATATGAATCTCATAAATCTAGGTTTAGAGTTTTTAGAAAAAATAGGGGGATAAAGCATAAACTCAATTATAAAATACGTAAAAAATCAAATTTATACTAACTAATGAACTGCTTAAAATAGCTCATTCACTGTCGGTGAAGTCAAGAATATTTATAAGTAAGAATTGATAGAATTTAAATATAGATCATTTGATTAAATGAATCCACATGGATCTGCCTAAAATTATATTAAGATATAAAGCAAGAATGCAAAAATGTATTAAGATTAAATGATCATTACCAATCAGTAATGTTATTACTATATTAAAGGGAAAAGATATAGTCGTCACGTAATAACTATATTAAAGATATTACTTTTAGTTATTAAGGGCATAGAATCTATCTATGTTGTAGGTGACAAACAAAATGTACCATCTATATGTGTTTATTCATAGTATCTATTTAAATATAGATATAGCAAACTGTTTAAATTTCCATATTAAATTAGCTTATAGTTAGTTTATAGATTAATTTATAAACTTAATACCATTTAGCTTAATATTATACACTTTGTGTGTATACTGATTAATTCCGGATTACTATAAGCACACATGTATTTAACATATATGCTGTTTATATATCCCCGGTTACAATTAATTTATGCCTTTGTCTGTAAAATATATGGAAATATATATAGCTTTTGTAATAATAGTAGTGAGTTTTTCTACTGGTTTTATCATTCACTATTTATTTAGTAATCGACTTTATTCAAAAAAAAATCATAGGTTGTTTTTGCAAGCCAAAGAAAAGGCACATAGGATCATTAAAGATGCTGAAATCACCCGGAAAGATAAGATGCTCCAAGCAAAAGAAAAATTTATGGAACTGAAGTCTAAACATGAAAAAGATATATCTCACAGAGAAAAAAAAATCGTAGATATAGAAAAACATATATTAGATAAAGAACGAAAACTCTCGGATGAGATTTGCCTTTACCATAAAAAAAATACTCAACTTAAAAATCAAGTAATAGATTATGAAAAAAAGCTTAGCATTGTTATTAAAAAACAAGAAGATTTTAGAAATCTTTATTCAAAACAAATAGGATTACTTGAAAAAATTTCCCAATGTTCCGCTATTGAGGCACGTGAAAAACTTATAGAAACAATTAAAGATGAAGCTAAAGTAAAAGCACAAGTGCATATACAAAAGATTATAGAAAATGCACAGCTTACAGCTAAGACTGAGGCTAAAAAGATTATTATACAATCTATTCAACGTATCGGCACTGAACAAGCTATAGAAAACTCTGTATCGGTTTTTAATATTGAATCAGATGATATCAAAGGACGAATTATTGGTCGTGAAGGCAGGAATATTAGAGCACTTGAGCAAGCTACCGGCGTAGAAATTATCGTGGATGATACTCCAGAGACTATATTATTATCTTGTTTTAATCCTATTAGACGTGAGATCGCTCGGTTAACTTTACAAAGATTAGTAACTGATGGACGCATACACCCTGTTCGCATTGAAGATGCGGTTTCTGATACTGAAAAACGAATAGAAGAGGAAATTATAGAAAACGGTAGAAAAACTATGATTGATCTCGATATTAATACCTTGCGACCTGAACTAGTTAAAATGGTAGGACGTATGAAATACCGGTCTTCTTATGGACAGAATCTTTTACAACATTCTCGTGAAGTAGCCCATCTTGCTGGAATATTAGCTGCTGAGCTTGGGTTAAACGCTAAATTAGCTAAACGTGCTGGTCTTTTACACGATATTGGAAAGGTTTCTGAAACTGAATCTGAATTGCCCCATGCTTTATTAGGTATGCATTGGGCTGAGAAACACGGAGAGCATCCACAGATATGTAATGCTATAGGATCTCATCATGATGAGATTAAGATGGAAAATTTAATTGCACCAGTTGTTCAGATAGCTGATGCTATTAGTGGTGCACGCCCTGGAGCTCGTAGACAAAATATGGAATCTTATATTAAACGGCTTAACAATATGGAAAATATTGCTTTAAATTTTGAAGGAGTTAGTAAATCTTTTGCTGTACAAGCTGGTCGTGAGCTCTGGGTAATAGTTGAGAGTGAAAAAATAGATGATCAGCGCGCTTTTAAGCTTTCTCAGGAAATCACTAATAAAATACAGAATGAAATGACTTATCCTGGTCAGATAAAGATAACAGTTATTCGAGAGACTCGCGCCATACAGATTGCCAAATAAAAAATTTAATAGATCTTTGTTAATAGTAAAGTTAATTTAACTCTTCAATTTTTTCTCTGCATGAAATCTACTCCTATTAGCTCATTTATCGATAAGTATTTTCTACACTTTAATGCCGCATCTCTTTTAGATGCTTCGATTAGTTATAAACAGCATTTAAAAGAAGGTGGTAAAATGATGATCACTCTTGCCGGCGCCATGAGCACGGCTGAATTAGGAAAAATTCTTGCTGAGATGATCCGGAAAGATAAAGTACATATTATATCGTGTACCGGAGCTAATTTAGAGGAAGATCTGATGAACCTTATAGCCCATAAACGATATAAGCGAATCCCTAATTATCGTGATCTTAGTCCTGAACAAGAACATGTTTTACTTAAAAAAGGTTATAATCGCATTACTGATACCTGTATCCCTGAACAAGAGGCATTCAGACGTATTGAGAAGTATATTTATGCTATTTGGGAAATAGCACAAAGTTTTTCAAAACGCTATTTTCCTCATGAATATGTATATCAGTTATTGGAAGAGGGATCCCTAGAGCCTTATTACGAGATTGATCCAAAAGATAGCTGGGTGCTTGCTGCAGCTGAAAAGAATATTCCAATAATTGTCCCTGGATGGGAAGATAGCACTATAGGTAATATATTCGCTTCCTATTGTATAAAAGGTCATTTAAAGTTTGACCTTATAAAGAATGGTATAGAATATATGATGTATCTAGCTGAATGGTATCAAAAAATAGCTCAGAGTAAAAAAATAGGTTTTTATCAGATTGGAGGTGGTATCGCAGGAGATTTTCCTATATGTGTAGTCCCCTTATTAACACAAGATATAGCTATATCTAACCTTCCTATGTGGGGATACTTTTGTCAAATTTCTGATTCTACTACCAGTTATGGATCTTATTCAGGAGCTGTGCCTAACGAAAAAATCACTTGGGGTAAGCTAAGCATCGATACTCCAAAATTCATTATAGAATCAGATGCGACGATAGTCGCACCTTTAATGTTCGCTTATATATTAGATATGTAATAATAGAAAATATTAAATTATAAATCCAAGCTTTTTATCTTGAATACTCACATTATATGAGCAAGTAAACAAATTTGTAAAAAATGAATAATACTTATGATCTTATCATTATAGGCTCTGGACCTGGAGGTTATGTGTCAGCTATAAGAGCAGCACAATTAGGATTTAAAGTAGCATTAGTTGAAAAATATCCTGTTTTAGGAGGAACTTGTCTAAATGTAGGATGTATCCCCTCAAAAGCCCTTTTAGACTCATCGGAATATTACTATAATATACAAAAAAAAATTGCTGTTCATGGAATCCTTGCTAAGGATATCTCTCTGGACTTTACCCAGATGATTTCCCGAAAGAATAAAGTTATATCTCAAATTTGCAAAGGAATAAGATATCTCATGGATAAAAACAAAATCATGGTTTATCATGGTATAGGTGTTTTTAAAAACAAAAATTTACTTTCCTTAAAAAATCTAGAAGGAATATCTATAGAGATATCTTTTAAAAATGCCATTATAGCTACTGGATCTAAACCATTTGACCTTCCCTTTCTAAGGCCAGATAAAAAGAGGATTATCCATTCTACTCAAGCGCTTTCATTAAATGAAGTTCCTAAACGTTTAATAGTTATTGGTGCAGGAGTTATTGGACTTGAATTAGGCTCGATATATAATCGTTTAGGTTCCGAAGTTATAATTATAGAGCTTCTTGATAGAATAGCTCCTTCATTAGATTCTTCCTTAGCGAAGGAACTTGAAAAAGTTCTAGAAAAATCAGGCATCTCATTTCATCTTTCTACCTCTGTTATCTCAGCTCAAATAAATATAAAAGAAGTCAAGGTTTTAGTACGTACAAAATCAGGAAAAGAACTTTCTTTTACTTCAGATTATGTTTTAGTAGCTATTGGTAGAAGCCCTTATACTACAGGCTTAGAACTTGAAAATATAGGGGTTAAAACAAATAATAAAGGGTTTATTCATGTAAATGAAAAATTACAGAGTACTTGTGAAAACGTTTATGCTATAGGGGATGTTATCGGAGGAGTGATGTTAGCTCATAAAGCAAGTCAGGAAGGGATTTTTGTAGTAGAGCAATTATCTGGACAAAAGCCGCATATCAATTACCATTTAATCCCATCTGTGATTTATACCTGGCCTGAGGTAGCGACAGTAGGAAAAACTGAAGAGCAGCTTAAAATCGAAGGTGTCTCTTATAAACACGGTCAATTCCCTATGCGCGCCTTAGGGCGGGCATATGCTAGCGGTGATACAGAAGGATATGTAAAAGTATTAGCTGATAAAAATACAGATAAAATTCTAGGCGTGCATATTTTAGGAGCGCGTGCTGCAGATTGGATAATGGAAGCTGTAATTGCTATGGAATTTGAAGCTTCTGCTGAAGATATCACTAGGATTCCTCATCCGCATCCTACCTTTACAGAAGCTCTTTCTGAAGCAGCTCTTGCTGCCTCAGAAAACAGGCCTTTGCATATTTAAGATTTTTTAGAATTATGTTCTGTAGGATCCTTATTTGAAGGTTCCCGAATTCTTTTAGAATTAAGCAATTCAATAATAAGGGCAAAAGATATTGCAAAATATAAATAACCCCTAGGAATGTTTTTTATATCATATCCAATCAGATTACATTTTCCTATCTGAGCTGCTTCTAAAAGAAGCATTATACCTACCAACATCAGAAAACATAATCCAAGTATTTGCAGTGAAGGGCGATATTGTATAAAAGAACTTACTGCTTCAGAAAAAAATAGTATAATCACTATAGTAATAATAATAGCAATAGCTATAAGTAAAAGCCCTCTCTCACCAAAACCTTCTGGTGGATTATTAAGATTGATAAGACCTATAGCTGTAAGTAAGCTATCTATTGAAAAAACTATATCTAGAAAAACAATTTGAACTACAATTTTCCAAAAACCATGAGTTTTTTTTTTAAGAGTAATACCTTTTCTAGATGAATACGTTATCTTATAACGAATTTCTTCAATACTTTTATAAATAAGGAATAAGCCTCCAAGGAGGAAAATAGTATTATGACCAGATATATGGCAACTAAATAACTCATTTTGTAAATATATCCAAGTCCTTTGAAGACTTAAAACCCATGATATAGAAAATAAAAGTGCCAAACGAAATAACATTGCGAACAAAAGTCCTAGGTGACGTGCTTTTTTTTGTTGACTTTTAGGAAGTTTCCCAGATAAAATTGCTAAGAATAATATATTATCAATTCCTAATATGACTTCTAGAAAAACAAGTATGACAAGCACAATCCATGAAGATGGATTGAATAAAAATTCCCACATGTGGTTTTTTTACAAATTTAGCAGAATATTATAAAATATATTTTTGATATTTGTGAATATAAAAAAATATCAATGTTCCTTTTACTGATTAATATTTTAGTAACTCTATTAATTAGAACATAATTTATATAATTATATATAGAAGATATCAAAAAATTTTACTTTTTCATACTATTATGCAAAACTATATCTCTATAATTATCTAGCCTTTTAACTGGAACTTTATATTAAAACCACTGTTTTTAAAAACAATCTACTGGGATATACAAATTATTTTTATTTCTATTTATAGCGGCGGATACTTTCTCCTATTGCTAATTTTAATATAATAGAATAAAGATAAAAATTAGGAAATTTTTCGTGTATTAGCTGATTTTTATTAGCATTATACACTACTATTCAATTCTTTTCCCATACTTATTAAAGCTTAATTTATTACTGTTTTATAAACTATATTATTAGAATATATTTTTTCTTATTTATATAAGAATATAAATACTTTATATATCCTAATTTTTTAGATATTTCTGCTCTGGTTGATTTTATTAGGAACTACTTTTTTTACTTATAAATAAAATTAAAATAGGATAAAACATCTTAAAATTCTCTTTTTATAAATATTTATATTTGTTAGAATAATTTTACTATGGAGTATCTTGATTTTGAAAAGCCTATTGAAGAATTATACAAGCAGTATGATAGATGCCTTATTTTAGGAGGCGAAAGTGGGATAAACACTAAAAAAACTTGTGAACAACTTCAATTGAAACTAAAAAAAACTATTCAAAAGATTCATAAAAATCTCAGTCCTTGGCAGAGAGTGCAGCTATCAAGACATCCTAATAGGCCTTATACGCTTGATTACATACAAGCCCTTACTAAGGGAGATTTTATTGAATTACATGGAGATCGTAATATAGGAGATGATAAGTCTATTGTTGCTGGCTTTGGTAAGATAGAAAATAGAAGTTTTATGCTTATTGGCACGCAAAAAGGGAAGAATACTAAAGATCGACAATATAGAAGATTTGGCATGCCAAATCCAGAAGGTTACCGGAAAGCTCTTCGACTAATGAAGCTATCAGAAAAATTTAGGAAACCTATTGTAACTTTTATAGATACTCCTGGAGCTTATCCAGGCCTAGAAGCTGAAGAACGTGGTCAAGGAGAAGCTATTGGAAGAAATATTTATGAAATGATGCGCTTCTCAGTGCCTATTATTACCATTATTATCGGAGAAGGAGCTAGCGGAGGCGCTCTAGGCCTTGGTATAGGCAATCATGTGTACATGATGGAAAATACTTGGTACTCGGTTATCTCACCTGAGAGTTGTTCTACCATTTTATGGCGTAGTTGGGAGTATAAGGAAAAAGCTGCAGCTGCTCTAAAACTTACCGCTGCTGATATGCTCAGGCAAAAGCTTATAGATGATATTATTAAAGAGCCATTAGGAGGGGCACATTTATATCCAGAGGAGGCTTTTAAAATAGTAAAACGCTACATTATAAAAGCAGCAAAAGAACTTTCAATGCTTACTCCTGAAGAGCTTATTGCAAAAAGACAAGATAAGTATCTTGCTATGGGTATATTTCAAAATTAAATCTATAAGCATATTTATTTTATGCTGCATAATATTTCTTACAACCTAAGAAAGTTTAAATATAAGAGCAGTTAATTTAGTTTTTTATAAAGGTATCTTAAGATAGATATATATAATGAGAGGGATTACTATAGAAGAATACTTATTTAATAATATATATAACATAGCTCTTATGTTTAAGAAGAATAATTTATCATTTACCCTACAGAAGAGTAGGATATTACAAATAAAGTTTCATTATAAATAATATCTCATTTTATCATAATATTTTTTAATGTTCTTGTTTAAAATGAAGATTAATGTAAAAATCCTCTATAAAATTAGTGGTATAATTACCTGATAAAAAACGTTCATCATGCATTAGTTGTCTATGAAAAGGAATAGTAGTCTGTACCCCTTCAATAATAAATTCATCTAATGCTCGACGCATCTTATATATCGCTTGTTCACGGTTATGACCTGTAGTAATTAATTTAGCTATCATCGAATCGTAATATGGAGGAATCATATAGCCTGCATAAACATGTGTATCTACACGAATACCGTGTCCGCCTGGTGTATGCATTTGTATAATCCTACCAGGTACTGGGCGGAATCCATGATAAGGATCTTCAGCATTAATACGACACTCTATAGAACATTTATTAGGATAATAATTTATTCCTGAAAGTTTTTCTCCTGCAGCTAGCAAAATTTGCTCGCGAATAAGATCATAACCTGTTACCTCTTCAGTAATAGGATGTTCTACTTGGATTCTAGTATTCATCTCCATAAAATGGAAATTTTCTTTCTTATCAACGAGAAACTCTATTGTACCTATGCCCTCATATTTTATAAAAGAGATAGCCTTTACCGAAGCCTCCCCCATTTTTTTGCGTAAGGTTTCAGTGATAAAGGGAGAAGGAGTTTCTTCTACTAATTTCTGATGACGACGTTGTATTGAACAATCTCTTTCCGATAAATGACAGGCATTACCATATTTATCTCCAGCTACTTGTATCTCTATATGCCGGGGCTCCAAGATGAGCTTTTCCATGTACATATCATCGTTAGAAAAAGACGATTTAGCTTCCTGCCTAGCCATTCCCCACGCTTTTTTAAGATCATCTTTATTCCATACAGCTCGCATTCCTTTTCCACCTCCTCCAGCACTAGCTTTAAGCATAATGGGGTATCCAATTCGTTTAGCTAAATCAAAAGCACTTTCATAAGAGGGAAGGATACCTTCCGATCCAGGTATACAAGGTATACCAGCTCTTTTCATAGTTTCCTTAGCTGAGGATTTATTGCCCATTATCTGAATTTGCTCTGACGAAGCTCCTATAAATTTTATGTTATGTTTAGCACATATAGATGAGAAATAAGCATTTTCAGATAAAAACCCATAGCCTGGATGAATAGCATCTACATTGGTAATCTCAGCTGCAGCAATGATATGAGGTATATTTAAATAAGAATCTTTAGGTGCAGAAGAACCAATACAAACTGCTTCATCAGCGAATCGTACATGTAAACTATGCTTATCTGCTGTAGAATAGACTGCAACAGTCTTCATCCCCATTTCACGTACGGTTCTTATAATACGAAGAGCAATTTCACCACGATTAGCGATGAGTATTTTTTTAAACATCCCTATTATTTTTTTTTAAAAAAACTAGACTTTTTAAGAGGGATCCACTAAAAATAATGGCTGATCATATTCTACAGGAGAAGCATTTTCAACAAGACTTTTTATAATGTGGCCAGAAACTTCTGATTCTATTTCATTAAAAAGTTTCATAGCCTCAATAATACATACTGTTTGACCAATTTTAACCTGGTCACCTACCCTTATAAAGGGATCTTTATCGGGAGCAGGACGTTCATAAAAAGTTCCAATCATAGGAGATCTTATACTGATAAGCTTATCATGAGGTATCATTTCTTCTTGATGAAATGATAATCCAGAATCAGCAGAAGGCGTTAGAGGAATAGATGGCTTAAAAGCGACTAAAGATTCTGCCTTTTGAATTTTTAGAGGAATAGTATTCTTTATTCGAATTTTAAAATTCGATGATTGATATTCAAATTCCTCAAGACTTGATTTTGAAATTAATTGTATAAGTGTTTTAATATATTTTAAATCCATAGTGTTATATTCCCCCTCTCCTCCCTCTCCTCCCTCTCCCCCCCCCCCTCCCCTCCTCCCTACCTCCCCCACTCCCACTCAGGGGGAGGTAGGGAGGAGGGGAGGGGGGGGGGAGAGGGAGGAGAGGGAGGAGTCTCCAAAATAAAATTTATACTTACAAAAAAAGGTAGAATAATACTTATTATAGTAATATAAGCTTTTTCTAAGAATCCTCTTTAGTAGTAGAGGAAGTTTTTTCTAATACTACTTTTCCTCTATAATAGAGCCTACCATCATGCCAATGAGCTCGGTGAGACAAATGAATTTGTCCTGTTGTAGAGCAAGTAAAAAGCTGAGGTATACTAGACTTATAATGCGTCCTTCTTTTATCTCTTTTAGATTTCGATTGTTTTCTCTTAGGATGGGGCATAGATTATTTTTTTGAGTAATAAAAGGTTTAATTAAGTTTTTATAATAAGATATTTTTTCTATACCATTCTTAGTAAGAATTGCAAGTATTTGAGAGCTAGATATATCATTTTGTCTCTTTTGAGAATCTTTTCTTTAGGAAGCAAAATCATGAATAAATCATTATAATATTATATTTTTAGCTGTATTAATTATACCTTCTATATAAGAAAGGATACTACAACCAAATATAATACTACTTTTTTGTTTGTTTTCTAACAAAACAGAGCCTGTATGCTTTTTTAATTTAATCATTATACTTAAATTGATATCATCAAATTCTTAATGAAATATAAATAAGTTAAAAATATCCTGTGTAATTTGAAAATTAAAAATATGATTACCATAATATAGCGTATATGGAGAAAATATAATAATTTTCTAACCCTATCCATAAAAAATGAACGTTATTACAACTCTCAGTAGCGAAGTTAAAACTTTTTTATATAATATTATTGTATGCGTTTCTACTTTAATAAAGTAAAACTAAGACTAATAATTAAGTCTGTGATAGATTAATCGGTTTTTTAGCAATTAGTAAAAATCTGGTCTTATTAACTATGATCTAGAAAGGTAATGATTTTATTTTAGAATATCTAATTCATAAATAGACAGTTCTTCTATAAAATATTACATCTCTTAAAGATGTAATTACTAAAAAAGTCATTTATAAGATTTATAAGATTTTATAAAAAAGGAATAGATTAATAAAGAAAGTAAAAAATGCAAAAAAAAAATATAAAATAAAAATCTCCAAATATTGGGAACAGAATATTCTTGTGTACCCATGGTACTGTTATTATAGCTATATTAAGTAATATATATATGGATATATATTACTTATATCGGACCAATAAGGAACTAATTCCTTTTCTAAGGAAGGGCTTAACATTAAAGCTGACAAACTTAAGAAATAAAAATATAACTATTAAAGAAACTATACCTCCGATAAAAAACCTTAAAGAAGACCATATAAAAGATGGTAAAAACATTAATTTATGATGTTTTTTAATTTGCAAATAAACAAATGTTATAGCAAAAATCGCATATAACGAAGGTATTACAAAAGCATTAAGGATCGAAAAATATAAAAAAAATCTTTCTGATAGAAAAAGATATAGATAATAATAAAGGTAAAGATGTTTATAGATGATATAAAAGCACTTAATCTTAATGAAGATAAAATAAATTTAAAATTCATGAGTATAAAAAATTTTATTAATCATATTAAATAGCTATCTTTGCGGTTGGTAAGTCTCCCGCACAATCAGGCTCCCTTCAAATCCCCTAGGGTGGGAACGCAGCAAGGGTAGAGGGTTGTAGCGGTGTGATGCGGGAGTATCTTATCTTTTTTATCTTATATTTCTTATTTATTCCCATTCTATAGTAGAAGGTGGTTTAGAGGTTATATCATAAGTTAATCGATTTATTCCCTCTACCTCGTTGATCATTCTAGAAGACACCTTTTCTAAAAATTCATAAGGTAAATGCGATATTCTTGCTGTCAT
Organism: Candidatus Insignibacter tubulum; assembly: GCF_056790205.1. Classification (NCBI taxonomy): domain Bacteria; kingdom Pseudomonadati; phylum Bacteroidota; class Flavobacteriia; order Flavobacteriales; family Blattabacteriaceae; genus Candidatus Insignibacter; species Candidatus Insignibacter tubulum. The sequence continues at coordinate 178,391 of NZ_CP199715.1, forward strand.
AAAATCGCTTGTGTTTACAGAACGCAATACAGCTGTATAGCTATAAGTGCGCCTATCTCCCATTATCCCTACTGATTTTACTGGCAGCAAAATCACAAAAGCTTGTGCTACTTGTTCATAAAGTTTATGTATACGCATTTCATCAATAAAGATTTGATCTGCTTGTCGCAAAATATCAAGTCTTTCATAAGTGACCTCACCTAAAATACGCACTGCTAACCCTGGTCCAGGAAAAGGGTGACGATCAATCATATCTCTAGGAATTCCTAAACTTATTCCTAAGTTTCTTACTTCATCTTTAAATAAATTACGTAAAGGCTCAATAAGCTCTAGAGACATTTTTAAAGGTAATCCTCCTACATTATGATGTGATTTAATAGTTGAAGAAGGACCTTTTACAGAAATTGATTCGATTACATCTGGATAAATAGTCCCTTGCGCAAGAAATTCAGCTCCTTGAATCTTCTTAGCTTCTCTATTGAAAACCTGTATAAATTCCCTTCCTATGATTTTACGTTTAGTCTCTGGATCGGAGACTCCAGATAAAGCAGATATAAAATATCTGCTCGCATCTATCGTATGAATATTTATATGGAAATAGTTTTTATAAGTCTCTATAACTTTTTTAGCCTCATCTTTTCGGAGTAATCCCGTATCTATAAATATACATCTCAATTTTTCACCAATAGCAAGCTGCATTAACACTGCTGTTACAGAAGAGTCCACACCCCCTGAGAGACCTAATATTACTTTTTTATCTCTCACTTGTTTTTTAATCTTCTTAATAGAAGTTTGAGAAAAATTTTGGATTCCCCAATTATTTTTACAATGACAAATATCAAAGATAAAATTTTGTAAAATCTTCTTTCCATAAATAGTATGTTCCACTTCAGGATGAAATTGTACAGTATAAATTTTGTCTTTATCATTAGCCAAAGCACCGATGCAAGTAGGAGTGTGACCTATAATTTTAAAGCCTATAGGTACATTAACTACTTGATCAAAGTGGCTCATCCAAACATCAGATTTTTCAGGTAACCCCCTTAATAAAGGGCTTTTATAATCATCTACAATAAAATCAGTTCGGCCATACTCAGCTTGAGTACTACGTGATATTTTCCCTTTAAAAATATACGCTATCAGTTGCATGCCATAGCATATCCCTAAAATGGGAATATTATGTTCAAATAGGCCTTGAGAAGGCATATATGCATCTTTTTTATTAACAGATGAAGGCCCTCCTGAGAGAATAATACCACATGGAGAACGAGCAATAATGTCCTTTATAGAATTATTATAAGGCAATAATTCGGCATAGACTCCCATCCCTCTAATACAACGAGCTATGAGCTGATTATATTGAGATCCAAAATCTAATATCAATATAGATTTATATTCCATAATATATTTTCAATATAAACCTATATCCTTTCTATAGTAAGCACCCTCAAAAAATATTTTCTTTACTTTTTTATAAGCATCTACACGTGCTTCTTTAGGTGAGGAACCAATGCCTATAGCATTTAATACCCGCCCCCCAGAGGTAATCCAACGATTTTCTTCTTTTTGGGCTCCAGCGATATAAAATAAAGTATCTAATGTATCAAGGCCTTTAATTTCATATCCTTTTACATAAGATCCCGGATATCCCCTAGAGGCTATTACCACAGAACAAGAGTATGCAGGTTTCCAAGAGATATTTATAGAATCTTTATCTATAGCTTTTTCTATAATCTCAAGAAAATCACTTTCCATAAGAGGTAAAAGAGATTGCGTCTCGGGGTCACCCATACGTAAATTATATTCTAAAAGATAAACGCCCTTTTCAGTGATTATCAGGCCGAAAAATATCACGCCTGAAAAAAAAAACTTCTCGTAAAATAGACCCTTAAGAGTAGGTTTTAAAATATTTTTATTAAAGTCGCTCCAAACACTATCATTCATGTGGGGATTAGGAACCACTGTACCCATACCTCCTGTATTGGGCCCTGTTTCTCCCTCTCCAATTTTTTTATGATCTTTAGCCGATAAAAAGGGGAATAGTTCTTTACCATTAAATATTGATAATATTGAAGCTTCTTGTCCCTGTAGATATTCTTCGATAAGCACATGATCTGTTGCATTAGGTCCAAAAATTTTATCCTTCATCATAAGTTTTATAATTCTAAGCGAAGAGGATTTATCTTGAGCTATGATTACCCCTTTACCATAAGCTAATCCACTAGCTTTGATTACTACAGGAAAATTAATCGTATTGATATAATTTTTGGCTTCTTCATAATTAGAAAAGCTCGCGTAAGAAGCTGTTTTCACTCCATACTTTTTCATAAAACGTTTTGCGAAAACCTTACTTCCCTCAAGTTGAGCTGCCTGTTTATGTGGCCCAAATATGCGAAGCCCCCGCATCTGAAAAACATCAACAATACCTTCCATCAAAAGTATTTCAGAGCCAACTATAGTAAGGTCTATTCTTTTTTTGATAGAAAAATCAGCTAACGCTTTGATATCAAAAAGTGATATATTTTGACCGATTTGAGCAGTACCTCCATTACCTGGGGCAAAGTATAATTCTTGTATTCGTAGGTTTTCCAATAATTTCAAGCCGATAGCATGTTCACGTCCACCATTTCCTATAATAAGTATCCTCACCAGTAAAGTTTATAAATAACTCCAAATATAAAGAAAGAAAGAAAGAAGGGAACATTATATATTATGAAATATTTTTCATTTTTTTTAATGTCTAAAATGTCGCATACCGCTCATGATCATAGGAAGACCATGTTTATCACAAACGGCTATAGAATCGGAATCTCTAATAGATCCCCCTGGTTGAATGAAAGCAGTAATACCTTTAGAGGCAGCTTGATCCACTACATCTTTAAAAGGGAAAAAAGCGTCTGAAGCAAGTACAAGATCTTTAGAAGATTTTTTTAGAGCGCGTTCTATTGCTTGAGAACTTGCCCAGATACGATTAGTTTGTCCCCCAGCAATTCCTAAAGTTTGTGTATTTTTAGCTACTACTATAGCATTAGATCTAACATGTTTAACTACTCTTTGTGCAAAGAACAAAGCCTTTAACTGCTCAGAAGTAGGCTGAGCCTTAGTCACTACCGTATAGTGAGTAGAAAATTGATCATCACACTCTTGCAATAAAATTCCACCATCTGTTTTAATGTATTCTATTTTATCGGATATAGGGTTTTTTACGCGTATAAGACGTATTTTTTTTTTTATTTCAAGTATTTTTAATGCCTCATCGCTAAAGTGTGGCGCTAATACAATTTCTAAAAAAGTATCTTTCATTAATTCAACAGTAGATTTATCTAAAGAACGATTTACTGCTACAACTCCACCAAAAATAGATATTGTATCGCATAAATAAGCTTTTTGATAGGCTATTGAAAGATACTCTTTATCCAAAGCTACTCCACATGGGATACCGTGTTTAATGATGCAAACAGCTGGATCAGTAAACTCCGATATCAGCTTCCATGCAGCATCCATATCACGAATATTATTAAAAGACAGTTCCTTACCTTGTATTTGTTCGAAATCACAAAAAGCACCTGATCTAATAGTATTTAAATAATAAGCAGCCCTCTGATGAGGATTTTCTCCATAACGTAAATCAAACTTCTTTTTATAAGAGGCATTAATAAATAAAGGAAAATCATCTTTTAAGAGATATTGGGAAACTGCTGCATCGTAAGCAGCAGTAAGATTAAAAGCTTTTCCAGCTAATTCCCTCCGCAATTTTGAAGAGACTTCTTCATTTTGTATAATCTCATTCTGAATAATTTGATAATCCTCTAAATCAGTAATAACTACTACATTAGAAAAATTTTTTGCTGCTGCACGCAAGATTGCAGGACCACCGATATCTATAAATTCAAGCTTTTCCTCAAAAGTAAGATTTTCCTTAATTTTATCAAAAAAAGGATAAATATTAACAATTACCATATCTATAGGAAATATATTGTGATCATAGATTGTATGCATATGATCTTTATTTTCACGTTTAGCTAAAATAGCTGCCTGAATAACAGGATGTAAACTTTTAACGCGACCATCTAATATCTCGGGGAATTTAGTAAGTTCAGAGATTTCTAAAGGCCGTAATCCTCTTTTTTGGAGATATCTGAAAGAGCCCCCTGTAGAAATAATTTCATAACCATTATTCTCTAAGAATCTAGCAATAGGGAATATCCCAGTTTTATCAAAAACACTTATAAGAACTCTTTTTTTCATCTGTTTATTTTTTTTGCAAGATTATTTTGATTAAATGAAATTCGCTCAAGGGCTTCTATAAGAATTTCATATTCAAGCAAATGAATTTTTCTTGCCAGAGATTCAGGCGTTTCTTTTGGGGCTATATCGCAAGCTTTTTGAAGAATAATCTCTCCAGCGTCAACTTTAGGAATCACATAATGAACTGTAGCTCCTGATTGAGAGTCTTTATTCTCTATAACTGCCTTATGTACGTTCATGCTATACATCCCTTTACCACCGTATTTAGGTAAAAGAGATGGATGTAAATTTATTATTTTCCCAGCCCATTTTTGACAAAAATCTATATCGAGTATTGAAAGAAATCCAGACATAACAATCCAATCATTATCCTTGTAAAGGATATTATCAATATTTTTGGAAAGTTCAGGACCTCGATCAATGCAAAAAACAGGTGTTCGTTCTTTTGCAGAAATTGTTAATGCCTTACAGGCCCTATCAGAGATTACCTGAGTAATTCTTAACCAAGAAAGACGACCCTGTTTCATTGCCTGGAAAAGATTTGCAAGATTGCTTCCTTTCCCTGAAACTAAAACAGCTATTCTAATCATTTTTGAATGAATATTTCTTTAAATAAGAATTTAAAATAATCTATAGCTTATGATATGTTTTTTCCGTAAAAAATATCATATTTATTTATATTTAGCATAGTTAACATAAGATATATTAAACAATACTTTTACTTTTTTATATATTTTATAGAAACTAAAATCTGTGGTTTATTTTTTTTCACTGAAAAACTTTAGTGTCCTAAAAATAAGATATTTATACTCCTGCCTCTGTACCTTACCCCTGCCATATAAATTATGGCAACTCCTAAAAAATGTTTTAAGTTTTATTTCTAATCTGTTATGAGAATATGTATTTTATATTTTTACTTTTAGTATGATAATGTACTTTAATCCTTTAATTAATACTTTAAAGACTACTCCTGAACCAGGAGTTAATATTAAAGTTAACGTTTTTTTAGAGAAGATCTCCCTACGATAAAATAGTTTTAGGTTTTCATCGATTTAGATAATTATATTTTTTATTAGATAACCTCAATTTAGCAATTTATTATTAAGAATAAATAAATGTGTGGAACATATTTATAAATAATTATATATAGGATAGAAACTTTATATATTATATAAGGACTTTAAAATTCCTATAGTATATATTTGAGATGAAATTTATAGTAAAAGGATATCTCGATTATTATTAATAAATGGCATATTTAAATGGATACTTCTAAAAAATAGAAAATAAGATGGAATAGAAAAAAAAACTCTTCATCTCACTTTTCTAAATAACTATTTTATCATTTTGATTTAAAATTTAAGTTAAAATACTTAAAATAAGTAATATCCATACAAAGAAAGATAAAATTCTTTTTAATAATAAAAATTTTAAAGAGATTACTTTTTAAAATTTAGCTTTTTAGACCCTTTTTCAATAGACCCTATCATAAAAAAATTCTCACCAATCGATTCCATATATTGAGAAATCTTTTTTTGATCTTTATATGGAATAACTATTACCATACCTATCCCCATATTAAATGTGCTCCACATTTCCTCCTCAGATACTTTACCTTTAGATTTAATATGTCTAAAAATAGGTTGTACTGCAATTTTTGTTAGATCAATAAAAGCACATAAACCGTCTGGTACAATTCTAGGAATATTTTCAATAAGACCACCACCAGTTATATGAGCTAGAGCGTGAATAGTAAAACGGTCTAAAAGTTTATGAATAATAACATGATAAAGTCTAGTGGGTTCAAGTAGCGTTTTATAAAGAGAATTTCCATGAAAATCTTGCGTAAGTTCTCTATCTGAAAAAACTTTATGAATGAGTGAAAAACCATTACTATGTATGCCTGATGAAGGGAGGCCTATAAGTAAATCACCTTGTTGTACCTTATTCTTATCAAGAATCTTTTCTCGTTCGAGAACACCTACACAAAACCCGGCTACATCATAATCACCTCGCCGGTATATTTCTGGCATCTCTGCTGTTTCCCCCCCTATAAGGGCTGTTCCGGTAACTTGACAAGCGCTTACCATCCCAGATATTATTTGTGAGGCGATATCTGCGTTAAGTTTACCACAAGCAATATAATCTAGAAAAAATAAGGGTTTAGCACCATGACATAAAATATCATTAGCACACATAGCAAAACAATCAATCCCTATACAGGGATATTTATGGTATTTCAGGGCAAGACGTAACTTAGTGCCTACGCCATCAGCACCTGATATTAATACAGGATTTTTATAACCTGAAAGCTGATAAAAAGCACCAAACCCTCCTAAAGTATTGAGTACATTTGTATTGTACGTTCTTTCTACTGATTTCTTTATTTTTGCTATAGTGAGATAACCTTCTTCCTTATCTACGCCTGATTGTTTGTAAGTGGTCATAAAACAATATTATTTTTAATAATAGAAAATTCTATTCTTTTTGAACAGGATAGTTCTCTGTAAAACATCCAAAACAATAATCAATACCTTGTAGAATCTTTTTAAGATTTTCTATGCTTAGAAAAGCTAAACTATCTACACTAAGTATCTTGATGATTTCTTCATTAGTTAATTTCGCAGAAATTAGATGCTTTTTATCAGGTGTATCTACTCCTAGGAAACAAGGAGCAATAATAGGAGGTGAGGCGCTTCTTAGATGTATTTCAAGAGCACCGGCTTTTCGGAAAAGATTCACTAATCGATAACTAGTAGTTCCGCGAACTATAGAATCATCTATTATTACTACACGTTTATTTTTTACTTGATTCATTATAGGATTCAGCTTTAGATGAACTACTAATTCACGAAACTGTTGAGTAGGGGCTATAAAAGATCGACCTATATATTTATTCTTTATTAGAACAGGTTTAAATGGGATGCCAGAAGCCTTTGAATAACCTATAGCTGCTGGGACTCCCGAATCTGGGACTCCAATGACTATATCAGCCTCTACAGGGTGCTGTTCATATAGTTTCTCACCACTTCTCTCACGTATTTCATATACGTTGATACCCTCTATTACAGAGTCCGGACGAGAAAAATAAATATATTCAAAAGCACAGGTGCGTTTTTTAGTTTTTTCAGAAATTTTAGAAAAATGAATGCCTGAGGCATTTGCTATAGCTAATTCCCCAGGAAGAAAATCACGTATATAAGTAGCACCTATAGAATCCAAACCACAGGTTTCGGAACTAAACACATGTACTCCCTTATTTAAAATTCCATAACATAGTGGACGAATTCCGTTAGGATCTTTAAAAGCAGCAAGCTCTGTATCTGAAAGAACTAGCACTGAATAAGCCCCGTAAATACGCTTAACAGTTCTTCGTATAGCCTCTTCTAATCCCAAAGTAATATATTTCTTAATAAGTTGTAAAATCACTTCGGAATCAGATTTATCAGAAATAAAATGTATACCTTCTTTAACTAATTCCTCACGGATTTGATTAGCGTTAATAAGATTTCCGTTATGTACTATAGATAGATTTACCTTTTCATTGGCATCTTTAATGAAAAGAGGCTGAATATTTTTTTTACTATGTCCGCCTGAAGTAGAATAACGAGTGTGACCTATAGAAGCATTTCCATAAAAATTTTCAGGATTTTCTATCATTCGAAAAACTTCTAAAACCAATCCTTCTCCTTTATAAGAATAAATCACCCCTTCACGTAAAACAGATAGTCCGCAAGCCTCTTGTCCTCGGTGTTGTAAGGCAAACATACCAAACTGGATGATTGATAAGGTATCTATATTATCATTAGAAAACAAGCCGAATATTCCACATTCTTCATGAAATTTATCTCTAATAAAAAAGGGATCTTCAAAGATCTTTGGATACATCAATAAGAAGTATAAATTGTTTCACAAATTCAAACGCTGTAAAATTTCTGTATAAGCTTGACTAACGTCTCCTAGATCTCTTCGAAAACAATCTTTATCGAGTTTTTTCATAGTTGACTTATCCCAAAGTCTACAAGTATCAGGACTAATCTCGTCAGCTAATAAAATTTTACCATTTTTATCTTTACCAAATTCTATTTTAAAGTCAACTAATATGATATCCTTCTTAAGAAAATGGATTTTAAGTAAGTCATTGATTTTAGAGGAATTTTTATAAAGTACTTTAAGTTCTTCATAGCTAACTACACCTATAGCAACGGCATGGTGATCATTTATTAAAGGATCTCCTAGAGCATCGTTTTTATAGCTCAACTCAAAAATAGTATTAAAAGGGTTAAATCCCTCTTCAATTCCTAAACGTTTTGACATGCTCCCAGCAACCAAATTTCGCACGATAACCTCTAAAGGGATGATTTTAAGGTTTTTACATAACTGTTCACGCTCATTAAGTTTTTTAATGAAATGAGTAGAGATACCTTTATTTTCAAGATATTTAAAGATCAAACTAGAAATCTCATTATTCAATTTGCCCTTATCTTCTATATACCCTTTTTTTTGAGCGTTAAATGCCGTAACGTCATCTTTATAACAGATGATTAATTCGTCAGGATCAGAAGTCATATAAATCTCTTTAGCCTTGCCTTGATATAATTTTTTTTTTTTATCCATAGGTTTTTTATAATTGTTGTTCTATTTGAGGGATTAGTTTTTCTCTAAGTCTTTGATGATAATTTTTTAAGCTTTTTTTATATTGGGGATATTTTATCGAAAGAATCTGAAGTGCTAAAAGTGCTGCATTATGTGAGTTATTAATGCCTACTGTAGCCACAGGAATATCCTTAGGCATTTGAACTATCGATAAAAGTGCATCTAATCCGCCTAAAATTCCATTTATAGGAATCCCAATTACCGGAATAAGTGTTTTTGAAGCAATTGCTCCAGGAAGATGTGCTGCTAATCCCGCTCCAGCGATAATAATTTCTATTCCGTATTTCTCTAATTCTTCCAATTTTTTGGATAACATATCAGGAAGGCGATGAGCTGATATTGCATATGAGACATATTCTATGTCAAGTTCTTTTAAGAGATTAGCTGCTTTTTGCATAATAGTCTTATCTGAGAGACTACCGAAAAGTATAGCTATTTTTATATTATTTCCCATTTTTTTATTCTAAAAATATAGATATACATATATTATAAAAAATATTGGACCCCGTTATGAAAAATAGAGTGTCCTTTAACTCCTGGAATATTTTTGAATAAGTCCTTTGCACAACGCTCAGGATGTCCCATACGTCCGTAAATACGACCATCTAAACTAGTAATTCCTTCTATAGCACCTAATGATCCATTAGGATTATATGGGCTATCTAGTGTAGGCTTGCCATTTAAATTAACATATTGAGTAGCTATCTGACCTTTCTCAAATAAGGAATTTAGTACCGGATTGGTTGCATAAAATCTTCCTTCTCCATGCGAAACGGGAATACGAAATATTTGATGGTACATGCCTTCTAACCAAGGTGAGTTTTTTGATACAACTTTTACATCTACAAATCTAGAAACATGGTATCCTATTTCGTTTAATGTAAGCGTTGGAGAATTACTTTTAAGTGAACAAATTTTACCATAAGGTAAAAGACCAGATTTGATAAGTGCTTGAAAACCATTACAAATTCCTAGAATAAGGCCATCTCTTTGTAAGAGATTATGAATTGCTTCTTGTACATAATGATTATGTAGTACTGCCACAATAAATTTACCAGCACCATCAGGTTCATCTCCTGCGCTAAACCCGCCAGGAAGCATCAATATTTGGGATTTTTCGATGTTTTTAACAAAATCTAAAATAGAGTCAGCAACTTGATGCGAATTGAGATTACAAAAAACCATTTGCTTTATTATAGCTCCTTCTATTTCGAAAGCTTTAGCAGATTCATATTCGCAATTTGTTCCAGGAAAAATAGGGATAAACACTCTTGGATTCCCCTTTTTAGGGCTTTTTAGCTTATGGTGATAACTCCTAGATACATTTTTATGTAGTATATTTTTTTTTTTAGAAGTTGGAATTCGGCTCGGGAATACAGGCTCTAAAGTTTTTTGCCATGCATTAAGAGCAGCCTTAAGCTTAATAGTAAATTCTTCAAAACGTAACTCAGGTATATCTATTACTTCTCCAAGAGAAATAAAATCGTTAGAAAGTTCTTCAGAACTCTCAAGAACTATAGAACCTATATCTGTATTTAAAAGACGTGTTTGTTTTTTTATTTTGGCTCCTAACCCATTACCAAAAGCCATCTGAGAAAGAGCTACTGCAACACCTCCATCTTTAACAGTCTTTGCCGATAGAATTTTTCCTTCTTTAATTTTTTTATATATATACGAATAAGCCTTTTTTAGTGAGTTATAATCAGGCATACCATCAAGGAGAGGATAGTGACGATATAGATAGATATGGCTTTTTAATCGCTTAAATTCAGGTGAAATAAGATAATCATTAGAGGCCATGGCTACAGCAAAAGAAATTAAAGTAGGAGGAACGTGCAAATTTTTAAAAGATCCAGACATGCTATCTTTACCTCCTATAGCAGCTAAAGAAAAGGCTACCTGAGCTTGATAAGCTCCTAAAAGAGCAGCAAAAGGATCTCCCCAATGCTCTGGATTTATATCAAGCTTGCGAAAGTATTCTTGAAAGCTGAAGTATATTTTGTTATAATCTCCTCCCATAGCTACTATCTTAGCTATAGACTCTACGACTGCATAAGCACCCCCATGCAGAGGACTCCAAAAAGAAAGAGCTGGATGGAATCCCCAGGCAGCTAAACTTACTGCGTTAGTATATCCACTCAAAACAGGTATCTTATTAGCACTTCCCTCAGCTGGAGTGAGCTGATAGCGTCCTCCAAAAGGCATAAAAATAGTACTAGCGCCTATAGTGGAGTCAAAACGCTCAACTAGACCTTTTTGCGAGGCCACATTTAAATTTCTTAGACTCTTAAGAAAGGATCTTTTTTCAAAAGGAATTTCTTTTTCAAAAGGTGATATTTTTTCTTTGGGAGCTTTTACTTTTACTCGAGAATAACGAGATGTTCCACGAGTTTCAAGAAAGGCTCTTTCTAAGTTAACGACTAAAGATCCTTTATAGTACATCTCTAAATGGTTGTTACTAGTAACTTCTGCAATAACTACGGCATGTAAATTTTCTTTATAGGCTAAACTAATAAAGGGTTCTACATCCTTTTTATCTAGCAATATAGACATACGTTCTTGAGATTCAGAAAGAGCAATTTCAGTTGCGTTGAGATCTTGGTATTTTAAAGGAACTTTATCAAGATCTATCATGATCCCCTCGCTAATCTCTCCAAGAGCTACAGCTATACCTCCAGCCCCCATATCATTACAGCGTTTAATAAGTTTAGTTGCCTTTGGATTTCGAAAAAGACGCTGAATTTTTCGTTCAGTAATAGGATCCCCTTTTTGGACTTCCGAACTAAGATTTTGAGTAGATTGTTCATCATGCTCTTTCGAAGAACCTGTAGCGCCTCCTATCCCATCACGTCCAGTAAGACCTCCGAGCAATAGTATGACATCGCCCTGCAAAGGCGGTTGAGTATTAATATTTGTTTTTGGTGCCGCACCAAGTACCATTCCCACTTCCATACGTTTGGCTTTATAGCCTTGATGATAAATCTCAGCTACGTGGGTTGTAGCCAATCCTACTTGATTACCATAAGTGCTATAACCCTTGGCAGCTTCAGTAGTTATTTTACGTTGAGGGAGTTTCCCTGGCAAAGTCTGCTCGAGAGCCTCATTAGGATCAGCAGAACCGCTCAATCGCATAGCTTGATATACAAAAGCCCTTCCTGATAGTGGATCGCGTATAGCCCCTCCAATACAAGTAGAAGCGCCTCCAAAAGGCTCAATCTCGGTAGGATGATTATGCGTTTCGTTTTTAAAAAGTAATTGCCATTGTTGAATATTGCCATCTACTTCAATATTTATATCAATCTTAGAAGCGTTAACCTCATCGGATATAACGTAGTCTTTCAGATATCCTCTAGCCCTAAGAGCCTTTGAAGTAATAGTAGCAAGATCTATAAGTGTTATAGGGCTCTTCTCATCATAATATAGCTCTTCTCGCATATTCTGGTAATCCTTAAAAATGCTCTGCAAAGTTTCTTTAAAAGTACCTTGAAAAATAATATCAGTTAAATTCGTAGTAAAACTAGTATGCCTACAATGATCAGACCAATACGCATCAAGCACAAGTAATTCAGTCTCACTAGGATCTCGCATTTTCTTACGGAAATACTCCTGAATAAAAACAAAATCTTTAAAGTGCATAGCAAACCCACCTTCTTTATGAAAATACTTTAATTCATCATATGAAAACGAGCAGAAATTCTTTATAACCATTATGCTTGAAGTACACAAATTAGGAGTAATCTCAAGTAATTTTAAATCCTTCTGGCGAGTCTCGCCAGTATTTATGCAATATCCTTTTACCTTATAAATATCTTCTAAAGTCAATCCTATCAACTCTATAAGATATCCACTACGTACGATAGCATTTGTACTCGGAGCAATAATTTTAAGGCATTGCATAGCAGAGTCAGCTCTCTGATCATATTGACCGGGAAGATATTCAATAGCAAAATAAGGATGAGAAGAATAAAAATTTTCGTGTACTATGTCAGTAACTTTATCAGCAAAAATACTGTAAAGGGCCATTTGATAATTCTCTTTATCTAATTGAAAAATATCATAAATAGTATAGATATGAAGATCTTTAAGAGATACTAATTCCTTAATTTCTTTAAAAAGTTTTTGTGAATGATGATCAAAAGAGGGTTTTTTTTGGATGAAAATTCTTCGATTCATACTATTTATGGATAAATAAAGGGGTTATTAGTTCTTCTATAAGTATATATCATATCAATAATTTATTAAATAAACTTATATAAAATATCTCTATATACTGATCTCTTCATCCCTTTTATTGTTGATAACCTTCTTATACTTTTCTAACAATGGATCTACCTCCTCTATAAGGAAGTCTACTGTTTGTTCAGGAGCAAACCCTATAAATTTTTTTGGATCTAGTAAATCTATTATATGTGTTTTTTCTATGAAAATTTCATTGTCGCTTAATAAGCGTTCGATCAAATCATTTTCTTTTCCATGAATTTTTACTACTTGAGCAGCCTGCATTGAATGAATACGAATACGTTCGTGCAGCAACTGACGATTTCCTCCTTTTTTTACCCCTTCCATAATAATACGTTCTGTAGCCATAAAGGGGAGCTCTTCTTTTATATGTCTTTCAATCACCTTAGGATAAACTACTATATTATTTATAATATTGTTCCAGATAATTAAAATGGCATCCACAGCAAGAAAAGACTGAGCTATTACCAAACGTCTATTAGCTGAATCATCAAGTGTACGTTCAAGCCATTGTGTAGCTGCTACCATAGATGGACTTAAAGAGAGCGATATTACAAATTTTGCTAGAGCGGCGATACGTTCGCTACGCATAGGATTACGCTTATAGGCCATAGCACTTGATCCGATTTGTTCCTTTTCAAAAGGCTCCTCTATTTCTTTAAGATTTTGTAAGAGTCTTAAATCATTACTAAACTTATGTGCTGATTGAGCAATATTAGAAAGTAAGTTCAGTATCTGAGCGTCGAGTTTACGATCATAGGTTTGACCGGTAACGGCAAAACGTTTATAAAAACCAAAACGTTTTGAAATTTGATCATCAAGTTTCTTTGTTTTTTCAAAATCATCATCAAAAAGTTCCTTAAAACTAGCTGCAGTTCCAGTTGTACCTTTTACTCCCCGAAAACGTAAATTTTCAAAACGGAATTCCCATTCTTCTATATCCAATAGAACACTTTGCAACCAAATAGTTGCACGCTTCCCTACAGTGGTAAGTTGTGCTGGTTGATAGTGAGTAAACCCCAAACAGGGTAGATCTTTATACCTCATAGCAAAATTTCTAAGACACTGTATGAGAGAAATCATTCTTCTGAGAAGAATATTCATGCCATCACGAATCTGAATCAAATCAGTATTATCCCCTACAAAGGCGCTAGTAGCCCCAAGATGAATAATGGGACTAGCCAGAGTAGCTGCATCAGCAAAAGTATGTATATGAGCCATTACATCGTGACGAAATTTTTCCTCGTAGTTTTTCGCTCTTTCAAAATCGATATCTTCAATATGTGCTTCTAAATTTTGAATTTGCTCCTTTGAAATAGATAAACCAAGATCTTTTTGTATATCCGCCAAAGCCAGCCAAAGCTTACGCCAAGTAGTAAATTTTTTATGAGGAGAAAAATTATAGAGCATTTCAGAACTTCCATATCGCTCTACTAGAGGGTTTTTATATTTATTCACAGGCAAATTTTAGTTTTTTTTTTGAATCAAAGAAATATAGGTTTCATAATTATATTTTGAGAACGATCTGGACCTAAGGATATAACGCTAAACTTCATCCCTATAAATTTTTCTATAAAGGTTAAATATTTTTTACAGTTATTTGGAAGATCCTTATAAGAAGTTATCTGTGAGATATCTTCTTGCCATCCAGGCAAGTTCACATATACAGGTTGTATTCGTTCAAGAATTTCACTTGAAGCAGGGAATTGATCTATAAGAGTTTGATCCTCTTTTTTATAAGCAATGGATATACAAAGAGTTTTAAATCCTGAAAGAACATCTAACTTAGTAAGTACTAAATGATTAATCCCATTGATCATACAAGCATACTGTAAGGCTACTAAATCAAGCCATCCGCAACGTCTTGGTCTTTTAGTAGTAGCGCCATACTCGTGACCTTTCTCACGGAGATTATCTGCCGTAATATTCTTTAATTCAGTAGGGAAAGGGCCTGAACCAACCCGAGTGCTATAAGCTTTAGTCACTCCTATAAAATTTTTTAAAGCTGCAGGGGGTATCCCTACACCTGTGCATACTCCCCCAGTAGAAGGGGAAGATGCGGTTACATAAGGATATGTACCATAGGCTATATCAAGTAATATAGCCTGTGCTCCCTCAAAAAGAATCTTTTTCCCGATTTTTAAGGCCTTATGGATTTCATAAATACTATCGATAACACGAGAACGTAATTTATCAGCATAAACAAGGTATTCTTTATAAATAGATAAAAAATCTATAATAGGTTTACCATATATAGAATTTATGATTTGATTTTTATAGTTAATATTAGTTTTAAGCTTTTCATAAAAGATTTTTTTATCAAGCAAGTCAATCATTCTAATTCCTATTCTAGCTATCTGATCCTCATAAGTAGGCCCTATTCCTTTTAGAGTAGTCCCAATGGAGATACTATCTCCTCTAAATTCCTCCTTGTAATTATCTAAAAGACGATGATAAGGGAAGGTGATATGTACGCGATTGTCTAAAAATACTCCTGAGGTATCTAATCCACGACTCTCAAGCATTTGAAGTTCTTCAAGTAAAGCCCGTGGATCTACTACCACTCCTGTTCCTATGAGACATTTCTTATCTGGATGTATCACACCTGAAGGAACTAGGTGCAATACAAAGGATTCTTTATTAATATGTAAAGAATGTCCAGCATTATTGCCCCCTTGATAACGTATAATATAATCAGACTTTTCAGCAAACAGATCGGTAATTTTTCCTTTACCTTCATCTCCCCACTGTAACCCTACAATAACGCTTGAAGACATATTGTTTTTAGAATCTTAATTAGGTTTCTTTAATTCATTTAGGCAAATTTAGTTTTTTATTGGCAAGTAAAAACATTAAATCTTTACTTAGAAATCTTCACCAATATCTTATGAAAATATTACTATTTACTTTTGAACAATTCTAAATATTTAGAAATAATATTAGAGTTATATTTTTTTTTAACTTCCTTTAAATATTATGTAAATATGGGAGAAACATTAAGATAGTTCAGTACTTCTTATATATAAACTTTAATGGAGTTAAGAAATCTACTTTCGATAGATATCTTTTACATCTATTTTTTTAGCCAATTATTCTTAAATAAACAATTTTGATAATTTTTACCGATCTTAATAAAGACCTTATCAAGGTGTTTATGTATCCAATTTCCTAATATTTCTTCTTCTTGATTATGCACTACTATATATTTAATTTGTTTATAATCTTGCAAAAAAGAAATTTTACGGGGAGGAATGTCCTTTATAAGTTTTATAATTACATAAACCTTACGACCATCCCGTTCCTCTTCATAAACATCGCTTGTCGATCCTTCCTGTAAATTTGTTATATGCGCCAATGTAACTATTGGTAATTGAGATTTTTGGAAATGATTGGTTCCCGTTTCAATATTTTTGATGGGGCCACCTTGAACGGTTTTATTATTACAATATCTCTTAAGAGCTTCTTCAAAGGTAATTTTTCCACTTTTTAAAAGTTTGCTAACCGAATTAGCTAAAGCTTTAGTATTCTCTATCTCCTTCTCAGTGTATTTAGGTATTAGCAATATATGACGAATATCTACTTCTTCTCCATTATTATTTTCCAGTTGCAGTAAATGAAAGCCCAATTCAGTTTCAAAAGGTTCACAGATTTCTCCTTCCTTCATAGAAGAAATTCTCGTTTGAAATTCTTCTAGCATTTTTGCACGTTCTGCCCCCTCTATAAGTCCCCCCTCAATAGCAGAACTTAGATCTTCTGAATAGGCAATAGCCTTAGTAGCAAAACTTTCCCCTTGAAGTATATCTTCTTTAATTTTTTTGAGTTGGTCTATAATTTTTTTACGGTGTGTTTCTGTAATACGAATAGGAAAAATAATTTCTGATAGTTCAAATTCTTTTGGAATTTCAGCAAAATTTTCTTTATTTCTTTCGTAGAAATCTCTAACTTGTTTGGGGCTTGGATCTATAATTCTTTCTTCTATAATTTTCTGACGTTTTTGTTCAAAATATTCACGATTTTTCATCATTGTAGTGATATCTTGACGTATTTCATCTAGATTAGTTCTTCCATAAAATTTGAGTAAAGCTTTTTCGCTCCCATATTGCTTTTTAAAATTTTTAATATTTTTTTCAACTTGTAGCTGTAGTTGTTCATCATTTATTCGAATAGTAGCATCCTTTTTAGCAAAATGAAGAATCAATTGATCTTTAAGCATTTCTTCAAAAAATTTGCAATTATCACCTGGAGATATTTTTCGATGAGTTCTGTTATTATTTAGTATTTCTTGAACTTCTGATTCTAGAATAATTTCATCCCCCACTACAGCTACAATTTCTTCAAGCTTTTGTTGAGCATATAGGGGAGAAGAAATGATTAAAGGGAAAAGAATAAAACGGATAAAAACCGTACGAAAAAATTGATACATGATGTTTTTATAAAAAAAAAATAATTTCAAATATACAAATGTCTTTTTATAGAATATTAATAGATGTTTTTAAATTCTACAGATTGATTTTTATATATATAATTATATCAAAAAAAAACATTTTTAGAAATTTATATTTTCCTCAAAATAAATTCAGGTAAAATAAGGTTAAAACTACCTAAGGGACATATTTAACGAAAAAAAATTATTACAAGTTTTTAATAACTTATATATAATTCACTAGACGTAGAAAAAAAGTACTCGATAATATAAAAAATTATCGTTTTGATGTAAAAAATGTTCTATTTTATATGACTTTTAGAAAAAACAAAAAAAATCTTCATAAGAAAAAGCATATAATATATCACTTTAATAAATTATTGTCTTTCAGGGTTAATAGTATAAAATATACCAATAAAAAATTGGTAAAATCTTTATATTATAATACTTTATTCAGTAAATATTTTTACATATTTCATGCTATTCTATTCTCGGTTTACTTTTCTTGGGTTTAAAATTTATACTATCTGAATAGTAAGACGTTTGGTTATACTGTATATAATACTAATATCAATGAACTAGATGAAAATTTTTTATAATTTACCTAATGTATCTATTATTTTCTTTTATCGCGATAAAATTTTATGATATCTTATCTGATTATAAGAGTTTTTTTTTGATATAATTATTTATATTTTTTTTATATATCTATATTTTATAATCTTTATTAGAGAAGATCTATAATACTCTCTGTTTTTTTTATCGTTATTTATCATTTATTTTCTATTATTGTTTTTTATGAATTTTAATTATTACTGCTAATATTAAGTTTAACTTATAAATAAGTTATAACTAGGTTATTAGCTAAATGGTATAATAGGTTATATGATTCCCAATAAAAACTTATTTTGAGTTTTCTCATATTTAGTATTTACCTCTCTAGGAGAGATAATATTAAAAAGAGGTATAAATTTGACTACAGTATAAAGCTATTTCGGATAGATTTTTTTTAGTGATGGAATAAAGAATTTGAGAAGTTTTTAATTTAAAGAGCCAACTGTCCTCAAGACTTGATCAAATAATACTTTTACTTGATTTATAATCTAAATGTATTACAAGACTAGAAGGTAACTTTTTTTTAGCCTTCCTTCCAAGTAAGGCTTAATATTTCTAAAAAATGGTCTATTAGTAGCAGAACGTATTGATTACACTTTTAATATTCCTGAAAAAGATAAAAATCAAACTTAACCCGAAGATTTATTTATGCCTAAATATGAATTTATACAGAATATTAAGTCCTTCATAATAGTAGAAGATATACAGGTAAGGCTATTTAAGTATCTCAAAACTTTCTTTATGAAAGGCCTTTTTTATCCTATTTTTAATAGGCGTTTTAAGTATTTAATAGAAGATTTAAAAACATATGTTCAAAGAGGCTATGTTAATTATATATGTTGTGCTAATACTTTTCAAATACAATGTTTTATAGATATTTTTCCGAATTCTGGAAAAGAAGTAAATTTTTTATCACTAATTGAAAATTTACATATCGGGGTTATCGATAAGACTTATAAAGTCTTTTGCTATACAGATCACGAAATTTTCAAACGTTTCTACACTATACATTCACATAAAAATAAAAGCGCACAAAAGACGATTACGTTTAAATCTTTATCAAGTCTTAATATAGGTGATTACGTAATTCATATCGATCACGGAATAGGTCAATATGAGGGACTGGTGAAAATTAACCTGCATGGGAAAAGTCAAGAAATGATAAAAATCATCTATTTAAACAATGACCTATTATACGTAAGTATTCACTCACTTGATAAAATCACTAAATTTAGTGATAAAGACGGAACTAAGCCTGTCCTCAATAAATTAGGATCTACATCTTGGAATCAGTTAAAGAATAAAACTAAAATTAGGGTAAAAAAATTAGCATCTGATCTTATACAATTATATGCCAAACGAAAAGTTAGTTCAGGTTTTGCTTTTTCACCTGATAATTCTCTTCAAAGAAGATTTGAAGCTTCTTTTCCTTATGAAGATACACCCGATCAATCACGAGCTATTGAACAAGTAAAAGCTGATATGGAGAGCAATCGTCCTATGGATAGATTGATTTGTGGAGATGTAGGTTTTGGGAAGACCGAAGTAGCTATACGTGCTGCTTTTAAAGCAGTTATAGATAGTAAACAAGTAGTTTTACTTGTACCTACTACTATTTTAGCTTTTCAACATTATAGAAGTTTTTCAGAACGTTTTAAAGATTTTCCTGTTTCTATAAATTATCTCAATCGATTTAGATCTTTATTTGATAAAAAACGGATTCTCGAACAATTAAAAAAAGGAGATATTAATTTAATTATCGGTACGCATCAACTTATTAACAAAAATATAGAATTTAAAGATTTAGGTCTCATTATTATTGATGAAGAACATAAATTTGGTGTAGCAGCTAAAGATCGCTTAAAAATACTTCGCAATCATATAGATACTTTGGCATTAACTGCTACTCCTATTCCAAGGACTTTACAACTTTCTCTAATAGCAGCTCGCGATCTTTCCATAATTAATACACCTCCTCCGAATCGCTATCCTATAAATACAAATATTATCAGATTTGAACCTAAATATATAAAAGATGCTATACATTTTGAGCTTTCTCGTGGTGGGCAAGTATTTTTTATACATAATAAAATAGATGAATTACCTGAATTGTATAACTGTTTGCAAACTTGGTTACCACAAGCACGTATAGCTATCGGACATGGACAGATGGATGGCAAAAAATTTGAAAGGTTAATACTTGATTTCATAAAAGGGGAAATAGACCTCTTGCTTTCTACAACTATTGTAGAGAGTGGACTAGATATTCCAAATGTTAATACTATTTTTATTTATCACGCACAAAATTTTGGTTTAGCTAATCTATATCAAATGCGAGGACGAGTAGGCAGATCAAACATACAAGCTTTTTGTTATTTAATTACCCCACCTATGAATAATTTAAATAATGAAGCTAGAAAACGTCTTGAAGCTATAGAAATATTCTCAGATCCCGCATCAGGGTTTCAGATTGCTATGAAAGATTTAGAAATACGAGGTGCGGGAAATTTATTAGGAGCAGAGCAAAGCGGTTTTATATCAGAAATGGGATTTGAGACTTATCAAAAAATTCTAGATGAGACAGTAAAAGAATTAAAACAAAATGAATTTAAATCGCTTTATAATCAAAAAAAAGAAAATTCAGATGCTGAGAAGATATTTGTCTCAAGAGTTCAGATTGATACAGATATGGAACTTTCGTTACCTAATAATTATATAAATAATCCTACTATACGCTTAGAGTTATATAGAGAATTATCTATGATAGAAAACCAGATAAATCTCTATGAATTCAAAACTCAGTTAAAAGATCGTTTTGGCCCTATTCCAAATGAGGTTGAAGAACTATTGAATGTTACAAAATTAAAATATTTATGCAAGGTCCTTGGATTTGAAAAAATTTCTCTAAAAAAAGAGGTAATGCTCTTACATTTTATCAGAGATTCAGAATCACCTTATTATAAGGGTGATTGTTTCCACTCCATATTAAACTATATAAATAATTATCCCCAGAAAGTTTTTCTTAAAAAGCATACTAACAAAGAACAAGTTATTTTGCTATTGCGAATTGAAAAAATAACTACAGTTTCACAAGCTATTTTATGGTTGGAAAGATTATTAGATAATTACTCTAAAACTTCTTAAGATAATTTTATTAAATGCCTGTTAATTAAGGACTTATATAGTATATTACGGGAATATACCTAATTTTTCATAACTATCAGATATTTTTTTTATGGCAAGGACAAAAGCTGCCGTTCGCATATCATGTATCTGTTTTTCTTTCTGGATCTCTCGTATCTCATGAAAAGCATTGATCATAGTATCTTCTAGACCACTTTGAACAAGATCTATCTCATCAGGTCCATGCAAAATTTTTTTACGTTCTTGTTCTGAAATGTTCTTTCCACTAAGATTCTCAACAACTTGCAAAATTTCTGTATTAATATTTTCACTGAATCGTTTCTCTAAACGACCATGTCGAACATGACTAAGGTTTTTAAGCCACTCAAAATAAGATACCGTTACACCTCCAGCATTTAAATAGATATCAGGGATGATAACTATTCCTTTTTTATTTAGAATTTCATCAGCATCGGCAGTTATAGGGCCATTAGCAGCTTCTCCTATAATTTTTGCCTTAATACGTCCGGCGTTTTCCTTATAAATGACACCTTCAAGAGCTGAAGGAATTAATATATCACACTCAAATTCTAAAGCTTTACTACTATCTAGTATATCTTTTGCTCCAGGGAAGTTAAATATGGATTTATTTTTTTTTATATGTTCCTTTACTTCATCAGGATTTAACCCCTTTTCATCAAATATTCCGCCTTCTCGTTCAGCCAAAACTATAATTTTGGCACCGGCTTTATAAAAATATTTAGCTGCGTGATAGCCAACATTCCCAAGTCCCTGAATTATAATACGCTTATCTTCTAATCCTGTTTTTAAGCCTATTCTTTTCATATCTTCTAAACTTTGACAAAGTTCACGCATACCATAGAATACGCCTAATCCGGTAGCTTCGGTTCTTCCTCTGACACCTCCTTGTGAAACAGGCTTTCCTGTAACACAGGCTAGAGCATCTATCTCACCTGATCTTAAAGACATATAAGTATCTGCAATCCAACTCATTTCTCTCTCTCCTGTCCCATAATCAGGAGCTGGTACATCCATTCCAGGACCTATGAAATTTTTCTTTATTAGTTCTGATGTGTAACGCCGTGTTATTTTTTCAAGTACATCTGCAGATAAATCTTGGGGATCTATATTTACTCCGCCTTTAGCACCTCCAAAAGGAATGTTTACAATAGCACACTTATAGGTCATAAGTGCTGCTAATGCCATTACTTCATCTTGATTAACAGCAGTACTGTAACGTATACCTCCTTTACAAGGTAATTTATGATGTGAATGTTGCACCCTATAAGCTTCCATTACTTTTATCTCCTTCCCCAATTTTATTGGGAATCTCATGCGATATACGGAATTACAGGCTTTTATAGCATCAAGTATACCCTTATCTATATTAAGGAATTTTGCAGCTTTATCAAAGCTTTTTTCTACACTTTTAAAGAAACTATCCGTTTTCTCTAAGGCTTTTCTATGTAAAAACATAATACAATTTTGAATTGATAATACCCTTCGCCTAAGGTATACATTTACTATTGGTAATTATGCTATTTCAAAATAAAAAAATATTCTGATATCAAGTTAAATAATTCTTTATTATCTAAATATATCTAACATATAGGGGATAAATGCTTTTTATTTTAAAAATATGATTTGGTTCTTATAGATTATTCACGGTTTAAAAAAAACTGTATTTTACTTAGTGTCTTTTTGAACTTTTGACTTTTCTAAAAAAGCTTTTATATATCTAATTATAGATTAATTAAAAATTTAATAGTTAATATTTAGTAATAGAGAGCTTATTTAAAATATAATTATGTGATATTCAAATATTTAAGTACTGTAATTTATGTTACAATATTAATAACTTTTTTATATACATAGATAATTTTTTTTATAGTTGTTTTTTTTAGATATTCTTGAGTTTTTGGATGTTCTAATACACTTTTTTTAATAAAATCTTCATCAACCTCATATGAAAATTTCATTTTGAAACGTAATTTCCCATTAAACATAATGGGATAATTAATAAACTCTTCAAAAAGATATTGTTCATTATATTCAGGAATAGGCATAAAGCTTATTGAAGCTTTATGCCCTAAGTGCATCCAAAGTTCTTCAGCAAGATGAGGTATAAAAGGAGCAATCAGTATAACTAGTGGTTCTAAAACTTCTCTCTCATTACATTTTAATGTATTCAATTCGTTAACAGCAACCATAAAGGCACTTACAGCAGTATTAAAATAAAACCTGGGAACATCTTCTCTAACTTTTTTAATAGTACGATGTAATACTTTTAAGGCTTCAAATGAAGCAGAGGAAGACCTGACATGAAATTCTTTTTGGGGGTGGAATAACTTCCAAAATTTTTTTAAAAATTGATGTATACCATTAATCCCTCTTATATTCCAAGGTTTAGCCTGATCTATAGGTCCAAGAAACATTTCATACATGCGTAAAGTATCTGCCCCATACTGTATACATATTTCATCTGGATTAACAACGTTATATTTTGATTTCGACATTTTTTCTATCTCACGTTTACAAAAAAATTTCCCTTTTTCGCTTATAAATATAGCCTTAGAAAATTCAGGTCTCCATTTTTTAAATTTCTCTATATCAAGCTCATCTTTATTTTTTAGTAAGTGAATATCTACGTGTAGATATTGTATTTTTTGTCCTTTAATTAAATTCAACGATATAAATTTTTCACTCCCTTCTATACGTGCAATAAAGGCTGAATTACCCAGAACCATTCCTTGATTAAGGAGTCTTTCAAAAGGTTCTTCAGTATAAATCCAACCTCGGTCTTTGAGGAATTTATTCCAAAAACGTGAATATAGAAGATGACCAGTCGCATGTTCTGAGCCTCCAACATATAAATCTACCTTTTGCCAATAAGTTTGAGCTTTAGGATCTACGAAAATATCCTTATTATAAGGATCCATATAACGAAGAAAATACCAACTTGAGCCAGCCCATCCGGGCATAGTGCTTGTTTCTATAGGAAAAACATTTTTATCATCTATAAGATCACTAGAGACTATCTTACGCTCTTTATCATTCCAACCCCAACAAGTGGCCCTTTCTAAGGGGGGATCCCCCCTCTTAGTAGGTAGATATTCATCTATTTCAGGCAAATGTAGAGGAAGATTTTCTTCAGGAATCCCATAGGGGATGCCTTTTTTGTAGTAGATAGGAATGGGTTCTCCCCAATAACGCTGCCTTGAGAATACTGCATCTCGTAAACGATAATTAATCATACTATGTCCAAGACCTTTTTCTTGGATTTTTTTAATAACGCTTGAAATAGCTTCTTTTATTTCTAATCCATTGAGAAAATTTGGACGTATGTAATGTCTTTTTTTGATTTTGTGAATTGGCAATCCTATTTCCTCTCTACCTATAATATTATTTATTCTAAGTGTATTTTTAGCAAACTGGTAATCTATTTTATCATGTCCAGGAACGGCCATAATAGCGCCTGTTCCATAGCTGTTTATCACATAATCACTGATATAAACAGCTATAACCTCCTTAGTAAAAGGATGCCTTGCGTAAGCACCAGTAAACACTCCAGAAATATTTTTTATATTAGCAATACGTTCGCGTTCAGTTCGTTTTTTACTATTTTCAATATAGTCTTCTATTGACTTTTTTTGATTGCTTACGGTTATTTTGCTTACTAATGGATGTTCAGGGGCAAGTACAATAAAGCTAACTTCAAAAATAGTGTCTGGACGTGTGGTGAAAACCTCTATAGTTAAAGAAGGTAAATTAACTATAGGGAAAAAAATTTTCGCGCCAAAAGATTTTCCGATCCAGTTTTGTTGAGCTTCTTTAAGCGCTTGTGGCCAATGAATTTGATCTAATCCTTTTAAAAGTCGTTCAGCATAAGCAGTAATGCGCATATTCCATTGTGTCATCTTTTTCTGATATACAGGATATCCACCACGTTCGCTTTTACCTTCTCTTATTTCATCATTAGCTAGAACAGTACCTAAGACTGGACACCAGTTAACATATGTTTCTAACCGGAAGGCTAGTCGGTAATTTTGAAGTATTTCATTCTTCTTCTCTGCAGAAAATACATTCCATTGATCAGAATTAAATTTTTCGTTTGTGCTCTGCGTTGCTTTTATTTTAAGATTCCCTATCTTTTCAAAGATTGCGATTAATTCATCTATAGGACGTGCTTTGTCAAGTTCTTGATCGTACCAAGAGTTAAAAAGCTGTAAAAATACCCATTGGGTCCAGTGATAATAAGATGGATCACTAGTGCATATTTCTCTATCCCAATCAAAAGAGAGTCCGAGTTTTTCAAGTTGATTTTTATATCTTTGAATATTAATTTGTGTTGTTATAGCTGGGTGTTGACCTGTTTGTATAGCATATTGTTCAGCTGGAAGTCCAAAAGAATCAAAACCCATGGGGTGCAATACATTATAACCTTGAGCTCGTTGATAACGAGCATAGATATCAGATGCAATATATCCTAAGGGATGTCCAATATGTAACCCTGCTCCAGAAGGATAAGGGAACATATCTAGAATATAACATTTAGGTTTTTTAGAATAGTTTTCTGCTTTAAAAGTTTGAGATAATTTCCAATATTTTTGCCAATGCTCTTCTATTTTTCTAAATGAGTATCCCATAATCTTAACAGCTATAATGTTGCAAATTACAAATGTACTTATTTTACCATTTTTAAATTATGGTTCTTACTAAGCCTCTTGGAGAATTTTAATTTTAAATAATTATATCAACTTTTTAAGTGATATAATTATTTAATTATACCGATCTTAGTATTAAGATTGACAATTTTAAGAGTTTTAATAGACTAAAAAAAACTATCTGTAGTTATGATCCATGATAAAAATCTGCTGAAAAACGTTATAGAAAACGTGATGAAGAGATCCGATGTACAGAACATAGATAAGCAACTTAATAATTTCAGTATCAGCGATATAGCTCAAATGCTTGAGGACTCTCCTCAATATGCTTCGGCAATTATTAAACTTTTAGATATACACAGGGCTGCTAGTGTTTTTAAACTATTAAATAGTTCTTTACAAAGAGATACTATAAAAACATTACCTCATGAAAGAATTGCTCAACTTCTTAATGAACTCCGTGTTAATGATAGAGTTGCATTTTTAGAGGAATTACCCGATACTCTTATCAAGAAAATGATAAAATATCTCAATCCTGAAGAAAAACGCCGAACACTTTGTTCGTTAGGTTATCCTGAAGATAGCGTAGGACGATTAATGATTCCCGATTATATAGCTATAGGAGATAACTGGACAGTTCAAGAGGTACTTGATAATATACGTTATAAAGGGAAAAACAGCGAAATGATTGAGGTAATCTATGTTGTTAATGAAAAAGGAGAATTAATAGATGATATTAGAATACGAAAATTTCTTCTAGTAGATCCCTTAACCAAGGTTATTGATTTAATGGATGGTCGCTATGTAAGTCTAAATGTTACTGATAATGAGGGAGAAGCTACTAAAGTATTTAACAGGAATAATCGAGTTGCTTTACCTGTAGTAGATGATCAAAATATTTTACTAGGTATTGTTTCTATAGATGATATTCTTTGGACGGTAAATGAAAATTATAGTGAAGATGTTCAGAAAATGGGAGGTATGGAGGCTTTAGATCAGCCTTATCTTGATGTCCCATTTTTAAAATTAGTAAAAAAACGAGCCGGTTGGTTAATTATATTATTTTTAGGTGAGCTTTTTACAAGTACAGCTATGCACCATTTCTCATATGCTTTAGAAAAAGTTCTAGTATTAGCAATGTTTATTCCTTTAGTAGTTTCTAGTGGAGGGAATAGTGGTTCTCAGGCAGCAAGTTTAATTATACAAGCTATGGCCTTAGAACAGATTCATTTGAAAGATTGGTGGCGAATTATGCGCAGAGAGTTTATCTGTGGCCTAGCTCTAGGATGTATACTAGGTATAGTAGGCTTTACCAGAATAGTTTTATGGCAGGAGATAGGTTTATATGATTACGGGGATCATTGGTTTATGGTAGCCGCTACAGTGGCTTTCTCACTGATAGGCGTTGTGCTTTTAGGTACTTTCAGTGGATCAATGTTCCCTATAATGATTAAAAGTTTAGGAGGAGACCCAGCAAGTTCTTCAGCTCCTTTTATAGCAACATTGGTAGATGTGACAGGTATTATTATTTACTTCTCTTCAGCATATATATTCCTCAAAGGAGTACTCTTATGAGTATAAAACAGTTTTGATCCAAAATTAAAACACCAATCTTATATAACTAAAGATTAGTAATCTAAGGATATATATTTATATATAGAAAATTATATAGCTATTCTTTTATAGGCTGTAATTTGAATATTGCTATCAAAATTTTTCAAATATTCTAATACGGATATTTTTTCATCTTTTATAAAAGATTGTTGAATAAGTACATGTTCAGAAAAAAATTTCTTTAATTTACCTTGAACAATATGATCAATCATATTTTTAGGCTTATTATCTTTATGCAGTTGTTCTAAAATAATCTCTTTTTCCTTTTCAATTATTTCGACTGCCAATTCTTTTTCATTTAGAGCCATAGGATTCATAGCGGCTACTTGCATAGCTAAATCTTTACCTATCTTATCAACTTCTTTGTCATAAGAATTAGATAACCCTACTAGGGTAGCTATTTTATTCCCATTATGGATATAATAAGCCACGAATGGAGCTTTGAGTATCTCAAAAGCCCCTAAACATATTTTCTCTCCAATTATTCCGGTCTGTTCTATAAGTTTTTCCTTTATGGTGACACTTTCCTCAAAAAAAGCTTCTAAAAATTCCTCTTTATCTTTATAATTAAGAGCTAATTGAGCTAAATTATGAGCAAGTTGTATAAAATTATTATTCCTAGCTACAAAGTCCGTTTCAGAATTTAAGCCTAAAACAATCCCTTTTGTTTTATCTGAATTTACTTTAGCTATAACTACACCCTCATTAACTTGATTATTAGAACGACTTATTAAAATTTTTTGTCCCTTCTTGCGTAATAATATAGTAGCCTTATCAAAATCACCTTTAGCCTCTAAAAGAGCTTTTTTACAATCCATTATCCCAGATCCAGTTTTTTTTCTTAACTCATTTACTTGTAGAGGGGTTATTTGAAACATTTTTAGCAATTTTTTTTTTGTTAAAAACAATAAATGCTTTTTTATAAAAAACTATAATTAACCTTTAGATATATTAGGCTCAATAGAGAGATCTTCTTCTGAAATTAC
This sequence comes from Candidatus Insignibacter tubulum, assembly GCF_056790205.1. Taxonomy (NCBI): domain Bacteria; kingdom Pseudomonadati; phylum Bacteroidota; class Flavobacteriia; order Flavobacteriales; family Blattabacteriaceae; genus Candidatus Insignibacter; species Candidatus Insignibacter tubulum. The sequence goes on from NZ_CP199715.1 coordinate 206,980, forward strand.
TTGGGCTACAAATGGATTATTTTCTCCTTTTTCTTTTTCTTCTTTCTCTTCGAATTTTTGTTTTTCTCGCTCAGTTTTCCTCAAAGAAAGACCTTTAGATAAAGCTTGATCCAGATGTTTAAAAATAACAGCAATAGATTTTGAAGAATCATCATTAGCAGGTATAACATAATCTATTTCTCTAGGATCAGAATTAGTATCTACCATAGCGAAAACAGGAATATTAAGTTTTTGAGCCTCTCTTAAGGCAATAGCCTCGCGATAGATATCCACTATAAAGACTGCTGCTGGGAGCCGAGTCATATCGGCAATAGATCCTATGTTTCGTTCAAGTTTAACTTTGGTTCTATTAAGCATAAGCAACTCTTTTTTTGATATAGAAGAATAAGCACCGCTCTTTTTTTTACGTTCAATAGCATTGAGCTTACGTACAGCCTTTCTAATCGTAATAAAATTAGTTAAAAGACCACCTAACCAACGCTCAGTAACATAAGGCATATTATTACTCTTAGATACTTCTGATACGGTTTCTCTAGCTTGTTTTTTTGTAGCTACAAACAATATTTTTTTGCCTGAAGCTACGATAGCTTGTATAGCTTGACAAGCCTCTTGTAACTTTATTGAAGTTTTATAAAGATCTATGATATGAATTCCATTCTTCTCCATGTATATATATGGAGCCATATGATTAGACCATTTTCGAGAGAGATGTCCAAAATGGACATCAGCTGTTAATAATTCCTGAATACTTGCTTTTGACATTTACTTTTATAAATTAGTTTATGTTCCTGCATCTTATAAGGCTAGTAAATTAACTATAAATAGTTTTTTAGCTACTAAAAACTAGATAACACATTCTATAGATATTGTTTTTTTGATAAATTTAAGCTATAGAATTTAACGTTTTGAAAACTGGAATTTTTTGCGTGCTTTTTTTCTTCCAAATTTTTTACGCTCTACTTTCCTAGGATCTCGAGTAAGCAATCCTTCAGGTTTTAAAACTGCTCTATGATCTAAATTAAGACTACAAAGCGCTCGGGAAATAGCTAAACGTATAGCTTCAGCCTGACCATTTATACCACCTCCACAAACTCGTATATTTAAATTAAACTTATCGATATTAGCAGTAAGTAAAAAAGGCTGAAGAATTTTATATTTGAGAATCTCTTGTGGGAAATAATCTCTATAATCTATTTTATTAATAATAATCTTTCCTGCCCCAGCAGAAAGATATAAACGCGCCACTGAAGTTTTCCTTCTACCTATCGCGTGTAAAATTTTCATACTCTTAATTAGTATTAATATTTTTCAGTAAAGTTCACTGTTACAGGATTCTGAGCTTTATGTTTGTGATCAGCTCCTATATATACGTGAAGACTTTTATAAATTTGTTTACCTAAACGATTTTTAGGTAACATTCCTCTAACTGCCTTCTCTATAAGAAATCTAGGATCTTTTATTAATTGTTCGCTAGCAGTTCTAACCCGCTGACCTCCTGGATATCCCGTGTAACGAACGTATTCTTTATTTTTCCAATTGTTCCCTTTAAGTAAAATTTTACTAGCGTTGACTACTATCACATGATCTCCACAATTAGCATGCGGTGTAAAATAAGTTTTGCACTTTCCCCTTATAATATTAGCAATGGTAGAGGCAAGTCTACCTAGACTTTTGCCAGTTGCATCAAAAAGTAACCAGCGTTTTTGCAAGGCTGATACAGGAACTATAGTTGTTTTAAAACTCAAACTATTCACGTTTTTTTTTTTTTGAATTAGTATCAACTAAGGTTAAAATTATTTATTAGCTTTTTTGAACTACGAATATAAGTATCTTATATCAGTTGACAAAATTTGTGTGTTACTTAAATATCTAAGCATTCTTTACACTCTTTATTGCTTTAGCAAAATATCAGTCTTTAGCTATATATAAAAAAAAAAAATAACTGTTATAAACGAATATGAAAATTTATGACAAAATAGAAATAAAGTAATGACTTTATGTCATTTTATAGTTCAAGTTATAAGAATAAATCTGCCATATAAGTATAAATATCTACTCTTTTATCTATGGCATAATGCTTGATGTTAGGTTAAGACATATTTTAAAATTGAAAAAATGAGTAAAATTATTGGCATAGACTTAGGAACTACAAACTCCTGTGTCGCCGTAATGGAAGGGAACGACCCCGCAGTAATCCCTAATTCCGAGGGGAAGAGGACCACTCCTTCTATGGTAGCATTTGTTGAAGGAGGCGAGATAAAAATAGGTGATCCAGCTAAGCGGCAAGCGGTTACCAATCCACGAAGAACTGTTTTTTCAATCAAACGTTTTATGGGGACAAGATTTTCAGATGTCTCTCATGAAGTTGATCGTGTCCCTTACAAAGTTATAAAAGGACCTAATGATACTCCAAGAGTAGATATAGACGGAAAACCTTACACTCCTCAAGAAATTTCTGCAATGATCCTTCAAAAAATGAAGAAGACCGCTGAAGATTATCTAGGACAGTCAGTGAATCGTGCCGTGATTACTGTGCCTGCTTATTTTAATGACGCACAGCGTCAAGCTACTAAAGAAGCAGGTGAAATTGCGGGGTTAAAAGTAGAGCGTATCATTAATGAACCTACTGCGGCAGCTTTAGCTTATGGTTTAGATAAAAGTAGACAGGATAAAAAGATAGCTGTTTACGACTTAGGAGGTGGAACATTTGACATATCTATTCTTGAACTAGGTGAAGGAGTATTTGAGGTGCTTTCTACTAACGGGGATACTAAACTTGGTGGAGATGATTTTGATGATATTCTTATTAATTTTTTAGCGGATAATTTTCAATCAGAAGAGGGAATAAATCTTCGCAAAGATCCTATGGCACATCAGCGTTTAAAAGAGGCAGCTGAAAAAGCTAAGATTGAGCTTTCTTCAAGCGCCCAAACTGAAATTAATTTACCTTACATTACGGCTGTAGATTCCCTCCCTAAGCACTTAGTGAAAACTATAACACGTTCGAAATTTGAGCAGCTCTCTAGTGAACTTATTCGTCGTTCTATGGAACCTTGCAAAAAAGCATTGGAAATTGCTGGATTAAAGGCTAATGACATCGATGAAATAATCCTAGTTGGGGGATCTACACGTATTCCTAAAATACAAGAAGAAGTAGAAAAATTCTTTGGGAAAAACCCCTCTAAAGGGGTAAACCCGGATGAGGTAGTCGCTATAGGTGCAGCTATTCAGGGAGGTGTGCTTACCGGAGATATAAAGGATGTACTCTTACTTGATGTAACTCCTTTATCTCTAGGCATAGAGACCTTAGGTGGAGTCTTTACTAAACTCATTGAGGCAAATACTACTATCCCTACTAAAAAATCCGAGACGTTCTCTACTGCAGCGGATAATCAGTCTGCCGTAACTATACGCGTAGGACAAGGTGAGCGATCTATGTTCAATGATAATAAAGAAATTGGACGCTTTGATTTGATAGATATTCCACCTTCTCCCAGAGGCACACCACAAATTGAAGTAACCTTTGATATTAATGCTAACGGCATTTTAAGTGTATCAGCTAAGGATAAAGGGACTGGTAAAGAACAATCTATTCGTATTGAGGCCTCTTCAGGGTTAAGCCAAGAAGAGATTGAAAAAATGAAATTAGAAGCACAAGAAAATGCTGATAAAGATCAAAAAGCTAAACAAGAAATTGATAAGCTAAACTCAGCAGATGCTCTTATATTTCAGACTGAAAAACAGCTTAAAGATTATAAAGATAAACTCTCTGAAGAAAATAAGAAAAAAATAGAGGATGCTCTAAAAAAGTTAAAAACCGCTCATCTTTCTAAGAATTTTATGGAGATTGAGAATAATATAAAATTACTTAACGATACTTGGGCTACCGCCTCTCAAGAATTATACAGCGCACAAAAAACTAACGTAAGTGATAATACTTCGAATATAGAGAATCCTTCTAATACTACTAAATCTAATAGTAGTGAAAAATCTAACCAAAATAGTGAGAATATTCAAGATGTAGATTTTGAAGAAGTAAAGTAAAAAATCCGCTTATTGAACAGCGGATTTTTTAATTAATTAAAAAAACTCTTATATGTAATTTTATAAACTTAATATTTGTTCTTAAATAAGCAAGTTAAATTTTTGCCTTTTCGGAAAAAAATATAAAAAAATCTTTTCTAATCCTAGATTACTTAAATAGTTTCTTAAGTAAAAAACCTTAATAGTGATTTAAACTAGTTAATCATATTTAACTAAATATAAATATATATTTATCAATCAGAATATATCTCTTTTAAAGATTAAAAAAACAAATAAATTTCTTAGTAGTTAATATTTAAATAGGGAGTGCTTATATATCGTATCATATAAATACTAAGGTTCTATTGACAGATAATATAGTGAAAAAAAAAGTTGATCATTTTCATCTTCTTAATAAGAAGGAGAGGATAATCTTTTTACTCTATGAGAGAGTAAAAAGATTATCCTCTCCTTCTTAGGAGAAGTGAATAATGTTGATAGTATATCTAAAATATAAAAAATATCACTATAAACAATTAACCGGATAATATAAGCCTCTACTCTCTTAGAGAGGTAGAGGCCTATATTATAGGACAAATTATGTTTAACTACCTTCTTCTAAGGGATAGTTCCCTTTGTTACCTCCAGAATTTTGAGTACAAGCTATACATAACAACAGTGAAAGAGCAATAAATATAACAATATATTGTCTTTTCATAATTTTTAATTTGTTTAGATTGCTATTCCTGAGAGCTTAGCTAAAATACTCTCCCCTCCAATAATTTTATCACCAATACATGAATAAATCTCAGTATCTAATGGTAAAAAAACATCTAATCTAGATCCAAATTTAATGAATCCAAACTCTTTCCCAGCTTCAGCTTGATCTCCTTTATATCCATAAAGAACAATACGTCGTGCTAAAAAACCTGCAATCTGCCGAAATAACACTTGTTGCTTTGCACTTGTCTGTATCACTAAACTGGTATGTTCGTTTTTAGTAGAAGCCTTAGGATACCAAGCTATAAAATATTTCCCCGGGTGATATTTTGAATAAATTATTTTTCCTGATATAGGATAACGTGTTACGTGTACATCTAAAGGAGACATAAATATAGAAATTTGTAGAGCATTTTTTTTGAAAAATTCAGGCTCATGAACTTCTTTTAGAATCACTATTTTACCATCTACAGGTGCTACTACCTCATTATATTTCACGTTGAGTCTCCGCTTAGGGTTTCTAAAAAACCATAATATAGAGGAGTTTAAGACAAGAACAATCACACTGATTAACAATGTTGTTGCAATACAGAAAAAAAATAGAGATCCTATTATAAAAATAATTGATAGTATCAAAGTGTTCCGTATAATAGAGTATCCTTCCTTATGAATCATGTAAATAATATATTAATTGAATAAAATTACATAAATCATCGTAGCATATATAACAAATATAAAACTATCATGACGATCAAGAAATCCACCATGTCCAGGGAGTAAATTTCCTGAATTTTTTACCCGGCAAGTACGCTTAATAAGTGATTCTACTAAATCTCCTATAGTTCCAAATATTCCTGTAATGAGCCCTATTATAGGCCAATATCTTTGTAGGGAAAATAGATAGAAAACAACAGAGATTATCATGCAAAGAACCAAGCCTCCAAAAAAGCCTTCTAGTGTTTTTGCTGGAGAAATAAGTATAGCTAACTTATGCTTGCCCCAACGACTAGTACCTATCATATAGGCAAATGTATCATTAATCCATATAAGTAAAAATAATCCTAAAAACATTTGCTTGCCTTTTAGTAAATAAAGCTCACAAGCTAATATAAAAGGGATATAAATATAAATAAAGGAAAAAAATACACAGGCTATACGACGAAGTTTTTCTTTAGCAGGAATTGGAGAAAATAATTCAAATAATATAGGTAAAGGAGAAAAAAATATTAAGAAATATATGGCATTTTCTATAATGTTACCTTCAGTAAATAAGGAATGAAAAATCATTCCTATAATAAAGATAGCTAATAAAAAATTTGAGAGCTTTGAGCCTATAGCAGTAATGATGAAAAACTCTCTTAAACATAAGAGAGAAAATAAGAGCATAAGTATTTTGAAATAAAAAAATCCCAAATTATTGCAAAGCAATACTATTATTATATATAACGTTCCGGAAAAAAATCTAGTGAAAAATTCACTTTTGAAGTTAATCATTAAAGATCAAGTAAATATTTTTTTTTATATTTTGGATACAAAGCCTATATTATTATCTATTTATATACAGTTATTATCAAACAGTTGATACTTATTAATAAGTAAAGTAAATTCAATTAAATAATTAGATAGACTCATAGCCTATCCTAAAAAGGAGGTAATATAAAAAACGATTTCTAAAAAAAAAAACTTGGCCTAGCAAAACAAACTTTTTCTCCTATTGTCTTAATTATAAGTTTAATAAAGAATAGCATCACATAGAACATACTATATATTCTCTCAAGAGAATATATAATTATCTTATTTTAAGAGGTAGATCTAGATGCTTTTAGCATATCTCCTATTTCATCTATAAAAACTCTTTTCCCAAATATTATTTCTAAGTCTTCTTTAAAAATAACTTCTTTTTCAAGTAATTTATTAGATAATTCCTTAAGTTTAACAATATTATCTTTAAGTAATTCACAAGCTCGTTGATACTGTTGTTCTATAATTTTAGAAATTTCCTCATCTATAACCCGTGCGGTACTTTCGCTATAAGGCTTATTAAAAGAATATTCGCTTTGACCTGTAGAATCGTAATAAGAAATATTACCTATACGTTTATTTAATCCAAAAATAGTTACCATAGAATGCGCTTGTTTTGTCACACGTTCTAGATCATTTAAAGCACCAGTAGAAACATTTCCAAAAATGACTTCTTCAGCAGAACGTCCTCCTAAGAGTGCACAGATCTCATCTAGCATCTGTTCAAAGGTTGTCAATTGACGTTCTTCAGGAAGATACCATGCAGCCCCTAGAGAACGCCCACGAGGCACTATAGTGACCTTTACAAGAGGAGCGGCGTGTTCTATAAGCCAACTTATCGTAGCATGCCCCGCTTCATGATAAGCGATGCGCTTTTTTTCATTAGGTTTAATAATCTTGTTTTTCTTTTCAAGTCCACCTATAATACGATCTATAGCATCTAAAAAATCTTGATGTTCTATCTCATTTTTATTCCTCCTTGCTGCTATAAGCGCAGATTCATTACAAATATTAGCGATATCTGCACCACTAAACCCAGGAGTTTGTCTAGCAAGAAAATCGATATCCACTTTTTTTGCTAAAGTTAATTTCTGAAGATGTACATAAAAAATTTGTTTTCTTTCATTAAGTTCAGGTAAATCGACAAAAATAGTGCGATCAAAACGCCCTGGACGTAATAGCGCCTTATCAAGAATATCTGAACGATTAGTAGCTGCTATAACAATAACATTAGTATTAGTTCCAAAACCATCCATTTCAGTAAGTAGTTGATTTAGCGTATTTTCTCGTTCGTCATTTGCTCCAGTAATATTGTTTTTTCCTCTAGCTCTTCCTATAGCATCTATTTCATCTATAAAGATGATAGAAGGTGACTTATCTTTAGCTTGTTTAAAAAGATCTCTTACTCTAGAAGCGCCTACACCTACAAACATTTCAACGAAATCAGAACCCGAAAGAGAAAAGAAAGGAACTTTTGCTTCGCCTGCAACTGCCTTAGCCAAAAGAGTTTTCCCAGTTCCTGGAGGGCCTATCAGAAGCGCCCCTTTGGGAATTTTACCTCCTAGCTTAGTATATTTATCTGGACTCCTTAGGAACTCCACTATTTCCTGAACTTCTTCTTTAGCTCCTTCGAGACCTGCTACGTCATGAAAAGTAGTTTTTACATTATCATTTTCATCAAATAACCTAGCCTTAGATTTTCCTATATTAAAAATATTTCCTCCAGGGCCATTACTTGATCCAATACGACGAAGAATAAATACCCAGAATACAATAAGTAGTAAAAAAAAGAATCCATATTCAGCAAAAAATTTACCTATACTGTATTCTTGTTCATTTTTAAAATCGATTATAGCATCTAATTGATAGAGTCGTTTATAGTCCTGAAATTTTTGCTCGAAAAGCCTAAGATCACCTATCTCGAATTCATATTGGGCTATATTAGCTGAAGGAAAGTTTTTTTCAGGTGAAAAAAAAACATTACTGTCTTTAGAGTAATTTTTAATTAATTTCTTTTTGATCCAAACACTTGCAAACTCACGATGCCTAATTAGTACTTTTTGAATTTCACCTTTAGATAGCTTATCAAAAAAAAGTTCCTGGTTAATACGTTTTATTCCCAAAAAAGAAGATTGAAAGAAAAATATACTGATAGAAATAAGTAATACAATAGTGAATACCCAAAAAGAACTGCTCTTATTTTTTATTTTTTTATCCATTATTTTATTTTGTTCATTTTACTAGTTATCATCCCAATTTTAATTATATATATCTCCCTTTCCCTCTCTCCTATTAAAATTTTTAAGATTACAATAATCTATTTATCTTATCAATTTTAAAAATTGATGTAGTATAACAACAAGCATAGATCATCAATCATTAAAATCCCATATTGGACGTTGGTTATTCTCTTTAACATGATAGGATTTTTTCTTAGGTGTTTAAGAACATAGAATATTTGATTTGATATGATACATAAATTTGTATCTAAGAATTAGTATTGCTAATGATGAAATAACTAAAAATAACGTTTTGAATAATATTTAAAATAACAATATTCCTTTCCCCTTTTTTCTATGGATGGCTTTAGTGATTGCTTTGAGCAAAATAAAAATTTTTACCTTAAATACTATAAATGTTTTAGCCTTGTATTTATAATACATAGGCAAAAATAAATAAATACTTTTATCAATTCATAGCATGTAAATTTTAACTATGAACTCATTTTTATATCCCGTTCACTTAATTGAGTTATATACAGTAACATCTACTAATGATTATTTAAAAAAAATACGTCCTACAAATTTTTTATCAGATGAGTGGATAGTTGTATGGGCCTTAGAGCAAACTAAAGGAAGGGGCACTTATGGCAAGTATTGGCAAACAGAAAAAGCTAAAAATCTAACTTTTAGTTTTTCATTCGCTACTTATATCCCAGTGAGAGAAAAATTTTTATTGAATATATGCATCTCTAACGGCATTCATAAAAGACTCTCTCTTGAAGGACGAGATTTTTTTATAAAATGGCCTAACGATATCCTTTTAAGGGGGAAAAAAATAGGAGGTATTCTAATTGAAAACAAAATAAATAAAGAATATATTCGAAATACTGTTGTAGGGATCGGATTAAATGTTCATCAAGAAAAATTTCAGACCTCTAGAGTTTCTTCACTAAGAAACTTAGTTTATAAAACTTTTAATTTAAAAGAGCTTCTTATAAATATTATAGAACATATACAAAAAGAATATCAACAACTTTCTCAAGGAAATCACCAAATTCTTAGAAACTATTATATGTTACATCTTTTTGGCAAAAGAGAAAAAAAATATTTTAAACTAAATGATATAATCTATGAGGGAGAAATACAAATTGTTGATAGAGACGGTCATCTATTAGTATTTTTTGAAAAATACAACCAAAAAATATATTTTTCTCCTAAAGAAATCCATATGATTTATTAACTTTTCTCCTTTATTTTACCCTTAAATACTGTTATTTTGAGTTTTTTTCATCATTTTTTGTAATCGTTTCTGCCATAGACTCTTAATTTTAGGTTTAGATTTATTTTCTTGTATTTTCTTATGAATGATCTTTTCATCAAGTATAAAACTTTTTATTATAAAAATAAGCGCAATATTAAGGGTATTTGAAATAAAGTAATACAGTGAAAGGCCTGAAGCATAACTGTTAATAAATAACAACATAATAATAGGCGCCAAAGACATTATAAATCTCATATCAGGCGATCCTCGCTCTTGTACCGGAGGATTCATATTCCCGGTTCCACTTATTTTAGTATAAAGTAAAAAAGCTAAAGTATAGAGCAAAGTAAATAAACTCACATGATCTCCATAAATAGGTATAGAAAAAGGGAATTCGTAAATAGAGTCATAAGAAGTTAGATCATCGGCCCAAAGAAAAGATTGTCCACGTAAATTAATAATGGTTGGAAAGAATTTAAAAAGTGCATAGAAAATCGGGATCTGTAAAAATGCGGGTAAACAACCTGATATAGGATTAACACCTGTCTTTTGGTAAAGAGCCATAGTAGCTTGTTGTTTTTTTAACGGATCGGCTCCCTTAAGTTTTAGATTAAGTTCATCTATCTCAGGCCGAATGATCTTCATCATTGCACTAAGCTTGTATTGCTGGTAGGTAATCGGAGAGAGGATAAGCTTTACAACAATAGTCATTAAAATTATTATGATACCATAATTAAGGTGAGTTTTTTCAAGAAACTGAAATATAATTAGGAAAAAATATTTATTTACCCATTTAATAATACCCCAACCAAAAGGGATAATATCTTCAAAATTTTGATTATAACTCTTAAGTAAGTTATAATCAAGCGGGCCAAAATACCATTGGCCTTTATAGTTAATCTCATTTAAATCTAGTGCTAGATTAGCTGATAGGTCAAATGATTTGAGATAAGATGAAGAATTAGGAAGAACCTTTGATTTAATATTCGCTTGCTCGAAAGGATGCTCTGAAGATAGTATAGTAGTAAAAAATTGCTGCTTATTTGCTATCCAGTTAGCCCCCTGAACATTTTCTTCATCCTGAGAGCTATTACTTAAATATTTTACTTTTTTTCTATTATTATAAGCATAATATACCTGAGTATAGCTTTTTTCCCAATTGGGGCTCTTTTCAAAACTCATTACCTTTTGTCCCCAATTGAAAGATATATAATCAGATGAAGCAAAAGAAAGAAGATTGCGAGTTTTTATATTAAAATCCAATTTATAAGTTGGTTTTTTAGATAGCACATAAGTGTACTCTAACTCGGCTTTAGAAGACAAAAGCGCTTTCATAGTTAATTGATATTCGCTTTTAGTCTCTTTAATTTTAGGGATGAAAAATAAATATTGACTCAACACTTTCCCCTTATCAAAGTTTTGTAAATTCAGTCCAAAATAAAAAGTGCTAGGTTTTACTAGGTAAAGATCTGCATGATGATTAGAATTTTTATGATTATAAGCCTTATAACGCTTTAGGAGCACTTCACTAATTTTTCCACCTAAATTAGATACTTTTACTCGCATCACTTCGTTCTCTAAAATAGTCTCACCAGCTCTACCTACAGAATGAAAATCTACAATAGGTTTTTTAATAACTTTAGTCGGCAGATAAGATTGTTTTAAAGATGATATATTATCTAGTTCTTTATCTGGATGAGAAGTTCTATTAAAATAGAGAAAGCCTATTAAAATAACAGATATGCAAATAGAACCTATTAAAGAGCTATAATCTATTTTTCTACTTTGCATAATATTATACTCTATAAATTTCAGATATTTATTTGGATAAAAAAGCTTTAGAAGCTTTTATAAAATGTATAAATAATGGATGTGGTATAGCTACTGTGCTTTTATATTCAGGATGATATTGAACGCCTAAGAAAAAAGGATGGTTTTTAAGTTCCATTGCTTCAATTAATCCTGTTTCAGGATTATCTCCAGGAAAGTCCATCCCTGCTTTAGTGAAAACTTCTAGATAATCAGAATTAAATTCATAACGATGTCTATGACGCTCGCTTATGTATTCTTTGGCATAAATCTGCCAAAGCAGAGAATCTTTTTTAATACGACAATCCCATGCTCCTAAACGCATAGTCCCGCCTTTTTGAGTCAAAGTCTTTTGAGTTTGCATAAGATCTATGACAGGATATTTTGTATTAGGGTACATTTCTGTACTTTGAGCCTTTATATCTAAAATATTCCTAGCAAATTCTATAGCCGCCATTTGCATACCTAAACAAATACCTAAAAAAGGTATCTGATAAACTCTAGCAAATTCTATAGCTAATATTTTTCCTTTAATTCCTCGTTTCCCAAAACCAGGAGCTACGATAATACCTGAAATATCTTTAAAATATTTATCTCTATTATTATTGTTAATACCTCCGGAATAAATCCAACGAATATTTACTCGCACTTCATTACAAGCACCTGCATGTATCAGAGCTTCGTTAATAGATTTATACGCATCATGAAGGTTTGTATATTTGCCAACAATTGCGATAGAAACCTCTTTTTTAGAATTTTTATATTTTCTTAAAAAATCTCGCCATATAGATAAATCAGGGGGGCTCTTAGAACAAAGATTTAGATCATCTAATATTGCTTGATCAAAACCTTGGATATATAGTAGTTCAGGAAGATCATAGATAGTTTGGACATCTACAGACTCAAATACTCTTCCAGGTTTAACATTACAAAAAAGAGCTAGCTTATCCCTGAGCTTATCAGATACTGCTTGCCTACTGCGACATATTAAAAAATCAGCCTGTATACCGCTTCCCATTAAATATCGTACCGAATGCTGAGTAGGCTTGGTTTTTAACTCTCCAGTAGTATCTAAAAAAGGGAGTAAAGTTAAATGAATAACAAGACTATTGTCAGAGCCAAGTTCCCATTTAAGTTGACGTACTGATTCTATATAAGGAAGACACTCAATATCCCCGACAATTCCTCCGATTTCAGTAATTATAATATCATACTGATTCGAATTTCCTAACAATTGAACACGTCGTTTAATTTCATCGGTAACATGGGGTATAACCTGTACGGTCTTCCCTAAATATTCACCTCTACGTTCTTTTTTGATAATGGTTTGGTAGATACCTCCTGAGGTTATGCTATTTGCTTGAGATGTAAAATTATTAAGGAAACGTTCATAATGTCCAAGATCTAGATCTGTTTCAGTCCCGTCTTCAGTAACAAAACATTCGCCATGTTCATAAGGGTTAAGTGTACCGGAATCTATATTAAAGTATGGATCAAGTTTTTGAATGCTAACTTTATAGCCACGTGATTGTAATAATGCTCCTAAAGAGGCTGAAATAATACCCTTTCCTAAGGAAGAAGTAACCCCTCCAGTAACGAAAATATATTTAATCTGTGACATAAAGAAAAAACTTTAAACCTTTAACAAAACTACAAACAAAATTTTAAGGAGTATCTTAAAAAGTCATATTTCGATAATCATAAGCTAAATTTAATAAACAAACTAGTATGCAAATAGGGGAGGGCTTGTTAAGATATAAAACATAATATACTTCTTCTCTCTAACAGAGAGGATAGAAGAGTATATCACTACATAACTCTATATAGGCATAGATACTAAACTTTATCCTTTTCTATTTCGCAGTTTTGATTTAATCAATGATTAAAAGAGAACATTGTTTTATAGATATACATAAAACTTATAATTTCAAGGAATATTTTAATCCTTTTATATATTTATTACCTAATTTTATTAGGTAATAAATATTAATTCAATAGAATTCTATGAAATAAAAAATATCCTAACGGAATGGGGGGCTTATAATTAAAGAATAGATTTATTAGCATTATATGTCAAACGTAGATTTAAATCCCTATTAAGAATACTAAAAATTTAAGTTCTTCCCTTATAGATGGAGAATAAAAATATAAGATATTTTTTTTTCTTGAGAAGAAACCTAAACGAATGTAAGTTTCTAATAATTTTATCTAGAACTAGATCCTTAAGCAAGCAAAAAAAAAACACTAATTATCTCATTTTAAAGAACCTCCGGGAACTTTTAAATGAAAAAAAATCACTATTTTTATGTATATCATGAGCATTAACTATAATGAAGTTATTAGCTGTAGCAAAAATGTTTTTTTTTTTTAAACATTTTTTTTAAATATCTGAAAATCGTAAAAACTAGTTATACAATAGAAATTACTATTTTTACGATACGAACTATTATACCAAATTTCTAAATCCTCAGAAAAGCATTCTCTAAGTTCTTAAGGATAATCTTTGATAAGATCTTTTAGTCATTCTACGCATTTAGGAGTATTATAAAGGTCAGAAAGCCATTTTTGATTTTTAAGTAAATACGGTCTCACAAATAAAGTAAGTTTAAATTTATCTAAAATTAAAAATTCATTTTTTAGATTCTCCCAATACATGAAGCATTTGATTAAATTTTTGAGAAACTTTTTCCCCAGGTGTTTTATTTAATAAGCTTACAATAAAAATTACTAAAGAAGCTACTAAAAACCCAGGGACTATTTCATATATTGTGTCTTTTAAAGGGCTATTAATCCAAATTATAATGGTGATAGATCCAGATATCATTCCACATAAAGCACCTAACCCGGTAGTTCTTATCCAGTATAAAGAAAATAGTATTACAGGCCCAAATGACGCTCCAAAACCTGCCCAAGCATGAGATACTAAATTTATAATATTATCATTAGCGCGCAACGAAAGAAAAATAGCTATAATAGCTACAATCAAAACGGATATACGACCTATTAACATTAGTTCTTTATTTGAAGCTTCTCGATGAAAAAAAAATTTATATAAATCTTCAGTAATCGCACTCGAGGTTACTAAAAGTTGAGAGGAAATACTACTCATTATAGCTGCTAGAACAGCTGATATAAAAAAACCTCCTATAAAAGGGTGAAACAACCATTGTGAAAAACGTATAAAAATAGTTTCCGGATCATCTAAAATTAATTTATATTTATCTACATAAGCAATACCTATAAAGCCACTAACCATAGCTCCAAAAATAGAAAATAATATCCAGGAAAGGCCAATTCTACGAGCTGACCCCATTTGTTTAACGGAACGAATAGCCATAAAACGAACAATGATATGAGGTTGACCGAAATACCCTAGGCCCCAAGCTATAAAAGAAATAACGGTCAAATTATTTTTTTTGCTAAAAAAATTTAGCAAATCAATATTAACCCCCTTTATAAGCTTTAATGAATTGCTAATCCCTCCTAGATCCAAAATAGAAATAATAGGGACGATAATCAGTGCAATAACAATCAAAAATCCTTGAATTAGATCAGCTAAACTAATAGCTAGAAACCCTCCTAAAAAAGTATAAAATACTACTACACCTACCGTTAAAAGTAACCCCCAATGATAGCTCAAGCCAAAGGCTGATTCAAAAAGCGTACCTCCTGACACCATACCTGAAGAAATATAAATCGTAAAAAAAATAAAAATGATCAATGTTGATGTTAAACGTAAAGAACGGCCATATCGTTCAAAACGATTTTGGAAAAAATTAGGGATGGTAATCGCATTATCTGCTAATTCAGTGTATATGCGAAGTCTAGGTGCTACAAGAAGATAATTGAAATATGATCCTAGAATTAGTCCTACCGAAATCCATATTGCAGAAAGACCTAATACATATATAGCACCTGGCAATCCCATTAATAACCAGCCACTCATATCAGATGCTCCTACTGAAAGGGCTATTACCAGTGGTCCTAAAGAACGGTTGCCTAACATATACTCTGAAATATTAGCAGTAGATTTTTTGTAAGCGTAATAACCTAATCCCATCATTGCAAGCATATAAATGCTAATAGAGATATATTGATAAAACATTTTATTTTCTTGAATAATTATAATTACATAGAAGTACTATTGTTAATAGGTTGCCAAGATAATATTTCTTATATATAAAGTTCTAAGATGATTGTTTTTTAACAAATATGTATTTATTATTTTTTATACTCTATAAAATCAAATGACCTATTTTAATAGGTTTTTTAGGTAAAAAACCATAGGGATGAATATATATTTTATATACGTTTTGTAATAAATACTTTATTATTTAACTAAGTTAAATTACTAAGCTAATAAAAGAGAATCTGCCCCCTCAGGGAGGGATATAAGGGTAAAAAAAGCTTATTATATTTGAGGAAAAATTTTAATATGAATAGATACTTAGTTAATATGCTTACATTTTTAAATCTATTTTGCGGGTGTATAGCTCTAATCTTTTTAATTAGAGGCCCTTATTATGAAAAAGTTGCTTTATTAACTTTTATAACATTAATCCTAGACTTTTTTGATGGCTTCTTCGCATGTTTATTTAAGGAGAAAAGCAAACTTGGCAAACAACTCGATTCATTGGCTGATCTAGTATCTTTTGGATTAGTTCCAGCACTTATTGTATTTAATTTTTTAGAACAGTCTATAACTGCATACCCACTTTTTTCATTTTGTAAATGGAGCGCTTTTTCCATAGTTTTATGTTCAGCATGGCGATTAGCAAAATTTAACATCGATGAAACTTCAAATATCAATTTCAAAGGGCTTCCGACTCCTGCAAATACACTTTTTTTTATTGGATTATCTGTATTAGATCCTAGGGATATATGTTATGATTTTTGGAAATGTATACTCAATTCATCTATTTTATTATTATTCCTATTACTTATTTCGTGTAAGTTGCTTATTTCAAAAATTCCTATGATTTCTTTAAAATTTTCCTCTTTTCTCTGGAAAGAGAATTTTCCTAGATATTTATTTTTAATATTCTCTATTGCGCTTTTTTTACATATGCAACTATCAGCGCTTCCTATAATAATCCTATTATATATATTTATTTCAATACTAAATAAAAAACGATTACTTACCTAATTATGATAAGTATGCATAATAAGTGTATTTGTTTTTTGGCATAAGATTTAAAGGTTTTTTAACCATTAAACATATGATAATCATCATCAAAATTTGCCTATAAAGGCCTATGAAAAAAAATAGTGATTTAAATTCTAAGTATGGCCCCTTCAAAAGGGGACTTAGATATAGCCAATGATATTAGGAGTAAGTAACTAGTATATAACCTGCCTCTTTTTTAAAAGTATAATTATAGGAAATTATAAATTATATTATAAAAAGTTAATTCCCTAAACATTATCATAACTAGCCTATATAGGAAATTATAAATTATATTATAAAAAGTTAATTCCCTAAACATTATCATAACTAGCCTATAAAAAAAAAATATTACTGGCATAATTTTTATAGGAAATGTAAAAAAAAACACCCTCCAAGGATATTAACAAAGACAAAAAAAATAGAAAATATAAAATAGATATACAGTATAAGTACTATCTATTAAAAATAAAAAAAAATGAGATTTTTATCTAAAACATTATTTAATTAGTTTCTAACATATCATAAGAATAAAAATTTGTGACCTCGGGGGGACTCGAACCCTCAACCTTCTGATCCGTAGTCAGATGCTCTATCCAATTAAGCTACGAGGCCAGGCCTCGGACAAATATACTAAAGACTATATAGCTTTCCCAAAAAGATATCAAAATAGTTCTGATAAACTAGTTTATATAATGATTTATTATAAAGTATACTATTTATATATATATAATATGTGATATTGTTAAATTTTTCTCGTGATGTTGTATTTTTTTTATCTAAAACTGTTTTTATGTAAACTTAATTTTAACTGGGTTAGTTTTTGAATAAAATATCTTATTTTAAATAATATCTATTATGTTTATTAACTTATTATGGAGTCTTATATAAAATATATTCAGATACTTTTGTATTCTATCTAACCTATGTTTATAGATATTAAGTGTATAATAATTATAGGATTTTATTAAAATAATAAAAAGTACTCTTAAGATATATAAGTTAAAAATTAATGTAACCAATATGGTTAGAAATTCTTCTAGAATAATTAAAAATCCTATAAATTTTTATCTCCTGTATGTTAATAGTAATTAACATAGTTTATTATAATAACAATATATGATGACTTCTCATATCTTTTTTATAAATCAGTCCTAAAGAGGATAGAGAATCATTTTTAAAAATGATGAAAAAGATCATAGTAAAAGTGAAAAGAAAAATAAAACCTTGGGGTTAAGATACTTAATATACTTTCTATTTCAAGCCAATAATTTCACAAAAATGTATTAAATAAATAATATTATACTTAAGTTTTTTTTAGTAGACTAATTATAAAAAACAATAGTTGTGAAGATACAATCTGTAAATAGTACAGACTATTATTTTTTTTAGGTGGGAATTATATAGGGAAAGAGAAGTTAAAAAAAATTATTACATATAATAAAAACTATACAGTAAAAGCTTAATAATACGTTAGATAAAAAATTATTGATCTCTATTCATATATAAGTTTATTTGCATAAATATTCAGATTAAAAAAATAAATCAATTGATAAAAATACTAATTTATATTTTACCAATCATATTTTCAGGCTTAACCCATTCATCAAATTCTTCAGGTGTTACATATCCCAATCGAAAAGCTTCTTCCCTAAGGGTTGTATTATGTTTATAAGCTGCTTTAGCAATTTCAGCTGCCTTTTCATAACCTATATAGGTATTAAGTGCGGTAACTAGCATTAATGAACGTTCTAAAAGTTCTTTAATACGCACATAATTTGGAATAATTCCCTTTACGCAACGTAACGCAAAAGAAAAACAAGCATCTCCTAGAAGTTGAGCCGATTGTAAAAAATTGTAAATCATCATAGGTTTGAATACATTAAGTTCATAATGTCCTTGAGAACCTGCTATAGAAATTGCGGTATCATTCCCCATAACTTGTACACATACCATCGTGAGGGCTTCACATTGTGTCGGATTAAACTTTCCAGGCATTATAGAAGAACCTGGCTCATTCTCCGGAATTAATAACTCACCTATACCTGAACGAGGTCCGGAGGCTAACATACGTATATCATTAGCAATTTTCATTAACGAAACAGCTAATTGTTTAAGTGCACCATGCGTTTCTACTAAAGCATCATGAGCGGCTAAAGCCTCGAATTTATTCCTAGCAGTTTTAAATGGGAAGCCTGTAAACTCTTTTATATATTCAGCTACTTTTATATCATAACCCATAGGCGCATTTAGTCCAGTTCCTACAGCTGTTGCTCCTAACGCAAGTTCTGAGAGATGAGAAAGGGTATACTCAATAGAGCGGATAGCGTAATCGAGTTGGGCTACATAACCTGAAAACTCTTGACCTAAGGTAAGTGGAGTGGCATCCATGAGATGAGTACGACCTATTTTAACAATATTTATAAAATCTTTAGACTTTTTATTCAGTGCATCACGTAATTTTTTTACTCCTGGAAGGGTTACTTCTATAAGTTTTTTATAAGCGGCAATGTGCATGGCTGTAGGAAAAGTATCATTAGAAGATTGCGATTTATTTACATCGTCATTAGGATGAATCACACGTGTATCTTCTTCAAGCGCTCGTCCTTCTATAACGTGTGCTCGATTAGCAATTACCTCATTAATATTCATATTAGTTTGAGTCCCCGACCCTGTTTGCCATATTACTAAAGGAAACTCATCATTAAGATCCCCACATAATATTTCTTGGCAAACTTTTGAAATCAAAGTCTTTTTCTCTTCAGTTAAAATTCCTAAATCAGTGTTAGCGTAAGCAGCAGCTTTTTTTAAATAAGCAAAAGCATATATCAAATCTAAAGGCATAGAAGCAGGCGGGCCGATTTTAAAATTACTTCTTGAACGTTCGGTTTGCGCTCCCCAATATTTATTATTGGGAATTTCTACTCGGCCCATAGTATCTCTTTCTATACGAAAATTCATTTTTATCTATTTCTATTTTTTAGAATAGAGATAAAGATACGAAAAGATTAAATAATATTTTTTTAATTTTAATTTTAAATTAAAGTATTGTCATGACAATAATTGCACAATTTATAGGATTTTTATTTTTTATTATAATAGCTATATCGGGCTTTTGGTGCCTGAGTTTTCTTCTTGCTATAGTGCCTTATTGGGTTATTATGGGGACAGCTGAAACATATGAAAAAATCAATGCATCAATATTACCAGAGAAAGTATGCAGGAAAATTTTGCCTAAGCAAGAAAATGTAAAGTTACTTTGGAGAAAACCTTAGCTTTTGTAAAGCTACATTATATTATCTATATCCCCTAGATAGGGGGCTTACCTTTATTGAATAAATTTTATTTAAAGTAATCATATGTTATCATATCTTTCAATTTCCTGATAAATAACATTATATAATTAGGTTATATAATGTTTATCCTTATTAAGCTTCCCTATCCCCTTTTAGGGAAAAAAAGATATAGCTTTTCTTTTTATTTATAAAAAATTATCAAAAACTCGATGAGTTTTACTTCTTATGAAACAGTTTTAAAGCCCCATCTATAATAATGTGATAATCAAATTCTACATCCTTTTAAGGAGTAATAGATATTTATTGCCTCTATATTTTTTGTTTAAAAAAACTTTTTGATATTTACTAAATACTAGAATTAACATGGACTCCTCTTTTTTAAGAAATATTTTATTACCTGATTTTCTTACTTGTGTTAAAAATGGGAATGCACATATCAATTATATATTTATTAAAAGAGTTTATCTAAGAATCTTTAGAGATTATTATGCATTCATATTTTAATAAATATTATCAAAACAACTTATACTCCTTTCGGATTTATCTTACCTAGGAAATTTTACCAAATGAGTTTTTTTTAGTGTAAAGTATTAGTGTAAAGTAAACTGATATACTTCATATAGTAAATAACTACTTATATTAAAGAAACATTATTCTAATCTCAGAAGTAATAATATTTATCTCAATAAAAAGAGAAATTATTTTATTATCCTACGCTTTTTAATAAATATTAAATAAATATTTAATGTTATTTAATTTTTTACTATAATGTATATCATAGTAAAAAATGAATAGAAAGAAGATATAAACGAGTAAATATACAAGCACAATAGTAAGCGTGACCTGGCTGGGTCTCGAACCCAGGACCCTTACATTAAAAGTGTAATGCTCTACCAACTGAGCTACCAGGTCTTTTTTAAGCTGGCATTATGCAGCTAGCAAATATACAATCATTTTATTTGTTTAACAATGTATGTTCTAGAGAATCTAGAAAAATCTTATAATTTAGTGATTTATAATAGTATTTTGCAGGTTATTTTAATAGGATATATGGGTAGTGGAAAAACCACTGTTGGTCAACTATTAGCTTCATATATGAAAATGAAATTTTACGATTTAGATCACTATATAAGTGTTCAAGAGCAAGAACATATTAGAGATATATTTCTAAAAAAAGGTGAAAATTATTTTAGGGAAGTAGAGTCTTTTTATTTAAACTATATTTTAAAATCAATAAAAAACTATGTCCTCTCTAGTGGAGGGGGTACGCCTTGTCATGCGGATAATATTTTATTGATGAAACGTTTAGCAAAAACCGTTTATCTAAAATTATCTCCTGAATTAATTTATCAACGGCTTCGTACTCAAAAAACTAATCGCCCTATTATTAGTCATTTATCAGATAAAGAACTTAATAATTTTATTTTTAAGCATTTTTCCGAACGGATGATTTTTTATGAACAGGCAGATTACATAGTGGATATTATTAATAAATCACCTTTAGAAATCGCTCACTATATTCAACGATATTTATTAGATACCTTTGTTTGATAACAGGATGGGAATTAAACTAATCTTTTTAAAACATTTAAATGAAATACTACCTTCAAATACTAAGCATGTACTAGTAGCGGTAAGTGGTGGAATTGATAGTATGGTTTTATTAAATCTTTTACAAAGTACTTCGCTTTCGCTAAGCGTAGCACATGCCAATTTCCAATTGCGTACTATCGATTCAGATATCGATGAGAAATTTGTTGAAGGGCTCTGTAAACATCAAAAAATTCCTTTTTATCTTCAGCGCTTTGATACTCTAACCTATGTAAAAACGAATAAGTGCTCTATACAAATGGCCGCCCGTGCTTTGCGTTATAGATGGTTTGCTAGACTTTTAAAAGAACTTAAATTAGATGCTATAGCTTTAGGTCATCATCTGGATGATACATTAGAAACTTTTTTTATCAACTTCATGCGTGGTACGGGACTTAAAGGATTTTTGGGTATCTCAAATACAGAAGATATTTTACGACCTTTATTACCGTTCACACGGGCGCAGATTTTTAAGTATGCACAGGCCTCTAACCTTGAGTGGCGCGAAGATTCAAGTAACCAAGATCATAAATATTCCCGTAATGTTATACGACACCGTATAATACCTTTGCTGTTAAATCTTTCGCCTAATCTTTATAAAAATTTCTCAACCACTTTGCTTAACTTAAATGATGATTATATTCTTTCAAAAGAAATTATTAAAACGACTATAAAAGAAATAACTCTAAGCAATAGAAAAAATCCATTTCAATGGGAAATCGATATTTCTAAACTTAGGAATCTACATCCTTTAAAACCTTATCTTTTTCGATTATTTTCTCCTTATAATTTCAAAAATTTATCTGATCTTGAACATCTTATATATGCACAATCCGGGAAACAACTTTTCTCTCGTTCTTATCGTATAATTAATGATAGAAATCGATGGTTACTTATTAAAAGAGAACTTGAAAATAAGAAAAGAATGTATGAAATTTATTCTCCAAGAACCATTACAGAACCGTTATCATTATCCTTTAAAATAAGCAATTCGGTAGATACAACAGCGCTAGTTTCTATAGATTTTGGAAAAGTTTGTTATCCACTTATACTGAGAAAGTGGTGTTTTGGAGATTATTTCTATCCTTTGGGAATGCGTAAAAAAAAAAAACTTAGCAAATTTTTCAAGGATGAAAAATTTAGCCTTCCTAAGAAGGAAAAAATCTGGCTGTTAATCAATGCAGATGGGGCTATTATTTGGATTGTAGCTCATCGCTTAGATGAACGCTTTAAAATAAGTATAACGACTGAAAAGATATTAAATATAAGATAACCCCTAATATTCAAATTTTGTATAGAGTTTTTATACTATTTTTAGTTTTTTGGAATTTATCAGCACAAATTTTCCAACCGGTACAATTTACTTCTGAACAAAAAAAAATTTCTAAAAACAAATACGAACTTTCAATAAAAGTTAGTATAAAAAAAAATTGGTATGTCTATTCGACATATATGAAAGCTAAAAATATAGGAATTCCTATATCAGTGAATTTTAATAAAGATCAAAATCATTATGAAAAAATTGGGCCACTAAAGGAAATAGGGCAATTAAAAAAGAAATATTTACGTGATTTAGGCTTTAGTTATTACTTTTTTAGCGATGAAGTAGTTTACAGCCAACATATTCGTAAACTTTCTTCAGATCCTTTTGAAATAAAGGTTTTACTTGAATTTCAAGCATGCAGTCATGATAATTGTTTAGCTCCCGAAAGACGAGATTTTATTTTTTATTTTAATGAATCTAAGAAATATATAAAAAGCCCTACAACAGGGCATAAGAAAAGATCATATTCAATAGATTTTTTTGTAAAAAAACAAAAAAGCCTTTGGATTAATATTCTTTTTTTTGGTTTTATAGCGGGTATAGCTTCTGTATTTATGCCATGTATTTTCCCAATGATTCCACTTACGGTAAGTCTCTTTAGCAGACAAATTAAAAACAGATTTGAAAGTATAAAAAAAGTCCTTTTATATGGAATTTTTATTGTATTGATTTATGTTTTTTTAGGCACTTTTATAAGTATAATTTTTGGAGCTTCAGCGCTTAATGAAATTTCTAGCAGCCCTTGGATAAACTTATTGTTTTTTGTATTATTTATATGGTTCGCCCTTTCTTTTTTTGGTTTATTTGAAATTTTTCTTCCTAGTTCATGGATTAATGCGGTAGATAAAAAATCTCGTAGTACACATCTATTAAGTGTTTTTTTTATGGCTCTTATTCTGGTTTTGGTTTCATTTTCTTGCACCGGACCTATTATAGGTACACTATTAGTAGAATTAGCTAGAGGAGAATTGCTATTAACCCCTATTATAGTTATGCTAGGTTTTTCTTTAGGATTATCTTTACCCTTTATGTTATTTGCTATTTTTCCAAGCGGATTAAACGCTTTGCCACGTTCAGGGACGTGGTTACAAAGATTAAAAATTAGTTTTGGATTTATAGAGTTAGCTTTAGCTATGAAATTTCTCTCCAATGCAGATTTAATATGGCGATGGAATATTATAAAACGTGAAGTTTTTTTAGTTTTTTGGGTCGTCATTTCCTTTCTTTTAGGATTATATTTACTTGGAGTTTTTAGATTCCGTTTAGAAAACTCATATAAAGGGACAAGTTTACCAGCGTTTTTTGCATCTATTTTTTCATTAAGTTTTTCATTGTATATTTTACCCGGAATCTTTGGTGCACCTTTACAACTATTAAGTGGATTTATTCCCCCAAATACCTATAGTGAATATTATCCATATTCAAATTTTTCAAAACTTCTGCCTTCAGACACTCAAAAATATATTCAAGATATCCCTGTATTTTACGATTATGAAAAAGGCCGTAACTATGCAATGAGACAACTCAAACCTATTTTGCTTAATTTTACTGGATACACATGTGCTAATTGTCGAAAAATGGAGGAAAAAATATGGGCAGATCAACGTATTAAATATCTTTTATCAAAAAAAATTGTAGTAATTTCACTGCATGTAGATGATAGAAGAAAGTTACCTGAATCTGAGAGTTATTTTTCAAATTATTCAAAAAGACAAATAGTCACTTATGGACAAAAATGGGCAGATTTTCAAATAAATCATTTTAAAACAAATGCTCAACCTTATTATGTTATAGTAGATTACGAAAATCAATTAATGAATACCCCTATTGGGGCTGAGTTCCATATAGATAAATATATCGAATGGCTGAAATTAGGTATTGAGTTTTTTTCTTCTCGCAACTCTTTATAAAATAAATTTCTTATAATTTTATATCTATAAATCTAACTATGATGTACTTCTTAAGAAGTATTTATCGTGTTTTTACTATACTTTATAACTATTATTATATTAGAGAGTGTAATTTTACAACACAAGTTTTTTACATTATTCCCTTAAAGTAAATTATTAAAGATTTTTCTATGTGCACATAACCTAACTATTTATTCCTCTTTCTATAAATAGGAATAATATATATTGAGATATATACAAATATATCAAATGCTACAAAATATAGATGTAATATTTTTAGTTATCTTATCTAATACTAAATATATTGGGTAAAAGCTCTTCTTAATGTTTTTTTGAGCTAGGCTTTCAGCTAAATTACTTATTTAGTATATATTTATTTTTAAACTCACATATGGATACTGTACTATTGAAATAATATAACGCGGTATAATTAAAAATTAATATAGAAAATTATAATTATGTTTCTTTTCATTCAAGGATAGATCTCTATAAAAACAAACTATAAATAATATTCGGGGGAGGAAGGGGGGAGGAGATTATATTAATAATCATGTAATTTTAATGTTTTTATCATATAACATTATATTTTTTAAGAGATTATTTAATTTATTCCTATCGGAAAAACTTAAATCTTAGTTTTTTTAGGCTCAATTTTAATAGCTATTATATCAAGTAATATGATAATCTTGTAAACGAATGATAAATTTTTCAAGAAATTTAAAGAAAATTAAAGCTAAAATTGGGAATCAAATACAATTAGTGGCAGTCTCTAAAAAACAACCCATCTCCTCTATAATGGCTCTTTATGAAGAAGGTCAACGGGATTTCGGTGAGAGTTATATCCAAGAATTAATCCAAAAATATCAAAAGTTACCTCAGGATATTCGTTGGCATATGATAGGTAAAATACAGGTTAATAAGCTTAAATATATAGCGCCTTTTATTTATATGATACATAGCATAGAAAAATTTACACATTTGCAAATTCTTGAGAGAGAAGCAGCGAAACATTCAAGAACTATACGATCTCTTTTACAAATTAAAATTTCAAGAGAACCCTCAAAATCAGGTATGAGTATTGAGCAAGCGAAAGATATAATACATTCTTTCCGATCTATTAATATGTTACATATCCAACTTTTAGGTTTTATGGGAATAGCTACTTTTACAAGAAATAAACAAATAGTGAATAAAGAATTTAGCTTGTTACATGATTTTTTTATGCAATTCAAAAAAGATTATCCGAATTTTAAGATCCTTTCTATGGGTATGAGTTTAGATTACATGTTAGCTATATCCTGCGGAAGCAATATGGTTAGGATAGGTAGTAATCTTTTTGGTAGACGTATAGAGTAATTTTTTTCCTGATTTTTTAATAAAAAATGATAATTACCGCAATAAGCGCCCCAGTTTGGGGAAATTATTTATATTAAAAATAACTACCTAAAACTTAGATACTTATTCGTTAAAGAACAGATGTGTTTTTTGTGTAAAAAAAAATAGTTATTAAAAATTTTTATTATATATTAATTATAATGGTTATTCTAAAAAAGAATATATAATTATACTAACTACTATACTAGTATAAGTAATAATAAAATACGTTTTAGCTTACTGCATTTATTACAATAAGTAGTGTATATATATAAAATTCTAATTTATAGAGTAACTTGCTCAAGTTTTTTTTATGCGATTTTTTTGCGATAAAATATTACTAAGATTCCTCTACTAAGAAAGTAATTTATAAGAGTATATCTATCTTTTTTGTTTAAGCAAAATTATAACCGCATTGTATATGGTAATTATCCTTAATAGGATAAGCGATAATGATATTTAATTATAGTACTGTAAATTTTATATAATTTTTCTTTTAAGTTATATATTATCATGATAAGAATTTTAGTTCTATCTTATGATTTTTGAAAAATATATTTCTCCATCTAAAAATTCCTGAATAGCAATAGAGGTAGGCTTAGGAAGCATTTCATAAAATTTTGATGTCTCTATTTGTTCTTTATTTTCAAAAATCTCCTCAAGTGAATCATTATTAGAGACAAACTGTTCAAGTTTTTTATAAAGTTCGGTTCTAATCAAATTATTTATTTGATTAGCACGTTTACCTAAAATATTGATAATAGCATATATATTTTCTCCAGACTCTTCCATCTTCTTTCGGTCGATAGTTTCAATAGATAAAGGTGCTTTAGTATCTTTAAATTTCATAAGGGTTCACATTTACATTCTTCTTTTTTAAATATGATTTTTTTGTTATTTATTCAATATTTTGTAATACTTTTTTTTGGATATCCATTATTTTTTCTGTGTATGAAGAACCTGGATAAGACTTGATAAATTTTTCAATCATATCTAAAATTTCTTGAAAACGTTCCTTTTTGATTGGTTGAATATTATTTAATAATAATTTATGTTTGGAATCTATAATATAGTATTTAATTTTTTCTATCAACGTACTTTTAGGAAAATTATTTATGAATTGTTCGAAAACTTTTATAGACGACTTATAACGCATAATATCATAATACGTTTTGGCAATTTCAAAGTATTTTTTTTCTAGTTTCTTTGTAAGATTTTGAATTAATATTATGGCCTCTGAGCCCTTTTTACTCTTAGGATATATACTAATAAAATTCTTTAGTTCTTCGATAGCTATATAAGTGTTTTTTTGATCTAAATTATAATCCAGAGAACTCAAGTAATAAGAGTATCCTGAATAAAAAAGAGCTTCCTCAGCACGCTTATCCGATGAATAAGAATTATAAAAATTTTTAAACTCGCGTCCAGACACGGTATAACTTTTATTATAAAAATTTGATATAGCAATCTTATACTTCAAATCTTTAATAATTTTGTCTTCTTCAGCAAAAGGCATGGCTTGCTCATAAAATCTTAATGCTTGAGAATATTTTTTTTGAGAAAAAAAATCATCTCCCTTTACAATTATATAATCTATGTCACCATTCTTAAGCGCTTCCTTAAGATGTCTATCACACGCGAATAAGATCAAAAAAGGGAAAAAATAAAGACTAATTCTTTTAGAATATTTCAAAACTAACATCGATATATTTATATTTTTTTTTTAATTACGTAGTATTTTAATGTCGTATACATTTATTAACATAGCCCTCTCTCCATAAAGACTCACTATTAAAGTA
Organism: Candidatus Insignibacter tubulum; assembly: GCF_056790205.1. NCBI lineage: Bacteria > Pseudomonadati > Bacteroidota > Flavobacteriia > Flavobacteriales > Blattabacteriaceae > Candidatus Insignibacter > Candidatus Insignibacter tubulum. The sequence continues at coordinate 234,993 of NZ_CP199715.1, forward strand.
TATAGTCCTCGATATTTAACTTATAAGGGGGGGGATAGCATATAAATATGTATATGCGAAATTTTTTATATCAATACCGAGAAAGTTTTCTAGAAGAAAATAAAATATTACCATAGATGAGGTTTTATTACAGAAATTAAGGAGAGAGATAGAATTATGTTAACCATCTTTTAATTAAAAATTTAATTAGCTTATTTTACTTTGTTACATGTTTTAAAAACCTGCTCTATAGAAATGAGTAGTATAGGCACTTTTTATTTTTTCTTCTAACATTAGAGAAGCCCTTACTAGGGGAAGTCGGAGATAGTTTTTACAAATACCCATACTATTCAATAACGATTTTATACCAGTAGGATTCCCTTCTTGATAAATTAAATGTATAAGTTCGAACATTTTGTAATAAAGTTTAAAAGCCTCTAAAGATTTTCTTTCGTATGCATATCGCATCATACTAGAAAATTCATTGGGAATTGCTTGAGCTAGTACCGAAATTACACCATCTCCTCCACCTAAGCTTATGGGCAGAGCTAGAGCATCATCTCCCGAAATCACGCTAAAATAATCAGGTTTTTCTTTTATAATCTCATAAGCCTGCAACAAATTTCCGGAAGATTCCTTAATACCTATAATATTCTTACAAGTTCGAGCTAATTTAATAACAGTTTTAGGTAATATATTTGATGTTGTACGAGATGGGACATTATATAAAATGATTTTAGCTTGCGTATTTTCGGATATAGTCTTAAAATGCTGGAATATACCTTCTTGAGACGGCCTATTATAGTAAGGTACTATTGATAGAATCCCTTCAAAATCTAAAGGATCTATAGCCTGTATTCTTTCAACCACTTCTTGAGTATTGTTACCTCCTATACTTAAAATTAAAGGTAATCTTTTTTTGTTTATTTCTTGGACATATCGAACAATATCATTTTTTTCTTCATTTTTTAATGTAGCTGACTCAGCGGTAGTACCTAAGAGAACCAAGTAATCCACGCCTTCTTTTATTACATATTTACATAAGCGATTTAGACTTAAAAAGTCTACTTTTTTTTCTTTATCAAACGGAGTTATGAGGGCTATACCTGTCCCGCAAAATTTTTCCATGAATATTTTATTGATATAATGACAACCCTACGTTTACGAATTTAAAACTATAAATCTTGTCAAAAAAAAAAATATAAAAAAAATATTCGTCATGTTGACGAAAGAAAAATGGGAAAAAGTCTTTTTGATGTCTTTCCCCCATTTCATACATTTAAGGATTATTTTCTATCACGAGCTTCAGCAACGATAATTTCCCTTGTATTGTTATTGTGTTTACTAGTTATAGGTTTTTTATGAAGCTTATCAATAATCTTTTGACCGATTTCACTACAAGAGGTTTCAACAAAACCAAAGCCTTTACTTCTGCCTGTTTCCCTATCGATAATGATTTTCACATGATTGAATTCCTCTCCGGAGAGTTCTAGAAGACTCCTTAGGTCATCTTCTGTGGTGTCAAATGGTAAATTTCCAAAATATAATTTCATTTCTTGAGAATTAGTGGATTCTAGTGCACAAATTTAGAGATAAATATTTTTCTAGAACATATCTTTATGATAAAAAAAATAAAAAATAAAGATTTAATTAAACGTTATCGCATGATTACAATATTATTTTTTATAGAAAATGATTTTTCATATTCTTATATAAATCATTTTTTTATAAAATAAGTTGTAAATTCGTTCGTTCATTTTTATCGTATTTAGAAAAACTTATCTTTGTGAATTTCGATTTAATCGTTATTGGTAGCGGCCCAGGAGGCTACGTCGCAGCTATCCGTTCAGCGCAATTAGGACTAAAAACAGCTATCATTGAAAAAGAAGAACTCGGAGGAGTTTGTTTAAATTGGGGCTGTATACCTACTAAGGCTTTACTTAAAAGTGCTAGTGTTTTTGATTATTTAAAAAATGCTGAAGCTTATGGATTAAGCTTAGATAAAAAAAATATTCGCGTTGATTTTCCAACTGTGATCAAACGTAGCCGGAAGATAGTTCAAAAAATGAATAATGGTATCTACTTTTTAATGCGCAAAAATAAAATTGAAGTAATTTTTGGGACTGCTAAGCTTAAAGCTGGGAAGAAGATAAGTGTCTCTGATAAAGAAGGGAAAATATATGAATATACCGCGCATCATATTATATTAGCTACGGGTGCTAGCTCGAAAAATTTACCTAATCTTATTCAAGATGGTAAAAAAATTATCGGTTATCGTCAAGCACTTTCACTCTCTGATATTCCGAAGAATATGATAGTGGTAGGATCAGGAGCTATAGGGGTAGAATTTGCTTATTTCTACAATTCTATGGGGAGTAAAATTACGTTAGTGGAATATCTAGATCGTATCGTCCCATCTGAAGATTTAGATATTTCGCAACAGCTTGAACGTTCTTTTAAAAAGAGTGGAATAGAAGTTCTTACTTCTTCCTCTATAGATAGAGTAGATCTATCGCAAGAGAAAGTAAAAGTGTTTATTAAAAGGTTAAATAAAAGTTATGTTATCGATACTGATATCATACTCTCAGCTGTAGGTGTCGAGCCTAATATAGAGGGTATAGGCTTAGAAGAGATAGGTATAAAAACCGATAAAGGACACGTTATAACAGATCACTTATATAGAACTTCTGTTCAAGGATATTATGCCATAGGTGATTTATTAAAAGGTCCTGCCTTGGCGCATGTAGCCTCTTCTGAGGGTATCATATGCGTAGAACAAATAAAAGGTCTAGATCCCGAAATTTTAGATTATGAAAATATTCCAGGATGTATTTACTGTAGCCCAGAGATTGCCTCTGTAGGACTTACAGAGGAAAAAGCTAGGGGAAAAGGATATAATCTTAAAATAGGCAAATTCCCATTTGTTTCTCTTGGGAAGGCCACAGCTAATGGAGATACCGAAGGTTTTATTAAGGTGATATTCGATGCTAAATACGGAGAGTGGCTAGGATGTCATATGATAGGCACAGGAGTTACAGAAATCATCGCTCAAGTCGTTACTGCACGAAAGCTAGAAACTACTAGTCATGAAATTCTTAAGTCGGTATTCCCTCATCCGACTCTTAGTGAAGCAATTATAGAAGCCACTGCGAGTGCTTATAACGAATGTATTCACCTGTAATCTGTTTTTATACTTCCTGATTTTTTTCAATAATATAAAAGCTCTCAAAAATTGAGTTATCACACAGTTATATTTAAGACGATAGATCATTCTTAATTATCGAAGGTAATATCTCTCTAAATTAGAGATCTAAGAGTTAGTAATTTTTGAGCTCAAGGCTAATGTAGCTAAAATATATTATATACTAGATATATTTCAAATTTTTTGCTTGAAAAGATGATCTATAAGAGAATTAAAAACTTTTGGTAAAAAAAAAGATAAACTTAATATAAGAACATTTAATTAAAAAATCTAAAATAGATCAAGACCCCCTTTATCAATTACTCCATGATCCCTCACTAGTAAAGATCTACGGATAAAAAAGCAAAATCATGTACTTAATAAGATAAAACTCCATCTTTGCTTTAGATAAATAGTATAAATTGGCGTGCTTATGTATTTTTTTTGAAAAAAAAAATTAGACTTTCATTAGTATTTATTATTTATTTATCCTTTATTATTATTCAGATAAGATTTTTATGAATATTTTTGTAAACGCTTATTAAGAATAGGGATATACTAAATAGGCTATAGATTATTTTATTTTATGATAGTTTTTTATAAGTCTTCCATTTTAATATAAATGGATTTATCTACATTTTATAAAAATATACTCATTTTTAAAACTCAGTTAATGATCATCTTGAAAGTTTCAATCATATCTGATAATTAATATTATTATTTATTGTATAATCTTATAGAGATCAAATAGTTTTATAAACTATAGATAAGTAAAAATTATCTATTTTTGGGAGACCAAATCCTTATCTGTATTAAGTATTTTAGTGATTTATCATCATATTATTAATTTTATACTAATATTAAACATGTTATTCTGTGAATTTTTTATAAGATGACATTTGTATTTTATTTACAAGGTTTTTTCTTTTTAAGAAATATATTTGCATAGCCTTTTAATTTAAGGTTGATCTCTTTAATCAACTTAAAGACATGTATTTTTTTACGATTATATATTTTTATGCAAGAATTTAAAGAAATATCCATTAGAGATAAGACTTTTATTCCATTTATAAAAAGCATTGAAATAGAAAGAGTGGTTAAAAATCTATCTAAAAAGATTTATTACCATTATCAAGAACGTATGCCTGTATTTGTAGGTGTATTAAATGGAGTGATAATGTTTTTCAGTGACTTTTTAAAAAATTATCCCGGGAACTGTGAAATAGCTTTTATTCAGTTAGCTTCTTATTTTAATAAAACTTGCTCAAGCAATAAGGTAGATATTATTTCAAATTGGCCTATGGATTTAACAGATCGTGAGGTAGTAATTTTCGAAGATATAGTGGATACGGGGACAACTCTTAAAAAAATTCATGAAATGATCCAAAATCAAAAAGTAAAAAGTGCTAAAATTGCTACGCTTTTTTTTAAACCAGATCTTTATAAAGGTGATATATCTATAGATTATATCGGAATACCTATCCCTAATCGATTTATCGTAGGATACGGGTTAGATTTTGATGGGATGGGTAGAAATATTCCTGATATCTTTCAGTTAAAGGATTAATATGAAGCATATTATATTATTTGGCCCTCCTGGCTCAGGCAAAGGCACACAAGCTAGGATAATGGCCGATAGATTTAATCTAAAACACCTTTCCACAGGTGATCTTTTTCGTTATCATATACAACAAAAAAATTCACTTGGCTTAGAAGCAAAATCTTATATAGATCAAGGATTACTAGTGCCTGATGAAGTTACTACTGCTATGCTTAAAGCAACCTTATCTATACATATAAAATCACAAGGTATTATTTATGATGGTTATCCACGTACACTCGAACAAGCTATATCATTTGATAGGCTTTTGAAGGTCCTTTCATTAGGATTAATAAATATAGCTTTTTCTTTTAGCATTCCTGAAAATATTCTTATAAAACGTCTTTTTTTAAGAGGAGAAACCAGTAATCGTTCAGATGATACCGATCTGAAAGTAATTAAAAACCGTATCTCTGAATATTATAAAAAAACATCTCTTCTTTCTGGATATTATCGGCAAAATAACATTTTAATAGAAATTAATGCTGAAGGATCCATAGAAGAAATTGCTCTTTTGTTAGAGCTTAAATTCAAGGAATTAATTATTTAACTAATGTTTCCAGGAAATTTTATAGATCAGGTGAAGATCTATTGTATAAGTGGCCATGGAGGTGCTGGGGCTATACATTTTCGTCGGGAGAAGTTTATTCCAAAAGGTGGTCCTGACGGAGGGGATGGTGGTCACGGTGGAAGCATTTTTTTACAAGGCGACACTCAACTCTGGACACTTCTACATTTTAGATATAATAAATATTTTAAGGCTAAAAACGGACCTCCCGGAGGAGGAAATTGTATGAGTGGTCCTTGCGCAAAAGACCTGGTTTTAAAGGTACCTTTAGGTACCATCGCTAAAGATGAGCAAGGGAATATCATAACTCAAATCTCTCAAGAAAAAGAGTGTAAAGTCCTTTTACGGGGAGGTAAAGGTGGCTTAGGTAATTGGCATTTTAAAAATGCTATTAATCAAGCGCCTCGTTACTCTCAAGCCGGATTTCCGGGTTCAGAAACTTGTATCACACTAGAGTTGAAAATATTGGCTGATATAGGTTTAGTTGGGTTCCCTAATGTAGGGAAATCTACCTTGCTTTCAGCTATTACAGCAGCTAACCCTAAAATCGCTGATTATGCTTTTACAACACTCACACCTCAATTAGGTATAGTAAAATATAAAAATCATAGATCTTTCTCAATAGCCGATATTCCAGGCCTTATACGAGGAGCTAGCCTAGGTAAGGGGATGGGGCATAGGTTTCTTCGTCATATTGAACGAAATACGGTACTATTGTTTTTAATATCCTGTGATTCTGAGAATATTTTGAAAGAATATAATATTTTGCTCGAAGAGCTTGCTGCTTACAATCCTGAACTTTTAAATAAAAAACGCTTATTAGCTATTTCCAAAGAAGATTTATTGGATGACGAACTAAAAAAAGATCTAGAGAATCAACTACCTAAAGATATAAAAACTATTTTTATATCTTCTCATTATCAAAAAGGGTTAGAAGAACTTAAAAATATACTTTGGGAATATATATCAAAATTTAAGGCTTTAACAGGATAATTAATCTCTATGCTAAAAATATGCGCAAATATATCCGCATATTTCTTATTTGAGATTTAAGATCTATCTAAAGATAGGGATATGACTAATCTACACACATATATTAGAAAAAGAAAACAGCAGATAAAAGTCTAGAACTATGAAAAAATGGTATCTATAAGATGAATAATAAGATATGTTCATAGTATATTATTATAATATCTAAATCACATTTCTTAGTAGGAATCAAAAAACTATTAAAATTTGATGATAAAATTATTATGAACAGGTAAAAAAAATACTATTATATTATCATATTAACCCCTAATCATTCTATAAAATTCTTTCTTAATTAAATCTATCAAATAGATTAAAATCTACTAATAAAATAGAGAGTTTTGCTATTTTATATACATATATAATGTATTTATAAAACTGTATAATTCTCTTATTAAGAAGAGAGCTATAAACTGATTTTTTTTTAAAAAAAAAAATATAGATTAGAGAATAATAATATACCATTTTTTTTTAGTAGCCCATATGTTTATATTTTTACTCATATATGATTTATACTTAAAACATCTATATAATAATACATTTAAACTATTTTAAAATATTCTTTTTCAACTCTTCTTGTTATATCTATTTCCCTTAAAAAAGGGAAATTTGTAGAAGTATGTTTGCTAACAAACTGACTAATCTGTAGTAGATCAGATATTATTTTTTTTATCATGATTCATTAATCATAATTTCTTAATAAGAATATATTTTTATTTTTTACCTTAAAAAGGTTCATCTTTATCTTTCTTATTACAAAAAATAGTTTGGAATCAAGTTTATAATATTGGGAATAAAAAAAAATTATGTTCCTTATTCTCAAAACTATATTTAACCCTAAAACATATATATATATCTAGGCTCTACATGTATAACCCAATTAAATATAATTAAGCTTTCGTATTTCCATTTTGATTCCCTAATTTTCATTATTATATAATTATGATATTTAGTTTTCTTTTTAACTAGAACTATGATTGTTTATAACAAGTAAAAGAAGGAATATTTTGTATTACATTTACCCTTTATATGTAAGTAAAAGAATAAAATGGAACAAAAGTGGCATAATTGGAGCAAAGAAGAAATACTAAAACTCTACCAGAGTCCACTTCTAGAGCTAGTATATGAGGCTGCTGGAATTCACAGACAACATCATGACCCAAGTCTTATACAGGTTAGCTCACTATTATCTATAAAAACAGGAGGATGCCCTGAAGACTGTGCTTATTGCCCACAAGCGGCCAGATATGACACAAAGGTAGAAACTCATGGTATGCTCTCTCTAGAGAGAGTCAAGATACAAGCTCTTCAAGCTAAATCTAGTGGAGCTTCACGTATCTGTATGGGAGCTGCCTGGAGAAATGTAAAAGATGGTCCTGAATTTGATCAAGTACTAGAGATGGTGTATATGCTAAACCAAATGGATATGGAAGTATGTTGCACACTAGGGATGCTTACAGAGCATCAAGCACAACGTTTATCACTAGCTGGATTATATGCCTATAATCATAACCTTGATACTTCTCAAGAGTATTATAAAGAAATTATCTCTACTAGAGCTTATGAAGATCGTTTGAAAACCCTTGAAAATATACGTAAGACTAATATCACTATATGTTCAGGAGGAATTATAGGAATGGGGGAAACACTAGATGATAGAGCAGGGTTACTCTTAGCTCTCTCTAAACTTAATCCTTATCCTGAATCAATCCCTATTAATGCTTTAGCCCCGATAGAGGGGACTCCTATGGAGGAGCAAAAAATGGTGGAAATATGGGATATGATTCGCATGATTGCTACGACACGTCTTGTTATGCCTAAATCTCAAGTCCGTCTTTCAGCTGGTAGAGCTCAAATGAGCTTAGAAGGACAAGCTTGGTGTTTTATGGCGGGAGCTAACTCTATCTTTGCTGGAGATAAATTGCTTACTATCCCTAATCCTACTATGAACCAAGACAAAAAATTATTTGAAATTTTAGGGTTAAAAATGCAAAAAGCTTTTGCAAAACATCCTCAGCGTCCTTCTTTAAGAGAAGAGAGTAAAGATCATACTTCCTTATTCAATAATAAGGGAACTAAGTGGAGCAGACCAGGTCATAGTATAGTACGTAATGAAAAAAAACGTATTAAGAAAAAACCTGATAAAAAATTAGAAGATCTCTAAAAGTACTTCCATAGATTTAGGAGGATGAAAATCCTCCTGATGCAGGTGATAATAATTTAAAATAATATTTAAAAGCGATCTACGTTGATATCTTTTTAAAACTATTTTAGTAGATTTTTTTAAAAAATCTCTTGTAATGAGATCCCTTAAAAGGGAAGTTTTTTCTTGAGAAAGACAAGTTTTTAAATTATAACGTTCTGAAGTGAATATTCCATTCTGGAGATCGAAGTACAGTTTGTCTATTTTATCTGAATTGGGATAAAAACCTAAAAATTTTGTAAGTTTTATCATAAATAAGAGGTAAAAATCAGCAAAGTTATTCTCTTTCTGATCCAAGAATTTAAAAGAGTTTATAAGATAAGTAAACATATGTGAATCTAGTTCACCTTCTTTAAGCACAATGTTAAGAAATTCTGATAAAAAAATGGCTAAGGCTATTTTTGAGGCATTTGTGTGTAAACTTTTATAAAAATAGGCGTTGCGAATCTCTTTAATAGTTATTAAAGAAGTGCTTTTTTGAAAAAAAGGAGTTATAAAAACTTGAGATAGCGGAATAAAAAATGATTTTTTTTTAAAAAAAGTCCCCTTAGAAGATCGATTTTTTAATAGAAAAGATTTTAGACCAAATGTTTCAGTATAACAGCGACAGATAAGTGCGCTCTCTCCATATTTAATAGTTGAAATTACCAGTGATCTAATTTCATTTTCCATAAAAAGATATGTATCTAATATTTGTATAAAATATTATAGTTTTTTTATAATAAAACACTTATCTAGTTTGGCTGTAAAAGTTTTTATTTTATAGAAATATAAAATTATAAACGATAATTATTGTTAAACAATTTTAACCATACTTAAAAATATATAAATTTATCCTTATTATAGTAGTAAAAGGATGATTGAATTTCTAGATTTTTTTAAATATATATTTAATCTTAATTGGATTTTTTTATATTTTGGTAATATCGCTTTATATATTATACTCCTTATTATTTTCGCTGAAACGGGATTATTTATAGGTTTTTTTTTGCCTGGTGATTCTTTGTTGTTTACAGCAGGTATTTTTGGAGATCATTTGTCGAAAAATTTCTATAATATACCTTTTACTTTTATTATACTGCTAGTGTCCCTAGCATCTATTCTAGGGAATATGATGGGATATATCTTTGGTTATCAATCAGGGCCCCTATTATATAAAAGAAAAAATTCATTTTTTTTTAATAGACAACGATTAATTATAGCAAAACTATTTTATAATAAATATAAGACCTTGACCTTAATTATTAGTAGATTTTTGCCTATTCTTCGAACTTTCTCCCCAATTATAGCTGGCATAGTACGCATAAATTTTAAAGAATTTATGACTTATAATATCCTAGGAGGACTTATCTGGAGCTTTTCAATTATGCTAGCAGGATATTATCTAGATAAAATTTATCCTCAGATTAAGAATAATATAGAATATATTATCTTACTTATAGTTTTGATAACTACATTTCCTATAATTATAAAAGTTATCATCCATAATCGCAAAAAATAAAATCTATAAGCAAATATTTAAAAAAAAAGGAATCTTCCTTAATGAGAAAAGGTTCAAAAATAACTCTTTGATCCCATCCCTTTATTATTTATGATACTTATCTCTTTCTAGGTTAGAAAAATACTTATAAATAACTAAAATATATTTAACATACACGTATCTCTTGAGAGATGACTACCTTTAGATAAAAAAATTCTCTAAAAGAGATATTCTATTTATAATGATTTTTATCTATGAAGGATTCTGCTAAACTAGCATCAAGTTCATTTACAGTTATGACCAATGTAGTGTTACCTAGCGAAACTAATAAATTTAACCATATGTTTGGAGGTGAACTTTTAGCACGGATAGATCGAATATGCTCAATAGCTGCTGCTAAACATTCTGGAGGTGATGTAATGACAGTAGCAGTTAATCAAGTCTCTTTTAACCAACCTATTCCATCAGGAAGCATAGTTACTATTGAAGCAAAAGTCTCTCATGCTTTTTCAACTTCGATGGAAGTATTTGCAGAGGTATTTATAGAAGATATAACTAATGGCACAAGAAAAAAAGTTAATGAAGGCATTTATACTTTTGTTCATATCGACGATAAAAGAATCCCTTTAGCTGTGCCTAAATTAATACCCGAAACTGAACAAGAAAAAAAGCGTTATCAGGGCGCTACTCGTCGTCGTAAACTTAGCTTAATATTTTCAGGAAAAGCACATATAGACACAAAAGAATTAAAGGACTTATTATTAATAATCCTTCTTTTTTTATCTAAAATTACCTTTTTTCATTAAAAAACTGTTGTAATAGTTCCTGAGATTCTTGATAGAGTACAGATCCTTTTATTTGAGTTTTAGGATGAAGCTTTATTCCTTGAGCGTAAAAGCCTCTTTTAGGATCACATGCACCAAAAACTAATCGACCTATCTGAGACCAATATAAAGCCCCAGCACACATTATACAAGGCTCTAAAGTAGTATATAAGGTACAGTTTTTAAGATATTTCCCTCCTAAATAAGATGAAGCTATTCCGATAGCCTGTATCTCTGCATGAGCTGTAGGATCTTTTAACAACTCAACAAGATTATATGTGTTAGCGATGATTTTCCCATTGCTTACAATAATAGCACCTACAGGCACTTCTTCTTTTTCAAAAGCAAACGCAGCTTGACTTAGTGCTTTTCTCATAAAATAATCATCACTAAAACACATATATAATTAAAAAATTTTTTCCTCCTTAAGTATATTTTTTTTCTATTTTTTCTTATCGTCATCTTTTGATAACTTAGAATCGTTTTGAGCGGTTTTTATTACCGCACGTAAAGTTTTTAGAATTAATACTATAGTATCTTTAGGATGTTGAATACTATATTTATCACTTATTAAATCTTTTATATAGATTTTTCCCCCTATACCTAGGGAGGTTATATCTACCTTGATGTCGTCCGGGAGATTGGCTGGAAGAGCTTTTATTTTAATTTTTCTAAGCATAATTCGAACCACCCCTCCCTGTGATACTCCTATAGAGTGTCCAATAATTTTTAAAGGAATCTCTATAATTACCGGTTTTTTAGCTTCTAACTCGTAGAAATCCGCATGTAGTATAAGGTCTGATATAGGATGAAATTGAATGTCTTGAAGTATAGCTTTAGTTTTGACTCCTTCAGGCCATTCAATAATTACGATATGAGCCTTAGGAGTATATACAAGCTTCTTGAAGCTTGATAAAGTTGTGGAAAAGTGTATATTTTTCACTCCACCATATACAACGCAAGGCACTTTATTAGCATCACGTAAAGCTCTTGCTGATAATTTACCTACATTATCTCTTTTTTCTCCTTGAATTATTAGAGATTCCATATTAAAAAAAAATAATTAAATAATAAACTTGCTACTTATAGACTCTTTATTATGCACTAAATGCATAACATCGGCAAAAAGAGGAGCACAAGATAAAATTTTTATCTTAGATAAGCATATCCCCTTTAAAGGGATACTATCTGTAACTAGAAGTTCTTCAAGAGAAGAAAGTGCTATTTTCTTACAAGCTTCGCCTGTTAGTACCGGATGTGTAGCTATAGCTCGTACACTTAAAGCGCCTAGTTTTTTAATTAAATCAGCTGCTAATAATAAAGTTCCAGCAGTATCAACCATATCATCAACAAGAATTACATTTCTATTTCTAACCTCGCCAATGAGGTTTATATATTCAATCTCATTAGCTTTTTTACGTTCCTTATAACAAATAACCACCTCAGCTCCGAGATAGCCTGCATAACTCTTAGCACGTTTAGCCCCCCCCATATCTGGGGAAGCTATGGTAAGATTTTCTAATCTTAGATCTTTAAGATATTGAACGAAAATATTTGATGCATATAAGTGATCTACTGGAATCTCAAAAAAACCCTGTATTTGATCTGCATGTAAATCCATAGTTATCACACGTGTAGCTCCAGATACCCTAATAAGGTTAGTTACAAGTTTAGCTCCGATAGGCGCACGAGGTTTATTTTTCCGATCCTGACGAGCCCATCCAAAATAAGGGATTACTAAAGTTATATTTTGAGCTGAAGCTCGATGTGCTGCATCACACATTAATAATAGCTCCATAAGATTGTCTGCAGGTGAAAAAGTAGAACCAATAAGGAAAACACGTGCTCCACGAACTGATTGTTCAAAAGAAGGTTCATATTCACCATCTTTAAATTCAAGAAAGTGAATATTGCCTAATTCTTCACCATAGTAAAAGGCAATCTTTTGAGCTAACCCTTTACTACTTCTAGTAGAAAATAAAATTGCTTTTTGTGACATTCTTATTTAATAAAAATAGAGGTTATATAGGAATATATCAACCTTTGTAGGTTGGAAAAATATTTAATATGTGATAGAGAAATTCTTCCTTAAGAGAAGGAGTTAAAAAAAAACTTTTTATAAAAAGGGAAATACCAAACACAATTAATAAAATACCTGAAATCTGTTTGATTTTACAGATCAAATGATTATTAAATGTCTTATGAAAAATACTCGCCATAAATATTTTAAAAAGGTCTAAAATAAAAAATGTGCTTAATACAATAGAAATATATAGAAAAAATTTATAAGGATTATGATAGTTAACTGATATAATGATAACCACGGAAATCCAAAAAATTATGATGCCTACATTCATAAAATTTATGAAAAAACCTTTAATAAAAAGTTGCCATGTTCTTTCTGAAGAAGAAATATTATTATTTAATATAATATCACCTCGGGAATAAATCATATACGATCCATAGAGAGCTATCATAGTTGCACCTATCTTAAAAAGTATCGGATGCATTTGTATATAATATGAGATTTCTTGACTACAGTAATTAGCTAATATAATACAAACTATATCAGCTGATATTACTCCTAGATTTAGGATAACGCCAGCTTTATAGCCTTTTATCAAACTTGTTTCTATGAGTATAAAAAAGACTGGACCAATAAGCATAAAACTAAGTATAATGCCTAGAGCTATAGCGGAAAATATCAATGTAGCCATGATCAAAGAATTAATAATTTTATGTATATAACCACTGTAACTCTAGTTGCTTCCTATCCATATCTGCATTTAATAATTTAATTCTCACTGTATCTCCAAGACGATATTTTCGTTGTTTATCTTTCCCTTCTATACAGTATTGTTCAGATTTAAATATATAAATATCATCATTCATATCTTTTAAACGAATTAACCCTTCAGCGCCAGCAATAGATAATTCTACATAAATACCCCATTCAGTAACCCCAGATATAATTCCATCAAATTCATCCCCGATGAAACGTTTCATGTATTTAACTTGCATATATTTTATAGAATCACGCTCAGCATCTACTGCCAATCGTTCACGGTTCCCTGCATGTAAACATTGCTCTTCATATGTATTTGCAAGGGGAATTTTACCCTTATTTAGATAATGTTGTAAAAGACGATGAGCTATAATGTCTGGATATCTACGTATAGGTGAAGTAAAATGAGTATAATAAGCAAAAGCTAACCCATAATGACCAATATTTTTAGTAGAATACTTTGCCTTACTCATAGCGCGCATAGCTAAAGAATCAATTATGTGTTGTTCAGGTTTACCACGTACAGCTATTAATAAAGCATTCATACTACTAGTAATTGTCTTACGATTCTTTAAATTAAGAGTATAGCCTAAAGGTTTTATAAACTGATTAAGTATAGAAAGCTTATCCATATCTGGATCATTATGTATTCTATAAACATAAGTCCGCCCAGATTTTTCCCCTTTTGAATCCAGGCTTATAAATTTTGCTATCTTTGAGTTAGCTAAAAGCATAAACTCTTCAATCAACTGATGGGCTTCTTTGCTCTCTTTCCAAGAAAATCCCACAGGCTCATTTTGTTCATCGAGGCTAAATTTAATTTCTAGTTTATCAAACCCAATAGCTCCTCTTTTAAGTCGCTTCTCTCTTAGTTTCTTAGCCAGTTTGTTTAACTGAATAATTTCTTTAGAAAAATCACCCTGACCTGATAAAATACGTTCCTGGGCTTCTTCATAGGTAAATCTACGATTAGAACGAATGATGGTTTTCCCAAACCATGATTTAAAAAGCCTTCCGCTTTCATCGATTTCAAAAATAGCTGAAAAACATAATTTGTCCTCTTTAGGTTTTAAAGAACAGAGATTATTAGAGAGCGCCTCAGGCAACATTGGTATTACACGATCTACTAAATATACGGATGTAGCACGCTTATAGGCTTCTTTATCAAGTAAACTACCTTCTTCTATATAATATGAAACATCAGCAATATGTACTCCTATCTCCCAACGAGCATTTTTTAATAATTTTATTGATAAAGCATCATCAAAGTCCTTTGCATTTTCAGGATCGATAGTAAAAGTTATCTCTTTACGCATATCTCTTCGCCGGGCTATCTCATCGATAGTTATCTCCGAAGATATTTTTTTAGCTTGTTCTTCAATACTTCTTGAGAAAGTATAAGGAAGGTCATATTGATATAATATGGCATTCATTTCTGTATCTTGATCGCCTTGATCCCCTAAGACATGATCAATTTCCCCTATTGGATTAGTAAGATGTTTAGGCCAGCCTACAAATTTAACTATTACCTTTTGAGCATTTTTTGCCTCTTTAAATTTTCCTTTAGGAATATAGAAATCTACGTGCAATCCCTTCCCTTCTACTATCACGAACCCGTATTTTTTTTGATCATTCAACTGAAAAGTCCCTACAAAAAAAATTCTTTTACGATTAATAATCTTTACTACCTCACCCTCAATACGCTTCCCATAAGGTCTTTTTAAGAATCTTATTATAACTTTATCTCCTTCAAAAGCTTGAAGCGTTTTGTATTTAGGAATAAAAATGTCCTGCCGGAAATTCTCTACCTTTACAAAAGCATATCCTGTGGACTTAACATCTATAACACCTACTACGGTTTTTGTATAGGGTATATATGAATTGCAATCTTTTTTAATCAAAGACCTTGAAGATAATGGTTTTAATAAAGAAACTTTACGCATTTCTCCTTCTTTATCGGAGACGCTTAAAAAGCGATTCATAAATTTTTTTACTCTAGAAAACCAATTATTACGGTAAGGCTCACTAGAGTAGGATATTTTTTTCTTTTGGGACATCTATTTTTCTCTAATTTATAGAAGAATCAAAGGTATAAAAAGCTTTCTATTACTATGTTAAAGATAGTTTTCTAAAAAAAAAATTCTTCAGTTTAACTATTAAAAATCATGTGTATTCATATAATATTTTCTACTATTAAAAGAGTATACAAATATAACTAAAGCTGTATAAGAGTCTTATTATATTTTTATAATATGTTATTTTATCAAATACTACAGAAACAATTCTTTTCTATAAAATCTTATTGTTATACAACAAAGCAAGTATTCCTGAAACAACTTTATCCAAAGTATAATAATACGTATTTTTACAACTACTATTTTAGTCCTGCTACCATATTTTAGTCCTGCTAAGACTAATACCTTATAATCATTTTTAATATGATAGTATAAAGAAGATTGGATCTCTGTTAGTCTATATTAAATTATTTTTATATAACATTTTGGAATGTTCTTAACTTATATACAATAATCAAACCGGTTATTATTATATAATAATTATAAATAAGTTAACATCTATTAATAGTAAAAACCACATTACTATGTTAGTACAATAGCTTTAATTTTCAAATTGACTCTGTCTTTACATAATTTGATAAAAATAGGAAAAAATTCTTTTTTTTCAACTAAATATTATCAAGTCTAAAGATGTATGGGGACATAGATATCGTAATAACGATGCATATGACGTTTTACAGAATGGATCCAGAAATTTTAAAAGCTTAAAATTAAGATAAATAGTATAAACAAAAGAATTATGAAAAATTAGTATTTTTTATAGTATAAAAATTAAAAACGCTTAGTTTTTACTACCTTTGTAGTCTTCATTAAGAAACTAATCCTCCATGACCGGTAGACGTATCCTGTATATCTCTTCTGAATTGCTCCCTTATACTCCTGAAACTCCTGTATCTATTATAAGCTCTCAGGCATCTAAAGCAATGCAAGCATTAGGTAATGATGTACGTATATTTATGCCACGTTATGGGTTCATTAACGAACGAAAACATCAGCTACATGAAGTTATAAGACTTTCAGGTATAAATCTTACTATTAAAGATATGGATCAGCCGTTAATTATAAAAGTGGCATCTATACCTGAGGTACGACTTCAGGTATATTTTATTGAAAATGAGGAATATTTTAAAAGAAAAGGGATATATAAAGATTCTTTCGGGTGCTTTTTTAAAGATAATGATGAACGAACGTTATTTTTTACTAAGGGAGTTATAGAAACAATAAAAAAGCTTAATTGGCCTCCAGATATCATACATATCCATGGATGGTTAGGAGCTTGCATTCCGCTTTATCTTAAAACTTACTATAAAGGGGATCCTTTATTCCAAAAATGTAAGATAATCACTTCTCTTTATAATCAAGATTTTGAAGATAATCTAAATGAAACATTCGTGAAAAAAATCAAATGGGACGGCATAAAAAATAAAGCACTTAAGAAAATTGAATCTCCTAGCTTTATTAATCTTACAAAGCTTTCTATAGATTTTTCCGACTCGGTAATAAAAGGGGATATAAAACTTTCAGAAGAAATAGAACAATACCTAAAGGAGACTCGATCGAAAATCTATGAATGTTGTTCATTAGAAGAAATTACAGAAACTTTTGAACAAATTTATGAACAAGTTCATTAGGGGATAAGACATTGTTAATCGCTAATATGAAAATAAGTTGAAAAATATTCTTTTTTAAATGTGTGGGATTGTAGGATATGCAGGGGAAAGAAATGCTTGCTCTATTCTAATTAAAGGATTAAAGAGACTTGAATATAGAGGATACGATAGCGCTGGTTTAGTTTTAAATGACCTAGAAGGGTTTCATCTTTTTAAGACTAAAGGAAAAGTAGCTGATCTTGAAAAAAAAATTACCGATACTTTTAGCTCTTCTACGGGTATTGCTCATACCCGATGGGCAACACATGGGGTACCTAATGATGTAAATGCTCATCCTCATATTTCTAAATCTGGACAATTAGTAATAGTGCATAATGGAATTATTGAGAATTTTTTATCCCTTAAATCTATGTTAATTCAGAAAGGGATGTGTTTCCAAAGCGAAACCGATACCGAAGTATTAATCAATTTGATCGAGTATATCAAAAATCAGGATAATTTATCTATAGAAGAAGCAGTTCGATTATCTCTTAATGAGATAGTAGGCGCCTATGCTATTGCTGTTATGGAAAGGGGATATCCTGATAAAATAATAGTAGCAAAACTAGGTAGCCCACTTACTATAGGTATTAACAGTGGAGAATTCTTTCTTGCATCAGATACCTCCCCTTTTATAGAGTATACTAAGAATGCTCTTTATTTAGAAGATGGCGAAATGGCAGTGATTATAAAAAATAAAAAAGTAGATATTAGAAAAATCATTAACAATAATCACGTAGTTTCTAGTATTCATGAGCTTCAAATGGATCTTGAAGAGATTGATAAAGAAGGCTATGAGCACTTTATGCTTAAAGAAATTTACGAACAGCCTAGATCAATACTTAATACTATGAGAGGACGTCTTTTAATAGAGTCAGGTACCATAAAAATAGCAGGTATATGTGATTATAAAGAATACTTCTTAAAAGCTAAACGCATTATTATTATAGGATGCGGAACTTCATGGCATGCTGCTCTTATAGGAGAATATCTTTTAGAAGAATTATCACAAATTCCAGTGGAGATAGAATATGCCTCAGAATTTAGATATCGCAATCCTATTATTTACAAAGATGATATAGTTATTGCGATTTCACAATCAGGAGAAACTGCCGATACTCTAGCTGCGATAAAACTAGCTAAAGAGAAAGGTGCTTTTACTTTTGGGATTTGTAATGTAGTAGGATCTTCTATTGCAAGAATTACAAATGCAGGATCATATACACATGCTGGTCCAGAAATAGGGGTAGCGTCTACTAAAGCCTTTACTGCTCAAGTAACTGTCTTGAGTTTGATGGCGCTAAAAATAAGTCAATACAAAAAAACTATAGACCCTTCAAGGCATCATATACTGTGTAATACATTAAGTCTTCTCCCCCATAAAATGGGGGAGATACTTAAGATAAGTAATAAAATAGAACTGGTAGCTAAAAAATATAAAGATGCTAAAAATTTTCTCTATTTAGGAAGAGGGGTAAATTTTCCCGTAGCCCTCGAAGGTGCTTTGAAACTTAAAGAAATCTCTTATATCCATGCTGAAGGTTATCCTGCAGCCGAAATGAAACACGGACCCATTGCGCTTATTGATGAAAATATGCCTGTAGTAGTTATAGCCCCAAAAGGGGGATATTATGAAAAGATTCTTAATAACATTCAAGAAATTAAAGCCCGAAAAGCACTTATTATTGCTATAGTTAATCCAGAAGATGAACAAGTAAGAATTTTAGCTGATCATATTATTGAAATTCCTGACGTAGATGAAATCTTTACGCCCCTTATCGCTACTATACCTTTACAGTTGCTAGCCTATCATATTGCTCTAATGCGTGGTGAGAACGTTGATCAGCCTAGAAATTTAGCTAAATCTGTTACAGTAGAATAATGAAAATTTTCCTCTAGATTAATATTAGAGGGTCAAACTATATTTTACAAATTCAGAAAACAAGTAGTAAGAGTCGATCTATATATTTTATAAAACTTTATATTTTTAGCATATAAAAAAAGCAGACCTTTAAGCCGGATTCTGTCCCCATTAAAATGGGTCTTTATCATTTATCTAGGCCAAAAGTTGCCTTTTAGCTCTAACTGCCTACCCCCCAGCTTTGATCGGGCTTATCTTAATCGCTGGTATACGTGGCATTTCACTACATAGAGTTTACCTGATTTCACTACAGCCAAACTGTACTTTCTTTCTATTGCACTAGTCCTCATCTCACGATGGACGGGTGTTACCCGCTATGCTGCCCTAGGTGTCCGGACTTTCCTCATTTTATTCATAATATAAAACGCGATAAAGTGGTCTGCTTTAAAGATCTTTACTATTAATACATTCTCAGAGAGTAAAGATAAGAAAAAATAATATCTTATAATCTCTCAACTTCATTTATCATAAAATAATTATTACCATTCAGTTCATTAACTATATGATTTTTACATTCTATATAAATTATTCCCAGCCCTAAGTTTTAGGGATAACTTATCCCTCCTTATATTATAAAAAAATAAATTAAGTTTGTAACTAACTGCATTAGTTACTAAGATTTTTTTCTTTTAAAAATAATAGTCTTTAGTTAGGGACAAAATTATTTTTTAATAAGTTTGTATTTATAACCAGCGAAAGGAATTAATAGCTGATCCTATTTTATTATTAATTTCTAGAAACTCTATAGGAGCCTCTAAAAGGTTGCTAATCAAACTATAACATCTGTAAATTTATCGTTAAAATAGAAATTACCACATCACTTAAAAACTTAGTAGTTTTTTTAATTATGTAACCATCTCTAGAAAATATAAGTCCTCTAGATTAATAACCCTTGTTGATCTTTATATACGTAAACATTTATTATAGGGCTCAAAATCTATTAATTAATTCTTTCTAGTAAAAAACTAGATCTTATAAACTATTATATATTTAATTAGTCGTTTATCTATTTGATAGACTCTTTATAAAAAAAATATCCTAATATTTTTAATATGCTCTAAATAGAATACTATTTTAGTATTTATTACCTTAATAGGTCTTATTAAGATATAGCATTTTCTATACAATCTACATTTTTTTTTGGTTATTAAAAACGAAATAGTTAATACTAGTAGGTATTTATCCAATAACATTTATTATATTTTTACCTAAAAATATTTAGGTTCTTTCTTCCTAAGAAAGAAGACTAAAATAACTTTGTTAATATTAATATATATAAAGCTTTTTATAAAAAAACGTGTAGAATAAAAATTGAAAAATAATCATGTGAAATTTACTCTCACTAAGCGATTAGATCATTTTTTTTATATTATTAAATTTTCATATTGAACCTAACTCGTAAACTTCTTTAGAGGGGTCCCAATAAGATTTTTTCTTTAAATAGTATTCCAGATAAAATGCTATAGTACTAGTTTGAGTCTTCGAGCGACGAGAAAAAATAAATAATCGTTCTATAGCACGTGTGGTAGCTACATATAAAAGATTTATATGATCAAATTGAATTTTAGATAAGTAATCCTCATACCTTTCTTTAATTGATCCTTCAAGAGATTTCATGAAGGTATTTGCAGTTGCATATAAAAGATCAAATCCCTTGTATTCGTTCCCATCTATCTCTAACCATAAGCCTCCTTTTTTTTCTTCAAAAGTGTTCCAGTTAGCAAAAGGTAAAAGCACTATAGGAAACTCTAACCCTTTAGCTTGATGAATCGTCATGATTTTTATAGCATTAAGTGATTCATAAAAACTAACACTTTCTTTATCTTGTCTTTGATCCCACCATTTTAGGAACTCTATTGGAGTAAAAATACCTTTTCGCATAGCACGATATACTGTATTGAGGAAAAAAATAAGCGAGTTAATATCATTTATACGGTTAAGTTGACCTACTCTTATAACTTCTTCACATAGCTCATATAAGGAATAGTTATGATAGCCTAAATATCCCTTAAAAGAAAGGCCTAATTGAGTCAATTTTTTGAAAAATCCTTCAAAAGATAATTTTGTTAGAAATTCCAAAAAATAATGGACATCTTTTACTTTAGGGTTAAATAACCCGTATTGTAAAAGTAATAATGACCAGTCAATACGTGAATTGATATCTTCAGGCTTTGAAATAACTTTGAGATATCCTAAAATTATTTTTACTGTCGATATCTTTGTTAAAGATAAAGATTCCGAAGAAATTACAGGTTGGTGATCAGCTATAAGAGATGTTGCTAAAAAAGCCCCCTGTTTTTTTTTGCGTACTAGCAGACAAATATCACTATATTTATATCCATGCAAGAGTAATTTTTTTATACATTTTAGCACCCTATTATAGGTAGTATAGTAATATGCACAATTGTCATTAGATGAAATAAAGTTGAGTTCTATATATCCTCCATGTTTTTCTGAATAGTCCTGAAAATTTTCTTTATAAGCTTTTTTATAAAATGGGTTAGATAAAAGATCAGCAATAATAGAATAAAATTCATTATTAAAACTAACAATATTTTTAAAGCTTCGAAAATTTTTTTTAAGACTGTATACTTCTATTTTATAAGGCGCTTTATTATTTTGAGAAAGGGATAAAAACTGCTCAGGATGAGCGCCACGCCAACGATATATAGACTGTTTAATATCTCCTACTATCATAGCTGCCCCTCCCTGAGCTAATGCATTTTCAATTAGTGGTTCAAAATTTTTCCACTGCATTAAAGATGTATCTTGGAACTCATCTATAAAATAATAAGTATAACGTTCACCTAAATATTCATATATATATGAACTAGTTTCAGAATTTATAAATTGTCCTAAGATCTCATTAAGCTCTTCTATAAGTACTATATTCTTTTCCTTTTTTAAAATATTTAGCTCCTTGTCTATTTCATAGATAACAGCAATAGCTGACAAATTTTTCAGTAAAATACGTGCGGTTAGATATTTTGAAATGCCTTTTTGATAAAATACTGAAAGGGATTTATAATGTCTTAATATTTCTTGGCAATGATTATTTATAAGTTTTTTTTGAGTGTCGTTTTTAAAAGTTTTAGAATATAATTTTCCTGAGCATATACTTCTTTGTAAGCGCTTGTTAAAAGGATTGATAATATAATTACCTTCGATTATTTTTTTAAGAGTATTAGGCCAATCTAAGTGATAAAAAGAATCGAATGATATATGCTTTTCTTCTATAAACTTAAGATATTTTTTAGCCTCTAAAATAAGACTTCTTTCAAAAGATTTCATCTGGCATATGAGATATTTCTTTAGATCATAGAAATCTGATAACTTATGTTTCTGAAGCCTCTGTAAAAAGAGAGTGTTATCTTTTTGTATGAGCAAATTAGCGCTCTCTAAAAGAGAGATGCTAGGATCCCAATTATCACCTTGATGTAAATTATATAGAGAAAAATCAGTTAAAAAGTTTCTTAAGGAAGACTGAGGAGATATTTTAAAAAGAAAATTTTCCAGAGCTTTTTTAAGTAAAATATGACTTTGAGTCTCTAGCTCAAAATTAGAGTTTAAACTAAAATTAGATGCAAAAGTACGAATAATCTTATGAGTAAATTTATCTATAGTACTTATAGAAAAATCAGAAAATGAATGTAAAATAGCTCCTAGTACTAATTTGGATCTATTGATTAATTGCTCACATGTACAATTAGTATCCTTTAAGAGACTTCCAAAAAATGGATGTCTATGTGCTTTAGAAGGCGTTGAGAGTTGTTGTAAGGTTTCTAAAATACGTTTTTTTATTTCGTAAGCAGCCTTATTAGTAAAGGTAATAGCAATAAAATTTTTAAAAGCATAAATATTTTCTGATACCAAGACTAAAGTAATATATTCTTTAACTAAGGAATAGGTTTTCCCTGATCCGGCAGATGATTCGTAAATGCTTAATGTTGCAGGTTTCAACATGATTGAAAAAATATATCTGTATATTAATTTTTTTTTTATAAAAAGTAAAGACCCTAGTACTATGTTTAATAGTATATATTGTAGTTATAACTAATATTTAAACTTTTCATACTTAGTTTCTCATATTAATTATCTCTTTGCTTATTCTTAAAGTGTTTAAGGGGGAAACTTATAGTAAGATTTATTTCTAATAATATACAATCCTCAATAACTCCCGAAGTTTTTTTAAAAAAATCCGTCTATGTTAGATATCTAATCTAGATCAATAGACTTAAATAATATATTCTAGTAGATTATCTCAAGCTTATATTTCATTAAAATCTGTTTTGCTAAAATAGCAACATATAAAAAAATGTATGGGAAAAAATAAAATGTCTTAATAATATCATATAACTAAGATAAAAAATAATTTAATTCATTTATAAGGTAAATACTAGGAAAATATTATAAATCACTTTTAATAAGAACTTTTTAAACTTTGATATAGCGAATATCAAGGCTATATTAATACGGAATATTAATAAATAAGAAAGTAAAAACATATATTTGTATATGCTTTTTTCCATTTTTAATAAAAAAAATAATTTGTAAAGATTTATTTATAATCAGCATTTTATATATTCTAACTGCTTGTAATATTACTCAGAGAGTACCCCAAGGGCGATATTTGCTTACTGATAATATTTTTAAGGAGAATGGGAAACGATTGTATTTTTCCGATCATAATAACTATGTAAAACTTCGTCCTAACAAGACTTTTTTAGGATTTTTACCATTAAGTTTAATATTTTATAATATTTCCAATCTAGATTTAGAGCTCGTATTTAATGAATTTTATACTAATATTCCCGATGCCTTATCTAAAAAACAGAAAAACAAGAAACTAGATAACCTTTTAATTCAAAACAATCTCAACAGATATTTAGGGAAAAACTTATGGTGGGATAAATTTCTTTTTAAGAACTCAAGCAAACCATCTCTTATAGATAGAGATCTTGCACAAGCCTCATCTGAGGCTATTGAAGCAGATTATTTTTCAAAAGGATTTTTTAATGCAAAAACAAGATATCGCCTTGATTTAAAAGGCAAAAAAGGGAAGATAATTTATGAGACTCAAACAGGCAAGCCCTATATCTTAGGGGATATACAATGTTACTTTAAAGAAAAAGAATTAGAAAAAATTTATCTTAGATATAAGAAATATGGAAAAATTAAAACGGGTAAAATTTATAATACACAAGATTTTAAAAATGAACTTGAACGAATAAAAAATCTTTATGAAAACTATGGATATTATAATTTCAACTATTTAAACAATGAAATAAAATTTAAAATATACTTAACTGCCAAAGAGCAAAAAGTAAAGACGCTCATGATAGTAAATGAAAAAACACCCCCTAAAAAGGGGGGTAATTCGCTAAAAACCTTTAAACATATTCCATATCATTTTGATCAAATTAAAATTACTGTTCAAAATGAGATACATAAAGCTTTAAATCCTTTTAATTATAAAGGATATATCATGTGTTTGCCAAATACACTTAAATATAAGCCTAGTGTGTTCACAGATGCTTTAGTAATTAAACCTAAGGGTTTGTACAGGTTACAAGATATTATTCTTACAAAAGATAACATTAATCGTTTTAATAATTTTAATATCAGTATATTTTCTTTAAAAGAGAGTAAAAAATCTACAGAAAAACATCCACTTTTAGATGCAAATATAGAATTGGTCCCTAACAATAAATATGAATTACAACTTTCTTTTTATTGTAACTATTTATACCTAAATAATTTAGGTATTTCTTCAGGAATTACACTGCTTACGCGAAATATTTTTTCAGGAGCTGAAAATCTCGAATTATCTATAAAAGTTAATGTTGCTTCTGTAAAAGAAACTTTGACAAAGACTGAAGGGTATTTCAATGCTTGGGAGACAGAGACACAAGCTAAATTTGATTTTCCTAGATTTATATTCCCATTAGACATTTATTTTATCAAAAATAAATTCTATATCCCACATTCTTATGTTTTTTTAAAGATTATTCATCAAAAAAATAGAAGTATAAGAAGGATAAATCTTTCTGGAAATATTGAATATGAATGGAAAAATTCTATTTATCAGAGCCATAGATTTAGTATTTTAAATATTCAGTTTATTCAAAATCTAGAAAAAGATCATTATTATGATTTTCACAATAATGGCGAAGCTATAAAAGATAGCTACGATTTAGAGATGGGGGACCGCTATCTCAACAATCAGACAGACATATATTTTAATAGAACCTTGGACCAAGAAAAACGGATTGCAAATAAATATTTTATACATTCAGTGAATTACTATTATGAATATAAAAATGATATAAATAAATATAATCTTAATCCTATTTTTTTCTATGGTAGAATAGAATTAGCCTTAGATTTACTTTCCTGGGTTAATAACCCCCTCATACTAACCCAAATAAAAACAACTAAACAGCCAATGCATAGCTTATTTAAGCTATCCTGCTCGCAGTTTCTAAAATTTGATTTAGAACTACGAAAATACTGGAAATTCTCCTCAACTAAAACTTTAGCTTCACGTATTTTTTTAGGAATTGGTATCCCTTATGGGAATTCCCACGAATTACCTTTTGATCGGAGTTATTCTGCAGGTGGGTATAATGATATCCGAGCCTGGCATACCTATGAATTAGGGCCTGGGGACGCTATACACTATAATTCAATGGATCCAGCTTTATCAGATATTAAGATAACTATAAATACAGAGTACCGTTTTGATATTTTCTCAAAAATTTATGGAGCTTTTTTCATCGATATAGGTAATATATGGTCATTAAAGAGGAAAGATAATGCTATTAATTCTACTAAAATGAATAGCGGTATGTTTGAATGGAGTAGTTTTTATAAACAAATGGCTTTAGGTATAGGATTAGGATTACGTTATAATTTAGAATTAATTATCATCCGTTTGGACTTTGCCTATAAATTACATGATCCTTCAAAAATTTATAATAGATGGCTCTTTTCTAAATTAGACCTCTTAAATCCAATAGTAAATTTTGCTATAGGCTATCCCTTTTAAGTATATTAGGTTTTATTATATTTGCCATTCCATCCTATTTATAAAATATAATTTATAAGGTAATGTCTAAGAAATTTCCTGTAGGTGTAGTTACCGGTGCTATAGTTAAAGAACTATTCGATTATGCAAAAGAAAATCAATTTGCTCTTCCAGCGATAAATGTTACAGGATCAAATACCATCAATGCGGCTTTAGAGACTGCTTCGGAACTTAAAGCCCCTATTATTATAGGATTTTCTAATGGTGGGGCAATTTTTAATGCAGGAAAAGCATTAAGCAATGAATATCAACGCGCTGCAATTCTAGGATCTATAGCTGGTGCTAAACATATTCATGAGTTAGCTGAGGCTTATGGAGCTACAGTAATTTTACATACGGATCATTGCTCTAAAAAACTTCTACCTTGGATAGACGGGTTATTAGAAGTAAGTAAAGAATATTATACCTATAACAAAAAAACACTCTTTAGCTCTCATATGCTAGATCTCTCAGAAGAACCCTTACAAGAAAATATAAATCTATGTTGTGAATATTTTAAACGTATGTCAATGCTAGATATGACATTAGAAATAGAATTAGGTATTACAGGAGGTGAAGAAGATGGAGTAGACCATAGTAGAGTAAATAATGAAAAACTTTATACTGAACCCAAAGACGTAGCTTATGCTTACCAAAAACTACTTGAAATAAGTCCAAATTTCACTATAGCGGCTGCTTTTGGGAATGTCCATGGTGTATATAAACCGGGAAATGTAAGCTTGCGTCCAAATATTTTGCTAAAATCTCAAAAATATGTTCAAGAGCAATATAAAACTACCGAAAAACCTATTTCCTTCGTATTTCACGGCGGTTCAGGTTCATCAGAACAAGAAATTAAAGAAGCTATCCGTTATGGAGTAGTAAAGATGAATTTAGATACTGATTTACAGTACGCTTTTATGACTGGTATACGTGATTATATGAATGAGAATAAAGATTACTTAAAAGTACAAATAGGGAACCCTCAAGGAGAAGAAGAACCTAATAAAAAATATTATGATCCTCGTATATGGCTTCGTCAAGGAGAAAAAAGTTTCAAAACCCGTTTAAAAAATGCTTTTAAGAGCCTTAATAACATTAATAGGCTCAAGTGATAAAATTTTTGGTGTGATATATTTGAATTATGACCTGGTTTTTAAGGAAAAAGAAAAACATCCTTACTCTTACTAAGGATCGCAAAGATCTCCCTAAAGGGCTTTGGTATAAAACTCCAAGTGGAAAAATCATAGATACTCAGGAGTTAGAAGAAAACTTATATGTAAGTTTAGAAGATGGTTATCATGTTAGGATAGGAAGTCAAGAGTATTTTAAGATTTTATTTGATAAAGGTATATTCGAAGAATTAGATGCTAACCTTTCTTCAAAAGATCCTCTAAGATGGATCGATTATAAAAAATACAGAGAACGCCTTGATGAAGCTAGGGAAAAAACAGGGCTTAACGAGGCTATACGTTCGGGATTTGGAAAATTAGGAGGTTATAAGATAGTGATAGCGTGTATGGATTTTACTTTTATAGGAGGTTCTATGGGCTCAGCTGTAGGAGAAAAAATAAAAAGAGCTATAGAGAGGGCTATAAAAGAAAAATCTACTTTTTTATTAATCTCAAAATCCGGAGGAGCACGTATGATGGAAGCTCCTTATTCCCTTATGCAAATGGCTAAAACCGTAGCTATGTTAAGTTGTCTTTCGCAGGCAGGATTACCTTATATCTCCTTATTAACTGATCCTACCACCGGAGGTGTAACAGCATCATACGCCCTATTAGGGGATATTAATATTTCTGAGCCTGGAGCCTTAATAGGGTTTGCTGGTCCTAGAGTGATAAGAGAAGCTATAGGAAAGGATCTTCCTATAGGCTTTCAAAAAGCTGAATTTCTACTTGAACATGGGTTTATAGATATTATTTGTAACCGTAATGAATTAAGAAAAAATATTTCTCGATTTATATCGATGATCCTTTAGAAAAAGGGATAAATAAATTTCTATTATAGAATCGTTTAAATGTATATTATCATATATAAATGAACTCAACCTAAAAACTAGGCAAGGAAGGTATAACGTATACCATATAGCTTGTGGCAATAAGTTTTTCTCCAAATATCTTAGAATAAGATAAAGTTATATCAATAATTTTATTATCAGGATGATACAACGTATTTATCCCGATAATAAATACAAGTGAAGAATAATTAATCGATAAAAAGTATTATTATTTTTTAATAATATCTAACATCCTATTCTATAGGATAGGATGTTAGATCTTTATAGAATTTTAATATATATAATTTGCATAAAAAAATGTTCCTTTAATTATTTATTAAAGTAATTTATAATCAAACTCTCTCAGGACATAAAGCCTATGTTGTATATATAGAGATCTCTGTGTTTAGAGAGGAACTATATAATAAAGCTATATATAATTTATTTAACTAACAATAAACAATATCTAGGTTCATTATATATAATATAATAGCTATCCTATATACCTCATATATATATTCAAATTGAATATGTTTTTTAGGCTATCTGATCCTTTTCTCTTTAGAAGTAATTTATTTATAAACTTTATACTTTTACGTTAAATTTTACTCATCGTATGTATCCTATTGTTGCTATAGTAGGCCGACCCAATGTTGGGAAATCTACTTTTTTTAATCGTTTACTAGGTAGACGTGAAGCTATTATCGATGCTATAAGTGGTGTTACTCGAGATAGAAACTATGGGATTTCTGAATGGAATGGACATATATTTACTATTATAGATACAGGTGGTTATGCTGAAAACTCAAAAGATCAATTTGAAAAAGAAATTGATAAACAAGTAAATATAGCTATAGGCGAAGCTGATGTAGTACTTTTTATGGTAGATATCAGATCTGGTCTTATAGCTGAGGATTATCAAGTAGCTGAATTATTGCGTAAATCCCAGAAGCCCCTATTATTAGTAGTTAATAAAGTAGATGATGCTAAATACTTATCTATGGCAGTAGAATTCTATAATCTTGGGGTTAATCATTATTATTGTATTTCTTCTGCTAATGGTAGCGGAAGTGGTGAACTTTTAGATATGTTAGTAAAAATTCTCCCAAAAAAAGAGATAGATAAAAGCATCTCCAAAAACCTTCCTAAATTTACTATAGTTGGACGTCCTAATACTGGGAAATCTACCTTTCTCAATACTCTTTTAGGAGAAGATCGTCATATAGTTACTAATATTTCTGGAACTACCCGCGATACGATTCAAGTCCCTTACCAACGTTTTGGATTAGAATGTATATTGATCGATACAGCAGGTATTCGAAAGAAATCAAAGATTACGGAAGATATCGAATTCTATTCAGTTATGCGTGCGATACGCGCTATAGAATATACTGATGTCTGTTTATTAATGATAGATGCTCAGTTAGGATGGCAAGCGCAGGATATAAATATTTTACATTTAATTAAAAAAAATCAAAAAGGTATTGTTATTCTTGTAAATAAATGGGATGCTATAAAAAAGGATTCCTCTACTATGAAGACTTATGAAAAAATTATTAAGAAAAAGATAGCACCCTTTAATGATATCCCTATTTTATTCATATCAGCTCTTACTAAACAACGTGTTTTAAAAACTCTTGAAGTAGCTATTGATATAGCCCTAAGACGTCGTCGAAAGATAAAAACTAGTTTACTTAACGAACTGATGTTGCCTGTTATAGAAGCGACTCCTCCTCCTTCTATAAAAGGAAAACATATTAAGATAAAATATTGCACTCAGCTGCCTAATTTTACTCCTCAGTTCGCTTTTTTTTGTAATAAACCTCAATATATTAAGGAGTCTTATAAACGTTTTATAGAAAATAAACTGCGAATTTTTTTTAATCTCAGCGGCATTCCTATAGTTATTTATTTTAGAGAAAAGTAATCATAAATATAATTTTTTTACTAAAAATGAAATCTTAACCAAGATGGGGTTAAGAATTTGTAGTACAAATAGATAATTTTCACTATATCTTTAATCCTGTGTAAAATAATTACCAATAAAGGTTTTTTACTAGAGATAGTAAGGATTTTTATGAAAAAAATATAGAGGGGAATTACTTTTTCTATCTTCTCTCTACAGAGAGAAGATAGCCTATTAGGTTTAATTAAACTAAAAATATTATTATTAATAAGATACTATAGAGAATAGCTTATTATTATTTTAAATCTAAAAATAAAAATAATCTTTTATGTTTATCTAAAATCTTTAATAAGATTAATTATAATTATTTAGTAGATATTTTTTTTTAAATTTGAATCTTATCTATCTAAATTTTATTAAAAATAAAATATGATATTTATAATTCTATCTTTAGAATGATCGCTTACTTAAAAGGAGATATAAAAGAAAAGAATCCATCTTTTGCAATAATAGATGTAAACGGTATTGGTTATAATCTGCGTATTTCTCTTAATACTTTTTCACAACTTTCTGAAAAGAAAAATATGAAATTGTACACTCATCTTCTTATCAGAGAAGATCAGTATATTCTATATGGGTTTTATGAACAAATGGAGCGTGAAATGTTTCTTCATTTAATTTCAATAAATGGTGTTGGTCCAACCATGTCTCTTTTAATTTTATCTTCTTTAAGTGCTCAACAAATATCTAAGGCTGTATTTGAAGAGCAAATCCATATTTTTCAAAGGATAAAAGGTGTAGGTGAAAAAATTGCTCGAAGAATCGTTATGGAACTAAGAGATAAAATATCCTCTTTTTCACACGATAATATACTCCTATATAATAAAGAGGATATGCGTAAACTAGATGCTATAAGCGCTCTTGAAGTTTTAGGATTTTCAAAGAATACTACAGAAAAGATAGTTAATATTCTACTGGATGATAACCCAGATATTTCTACAGAAAAACTAGTAAGGGAATCACTAAGAAAACTTTAATTTTTTATCCTAAAAAAAATAGAGAATAATTTTAACTGTATCTCATATTATATTTTATCTCATATAAAAAAAAAAATTATATTCTCAATGCTTTTTAAGCATATTTACTTTATTAAAAATATTATTGCTAAAAATAATAATAAGAGTTCCTCCTATAAAGATGAAAAAATCTGAAAGGTTAAATACAGGTTTAAAAAACTCAAATCGTTTGCCTCCGATATAAGGAACCCATTCAGGCCAATGAAAATCTATGATTGGGAAAAAAAACATATCTACTACAGATCCCCCCATAAAAAAAGAATAACCTGGGAAAGCAAAACGAGCTATCCCTTCATAACTAATCCAGCAATTATTCTGTTCATTAAAAACTATTCCACGATCAAATATAAGACCATAAAAAATACTATCTATAAGATTTCCTACAGCACCGGAAAAAATAATACTCATAGGAATTATGAAATAATTAGAAACTCCTGCTTTATGGCATCTATATATACATAAGAAAATAAATATAACTAAAAAAAAACGTAGAGAGCTAAGAGCTATTTTCCCTATATATCCAGAATCTAAGTGCAATCCATAAGCCATACCAGGATTTTCGATGAAAGAGATAAAAAACCAAGGAAAAACTTTTACACTCTCACCAATTTCAAAATTGGTCTTTATAAAGATCTTTATGCTCTGATCTAAGAGCAACATCATAAAGATAAGTATCAGAATTTTTTTCAAGATTATTTTCCTTCCATTAATTCTTTCCCCTCTATACTCCAGGTGGTATGAGGAACTATTTTAAGACGTTCTTTATCTATAAGCTTCCCGGTAAAACAGCATATACCATAATCTATACTTTTTGTACGTATGAGAGCGTTTTCAAGATTTTTTATAAATTTTTCAAGACGAATGATCAACTGAGCATTTTGCTCTCTGCTAAGAGTCTCAGATCCTTCTTCAAAGGCCTTAAAAGTAGGAGAAGTGTCTTCAGTTCCGTTATTTCTATCATTAACAAATGATTCTTTAATTATAAAAAGATCTCTCTTAGCTTTTTCAATTTTTTTTAAGATAATTTCCTGGAATTCTTTTCTTTCTTCCTTAGAATATCTATTTTTATGTTCTGTATTATCCATAAACATATTTTTGAACTGATACCTTTATCATTTCTCCTTCAAAATCAATATTCTCACCATAATGGAGATTATCGATTAAAGACAAGGATGTAGAAAGGGTTTCTTCGCAAAGATACTCCCTATTTAAATTTATCGCTTTCTTTATTTCAGATGAAGCATTGATATAAAGTATAATTTTATCAGTAACCTGAAGGTTATGAGCTTTTCGCATATTCTGGATACGATTAACTAATTCTCTAGCTATACCTTCATAGCGTAAATCTTTATCGATACTGATATCTAAAGCAACGGTAAGTCCTTCATAACTACCTATAGACCAACCCTTAATACTACGAGTAACAATATTTACTTCTTCTAAAGAAATATATTCTTTATTACCTTGAATCTCAATGGTACAAATACCCTCCTTTTTAAAGCTTCGTATTCTCTCTTGAGAAAATTTTAAAATACTATTGGAAATAATAGGCATATGTTTTCCAAATCTTGGTCCTAACTTTTTAAAAATAGGTTTTATCTCATAAATGAGCAAATCGTTCGCATCATCAGAGGCTAAAAAGTGAATTTCCTTAACATTTACCTCTTGTTTTATAAGGTTAGATATATCTCTAACTAATCCTTCTTCCTCTTCTGAGGAAGTTAATATCATAAGTTGTCTAAGAGGTTGACGTACTTTTATATTTTCTTTTTTTCTTAGAGAAAAAATAATGGAGGATAGTCTTTGTCCGATATGCATGCGTTTTTCTAGAGATCCATCAATGATTTTATCATCTGATTTAGGGAAGAAACTCAAGTGAACACTCTCGGGGGCTTCTTTTTTAGCTACACAAGCTAAATCCCTATAAAGTCTATCAGAGAAGAATGGTGCTATAGGAGAACTCAACAGTGATACTTTTATTAATACTTCATATAAAGTTTGATAAGCAGCTATTTTATCTAGGGAGTATTTTCCTTTCCAAAAACGACGGCGAGATAGCCTTATATACCAATTACTTAAATTATCTATAACGAAATCAGATATAGCCCTTGTTGCCCTGGTAGGATCATAAAGATCGTAGTAGTTTTTAACTCTTTTAATTAACTGATGCAACTCAGATAGGATCCATCTATCGAGCTCAGGGCGTTCAGTTACTTCTATTGAAACTTCTTTATAAGAAAAACTATCTATATTAGCGTAGAGAGAAAAAAAAGCATATGTGTTATATAGAGTACCAAAAAATTTTCGGCGTACTTCATCTACACCTTCTATATCAAATCTAAGATTTTCCCAAGGTTGGGAATTAGAGAGCATATACCAACGAATAGCATCAGGTCCGTGTAGCGCTAATACTTGAAAAGGATCTATAGCATTTCCCTTACTCTTAGACATCTTTTGTCCATTTTTATCTAGTACTAAACCGGTAGATATTACATTTTTATACGCTATTGAACCAAAAAGCATAGAAGAAATAGCATGTAAAGTATAAAACCACCCACGAGTTTGATCTACCCCTTCAGAGATAAAATCAGCAGGATAAAATTTTCCTTGCTCAATCTTTTCTTTATTTTCAAAAGGATAATGCCACTGCGCAAAAGGCATAGCTCCTGAGTCGAACCACACATCGATTAAATCTGATTCTCTTTTCATAAACTTTCCGTTAGGTGAGATTAAAAAAATCTTATCGATAACAGGCTTATGTAAATCAATCATTTTATAATTACGCTCGCTCATGTCTCCAGGAATAAAATTCCCAAAAGGATTTTTTTCCATTAAACCAGCATGAACAGATTTTTCTATTTCAGTTATTAATTCTTCGAACGATCCTATTATAATTTCCTCCTTCTTATCATCAGTACGCCATATAGGTAAAGGAACTCCCCAATATCTAGATCGGGAGAGATTCCAATCATTAATATTTTCAAGCCAGTGACCAAAACGATTTTTACCTGTGGATTCAGGTATCCAACGAATATTACGATTAAGCTCTACCATACTTTCCTTGGCGGCTGTAGTTTTAATAAACCAAGAGTCTAACTGATAATACAATATAGGTTTCCCTGTCCGCCAACAATGCGGATAAGAATGTTTGTATTTTTCAATTTTAAAAACTTTACCTTCATCTTTTAATAAGATAGCCAACTCTACATCTACAGAATTCTCTGGAGCTTTATCTATATAATACTCATTTCTAATATAACGTCCAGAAAAAGGCTTAGGAACTTCTTTTATAAAACGTCCTTGCGTATTTACTAAAGGAGTAAGTTGTTTTTTTTGCACATCCCATACGAGCATAGGAGGAACATTATTTTTTTTAGCAGCCAAAGCATCTTCAACACCAAAGTTAGGCGCTATATGTACAATTCCGGTACCTTCTTGGGTAGTAACAAATTCCGATGAGATAACCTGAAAAGCACTTTTTACATTTTCATAAGGTAAAGCCCAAGGTAGAAGCTGTTCATAACGACTCCCAGTAATTTGAGTTCCATAAAAAGAATTAATTATACGATAAGGTATCTTTTTATCCTGCCCTTTAGGAGCTTCCAATAACTTTTCTTGTGATATAAGAAAAAATTTTTCGGAAAGAACTTTTTTAATTAGATCTTTTGCTAAAACTACATATACATGTTCGAGTGTATAGGGATTAAAAGTTTCTACAGTAGAATATTCTATATCGTTCCCTACAGCAAGTGCCGTATTTGATGGGAGTGTCCAGGGAGTAGTAGTCCAGGCTAAAAAATATACCTCTCTTGAAAGAATTTTAAGGAAGTCAGGTAGGCTTTGCTTAAATGCTTTAAACTGAACTGTAATACTAGTATCAATTATTTCCTTATATGCTCCAGGCATATTTAGTTCATGAGTGCTTAATCCTGTCCCCGCTGCTGGAGAGTAAGGCTGCACAGTATATCCTTTGTAAAGTAATTTTTTTAAATATAATTGTTTTAAAATCCACCATAACGTTTCTATATATTTAGAATCATAAGTAACGTATGGATCTTCTAAATCTACCCAATACCCTATCTTATCGGTAAGATCTTTCCATATGCTAGTGTAACGCATAACTGAATCACGACAAGCTTTATTGTACTTATTTATGCTTATTTTTTCCCCTATATCTTCTTTTGTTATATTAAGTTCTTTCTCCACACCTAACTCTATAGGAAGACCATGTGTATCCCATCCAGCTTTACGTTGTACTTGTTTATCATTAAGGGTGTGATATCTACAAAATACATCTTTAATTGTGCGGGCCATTACATGATGTATTCCAGGAAGCCCGTTTGCTGAAGGAGGTCCTTCATAAAAAACATAATAATCTTTATTATGGCGAGAGCTGATACTTTTTTTGAAAATATTGTTTTTCTTCCAGTACTCACTTATCTCCCGAGCGCATTCGTTCAGATTAAGCTGTGTATATTCTCTGAATTTCTTAGACATGGTGAGACAAAATTTATTAATAAATTAATAATTAAAGATAAAATTACTCTGGAAGAATTATTTGTTTTTAAAATTAAATAAAGAATGATTTATTATTGTATAATCGGTATTTTTTCTATTCTTTTGAGATGTCTACCTCCTTCAAAATCTGTTTTAAAAAAAGCTTCTACTATAGCTAAGGCATCACATAATGCTACAAAACGAGCGGGTATCCCTAATATATTAGCATTATTATGTTTTTTAGCTAAAGTGGCAACTTCGACCTTCCATGCGAGTGCAGCGCGAACTTTTGCATATTTGTTAGCAGTAATAACTACCCCATTCCCACTTCCACATAAGATAATTCCATATTTTATATATCCTTGTTCTATAGATTTCGCTAAAGGATGTATAATATCAGGATAATCAACAACTTTTTGAGCAAAAGTTCCAAAATCTAGTATATGGTAATTTTTCACTTCTAAAACCTTTTTTATCTCTTCTTTATATTCCCAACCTGCATGATCAGATCCTATAGCTATTTTCATAAAAGTTTTATATAAAAATCAAAATTAAACTAATAAAAAGATGTATATAAATTGTCAACAATTTTTTAATTGTATGCCTAAATTTAGGGGATATTTTCCTCTAAATTATAGATTAGATAAAAACATTTACTATTAAGTTAGAATAAACAAATATTTTTTTTTTAAAAAAAAAACTAACCCAATTCGCTATTGTAGTTATATATATGGTTATTTAATATTATTTAGATGTCAATTACATTTGAGTTTTTAAACTATGGATATATACATTATTAAATACATAACTTACATATAAGGTTTATTAACTATGAAATAATAGTATGAATATTTTTTATTGTAAATATGTAAGGTGTTTTTCTAGTTTTTCTTTTTGCTTCTTAACCTTTAATGATTTGTCCCATAATAAATAATCAGTTTTATGAATATCTTGATGAATACCTTGGATCACTTTAACTTCAATAATAAAATAGCTCTTATACGTGTAGATTTTAATGTTCCACAAGATTCTCAATCAAGAATTCTTGACGATACTAGAATTAAAGCTGCTCTTCCTACTATACGCAAAATCATGGCAGATAAAGGTAGAATAGTTCTCTTATCCCATTTGGGACGACCTAAAGGAGTTATTTCTAATAAATACTCACTTAAGCCTATTTTACCATTACTTGAAAAATATTTAGACACTCAGGTACATTTTTCAGAAGATATAATAGGAGATAAAGCCCAGAGAGCGGTTTATCGTTTAAGAAACGGCGAGGTTTTACTGCTTGAAAATGTAAGATTTTATAAAGAAGAAGAACAAGGTGACAAGAATTTTGCTTATCAATTATCTCAACTTGGAGAGGTATATATAAACGATGCTTTTGGAGTAGCCCATAGAACACATGCATCTACTACTGTGATTACTCAATTTTTCCCTGATGCGAAATATTTCGGATACCTTATGGTTAAGGAACTTAAGGCAATTGATAAAGTGCTTAAAAATATTAGAAGGCCTTTTGTTGCTATTATCGGAGGAGCTAAAATATCTTCTAAAATACATACTATAGAAAATATTTTATCTCTAGTAGATCATCTCTTAATAAGCGGAGGAATGGCTTATACTTTTATCAAAGCACAAGGTGGAGAGATAGGAGATTCTATTATTGAGGAGGATAAAAAAGAGATTGCTTTGAGTTTGCTTGAAAAAGCTTATAAAAAAAATATAAAAATTCATCTTCCCTCAGATGTTATAGCTTCCAATTCTTTTGATAATAACTCGCTTCGAAAAGAAGTTTCGATAAGAGAAATACCTAAAGGATGGCAAGGGTTAGATATAGGAAGTAATTCAATAAAAAAATTCTCTAAGATTATTGATAAGGCTCAAACTATTTTATGGAATGGTCCTGTTGGCGTTTTTGAAATGTCTAATTTCTCAAAAGGAACCTTAGCTATAGCTCAATCAATATCTAAGGCAACCTCTTATGGAGCTTTTTCACTTGTGGGAGGGGGGGATTCAGTATCAGCTATTAAGCAGCTCGGTTATGATACTAAATTCAGTTATGTCTCTACTGGGGGGGGGGCGATGCTTAAAAGTTTAGAAGGAAAAATACTCCCAGGAATAACTGCTATCCTTAATCCTTAAGGATAGATTATTAAAGTCTATAGTCTCTAATATAATTTTTATCTAGGATAAAAGGATAATTTTTCTCTATTAAATTGCATAGTATGATCCTTAAATTTTATGTATATGAAAAATATACATAAAGTTTTTATTTAGTCCTTTGTAAACTACGATACGTTATAAAAAAGTAGGTATTTTATAAATAAACTTAACTGTTAAGTTAGTAGTAGAAAAAAAAGTTAGATATATTTTTTTTATAGTGATAGCTATATTTATTAAATTATATATCCTAATAAATTAGGATACGATTAACCTACCTTGGGTAGGTTTTATAACCTCACATAATATGATTTCTTATATTTTTATGATATATTAATTATTGATCTATATAATCAGTATCTTATAAAGATAATAATTATATAACAATTGAGTTACATTATATTAAATAATTAATTTAAGAAAACTCAATATTATCTCAGTAATAAGATTTCTTTTTTTTTTAACTATATTTGTCTAAGAAATTTTTAATTAAAATTAAAATAACAATCATGTCTTTTGAGCTTCCCAAACTCCTTTATGCTTATGATTCTCTGGAGCCTTATATAGACTCCTGCACCATGGAAATTCATCATACTAAGCATCATGGCACTTATACAAATAATCTTAATAAAGCCATAGAAGCAACTAGATGGGATAATTATCCAATAGAGGATTTACTAAGAAGTAGAGCTATTGATGTTCCTGCTATCCGCAATAATGCGGGAGGTTTTTATAATCACTCTCTCTTCTGGAGAGTACTTACTCCTCCTAATCAAAGTAACCCTTCACAGAAATTATCTATAGCCATAGATGAGGAATTTAATTCTTTTGAGTCTTTTAAGGAGAAGTTTCAAAAGTCAGCTAATTCCTATTTCGGATCTGGATGGGTATGGCTTTGCGTATGTTCTAAAAATAGAAAACTTTTTATAACTTCGTCGTCTAATCAGGATAATCCGTTAATGCCGTTTTCCGAACGTTTAGGAGTCCCTATATTAGGACTAGATATTTGGGAACATGCTTATTATTTAAAGTATCAAAATAAGCGTTATGAATATATTAACTCTTTTTGGCAGGTAGTAAATTGGGAGAAAGTTTCTAAAAATTATGAAAAAATTTAGTAATAGGATATATATACCTTTAAGCAAAAAGAAAGACTATTTATAAAAAATATTATAGCTCTTTTTTTCTCTTATAGGAGAGACTAGGTAGAATATATAAAAGATTATAAACGTAAATTCGGTTAGTTAAAAGTTTATCTAAAAAATAGATAAAATTAAAGAAGTTCTTTAGGGATCTTACATACTGGTATAGGGTCTATTTTATGTCGCGCTGCTTGATGAAGTCGCTCATATTTTTCTAAAAGTTCTTTTTGTTTTTCATCTAATTGTTCCTTATTTTTCCCTTCCTTAGTCGTCCGCATAGCCCACTCTAATTCTTTATAAGAAAATCCTAATTGTTCCTCGTCACTTCTATTATCTTCCCATAGACCATCTGTAGGTAAAGCATCTTGAATGCTCTTGATAATACCAAGTTCAGTAGCTAATGTCTGTACTTGTGTCTTTGTTAGATCAGCAATTGGACTAATGTCTACTCCTCCATCTCCATATTTTGTGAAAAAACCTACTCCAAAGTCCTCTATTTTATTCCCTGTTCCGCTAACCAAATAGCGATAAATCCCCGCATAGTAATATAACAGGGTCATACGTAGCCGTGAACGAGTATTAGCCAAAGTTAATTCTAGTTCAGAAGAGGGTTCTTCTTGAGCTTTTACAATAGAACAAAATCTATCGTAAAGAGGACTTAGATCTATAGTTTTACTTTCTATATTAGAAAAAATATTTTTTAGAAAATAGGTATGATCATGCATACGTTTTATTTGATTACTTTCTTGGTAAATAGGTATTTGCAGTAATAATACTGGATAACGTGTTTTTGCTACTAACATTGAGGTTACTGCAGAATCTATACCTCCAGAAATCCCTACAATAAACCCCTTTAAACAAGTTTTTTTAATATAGTTTTCAAGCCAAATAACGATATATTGTATTATTTCTTTAGTTTTCATAAATAGAGAAGTATTTATTTTATATCTTTTCAGATAAAACTATAATACATGAATATAATAAAAATATTTGATATAAGATTATTCTTATTGCTTTAATCTTATGTTTTAAGGGTAATCGTATAAAAAAAATATATTCTTAGGAACTTTTTCTTTATAAAGAACTTAAATAGTATCTTATGAGAATATAAAGTATACTAGATATAAAAATATTAATTTTGAATAAAAAATATATTTTTTATGATTTTTATCAAAGTATTTTAACAAAAAGTCTTTTCTATAAAGAAATAAGATATATATTTATATACTTAATAAAATAATTTACTAACAAGTAGATATTTTAAGTATTTTTTTTATTAAAATACTTTATTATAACGGAACTATAATTATAAATGATATACTTTTGCTAAAAAAAATACTGGTAAATCAAAAATGAACTATATTCTTATATAAGTTTTCTTTTAGTTATTCTAAATAAAAAAAATATAGAACTTTAGTTATAGTTGATATACAAATACTATATGTTTTAGTTTACAGACTAATATCTATTATGATCTAACTCTCCAATAGAGTAGCTCTTAAGTTTACTTAGATTAAGTGTTCTTTTTAGGATGTTAACATCCTAAAAAGAATTATAAAGGATTTAAAATCCATAATTATAATAAATAGACAATTATATCTATAAATCTAAAATGTAATGATTAAGAAAAATACTCAGATTACCATATGTATAGGACTTGATGAAAATCATATTCCTGAAAAAATTAACTGGAGTGCACAAGATAGTAATGTAAAAAATAATTCCTGTAAAGCCTTAATGCTATCTCTATGGAATGATCGGCGAATTGAGAGTGAGCGCATAGATCTTTGGGTTAAAGAAATGCCGCTAGATGAGATGAAGAATTTTTTTTATCAAACATTTCTTTCTATGTCCGAGACCTATTATAGAGCTACTTCCGATGAAACTCTTCGTATAGAAATTATTAAATTTGCTCACTCATTTGCTAAAAAATCGGGCCTTTCTAAGGCTCTGAATTATTAAAATTGATAAGTTTTTTATGGCGCTTATTCTAAATATAGAAACCGCTACTAAAAATTGCTCAGTTTCTCTTGCTAAGGATGGTGTATCTTATGCACTAGCTCAGGAGTTTTTTGATAATTATTCTCATGCTGAGAAGTTACATTCCTTTATAAGTTACGTTCTCGAAGGGGCTTCTTTGAAACTATCTAATCTTCACGCTAT
The DNA here is from genome assembly GCF_056790205.1 of Candidatus Insignibacter tubulum. Taxonomy (NCBI): domain Bacteria; kingdom Pseudomonadati; phylum Bacteroidota; class Flavobacteriia; order Flavobacteriales; family Blattabacteriaceae; genus Candidatus Insignibacter; species Candidatus Insignibacter tubulum. The sequence goes on from NZ_CP199715.1 coordinate 276,305, forward strand.
TGGTGTTAATAAGGGGCCGGGTTCTTATACAGGCCTTAGAATAGGAATTTCAGCTGCTAAAGGATTGTGTTTTGGATTGAATATTCCCTTACTTGCTATGGATACATTGAATATCATGAAAGAAGGGTTTTGCCTAGATCAAGAAATATTCATACCTATGATAAATGCGCGTCAGAATGAAGTTTATACAGCTATTTTTAATAAATACGGGGAAAAAATTATTCCTACTCAAGTTAAAATCCTTAATCAAACTAGCTTTTGCGCGTATGGGCGATATAAGATTTGTATATTCGGGAATGGCGCATATAAAGCAAAAAAAATATTAAACGTTTCCGCTTCATATTTTCCTGAGTTTTATCCTTCAGCTCTCCATATGTCAATGCTTTCTGAAAAACTTTTTAGAGAAGAAAAATTTCAGAATATCGATAAATTTGAACCTGTTTATTTATAAGAAAAGATTTTATAAATAACTGATAAAAAAAAGAATTCTTATATATAAATAAAATAAAAAATTTATCTTTTTTGATAATTTTAATTTTAATAGAGGACCCAATATAACATTGGGTCCTCTATATTTTTATTCTCTATTTTAGAGAATCTTACAATATTATTGATGTAAATTATCTTCTATCTTTCTAGCTCTTTATCCTTTATAAGTTTTATACCCTAGAAATTTCTATATACTATTAAGTATAGTAATTATATTGTAGTTTTTCTACTATATAATGATATATATAGAAAAGATCTTAAGTTTTTACTTTATATTAAGTACTCTATCTAAGATTTTTTTTGATTTATTAGTAATAATATAGAAATTATTGTTCCTTTGAGATAAAAGTGTATTTAAAAATGCTAAAAGAAATAACTATAATTAATGGGCCTAATCTAGGTCTATTGGGTAAACGTGAACCTAATATCTATGGTAATAAATCTATGGAGGAATATATAAAAGATTTCTCGCAAGAATCTTTTTTATCAGATATTAAACTCTCTTATTTTCAAACTAATCATGAGGGAACACTTATTGATGTTCTGCATCAAAAAAGCATTTCAGTAATAGGTATTGTGCTAAATGCGGGAGCTTATACTCACACTTCACTAGCTCTAGCTGATGCCATCAGATCTATTGATATTCCTGTAATAGAAGTCCATATAACAAATATCTTCTCACGAGAGAAGATCCGTCATAATTCTTTAATTGCTCCAGTTTGTAAGGGTTCCATTTCTGGTTTTGGCATGAATTCCTACCGACTTGCTGTAATCAGTTTATTAAATTAAATTTCCATTTTTGGTTAAGTATTTCTATATAGTCAAGAATTTCTGTTCTGCCTTCCTTAGATTTTATCGAACTCTTAAAATAGGGTGGCATTTTTTCCCATTCTTTCAATAAAGTATTGCAATAAATATTTATATTTTCTTTAGCATTTTTTTTTGATAGTTTATCAATCTTTGTAAATATTATACAAAAAGGTACTTGAGCTTTCCCTAAGTTTTTTAAAAAAATAAGATCATTTTTTTGAGCAATCAAACAAGTATCAATAAGTACAAATAGACAAACAATAGTTTCACGATAATTAATATACTCATTAATAAGTTTTTTTAAACATTTACGCTCTTTATTAGATATTTTTGCATACCCATAGCCAGGTAAATCTACTATACACCAATTTTTATTGATTAAAAAATGATTGATTAAACGTGTTTTTCCAGGAGATGATGAAGTTTTAGCAATTTGTTTGCGATTCGTCAGCATATTAATAAGACTAGACTTACCTACATTAGATCTTCCTACGAAAGCATATTCGGGTAAATCAGATATAGGAAATTGAGATTTTGTAGCACTACTCCCTATAAAATCAGTGTTTTTAATATTCATAATTTAATTTGAATTTTGAAATCCATTCATCTAGGATTTTTATAAAATTCTTAGGTTGTTCCATCATTGGAGCATGTCCGCATTTATCTATCCAGAAAAGATCTGAAAAAGGTAAAAGTTTATGAAACTCCTGAGCTACCTCAGGAGGAGTGACATTATCTTGTTTCCCCCATATTAAACAGACAGGTTGTTTTATATAGATAAGTTCATCAGTCATATTATTTTTAAGTGCGCTTCGCGCTATATGTAATGTTCTAAGAGCTTTATTTCGATCACTTACGATTCCATATACTTCATCTACAAGTTTTTCCGTAACTATTCTAGGGTCATAGAAAACTTCTTGAATTTTTCTTTTTATATATTGATAATTTCCCCTTTTAGGGAAAGAGCTTCCTAAAGCTCTTTCAAAAAGACCTGAGCTTCCTGTAAGTATGAGAGAATGTACTGTGCTAGGTATTTCTTTAGCTATAATAAGAGCGATATGTCCGCCTAAAGAATTGCCTACTAAAGTAACTTTAGTTAATTTTTTATCTTTGATAAATCGTATCACATAGTTTGCTAAACTAGAAATGTTAGTTTTAAGCAAAGGTAAACTATAAAGAGGAAGGCTTAGAATTACTACTTTGTATCCTTTTCTTGGGAAAAATCTCAATGGAGCATCAAAATTGCTTAAATTACCCATTAACCCGTGTAACATTATAAATACATGGCCTTCCCCCTCTTCTACATAATTATATATTTTTTTCTTTTTTAAAATGAAACCCATTACAAATGTGAACCTTTCTTATATAATACGCTAGTGAACAAAAATAGTTAAAAACGACCATAGAAAATTTTTAATTTTACTCTTGCAATCTAGAGCCTAGAGAAGAAATATATCTTTTTCTCTCTATCCACTTTTTTTTCTCTCTATCTATTCTAAACATAGAAATAATGATTTTTAGTCATAATTTGCAATGTAAATTGCCAATAGTATTAATTAAAAAATTATGAGCAAATTCACAGATAGGCCTAAGTATTTTTAACTCTATTAATTCTTAGTAAAAAATCTACTAAACGATATATTCTTATAACTTAAGAATATTTTTAGAAGCTACATATATAAACAATATGTATCGGATTATGCAAAAAAAATAGCTGAATTGAAATAGCTATTATTTATGGAATACACCCATAAGCCTAAAAAAAATAATTATTTAAGATTATCCTTTTGTTAATTATTTTAATGATTAGCTAATTATTTATAGCATTACAATTTTTGATTGTATACTTTTATAAATTTCTATTCTTAAATTATGGATCACAAAGCAGGGTTTGTTAGTATAGTCGGAGAAGCAAATGTAGGAAAATCTACTTTAATTAATACTCTTATCAGAAAGCGACTCTCTATTATCACCTCAAAATCGCAAACTACAAGACACCGCATTTTTGGTATTTTTAATTCGAACGATTATCAGATCGTGTTTTCTGATACTCCAGGTATACTTGAAGTGACATATTTATTGCAAAAAATTATGATGAAATTTGTAGAAGATGCGATTAGGAATGCAGATGTGCTTCTTTATGTCGTAGAAGCAAAAAAAAGATCGCTAAAAAATCAAAAAATTTCTCAAAATATTCAAAAACTATCTATTCCTGTGATTTTGTTAATCAACAAAATTGATTATATAGATCAGGAAAGCCTTGAAGGGGATATTAATTACTGGCATTGTATTTTTCCTAAAGCTGAGATTTTACCAATATCTGCCTTAAGGGAATTCAATATAGATATATTACTAAATAAAATTGTTAGTATTTTGCCTAAGGCCCCCCCTTATTATCCTAAAGAACACATTACTGATCGTCCTAAGTGTTTTTTCGTTAGTGAGATTGTTCGAGAAAAGATTTTATCCCTCTATAGGGAAGAGATTCCTTACTCAACTGAAGTAGTTACTGAAAGTTTTGAAGATACTAAAAAAGGGCTTTTAAAAATTCGATGTCTTATATATCTTGAACGAGACTCGCAAAAAGGAATACTTATCGGACATCAAGGTAGAGCACTAAAGAAACTAGGTATTATATCTAGAAAAAGTATTGAAGAATTCTTTAAAAAAAAAGTCTTTCTAGAATTTTATGTTAAGGTAAATAAGAATTGGCGTTCAGATAAACAGCAACTTAAAAAATTAGGTTACCCTTGTTAATTTTTTATTACTTCAAGTAAAAAATGATTTTTTTTGCCTATTTGTAAAAGTATATAACGGTTTAAAAGTATGTGATGTTTATTGAGTAAAAAATTTTCATCAACTTTTTGATAGTTCACTAAAATAGATTTTGCTTTTAAAGCACGTCTCGCTTCTGCTTTTGAGTTTATAAAATTACTTCTTTCTACAAGAACATCTAAAATAGATATTCCCTTTTCTAAACCTTCAAAGGAAATTTGGGTTCGCGTGAGACCTTCTAAAGCAGATAATAACGTTTTATCATCCATAACTTTTATTGAAGTATTCATATGTTTTTTAAATAACAATTTTGAAGTATTTAACGCTTTTTTACAGGCCTCTTCTCCATGTATCCATCGAGTGAGTTCAATTGCTATACGTTTTTGTAAAATTCTTTTATTTGGTTGTTTACTATGATCTTTTACAAGCTGATCTATAGTTTCTCTCTTTAAAAGAGTATATTTTTTTACAAACTCAATAGCTTTATCATCGGAAGTATTCATCCAAAATTGGAAGAATTTATAAGGTGAAGTACGTTTAGGGTCTAGCCATATATTATCTCCTTCTTGACTCTTTCCAAATTTTATTCCATCATTTCTAGTAACTAAAGGAAAAGTTAGACCATATGCCGTTACACCTAATTTTCTTCTAATAAGTTCTATTCCGGTAGTGATATTCCCCCACTGATCTGAACCCCCAATTTCTAGTAAGCAACGTTCATTTTTATAAAGATATAAAAAATCGTATGCTTGTAAAAGTTGATAAGTAAATTCTGTAAATGACATCCCCACACGGGAGGAAGAATTAAGTCGTCTCTTTACAGAGTCTTTTGACATCATATAATTAACTGTAATGTGATTCCCAATATTTCTAGAAAATTCTAGAAATGATATCTTGTGCATCCAATCGTAATTATTAAGTAAACGTATACTCCCTGATTTAAAGTTTAGAAAACTAACCAATTGTTTTTTAATACAATCCATATTATAGGTTAATGTATCTTTATTGATAAGATCACGTTCAGTTAATTTTTCTGAAGGGTCACCGATCATCCCTGTAGCTCCACCTAAGAGAATAATAGGTTTATGTCCGAACCGCTCAAAGTGAATAAGTATAATGAGAGGAAGTAAGCTACCTATATGTAACGAATTAGCTGTGGGATCAAAACCTACATATAAAGTAGTACTCTCCTTATCAAGTTGATCCTCAAGTGTAATAGTATAATCTTGTAAGAGCCCTCGCCAAGATAATTCTTCTAAAAGATTATTCATTGATATAGTTTTTATAGAATTGTAGACTTTACAAAAGTAGACTGGTTTTTCATAAGTAGGGCATATGCTGTTTTATATATTTAAAAAAGAAACATCTTTTATTTTTTTTTGATATCCTGTTTTTTTATGTACATATATTCCATTCGCATGAAAGCTTTTAATAAGAGATATGGTTCATAATCGTGATTATATTTTTTTCAATGTAAATATTATTGATGCTTTTAGTAAGTATTTTACCATACTTTAGAAAACTTAATAAGTTCTATAGTTAATTACTACCTGGCAGTAGAGAATAAGATCTTTAAATTTGTAGCCTTTTCAGATTTAATTGAAAAAACATTCTAAAAATAGCATTTATAATGATAAAGAATAGTTTATAAAAATTTATAATAATAAGATCTTTTTTTTAAAAAATCTTTAATAATTATAAATAAAAAGATTCTAAAAAAGAGTTTTTGTTCCCTATAACATCTATAATGAAAATCTAATGGTAAGTTATCTATTTATTAAGGCAATGTTTTTCCCTAAAATAGGGGAGTAGGAATAGCAAATGTTTTTTTTTAAATTATGGGAGTATATATTCCCCTTAAATATAAAAACACGCAGGTAGCAATGTGTATATGGACCTACAAGAGCTATAAATAAAAACTTATTTTTTGTTTTTTTTAGCTAAAATTATGTTTTACTAAACGTGTAACGTATTTTGCAATAATATCAAACTCGATATTAACATAATCACCTTCTTTTAAGAATTGCAAATTAGTATGGAAATATGTATGAGGGATAACGCTTACACTAAAACTTTCTTTTGTAGAATTTACAATAGTAAGACTAATTCCGTTAACTGCTATAGATCCTTTTTCGACTGTAATATTTGTAGACTTTTTTCTATGAGAGAAGAAAAAAATCCAACTACCATTACGATCTATTATTGAGTGAACATAACCTATTGTATCAATATGTCCTTGTACTATATGACCATCCAAGCGATCATGTATGTGTAAGCAACGTTCAAGATTAATTTTATCTCCTATCTTTAAATTTATTAATTGAGTTCTGCTAAGAGTTTCTTCTGTTGCGATAGTTAAGTAACATTGATTATTAGATTCTACTACCGTCAAACAAACTCCATTATGGGCAATACTCTGATCTGGCTTTAAAGCTTCATTAAAAGGATTTTCTATTAATAATTCTAAATTACTTCCTGAATTTTTCATATATTTAACGTTGCCCATTTTTTCTATGATTCCTGTATACATAAACTCATAATGTTTTTTGGTACCTTTGTCAAAGGTAAATATCAGATTATGAATATATAATCCATGACTAGGAAAAAGAATATAAAAGTAGGTATTTCCATAGGTGATCCTAATGGAGTGGGGCCTGAAATTATTTTAAAACTTTTTCAGAAAAAACGTTTGTTTAATTTTTTTACTCCAATAATTTTTAGTTCTATAGAACTCTTATCTTATTATAAGAACTTATTGTCTATAGATGTGGAGTTACATAATATTACCTCTTTGGGAGATATAATACTTCAAAAGGTAAATGTAATAAATATTCAACATGATAATTTAACTATCTATCCTGGTGAAGTTCATTTAGAAGCAGGAAATTATGCTAGAATCTCTCTAGAGGCGGCCACAAAAGCTTTAAAAGAAAATCAAGTAGATGTGCTAGTCACAGCACCATTTAATAAAGATCTTGTCTATTCAAAAGATTTCCCTTTTATGGGACACACGGACTATTTACAAAGTGTTCTTTCTGGAGAGCCTCTTATGCTAATGCTTCAGGATAAATTAAAAATAGCTTTAGTTACACATCATATTTCATTAAAAGAAGTACCTAAAGAAATAGATATTTATAAAATTCTGAAAAAGACAAATATGCTTCAAGATTCGCTTGAGCGAGATTTTGACATATTTAAGCCTAAAATAGCTATTTTAGGCTTAAATCCTCATGCGAGTGATAATGGTCTTATTGGGGATGAAGAGCAAGATAAAATATCACCAGCTATCGAAAAGTTATTTAGTGAAAGTATATTAGCTTTTGGGCCTTATTCTGCAGATGGTTTTTTTGGAAGTGGAAAATATAAAGTCTTCGATGCTATTGTAGCTATGTATCATGATCAAGGATTAATCCCTTTCAAGATATTATCTTTTGGAGAAGGGGTAAATTTTACTGCAGGTCTCTCCTATGTAAGAACATCCCCGGATCATGGAGTAGCTTATGATATAGCGGGGAAAGGTCTTGCTAAAGAAAATTCTCTTGAAGAAGCTATATTTAGTGCAATTAAAATATTTGAAAATAGAAAGTCCTATGACAAATTAAGATCAAATATATTATAATCTTCTTAAGAAATAATATTTGAAATATAATAAAGAATAATAATAAAATATAAAATCCTAATCAGTTAAAATAGTAACTGTATTTTCTTTTACTTCTAAAAGACCATTTTTTATATGAAAACATAATGGGTCTGCTTTTTGATTTTTAGATATATATAAGTTAACAGGTCCTTCTTTTATTATAGATATCATAGGCGCATGATGATCAAGTAATTCAAAATATCCATCCATCCCAAGTGTCCTTAAACTATAAGCTTCTCCTTGAAAAATTGTTTTCTCAGGTGAGAATATCAGTATTTTCATTATTTTAACTATTCTTTGTTTTTGATAACATCTGCTCTCCCGATTCAATAACATGATCTATACTGCCTTTTAAATTGAAAGCAGCTTCTGGAATATAATCTAATGCGCCATTTATAATCATATTAAATCCACGAATAGTTTCTTTAATATCTACTAGTTCCCCAGGTATACCAGTAAACTGCTCAGCTACGTGAAAAGGTTGTGAAAGGAAACGTTGCACTCGTCTAGCTCGTTGTACATTTTGTTTATCTTCTTCGCTAAGTTCTTCTATACCTAAAATAGCTATGATATCTTGAAGTTCTTTATAACGTTGTAATATTTGTTTGACACGCTGAGCGCAGATATAATGATCCAATCCAACTATTTCAGGGCATAATATGCGTGAGGTAGAATCAAGAGGATCTACTGCAGGGTAGATCCCTAAAGCAGCAATTTTTCTTGATAATACTGTAGTAGCATCTAAATGAGAGAAAGTAGTAGCTGGAGCAGGGTCAGTTAAGTCATCTGCTGGTACATATACAGCTTGTACAGAAGTGATAGATCCATTCTTAGTAGAAGTAATACGATCTTGCATTGCCCCCATTTCCGATGCTAAAGTAGGTTGATAACCTACTGCTGAAGGCATACGTCCAAGCAAAGCTGAAACCTCTGAACCAGCTTGTGTGAAACGAAAAATATTATCTATGAAAAATAGCACATCGAGTCCTTTACCTTTTTGATCCCCATCACGATAGTATTCAGCTAAAGTTAGTCCTGATAGAGCTACTCGTGCTCTGGCTCCAGGGGGTTCATTCATTTGACCAAAGACAAACGCTACTTTAGAGGTTTTAAGTGCTTTTTTATCAACTTTAGAAAGGTCCCAAAGTCCCCTTTTCATTGTCTTCATAAACTCTTCTCCATAGCAAATGATTCCTGATTCTAACATTTCGCGTAATAAATCGTTACCTTCACGTGTACGTTCACCAACACCAGCAAAAACCGAAAGTCCACCATGACCTTTCGCAATATTGTTGATGAGCTCTTGAATTAGGACAGTTTTCCCTACGCCTGCGCCTCCAAAAAGACCTATCTTTCCACCTTTAGCATATGGTTCAATAAGGTCAATAACCTTAATCCCTGTATATAATATCTCTGTAGCCGTAGAGAGATCTCCAAATTTTGGAGCTGGTCTGTGAATAGGAATACGTTTACATTTTTCTAAATCATCTAAACCATCTATGCCTTTGCCTATCACGTTTAGTAAACGTCCATTAACCTCCTCTCCTATAGGCATAGAAATAGATAATCCCTCATAGATAACCTCTTGTTTGCGATATATACCCTCTGTAGTATCCATAGCAATACAACGTACTATATTATCACCTATATGTTTTTGTACTTCCATCATTAAAGGCTCATGTCTATCATAAGTAATCTTCAAAACGTCATATATTTTGGGGAGAGAAATAGAATTTTCGAAAATTACATCAATTATAGAACCTATGACTTGCAAAACCCTACCTTTTATGTATTTAGACATTAGCCTTGAGATTATGTTTAACAAATATAGTTGATTTTAAAAGATTTCATTTCGTCCTCTCCTCAAGAGAGGATTATCTTTACTTAATAAGTAAGTACATTTATTTTAAAACTTTTAATTCTTGAAAATTATTTCATCTATCGATAACTGGAACTTTTCTGAACCCGTAGTACTTAGTTTAGGGATGTTTGATGGGGTCCATCTTGGGCACAAGAAACTTATTGATAAGCTTGTATTATTTGCCTCTAGAGAATACTGTAGATCAGTATTGCTTACTTTTGATCCGCATCCTAGGCAATTTTTATCAGGGGCTTGTCATTGGAAATATCTTAGCTCTCATTCTGAGAAGGTTAAACAACTATCTTGTTTAGGAGTAGATTATATGATTATTCAAAATTTTAATAGTGTTTTTGCTTCTTTATCTACTGAATGTTTTATCAGTAGTTTTCTTATTAAAAGGTTACATATATGTTCTCTTATCATTGGTTATGATCACCGTATGGGGAAAGATAAAAAAGGTTCATATGCAAATTTAAAGGTACTTTCACTAAAGTATAAATTCGCATTAGAGAGACAATCCGTCTGCAAAATTTCACAACGAATAGTAAGTTCTACAAACATAAAAAAAGCCCTATTTAAAGGAGATATCCTATGGGCTAACACCGCCTTAGGAAGGCCCTATAGCTTTTATGGGACAGTAATTCACGGTGATCAACTAGGACGAGAGTTAGGCTTCCCTACTGCAAATCTTTATGTATTACCAGAGAAATTTTTACCTGCTGGTGGGGTCTACGCTGTAAAAGTATTTTTGGAACAAAAAGAGTTTATAGGAATGCTCTATATCGGAAGCCGTCCTACCATTAATTCAAAAGAACTTCGCATTGAAGTTCATATTTTTGATTTTACAAAAGAGATTTATAATTTTACACTGAGACTTCAGTTCATAGATTTTATCCGTAAGCAAAAAAAATTTTCCTCTTTATCTAATTTAAAAAACCAACTGCAAAAAGATAAAGAAATAATAAGAAAAAAATATGATCTCTTTTCTTGAGAAGGTAGCTAAAACGATAATTGATAAATATAATCAATTAGACTCGTTAATATTTATATTACCAGGAGATCCTCCAATCTTTCAACTCAAGAAAATATTAAACACTTTTAATGATAAAGAATGGGAAGAGAAAGCTGAGTTTTTCACCACACAAAACTTTATGAAAAGGGTTTCAAATCTTTCTTTAATAACTAATACTTCTTTGATCTTTAAAAGTTATGAATTGTATCAAAAGGATATTTGTGGAACCAATAAATCATTTGAAGATTTTTTAATATGGGCTCCTAAAGTCTTGGAAGATTTTAATAATCTTGATTTGTATATGATTGAAATACAAAATTTTTTTTCGCAAATGCAGTCAATTGAACAGTTATCTCAATGGTTAATATTATCTCAAAAAAATAGTGAGGATAAAAAAGCATCTTTCTGGAAATCTATCGCTAATCTTTATACTTTACTGAAAAATCAACTCTTATCTGAAAAAGAGGGTTATCAAGGACTTTTATATAGACAGGCAGCAGATAAAATACCAACTTTTCTCTCGGATATTCCACATGAAAAACGAATTATTTTTATAGGATTAAATGCTTTAAGTAAATCGGAAGAAAAAGTTATTCAGTATTTACTAGATCAAGATAGAGGAGAGATATATTGGGATATTGATGAATATTTTCTAAATCCTATACAGGAGGCTGGTGCCTTCGTACGCAGATATTTTAAAAGTTGGCCCTCCCTACAAATGGAAAAACTTCAATGGATAAGTGATGATTTTAAAAAATCAAAAACTATAGAAGTTATAAAGGTAACTTCGCAAATTGGTCAAGCAAAAAAAGTAGCTCAAATTCTTGAACAACTGCTTAATAAAGAACATGATTTTTCAAGAACTGCTGTAGTTCTTCCTGAACCTTCTTTATTAATTCCGATCCTTAATTCTATACCTCAAAAGATAGGTAAGGTAACCGTATCGGTAAATAATAACTTGCAAAATACTTGTTGGCATCAAATATTTGATTTGATATTTAGACTCTTTTTAAACCGAGAACATTCAACTGAAAAAGGGTTTTATAGTAAAGATTTACTTGAGCTTTTTTCTAATATATATCTTCGATCCTTTTTTAAACATTGCAAAAAAGATCTTATAAGAGAAATTTATAGAAATAAAATAATTTTTGTTCCCGAAACACTTTTGAAAAGTTATCTAAAAGAAGGAGATTTTTTTAATATTCTCTCGTTAGAGAATTTAAATTCTAAAAACTATATAGATAAGATATTAGCGCTTATCAGAAATTTTTATCATAATGAAAAAATCTATACCGAACAATCACATTTAACCTTTTTTAAAGATTTTTTTCAATCGTTAAAAACGAACGTTCACCATATTTCGAATCTTAGCGTACTTAAGGATTTATATAAAAAATGGATTAATTATGGGTCTTGTAATCCTTCAAATGAATCATTTGAAGGATTACAAATATTAGAAATCTGTGAAACACAGGCACTTGATTTTGATACAGTTATTATTACTTCAGTAAATGAGGGTATTTTCCCACCTGATAGAATTAATGATTCTTGTATCCCTTTTGATATATGTCTAAAAAATTGCCTACCCGTTTATCATGATCGAGATGCTTTATATGCTTATTACTTTTATCATCTATTGCAAAGGTCTAAACGTATTTTTTTGATCTATAATACTCAGGATAATGAGTTAGGATTAGGCGAAAAAAGTCGTTTTATTTATCAACTGGAAATGGAATCGCCACATAAGATAATAAATAAAATTACTAAGTCTTTACCTTATTTATCAAAAAAATTAACTCTATCTATTTCTAAGACTCCCTATATGATGAAACGTTTAGAAGAAATGGCAGTTCGTGGGTTTTCCTCTTCTTCTATTAGTATGTATATAAGAGATCCTATAATGTTTTATAAGCAAAAAGTATTGAATCTGCCAAAACAAGAAGAAATAAAAGAGAATATTGAAAAAAGCGACCACGGGTTACTAATCCATAAATCGCTTCAAAAACTTTACTGCCCCTTTATAAATCAAAAGTTAGATTTGAAACATTGCGCTGAATTACGAGCACAGATTATACCTACAATAAAACATTTTTTTGAAGAAAACTTTAAAGAAAGTTATCAAAAAGGGAAAAATCTGTTACTGTATCGAGTAGTTGAGAAGCAACTAGAAGCGTTTATTGATTGGGAAGAGAACAATCTGCGTAATAAACAAAGCATACGTATTTGTTCTCTTGAGAGAAATTTATCAATGTCCCTTGACTCGGATAATAAAATACAGATTCAGGGAAATATAGATCGTATAGATGAATATAATGGAGAAATACGAATTATCGATTATAAAACTGGTTATGTAGATCCCTTATCTATTAGATTAACCTCTAATAATCTTGGAAAGATACTGCAAGAAGTTCGTTTTGAGAAAGCTTTGCAACTTATGCTATATGCCTCTCTTTATCATAGCTCATGTAAAAATTCAATTTACTTAATCTATCCGGGTATCTTTTCTTTTCAAAAAATCCAACATGGATTACAGTACCTGATAATTGATTCACAAAAAAAGGTGAATACAGAACAAGTAAAGGCGTTTTTACTTTGTTTGTTTGAAAAGATAAAGGAAATACTTGACCCTAAAATACCATTAAAAGAATAATCATTATCCCTATATTATAATAATATAGTTTATTTATTTAGAATAAGAGCTTCTACTCCTTAAGGCTTTTTCTAAATATTTTTAAAATTATTCCTAGTATAATTTTTTAATTAAAGGATTTTTATTAAAATATTATTCTATATCAATATCTAATTGATGAAAAAATAAATAGAATAAAAATATAGCTTCTTAAAATAGAAAGGTTTTATTTACTTGATCTAAAATATAAATAGAACATTTACTCTCTAAGATCTTAGAGAGGTTCACTTATGGTTCTTATCTCATATTTTTAAATTTTAATATTTAAAAAGACTCAATTATCTGTACCACATTTTTTTTTTAAATATCAAAACTTTATTAATATCTAAAATTTTTTAAAACAAATAATTAGATTTTTTATTTTAGGGATATATGCAATTATATTAATTTGGTGTATGCTTATCGATTTTATATAAACAGTATAAATGATATTATCTATAATAATCTATCCTTAAGAATTTTATCAACTAAAAAGTTTCCTACCTCTTCTGTCCCTATAGCCTGCTTAAGAGAAAGATCTATAGTACATTTCTTTTCATCTATAGAATGATCTACTGCTTTTCTTATTATTTGGGCTTCATCATATAACTCTAAATAATCTAACATCATAGCAGCTGAAAGTATACATGCTAAAGGATTAGCGATATTCTTCCCAGCTCCTTGTGGATAAGAGCCGTGTATAGGCTCAAAAAGTGCATTTTTTTTACCTATAGATGCTGAAGGCATAAGACCTATGGAACCAGTAATAACACTCGCTTCATCAGATAGAATATCCCCAAACATGTTTTCAGTTAACAACACATCAAAAGTTGAGGGCTTAAGTATAATCTGCATCGCAGCATTATCTACAAATAAAAAATCTATTTCCACTTCAGGATAATCTATGGCTATTTTTTTTATTACCTCTCTCCATAAACGAGAAGTTTCTAAAACATTTGCCTTATCTACTAAAGTAAGTTTTCTTTTTCGTGAGAAAGCTGCTTTGAAAGCAGCATGTGCTATGCGCTCTATTTCATTAAAAGAATAACTACATTTATCATAAGCCCAATCATGTGATCGGGCCTTATCTCCAAAATAAATCCCACTTGTAAGCTCACGATAGATAACAAAATCCACTCCTTCTATATTCTCTCTTTTTAAAGGAGAACTATCTAGTAAATTATTATAAGCTTTTATAGGACGTATGTTACAATAAAGACCTAAAACTTTACGGATCTTGAGTAACCCTTGTTCAGGCCTAATATCTGCATTAGGATTATTATCATATTTTGGGTCTCCGATTGCTCCGAATAAAATGGCATCTGTATTCATACAGATATCCAACGTTTGTTGAGGCATAGGGTCGCCTGTATATGCAATAGCTTCAGCACCGACTAGAGCTAGGTGATATATAAAATCATGGCCAAACCTTTTAGCTATGGCATCTAAAACTTTTACTGCTTGACGAGTGATTTCAGGGCCTATGCCATCTCCAGATAGTAAAGCTATTTCTATTCTCATGACATTTTTTTTCTAGATAGAAAAATATAAAGAATGTTTTTTTTCAAAGTTTTCTATTTTACTCTTTATACTGTTTAAAAAATCGATATCATCATATCCGTTTAGTAGACACATTTTCTTATAAGGGTCAACATCAAAATTTTCATAATGATCAGTGCTTACAATTTGTAATGTTTGTTTTTCAAGGTCTACACATAATAAAGTGTTTATATTAGATTCAACCGCTTGAAAAAGCACTCCTAAAAAAAAATCGGATATCTCAATTGTAAGCAAACCATTATTAAGGGCGTTTACTTTAAAAATATCAGCAAAAAAGCTAGATATCACTACACGAAACCCATAATCGAAAAGTGCCCAAATAGCATGTTCACGGCTTGATCCACAACCGAAATTTCTTTTAGCAAGTAGTATCCTTCCTACGAAGGCTGGATTATTTAAAACAAAATCTTTTCTTAACTCTTGATTAGAATCATAACGCCAGTCTTTAAATAGATTCTCTCCAAAATTTTCTCTGGTAGTGGCTTTTAAAAATCGTGCCGGTATGATCTGATCCGTATCTATGTTTTCTAAAGGGAGAGGTATTGCTCTTGAAATAATACGTTGAAATTTTTCCATTTAAAAATCAATTAAATAAAGAAATATTTTCTATATAACGACTAACATCTACAATTTTTCCTTCTATAGCTGTTATAGCTGCTACTAAAGGGCTAGCGAGTAAGGTGCGCGCACCTGGACCTTGACGTCCTTGAAAATTCCGGTTAGAAGTAGAAACACAATAGGCTGCTGCAGGTATTTTATCTTCGTTCATGCCTAAGCAAGCCGAACAACCAGGTTCTCTTAATTCAAAGCCAGCAGCCCGGAATATACGGTCAAGACCTTCCTGACGTGCTTGGCGGGCTACTTCTTGTGATCCAGGGACGATCATTACTTTTATCGATTTGGATTTTTTCTTATTTTTTACAATTTGTGCTACTATTCGTAGATCTTCTATACGTGCGTTAGTACAACTTCCTATAAAAACATAATCAATGGTTTTACCTATAAGGGAATCCCCTTGTTTTAGTCCCATATAATCTAAAGATTTTTTATAATTTTCATCTTCTGTATTTATTGGTATGGTTCCACTAATCTTAATACCCATTCCTGGGTGGGTCCCATAGGTTATCATAGGTTCTATATATTCTGTATCAAAATAATATTCTTTATCAAAACGTGCATGGATCTCTGTATAGAGAGTCCTCCAATAATCTAATGCTTTTTTTAATTGAACTCCTTTTGGAGCAAATTTTTTATCCTTTATATAAGAAAAAGTAATCTCGTCAGGAGCTATCATTCCACCTTTAGCTCCCATTTCTATACTCATATTACAAACACTCATACGGCCCTCCATGCTCATCCTTTGAAAGACTTCTCCTGAGTACTCTACAAAATGACCAGTAGCTCCATCTGTGCCTAATTGAGAAATAATGTATAAAATAATGTCTTTAGGAGTTACGCCTTTTTTAAGTGTCCCTTCTACTCGAATACGCATTTGTTTAGGTTTAGATTCTAAAATACATTGACTCGCCATTACCATGGCTACCTGGCTAGTCCCGATCCCAAAAGCAATGGCGCCAAAAGCACCATGAGTAGAGGTATGACTATCTCCACAGACGATAGTCATACCCGGGAGTGTAAGTCCTAATTCTGGCCCGATAACGTGTACAATACCCTGATATTTATGTCCTAGTCCAAAAAGCTTAATCTGATATTTTTCGCAATTCTTATAAAGAGTTTCCACCTGCTTCCTTGAAAGAGGTTCTTTGATGGGAAGATGCTGATTTTTAGTTGGTACATTATGATCTGTTGTAGCAATAATCATTTGTTTCCTGAAAATAGGAAGACCTCTTTTTCCCAGTTCTTCAAAAGCTTGTGGACTAGTTACTTCATGAATAAAATGACGATCAATATAAAGTACCTGAGGCCCTTCTGGTATCTTCTCTACAAGATGCGCTTCCCATACTTTATCAAATAGAGTTTTATTCATAACTTAAAGACTTAAGATAGATGTTAAATTTGCAGTCTTTAAAATAGTTCTGAGATCCTCATTAAGGATTTCTTTTTTTTCATCAGCATATTTAAGGAATATAGGATAAATAGCATCTAAATGTTCTTTAGAAAGGGTATAGCCTATTTTTTTAAATCGATAAGCTAAAGCAGAACGACCACTGCGAGCGGTTAGAATAATAGAAGATTCATTTATCCCTACTTCTTCTGGTGAAATAATTTCATAGGTTTCCCGTTTTTTAATTAAACCATCCTGATGAATACCTGAAGAATGTGCAAATGCATTAGCGCCTACTATAGCTTTATTAGACTGTACAGGCATTGATGTAAGCTTAGAAACTAGTAAGCTAGTAGTATAAAGCAATTCAGTTTTAATTGTAGTATGGAATCCTAGATAACTGTGTTTTTTAAGTATCATTACAATTTCCTCCAAAGCAGTGTTTCCAGCGCGTTCTCCTAATCCATTTATTGTACATTCTACTTGTTGAGCGCCATTTATTACGCCTGCTAAAGAATTAGCTGTAGCCATACCTAAATCATTATGACAATGCGTAGAGATGACAACTTTATGAATATCTTGTACATTCTCTTTTAAATAACGCACTTTTTCCCCATATTCTTCTGGAGTACAGTAACCTGTAGTATCTGGTATATTAATAATATTAGCGCCTGCTTTTATTACGGCTTGACATATATCTGCAAGGTATTTATTATTTGTACGTCCAGCATCTTCAGCATAAAACTCAACTTCTTCTACAAAGCTTTTAGCATATTTTACAGCCTGAACTGCATGCTCTAAAGTTTTTTCTGGATTGCTGTTAAATTTATGACGAATATGTATATCAGAAGTTCCTATACCTGTATGTATACGAGGATATTTAGCGCTTCTAAGGGCCTGGGCAGCTACTTCTATATCTTTTTTAACAGCCCTTGAAAGGGCGCAAACTATAACCGTAGACAGTATTTTCCCGATTTCTTCAACTGATTGAAAATCTCCTGGGCTTGAAACAGGGAATCCTGCTTCGATAACGTCTACTCCTAATTGTTCAAGTTGTTGTGCAATCTGAATTTTTTCTGAAGTATTTAATTTACATCCGGGAACCTGTTCTCCATCACGCAAAGTTGTATCGAAGATTTCTATTTTTTTACCCATATTAATTTTTTCAACTCTTAAACTTATCATTTGTGAAATAATAAATAAAAAATAGAAATCATAGATTTACAATCGCTTACTAGGTATAGTTTTTTATAAAATGCTTATAATCAAAAATTAATATCTTATAGTTTTACGATGTCCAATAGGAAATATGATCCACTTATTCAGCTCATAGGCACCCTTTCAAGTGCCGAGAAACGCTATTTTAAATTATATGCGCGACGTATTAGAGTTAATCATAGTGCTAAGTTTTTAAAACTTTTTGATATTCTATCTAGATCTAACAAATATGATAAATCCTTTATACTAAGTCATACCCCTATTAGCAAACAGCAGTTGGCAAATGTAAAGGCACATTTATATCGACAGATTCTTATAAGCTTACGTTTACAAGGTACAGAGCGTGATTATGAACTTCAGCTACGTGAAAACTTCGATTTTGCTAAGATTCTCTATAAAAGAGGACTTTATAGACAAAGTCTAAAGTCTTTAGAACGCGCTAAAGCCTTGGCACGTTATTATCATGCTTATAATTTGCTTATAGATATGATTTCCTTTGAAAGGATGATTGAATATCAATATGTTACTCGAAATTATTCCCGTGCTGAAAAATTAATTCAAGAAGCTCAGGAAGTTTTAGTGAAAATTCGACATTATGAGGTCTTTAGCAATCTCTCGTTCCGTTTTTATAGTATGTATGTCCATATGGGGTTTTCCCAAAAAGAATATATTCAATATTACTTAGATTACTATCTTGAGAACTATAGCTATAACCTAGCCACTATAACTGGTTTTTTAGAAAGATTGATGTTTTATCAAATGCAATTGCAACGTTATTTTATTCTTCAAAATTTAATAATGTGTTATAGATATTCTCTAATCTGGATAAGACATTTTAAAATACATACTCATATAAAAGATTTTCTTCCTATACTCTATTTAAAAGGATTTTATTATATTCTCGAAGTACTTTTTTATTCAAATAATTATTATCGATTTATTCAGCATTTAAATTCTTTTAAAGATGCTATAAAATCAATAAAAAATCCTGATAAAAATACCTCTGTACAATCTTTTGTTTACCTGTACATTCATCGTCTTAATCTATATTTTATAAGAGGCAACTTTTCTGAAGGTATAGAAAAACTTTTACCCAAGCTAAAAAACAATTTAAATAGATATAGAGTTTATTTAGACATTCATCAAATTATGATATTTGATTATAAAATAGCTTATCTCCATTTTGGAAATGGAGATTCTATATTAGCAATAGATCATTTAGAAAAAATCATCTATCGATATGAAGAGGGGTTACGGGAAGATTTACAGATCTTTGCTAGATTATTATATCTTCTCGCTTGTTATGATGCAGAATATTTTGACAAATTAGAAAAACATATTAAAATAGTTCACAAATTTTTTCTTCGTTTAGATAAAACTAGTAAAGCACAGAATGCTATTTTGCAATTTTTAAAAAAATTGGGAAATACTTATCCGGATCAACTAAAAGTTCAATTTATAAAACTAAAGGATCAGCTCACTGAATATTTCGAAGATCAATATGAAAAAAGAACTCTTCTATATTTTGACATCATCTCGTGGCTAGAGAGTAAAATTCAAAATAAAACGGTACAAGATATTATTCGCATAAAATTCCTTAAAAAAAATCATTAATTTATCCTATATAATAGGATATTAAAATGCCTGCCATAACTTTTTATTTGTTTTATATTTTTATATAAGTATAAGGTATTAAGGTTTAAATTTTAAACTTGTAGTTATTTACATTTTTTCTAAAAAAGAGTCTTAAATGATTAATTTTATTTAATTTAAACTTACTAAAGTAGACTGTATAAAAAAATACAGAGTACTTTAGTTTTCTATTCTAGGAAAAATTATATATAGAAACTTAATCTTAAAACTTATATTGCGAATATGATCATAAAATACTTTTATAGTGATTTTATTACATACTAAAACAATGAAAGAATTAAATAGTTATGTGTTATGAATATTTTAGTTACATATAAATAATATGTTATAAAAACATATTAATATATTTCTACTATTTTAATCATAGCTCTTAGTTTTTCTAAGTTATTTTTTATCTACCTTATAAATCCTTTATATATATACGACATACTCTAGGAGAAATACGTGTAAGTAACTCATAAGGGATAGTATTACATATGTTTGCCAATTTATAAAGGCTTGGATCTTTACCAAATAAAATAGCTTCATCGCCTTCTTCTGCTTTAATATTTGTAACATCTACCATGAGCATATCCATACATATCTCGCCTATTATAGTTGCGTAGGAATCATTGATCTTTACATAAGCCTTCCCTTCCCCTAATCTTTTATCAATACCATCGGCATAACCTACGGGCAAAGTAGCAATACGTGTATTAAATTTTTTAACATAAAATTTCCGTCCATAACTTACAGAATCTCCAGGAAAGAGGGTTTTTATTTGTGAAATAGTTGTTTTTAAAACTCCTACTATCTTGAGTTTTTTCTCCACCCTGTCATCAGGGGATATTCCATAAAGACCAAGACCTAATCTAACCATATCAAAAGTGTATTCAGGAAAATACAAAATACCGGATGAATTAAGAATATGCTTTAAAGGCTGATAACCTAATCCTAGGGCAAATTGTTCCGAAGTATCTCTAAAAGTTTTAATTTGTTCAAGAGAAAATGTTCTTTGTGTAGGATTCTCGCTTGCAGCCATATGTGAAAATATCGACTTTACCCTAAGGGAATTTTCATATTTTATTAAATTCGTCAATTTAGAAATTTCTGTTATTGAAAAGCCAAGACGATGCATCCCAGTATCTATTTTTACATGTATAGGATACGGAATATTAACTATCTGTTTTTTAAGTTCGTAAATAAAATTATTTAATATGTTAAAATTATATATCCCTGGTTCAAGTCTATATTTAATTATAGCAGAAATTGAATTTATATTAGGGTTCATTACCATAATGGGTAAACTAATTCCCTCTTGACGTAATTTGATTCCTTCATCTACATAAGCTACTCCGAGTATGTCTATTTTACTTTGCTCAAGAGCATTAGCTACTTCATAACTTCCATTCCCATAAGAAAAAGCTTTGACCATAGCCATGATCTTTGTACCAGGGTTAAGTATAGAACGATAGTAATTAATATTATGTTCAATAGAGCTCAAATTGATTTCATAAACTGTATCATGAAAAGTCTTTTTAAGACGATATACGATAAGTTCAAAGGTAAATGAACGCGCTCCTTTGATTAATATAACTTCGTTTCTAAAATCAAACTCATACCAATGTTTTAGAAAGTCTTCTGTTGTTTGAAAACAAAAAAAATCCATAGTAAAAAAGTCTTTTGCCCTGCAAATCTCTTCTCCTATTGCGATAATACGCCTTACACCAGCATCGACAGACCATTCAGATAGTTTTCTATATTTTACATTTACAGGCAGGGAATATGACCTAATATCTGAAACTATCAGGGTTTTTTTTACTAATCCTTTATAACATGATGAATCATCGCCTAAGAAATTATGCTTTGAAAGCAAATTAAGTGCTAATTCTATTGCCCGTAAGTCCATATGATAATTATCATTAATAAGCAAGCAGCCTTTTATACCTCTTATTATTTCTATACCTAATTTTATAGAAGGTGAATCAGTCATACATTTAGTAATAATAGTTTCTTATAAGTTCAACTCAAGCAAACACAACTAAACTGTTAAAGCATTACGCAATGAAATGTTATCCTTAAAAGGAATCCATAATTTTTTATTTCTCCCCTTGTAAATGGCATATATATAAAATCTACCATCGTTGCGGTATGTAGACAGTAAACGTAGAGTAGATTTTTTAGAATATCCCCAGGAACATTTAATAATATTTTTGAGTTTAGGAAGAGAGTTGATAATAGCTGAAATATCTGAATAATATTCTAGGAATATAAATCTTTTTACAATCTTTAAAATCTGTCTTAATTCCATCTATTAAATCATTCTGGGGGGATAAATAATTCTAATTTTTCACTAATTAATTCTAAAGATAAGAAGAAAAATTCTCAGAATGAGCAGTCCCAATATTAGTAAATATACCTATGGTAGGAAGTAACATAGAACTAGGTTTACGCATTCCACCTTTTCTTGAAATTTCTGCCTCAAGTCCTATAGAGTGATGTTTATTGATTTGCTATAAAGAAATAGGCACGCTAATCTGAGAGTTATAACTTTTAGGGCTTTTTACAAAAAAAAGAAGTTTGTCCCAAATAATGTGCTAACCATTTTTTTTTACAACGGTTTTACCATTACTACTCATGATAGCTATACATTGAAAATCAAATTTTTTTCTATGATGAATTGCTAAAATCTGCAAGCATTTAAACTCTTGTTAACATAAAAAAATGTGCATTCTAATTTGAAATTATTTAAAATGGTTTTATCAGAAATCACAAAGGCCTTAATACCTGTTTTGATAAGTTGTGGAACATAATTATGCCCATCATCGTTAGAGGGTCTAAATGCAAAAAATAAACTTTTATATGAAAGATCTACTTGCCTTGAATCTATAGATAGATTATCGATAAAGATATTTTTTAGGGGCCAAAAACTTTAATAGGCCTAAGTATTTTAGCAATTTCTTTTAAAGCATACATGTATGTTGATATTTCTCCTTATGAAGGAGTAATTCTTTATTTAAAAGGATTCAAGAAATATTTTAGGATTACTTCTCACAGTTTATAAAATTAATATAGTTTGTTATTAACATAATAATCTATTGATAAATAATTGTTTGCTATTATAGAGTCTTTCTCTTCAAGAGAAAGATATTTATTTATATCTTACTCATAACTTTTAAAAGTTTTTTATAACAACTTTTCTCTTTGTTAAATATAAATATTAATAATATTCACATAAAAAAATATTTATAGATAAATATTTTAAATTTGCTATAGGCCTTAAATCTAGAAAAAATAATTTATAAAGACTTTATATAAAGAGAAATAATTAACTAAAACATATACTAAAAAATGGTAAAATCAAATTACTAATAGTACCCCTTTAATAAAAAAATGATATAAGTTGTCTCTTAGAGAGATTAATTACATAAATAAATGATAAAAGCTTTAAAACTACAACAGGTTCTTTTCAAGAAAAGATTAGAAAATAGATTTTAAATTTTCCTTAACTATGCTTTATCTAATACCCACTCCTATTGGAAATCTTGAAGATGTAACTTTACGTTCCCTTCGCATTCTTGGGGAATCAGATTTGGTGTTAGTTGAAGATACAAGGACTTCTGGAAAGTTGCTTAAGCACTATAATATCCGAAAGCCTCTTAAGGCTTATCATATATATAATGAGCACAAAATACTTCCCTCTTTACTTAAGAGACTTCAAAATCAAGAAACCCTTTCTTTAATCAGCGATGCTGGTACACCCGCTATCTCAGATCCTGGATTTTTATTAATTCGTGCCTGTATAGAAGCTAATTTAAAAGTAGAATGTTTGCCAGGTCCTACAGCACTTATACCAGCTTTGGTAATTTCAGGTATAGCTACTCGGGAATTTATTTTTCTAGGATTTTTACCGTCTAAGAAAGGGAGGAAAAAAAAATTATTAGAGCTTTCCCAAGAAAATAGAACACTTATATTATATGAATCAGCACATAAATTATTGACTACTTTAAAAGATATTAAAGAATATCTAGGTTCTAGAAAGATGGCGATATGTAGAGAACTCTCAAAGAAATTTGAACAAATTATAAGAGGAACTCCTACGGAATTATACTTTCATTTTGAAACAATCGCTCCTAAAGGAGAAATGGTACTAGTAATAGAAGGAAGTAAAAAAAAATAGATGATAAAAAAAAATCGATGGCATAACCCACCTAAAATAAATGAAGGTAATATTCAAATGCTAATGAAAGTACTTGGGATAAACCGTGTTATAGCCTCATTGCTTATTCGAAGGAATATTGATACTTATGAAAAGGCAAGGATTTTTTTTTGTCCTGAGCTAAGTAAACTTTACGATCCTTTTTTGATGAAGGACATGCAGAGTGCCGTTAAGAGAATTTTAAGAGCCATAGAAAAAAACGAATACGTGCTCCTCTATGGAGATTATGATGTTGATGGTGTAACTTCAGTAACTATGATGTATAATTTTCTTAAAGGTTATATCCAATTTTTGCGTTATTATATTCCTGATCGTTATCAAGAGGGATATGGTTTATCTTATAAAGGTATCGATTTTGCTTATAAGCATGGAATTTCATTAATTATTGTTTTTGATTGCGGAATCAAAGATTTCAGTCAAGTAGAATATGCTTATGAAAAAGGAATAGATATTATTATATGTGATCATCATTTGCCTGGGGAAACACTTCCTAAAGCATTTGCTATATTAGATCCAAAAAGATCCGATTGTATCTATCCTTTTAAAGAACTCAGTGGATGTGGCATAGGGTTTAAACTAGTACAGGCTATAACTCAATCTATGTCGTTATCTATTCCAGAGAATATCTTAGATTTAGTGGCCATAAGCATAGTTTCTGATTTAGCACCTATAATAGAGGAAAACCGTATATTGACTTTCTATGGGTTGTATATACTTAATCGAGATAGGCGTCTAGGGTTACAAGCAATTAAAGATAATAATCTAAAAGATATTGATACAACCGATATCCTTTTTTACTTAGGTCCTAAGATAAATGTAGCAGGCCGATTACATCACGCTAAAGATGCAGTGAAATTACTTCTTTCTAAAACTCCAGAACAAGCTAAAGAAAGAGCATTTAAAATCAATTATCTCAATCAACTTAGAAAAGCTATAGATCAAAAAATTACGAATGAAGCTTTAGAATTAATTAAAACGCAAAGAGAAGAGCATCTTTACACAACTGTAATTTTTAAACCCGGATGGAATAAAGGAGTTTTAGGCATAGTTGCTTCCCGATTGATAGAAATATATTACCGTCCTACAGTTGTTTTTACTGAAAATCATGGAAAATTATTAGCTTCAGCACGTTCTATAAATGGATTTAATTTGTATGAAGCACTTGAGAAATGCAGCGCCTATATTGAAAAATTTGGCGGACATAAATATGCTGCTGGGCTTATTATATCTCCAGATAACTTTAAAGGGTTTAAAACTCAATTTGAAAAAATTACTAGAGAAATAGTACAAGATATCCCACATGAGTTAAAAATATCTATCGATTATGAATTAGATCTATCACAAATAGATTCTAAATTTTTGCGTTTGCTTAAGCGTTTTAACCCCTTTGGAAAAGGGAACGAAGAACCTGTTTTTTTATCAAGAAATCTTGTCAATAAAGGGTATGCGGTAAAATTAGGAAGCGATAATAGTCATTTAAAAATGCAAGTAGGGAAATATCAACAAAAAGATATTATCCTACAAACTGCTATAGGCTTTAAATGGGGATATGTTCTTGAAATAGCGCAGGGGAAAAAACCTTTTGATATGGTATATATAATACAGGAGAACTATTGGAAGAACAAAGTCTATACTCAATTAATAATTAAGGATTTAAGATTCCATTTATGATATAAATTTATCAAATTAGTTTATCATTCTGCTTTAAATATTTCTCAAGGGCCATAGCCATTGATGGGGTATCGGGAGTAGGTGCTTTAATATCTATTTTTAATCCTGATTTACAGGCAAGATCAATAGTAGCCTTACCATAAGCAGCAATTGTGGTGCCATTCTGCTTAAAATCAGGGAAATTTTTAAATAAAGATTTAATGCCTAAAGGAGTAAAAAAAACCATAATATCATAATTTATATCTTTCATATCAGAAAGATCACTCGATACTGTTTTATAAAGAATAGCACGTTTCCATTGTACTTTAAGCCTTTCAAGAGAACGTGGAACCTCCGCCTTTAAAATATCAGAAGAGGGTAACAAAAATCTCTCTTGTGGATACTTTTTAATTAAAGGAATAAGGTCAATAAAGTATTTATAACCAATGTAAATCTTACGCTTGCGATAAACTATATATTTCTGAAGATAATATGCTATGATTTCAGATTGGCAAAAGTAGCGCATGGTATCTGGCACCTTAAACCGCATTTGATCAGAAAGTCTAAAATAATGGTCTACAGCATTTTTACTAGTAAAAACCACTGCAGTGAACTGAGAAAAATCTATCTTTTGCTTTCTAACTTCAACAGCTGAGATTTCTTTTATTTCTATAAATGGGCGAAAATCTATCTTTACTCTCTCGCATTTACTCAGCTGAGTATAAGGAGAGGATTCTGAAATGGGACTGGGTTGCGAAACGAGGATATTTTTTATTCTCATCTTTTTATTTTTTATTCCACCTATTCACATATATTCAGAAGGGTTTGGAGGAATATATTTTAGAGAAGGCAAATTTAATAAATATAGAGATAAAAGAGTTTTCTTTATATTATATAAAAAAAATAAACTCATATAGGACACTATAACTTGAATAACATTGAATGTTTTATAGTTTTTTTTTTAAAAAAATTACTTCTTTTATAGAAGAGTAACTTAATAAAATAGGAAGAGTATTTATGTAAAAAGAAGACATAATAAAAGTATTGTTGGTAGTATGATAAAGTCTATTATATAAATACTTTTTTTATAGATAAAAAAGATACTTATTTATAATAATTGAGGGTAAAAAAGAGATCTAGTATAAACTACAATAGTTTGACAAACTAATTTAATCTTGCTAAATAAGATATAGGTTTTTTAGTTGAAAGAATTATTAGCATAGTTTAAAAAAAATATAATAAACAATAGTACTGCATACCGCAAAAATTATGGTAAAACAGTATATGATGTAGTTTAAAATAATAACATATAATTGTTTTTTTAAATCCAAGAGAATTTATTATGATTTTAATACATTTATAAAATATATGTCTGATTCAATTATTATAATTCCTACTTATAATGAAAAAGAAAATATTAAAGAGATTTTGGAAGGTATATTCTTCTCTTAAAGAAGAATTTCGTATACTCGTTGTAGATGGCAATTCTCCTGATGGCACATCCCAGATTATAAAAAATTTCCAACAATATTTTCCTGAAAAATTATATTTAAAAAAATTAGATAAAAAAAACGGTCTGGGGAAAACTTATTTAAACGGATTTCAATGGGCCCTTGAGCGTTCTTACTCTTTTATATTCGAAATGGATTCAGATCTCTCACATAATCCGATAGATTTAATATCTCTTAAAAAAGCCATTAAAGAATCAGATATGGTCATAGGATCCCGGTATTGTAAAGGGGTAAATATAGTAAATTGGCCTATGCAGCGCTTATTGCTTTCGTATTTTGCCTCAAAATATGTCCGTTTTATTACCGGATTACCAATATATGATACTACATCTGGATTTATTTGTTATAAAAGAAAAGTTCTTGAACAAATCATGTCATATCCAATAAAATCATCAGGTTATTTTTCCCAAATTGAAATAAAATATCGGGCTTGGAAAAAAGGATTTCGCTTACATGAGATTCCCATTGTATTTACCGGACGTAATTTTGGAGATTCAAAAATGAATTATAAAATTTTCCAAGAGGCTATGTTAGGAGTAATTGCTTTAAGATTCTTGAAAAATACATAAAGATGAGAAAGATTACCCTTATCAAGGTTCCCCACATTTAGAAAAATGTGGGGAACACCTCCTACTACTAAAGTTTTATATGTCTTAGTAAAGACAAGTTATAAAAGATATTTTCATCTGAAATTAGATAGCTTCCCTATGCTAACCCTTAATGGGTTGAATAATTCAGAAAAAAGTCTCTAAAAAACGTAGCACCATAAAAATAGAAATTTAAAAAAGCTATGAATACTATTCTAAATAATTAAGAGGAGCTATACATAACAATAATATAAGAGGCACCAAGCGGGTTCGAACCGCTGTAAAAGGTTTTGCAGACCTTCGCCTAGCCACTCGGCCATAGTGCCCTACAAAATATAATACCTTACGAAGGTAAACATTTTTTCAAGATATTTCCTCTATATTGTTTCATAAAGACACATACTTTCTCTATTTCACCTCCTACAGGAGGATTTAACTTGCAAAGTTTTATTCGGGCTTTATATATAAAAAAATGTCTTTCAAGTATTCTTGAAAGAATCCTATAAGCTACATTTTCAATTAAATAAGAAGATATCTGCATCTGCTCTAGAACTGTTTGATAAAATGATTGATAATTAACAGTATCAGATAATTCATCGCTTTGAGCTGCCTTTTTAAGATCTAGATATATCTTTAGATCTATTATATAGTCGCTTCCTATCCTTTGTTCTTCTTGTAAACAGCCATGAAAGGCATATATTCTAATATTCTTAAGAATAATGATATCCATATATTATATATTCATGATTTTTTAGTTTTTTTAATAGCCTGCCAAGCTGATAATACTTTTTGATAACTTATAGTTTTATCTCTAAAAAGATTTGAAAAATATATTTTTTCTTTTTCATCAGCACCCAGTTGATTAAGAATATTTGAAAGATGCATTTTCATATGACCTTTTTGTATGCCAGTAGTTATCAGGGATCGAACAGCGGCAAAATTTTGTGCTAATCCAGAAACTGCAAGAATAGTCATAAGCTCTTTAGATGAAGGGGATCCTAATATTTCCAAAGAAAAAGCCGCCATGGGATGTAAAGAGGTAAGTCCACCTATAGTACCTATAGATAAAGGAATATCTAACCAAAAATGGAAAATATCATTACGGATTTCACAACAAGTGAGCCCCATGTATTGAATATTGCGCGCAGCATAGGCATGTACGTTGGATTCTATAGCTCTAAAATCATTTCCGGTTGCTAAAGCTACTGCGTCTACTCCATTCATAATACCTTTATTATGCGTAACAGCTCTATAAGTATCAAGCTTTGCTATGTGTATAGCCTTTTGAAATTTTTCAGCAAACCCTTTTGGCAACTTCTCAGTTTCGTCTATTAAATCCTTTAAAGGGCAACTTACTTCTGCGTGTGCTAAGCAATTAGGAGTGTAATTTGAGAGGACAGCCATAATGATTTCAAGAGATATTTTTTCTTTAGCATTAAATAAGTCACTTTTTATGATCTCGTCCTTAAGGGTGAATGCTAACTGTTCGAGAATAGAATTTATAAAATTAGCACCCATAGCATCGCAAGTATCAAAAAGAACAGTAATCTGGAAATAATTAGGCATATCTTTAGTTCTATCTTCTAAAGAAATTTCTAATATGCCTCCTGAACGTGCACGCATACTCGAAGTAATTTTTTCAGTATTTAGTAAAAGTTTAGTTTTCAAACTATTTAAAAAAAAACACTTTAACTTATTACTGCAAGTATCCATAGTAAAATGAATTTGTCCAGGTTTTTTTACAGAGCTTACCCAAGCTTTAAATCCTCCAAGTTTTCGCCAGAATTTAGCAGCTTTAGATGCTGCTGCTACTACTGAACTCTCTTCTATGACCATAGGTAATGTGTATTCCCTTTTATTGATAAGGAACCCAGGTGCTATACTAAAAGGCAGATAAAAGTTAGAGAGTGTGTTTTCAGAAAATTCTTCATGAAGCTTTTGAATTTTTATATCAGGATTACTATATCTCTTTAAAAGATTATTCCCATATTCATAATCTTTTATGAAATTTTTTAAAAGCCAATATATTTTTCTTTCTTTAGACCACTTAGAAAAACCTTTTTCTAAAAAACTATTCATAATGAATAAATATCTAGAGAAATCTATGTGATTTTTTATAAGGGAAGCACAGAGATTTATCTTTTAAAGAGAAAAATGGCAAAGCCTAATCATTTCTTCTTTTTTTTTTGTTAGTAATCTATCTTAGATAAAGATCGAAAGAAGTTTTATTATTGCCTAGTTAGATATTTTATGAACAATATTTTTAATGCTAGGTCAATAAAAATAACTCACTAATTTATTAAATAGATTTCTCCTATTTAAAAAATATTAATCTCAAAAAACTATCTGAAGCATACTCTTTATAAAATACTCGATCAATTTTTTTTCTTAAAAATTATAATTACTATATTTTCATAATTTTTAAAATTACCTGTCTTTATAAATAGTTAAGTAAAATTCTATAAAATTTTCATTACATTATTATTTTTTGAATATAAAATTATTAAATAAATAATAGATAATCAAGATGTTTCTATCTTATGAAAAGACATATAAATATCCCTAGTAAGGGATATTTATATGTCTTTGGAGTCTAATGGTTTCCTCTGGTTAAGACAAACTTTTATATGGTTATAATAATTATTAATATAATTTATAACTATAAAATAAATTTATCATGTGATATAAATCAAAAAACGAATCGATTATTAACCTAATGAAGTAAAATTATCCTTATTTATAAATAAATCCTTTCTCTATATATCTTAGTAAAAAATTATAATCTAAAGAGTTATAACTAAACTCAGTTTTCTTTATTTTATATCTAAATATGGGATAACTAAATATAGTTTTATCTACTAATAGATAAAAAAACAATTTTTAATTATACCGATTTTTTTTATAAGTTGTTTTTCAGTAGGCATATTATTTCTTTGATACGTTATTTATCGAGAAAGAGAATATAAATAAAGAGTTAAAATAGCTTATTCCAGCTTTTATAATAGCTAGTCTATAATATACTGTAATATACACATCACTCATACTTATTTTTATCTCCTTTTAGGAGTATTTTTCTTAGACAAAGAGAGTTCTCGTCCTTATAAAGACACAAGTATGATTTGATATATAGGGGTTTTATTCATAATAGCGTCTTCTTATAAAGAAGAAGACGCATAAAATTCCCTATTGTTTATAGAGTAGCTATTGAAATTTTTCTTATAAAATCATTTATTTACTATAAAAGGATAGATATGTCGTTATTTATCGCTAATATGCAGGGTATATATTTATATAAATCAGGAGTTAAATTACTTATATTTTTACTAGTTTAACGTTTTCCTTTTATATGCTTGTTTACTTGAGCTTTTAAGGATAGGTCTTCTAAAAAGCACATAAATAAGATAAAGTATACAACTAATACCTTAAAATTATGAGAATTATGTTATCTATGATTATTATGCTAGGATGCTTAAAAAGCATGTTATGTATAGAGCAAAAGCAAAAAAACACAATTATAAAACATCAGATCAAGTGGGAAGAATTAGATAATATAGATGAAATTATAAGGAAAAATCCGAAAAAAAAAATACTCCTATTCATCTATACCAATTGGTGTCTTTACTGTAAAAAAATGGAAAAAGAAACCTTAAGTGATCAACAAGTAATTAAATATATTAATGATAATTATATTTCGGTAAAAATCAATGCTGAAACAAAGGATATCTTAACTTATAAAGGACAAAAATATGCTTATTCACCCCTATTAAAAATAAATCGTTTGGCTTATTATCTCTTAAATGGAGATATGAGCTATCCCTCTACTTTATTTATAGATAGAAACACAAAAATTACTATTTTAAAAGGCTTTATTAACTCTGATAAATTCATAGAAAAACTTAGATCTATTTATTAAGATTAATAAAGCATATAAATATTCTTAATATATGGGAATTTATAGCTATACTTTAAAAGATTCTTCTTAAAAAGAATCTATCCTTATTTTTTAACTTTTGAGAAAGTTTTTTTTATTTTAGAGATTATATACCTATAGTAAGATTGCTAGATTTATGTAGTATTATCTTTTCCTTAAAAAGGATTTTAGTTTTTATTTTCCCCTTAATAAGAATCTACGAAAATGTCATATTTTTTTTATTATACCTTCCAAGTTTCTCCTCCGCTAATGAGCTTATCTAATGAAATAGGCTTACTTTTTTGGGCCTCGTAGATTTGATCGTGAAAAAGTGTATCGTAACAAGGACGGTTCTCTTGATAAAAAATTCCAAAAGGTCTTGGGAATTCTTCTTGTGTTTTTGTATTAAAAAATCTCGCTAAAAGGCCTGCTTTAGTACGATCAGTTTTATCATGAATCCACAGATCTGAGAGGTTATAATTCCCCTCTTTTAAAGAAACTATTTTAGGTTGAAGCCCATCAAGATATATTCCTAGTTGATCTTGATATCCAAAAATTAAAGGATTCTCGTGTTTAAGGAAAATAGTATTATTAACTTTACTAGATTTTTGAGTAAATACTTCAAAAGCCCCATCATTAAATATGTTACAATTCTGATAAATCTCTAAAAAAGAAGTGCCATTATGTTCTTGTGATTTTAATAGCATTTCACGAAGATGTCCAGGATCTCTATCCATAGTACGTGATACAAAGCTAGCTCCAGCACCTAATACAAGACTTAAAGAGTTAAATGGACTATCAATAGTGCCCATAGGGGAGGATTTTGTACGCAACCCCAAGCTTGAAGTGGGAGAATATTGACCCTTGGTTAAACCATAAATCTCGTTATTAAAAAGCAATACATTTACATCTAGATTTCTCCTAAGCAAATGAATCATATGATTGCCCCCAATAGAAAGACCATCTCCATCACCCGTAATAATCCATATGTTTAAATCTGGATTTGCAAGCTTAACTCCGGTGGCAATAGCAGGAGCTCGGCCATGAATGCCATGTAATCCAAAGGTATCCATATAATATGGGAAACGTGAAGAACATCCGATACCTGATATAAAAACTATTTTTTCTTTTAAAACGTCTATCTCAGACAAGATAGATTGCATTTGTTTTAGAATGGAGTAGTCTCCACAACCTGGACACCATTTAATCTCCAAATTAGAGGCAAAATCTTTAGAGGTGTATTTTTTCTTCAAAGTACTAAATATTAACTACATATACAAACAAAAAACAAATATATAAATACATAAGGCCTCATATATTTATTTTTTATAAAAACATCTAGATATTATTAATGATATGGGTTTACTTACTTAAATGATAAAGTAAAAATGAAGAGGGATATCTCTTATGGGATAAGAGATTTATTAAAAAAAGTGACACTGCATTTAAGTATAAAAATTTAGAATCTTATTATAAGATATAATTTATTAAAAGGGTTCCTTTCTCATATGTACAAGTTTCTTTAAAATATAACTTTACTAAATAAATCATTTTGTTTATTAGGCAAAGATCTTTTCCCTAAATGTTTATAAGCTAACAAAGTAGCTTCTCTTCCACGTGGCGTACGCATTAAATACCCTTCTTGAATAAGGAAAGGTTCATAAACTTCTTCTATAGTATCTGTATTTTCGCTTACAGCAGTAGCAATAGTACTTATACCTACAGGACCTCCTTTAAATTTATCAATAATTACCGCTAAAATCTTATTATCCATTTCATCAAGTCCATATTTATCTACATTAAGAGCCTGTAGGGCAATTTCCGAAATACTTAAATCTATTTTACCGTTTCCTTTGATTTGGGCGAAATCGCGCACACGTCTTAACAAAGCGTTAGAAATACGAGGTGTACCACGACTTCTTCTAGCGATCTCTATAGCGGCTTGATCAGAAATAAAAATCTTTAAAAAATTAGCACTTCGCTTTATAATATTTTTTAAAATTTCTTTTTGATAGTATTCTAATCTGCAATTGATACTAAAACGTGCTCGCATAGGCGCTGTAAGAAGTCCTGAACGTGTAGTAGCACCTATAAGAGTAAACGGGTGTAGGTTAATTTGTACGGAACGGGCATTAGGACCAGATTCAATCATTATATCTATGCGATAATCTTCCATAGCTGAATATAAATATTCCTCTACTAAAGGGGAAAGACGATGAATTTCATCTATAAAAAGTATATCATTAGGAGCTAAATGAGTTAATAATCCAGCTAAATCTCCTGGTTTATCAAGCACCGGACCAGATACAATTCTAATACTTACACCTAATTCATTAGCGATGATATGCGCTAAGGTAGTTTTCCCCAAACCAGGAGGGCCATGTAAAAGTAAATGATCTAATGCCTCAGATCGTTGCTTAGCTGCCTGTACGAAAACTTTTATATTTTCAAGAATTTTTTCCTGACCACTGAAATCGTTAAAACATTTTGGGCGTATTATTTTTTCAAAATCCAAATCTTCAGAATGAAGGTTTTTTTTATCTGAATTTAATAGATGATTCATAAATGTTCCCTAAGATTGTTTTTTAAATTAAAAAAATCCATATCCACAAAATTCTAAAAAAATAATGTATTGATGAAAAAAACCTTTTACCGTAGTATGTCCTGCATATAAACTACAGATGTAGTTTTACACTTAGATTATGTGATACTATAAATATTTAGATATCTAAAACAAAAAATTTTTAATATCATAGTATATGGTTATAAAGTAAATATAATAATAGATCTAAATGAACTTATATAGATTGAGTATATCTCAAGTTTATTTAAATGATATACAAGATATTGTCCACTTAACTAATTTTTACATATCAAAATAAGTAAAATTAAAAGAATGTAAGTAAAAGAAAGTTTTTACATATTCCAGGAATATATTTGTTTAACAAGTTTATAATCAGTTCGATCGAAACTTATTGGGACTATCGACACATAGCCTTCTTTTAAGGCTTTATAATCATTATCAATTCCTTGATCAGTATCTATATGGGTTCCTGTAAGCCAGTAATAGTTATTCCCTTTAGGATCGATGCGCTTCTCAAAATTTTCCCTCCATATACCCTTGCTTTGTCTACAAGCTTTAATTCCTTTAATTTGTTCCCTAGGTAAATTTGGAATATTTACATTTAAAATACCTTCTTTTGGAAATTTTTTATTTAGGACTTTTTTAACTATATTCTCAACATAGTATTGAGCTGCTGAAAAATCTGCTGACCATGAATAATTTAAAAGAGAAAAACCAATCCCTGGAATACCTGCTAAAGCAGCTTCTACAGCTGCTGATACTGTACCGGAGTATAGTACATTTACTGAGGCATTAGTTCCATGATTAATACCTGATACGCAAATATCAGGAGTTTGTAAAAGTATTTGATCTATAGCTAATTTAACACAATCTACTGGTGTGCCCGAAACTTGCCACTCTTTTTGTGGACCATTATCAATTTTCACAGGTTCATATCGTATAGGGTAGGCTATGGAAACAGAATGAGATTTTCCCGATTGTACTCTATCAGGAGCTACTACATAAACCTGTCCCAAGGAGTTCATTACCTCTATCAGCGCTCGAATCCCAGGAGCAAAAATACTATCGTCATTAGTAACTAGAATAATACTTTTTTCTTTCATTTTTTTTCTCAGTAATTAAATATGATCTTTGTGCTTTAATAAGTAGGGTAATAAAAGTAGATTGTTTTTTGCATATTTAGTTAACTAAAATATAAAAAATTATATGATTTTAAGTCAATTCAAAAACAAGAAATGTTTTTTATTTTTTGTTGTCTTCATTTTCTTATTGTTTAGTTTTTCCCCTCCTAGACAATATAATTTGTCTAAACAGGATAAAGATAAAGCCATCCTTAAATCTATTTATTATACACTATTATTCTTCCATTACCATTCACCCGAGATAAATGAAAAATTCTCAGAAGGAGTCTATAAAAGATATTTAGATATAATAGACCCGCAAAAACTATATTTCTTAGAATCAGAAATATCTAAGTTTTCTAATTATAGGAAAAAACTCGCAAATGCTTTTATTGGCGGTAACACGAATTTTTTTGATGTCAGTATTACCTGTCTCCGGGGGAAGATAAGTTATCTTGAGAAATTAATCAAAAAGATATTAGGACAACCTTTTGATTTTACTAAAAAGGAAATGATTATGCTTGGTGGGAACAATAAATCATATGCTAAGAACGTTCAAGAATTTGAAGATAAATGGAGAATATATTTGAAATACACAACTCTTATAGAGATGACCTCATCTAAAAAGGATAGTAAAAACAAAAAAAATGAAAACGTTAACTTATTATCTGAAGAACTCGCTCGAAAAAAAGTGCTACAAAATATCATGGATTATTTTAGGCAGTTAAAAATGAGGAAAAAGAATGATTTATTTACAATATATATAAATGCAATAACGGCACAATATGATCCACATACAATGTATTTATCCTCGAAAGATAAAGAGGACTTT
The DNA here is from genome assembly GCF_056790205.1 of Candidatus Insignibacter tubulum. Lineage (NCBI taxonomy): Bacteria > Pseudomonadati > Bacteroidota > Flavobacteriia > Flavobacteriales > Blattabacteriaceae > Candidatus Insignibacter > Candidatus Insignibacter tubulum. The sequence continues at coordinate 312,389 of NZ_CP199715.1, forward strand.
GATTTTAAAATATCTGGGCAACTAGAAGGTATAGGGGCTATTTTACAGGATAAAAAAGGCTATAGCACTATAGTTAAACTCATTGTAGGAGGACCAGCGTGGAAAAGTAAACAAATTGAGGTAGGAGATAAAATCTTGAAAGTTGCGCAAGGAAAATATGGAGAATATAAAAATATCTTAGGGTTATTACTAAGTGATTCAATTAGATTAATACGTGGCAGGAAAGGGAGCATAGTACGTTTAACTTTGCAAAAGCAGGACGGACGTATAAAAGAAATATCTCTAGTCCGTGATGTAGTCGAACAAAAGGAAATGTTTACTAGAAGTGTACTCTTAAAAGATAAGAGTAAAAACTACTATGGCTATATTTATCTTCCGGAATTTTACTTTAATCCTAAAAACAAAAATGGCAGAAATGCTGTAAATGACATACAAAATGAAATTGAGCGATTAAAGAAAAATAATATCAAAGGATTAGTTCTGGATCTTAGAAATAATGGAGGAGGTTCTTTAGAAGCTGCAGTAAATATTGCTGGACTTTTTATAGGTAAAGGTCCAATAGTTCAATTACGACATAATAATGGAAAAAAAGAAATTATCAGTTCAAATATTAATTCAGCGTTCTGGAGAGGGCCGTTAATAGTTCTTGTAAACGAGTATTCGGCATCTGCATCAGAGATACTAGCTGGCGCGCTTCAAGACTATCAAAGAGGCCTTATTATAGGGGGAGAGCAAACTTATGGAAAAGGGACGGTACAAACACTTTTACCTTTAAATAATTTTTTATTCACTAAAAGTGATATGGGCGTGCTTAAAATTACAATAAGTAAGTTTTATAGAATAAACGGAAGTTCTACGCAACTTAAAGGAGTAGAGCCAGATTTAGTTATACCTGGAAAATTTTCTTATAATAAATTTAGTGAAAAGGATCAGGAAAATCCAATGAAGTGGGATAGAATAGAAGCTATTCCTTATAGACTTTGGGAACATGCATATAAGCTAAAAAATATCCAAGAACGATTTAAAAAAAAAAATTGTAACGATGTATATATAAAAATACTAACCAAATTAGCTCGTTCTAATCAAATCTTAGAAAAAGATAAAAGCATTCCCTTACAATGGGAAAAATTTAAGATAAAGATGGAAGAAAAGGAAGAAAAAAATAAGGCTTTCAACTCTCTAGAAAATTATACAAATGGATTAATCGTAAAATCACTTACTGAAAGTTATCCTATAGGAATTTCAGATAATAATCAAGATAAAGAATGGATGATAAGTCTTAAAAAAGATATTTATATAGGGAAAGCTATAGAGGCACTTAGAGCTTATCATTAATAATTTACAGAACCTATTTTAGGATTTAATTTTTATAAAAAATATATCATTGCTACTAACCAGTTAAATTATATATGTGAATATCCATATAATTGCCATCCATTTACGATCATCAACCTACATTTTAGGCTAACGGCCTAGGATAATTAGAGAAAATTAAGATTTATTTTTTAATGATTAGTTATAGAAATAGAATAAATTACTGTCTGATAAAAAAAGCACTTAATATCATGAAAAAGATAGCTGATCTACTCAAGATATAAATATATAATCAAAGAATAAATTTAATATTACTAAAACTAAATAATTGTAAAGCTGATAGTGAACAGCTACTTCAAAGTTTAATTTTTTTTAGATACTATATGTTGTTTAACCTATGGAACTCTAAAACAGTCTAAGACAATAAAATAAGTTCTCAGGATAGTAGAAAATGTTAATGTAAACCATTTTTAAGGTCTTATTTATCAGTAAGTTATACTATTTTTTCTCTCTTTATAATAGAGAAAAATGCTCTTTAAGTATAATTCTAAGTTTAGTAAATAGTAAAACAAATAGTATATTAGCCTATGCGAAATCTTTAAAGAAATCCTAAATATCCTCAGTAGCTCAGTTGGTTAGAGCACCTGACTGTTAATCAGGGAGTCGCTGGTTCAAGTCCAGCCTGGGGAGCAATTTTAAATCATTATATTATTAGTAGTTAGTATACGGGGTGTAGCTCAGCTTGGTTAGAGTACACGTCTGGGGGGCGTGTGGTCGCTGGTTCGAATCCAGTCACCCCGACTCTTTGTCTATTTATAGTATTTAGACAAGGAAAAATTTGTAATTTTTATAGTAATTTTCACTTTAATTTAGGACGTATATATACCCTAGTAGTATAAAATTACTACATAAATGTGTCTATATTAATATATATATCATTTACATCAATAAATAAATTAAAATATAACAAAATGCCTTATAACTAAATTGTTTTAAATAGCACGTTCTATTATAGAGTCAAGATAGAATTTTGTTCTTAAGCAATATAGATTTATTAAAACTGATATTAGTTTAAAACTGGATATGTGTTATTAACACTTACTACTAAAAAGGGATAACTCTTATAGTTATAAATACAAAGTATATAGAGTGAATATGAATTTAAAATATAAAGGTAATGTTTGTTCCATATTATTTCTTTTAAAGAATTTATAGTTATTATACTATTGATATTCAGTCTATAAATAAATCCTATTAAAGTAATAATAGAATTTTACTTTCACCCAATTATTAATATTTTTTTTTGAATAAAACTTAGGACGCTAAGAATTATTATAATTTCGAAAAAACTTAATATTATGACATCTATATATAGTCATATCCTAATTGTTAGGCGTTAATCTAGTAGTATATTCTAAGTATAATAATTAAAGAGCTGTAACTTTTTAAGTTTTCTTGATGTAATTAGATCTATTGTGTAATATATAATTACATCGTTTTTAAAATAACGTATAATTAAAAATTATTGTAACTTAGATGTAATTTCATTTATGTTACAAGTTTCATTTATCCGTAAACACCGGGAAAAAGTTTTAGAGGGCCTTCAAAAGAGATATTATTCTAAAACTAACATGATTGATCTAATACTTGATATTGATCAAAAGAGAAAAAATATACAATTTCAGTATGATAAGCGTTTAGCTGAAGTTAATAGGATTTCTAAAAAAATAGGAAAATTATTCCAAAATACTCAAGATGAGCAGATAACACCTTTACGTCAGAATTCTTTAATACTAAAAAAGGAAATATCCGAGCTTGCTAAGAATATTTCCGATAGTGAAAAATTTATTTTACAATCTCTGCTTGAATTACCTAATATTCCTCATGAAAAAGTCAAAGCAGGACGTTTAAACAAGGACAATGAAATTATAGATCAGCAGGGAGCCCTCCCCTCCTTAAAGGGGAGGGGGCTCCCTCATTGGGAACTAGCCAAGAAATTTGAACTTATAAATTGGGAGCTTGGCTCCCAAATCAGCGGTTCGGGATTCCCTGTATATATAGGGAAAGGAGCGCGTTTACAACGCGCTTTAATTGAGTATTTCTTACAGTATAATACTCGCGCAGGTTACCTTGAATATGCTCTTCCTTATTTGGTTAATAATGCCTCGGCTTACAATACCGGGCAATTGCCCGATAAAGAAGCTCAAATGTATAATGTTATTCAAGATGATCTTTATTTAATCCCTACAGCTGAGGTGCCTCTAATGAATTGTTTTCGTGGAAAAATTTTTCAAGAATATGAATTACCTATTAAAGCAACTGCATATACCCCTTGTTTTAGACGTGAAGCTGGTTCTTATGGGGCAAATGTTCGCGGTCTGAATCGTTTGCATCAGTTTGATAAAGTAGAGATCATTCAAATTACTACACCTGAGACCTCCTATAAAATTTTAGAAGAAATGGTAGAACATATTAAAAGTCTTCTAACTTCTTTAAGCTTACCTTTTCGCCTTTTAAGACTCTGTGGTGGAGATATGGGATTTACTGCTGCTATGACTTATGATTTTGAGGTATATTCAGTTGCACAAGATCGTTGGTTAGAGGTAAGTTCTATATCTAATTGTACTGATTTTCAAACTCATAGGCTTAAATTACGTTATAAAAATAAAGTAGGTAAAATTAAACTTTGTCATTCTTTAAATGCAAGTGCGTTAGCTTTACCGCGTATTTTCTCAAGTATTCTAGAAAACTATCAATTCGAATGTCATATAAATATTCCTGAAGTACTTATCCCTTTTGCTGGATTTGAAAAAATTACTCTTCCTATTTCTGCATTATGAAAGTTACAGAACATATCGCACGGGCTAAGAGAACTTTGTTTTCTTTTGAAGTTCTTCCACCTTTAAGAGGACACAGCATTCTTGATATTTTTGATACATTAGATCCTCTAATGGAATTTAATCCCCCTTTTATAGATGTTACTTACCATCGTGAGGAATTCATTTATAAAATTTGTCAAGATGAATTATTACAAAAAAAACGTCTTTCCAGACGTCCGGGAACTGTAGCTATATGTGCGGCTATTATGAATAAATATGGTATCGATGCTATACCTCATTTACTCTGCGGTGGATTTAATCAACAAATGACTGAAGACGCATTAATTGATTTACATTTTTTAGAGGTAAGTAATGTATTAGCTCTTCGTGGAGATCCAATTAAATCAGAAAGAAAATTTGTTCCTCAAAAAGAAGGTCATCGCTATGCGCTAGATTTAGTAAAACAGATTGTTGCTCTTAATAAAGGAATTTATCTTGATGAGGCTTTTAATAAAGGAACACCTTCGGATTTTTGTATAGGTATAGCTGGTTATCCCGAGAAACATTTTGAGGCCCCTAATAAAGAAGAAGATCTTTTCCATCTAATAGCAAAAGTTGCTGCGGGTGCTGATTATATAGTTACGCAAATGTTTTTTGATAATACAAAATATTTTGATTTTGTATCTCGTTGTCAGTCAGAGGGATTAAATATACCTATTATCCCAGGTATCAAACCTATTTCATCTAAATCTCAACTCTATAGCATTCCTGCAAATTTTCATGTAGATATTCCTCATGAACTTGTGCGACGGGTACAAAAAGCTAAAGATGATGAAAGTGTTTATCATATAGGAATAGAGTGGGCTGTTGAGCAGTCTATAGAACTTGAACGAGCGGGTGTCCCGTTGATTCATTATTATACTATGAGTAAGCCTCATAATGTTTATGAGGTAGTCAAAGCGCTTTATTAAGCTATTTATGAAGTGATACTATTCTACTTTTTTCTTTATTATATGATTATAAATAACCTTTTCCTTTTTTAAGAATTATAATCATTTGTCTAAAACTCAATTTTTTTTCTATCATTAGAGATAGATATAGTTATATATTTTTTTTTAAAAAAGTTGTATTGAATGGGGAAAAATCTATATACGTTCGACTCTAGTAATATGTAGAGATAACCCTACAAAAGGGTATTTTTTTTTACTTTATTCATAATAAAAATGGGAATGTAATAGATCTATTATTTTAGTTAAGTAAAAACTGACTTTTTTAAAGTTCTTTTAAAGAAATTAGATAATCTTTGTGGTAATTTTCTATTTATTCTTTAAGCCGTATTTTTTTTTATACTTTGGTCCATTCTATGACTCTCTAATAGAAGGAATTTTTATTTATCTGAAATATATTAGCTATATCATATGAGAAGCCAAAATACTATTATTAGTAATAAAATTATACCTTTTATAGGTACATACCTGTTAAACAGAATATTATAATAGCTTGTTGAATTTTAAATCCTATCACTTACGATAAGTATTTAAATATCTATTAATTTTCTATATATAATATGATTAAAAAGTATATATTTTAGAGAAATATCAATTCTTATATTACATAATATCACCTAAAAAATCTGCTGTTGAGCATTATTTAAGTTATTCAAAGGTCTCTTAATTTTTCCAATAAGTTTATATTGGAAATAATTATACCTTAACTTTAATTGCGAAAGTAGAAACTTTTAATCAGTACTTAAAATAAGATCTCTAAAAGAAATAAGCGTATAGTACCCTTTATTATTAAAATATGATTCCATATCCTCTGTACGGATAATTAAAGCAAAGTCCCCACCCCAAGCTCCTAAACTTTTTATGCTACTGGGATAATCTTTAAACAATCTCTCTTTTAATGGAAGTAGATTTAATATTTTACATGTTAAGTGTTCGTGTTCGTTTAAAAGTTCTTTAAAATTTTCTATGTTTTCGCAGTATGCTATATCTAAGGAAATATCTGATAATAGTTTAATAGTTTGAATGCATTTTTTTTTAGAATTATAATTTGAAATGGCTGATCTAGTATTTTGTTTTTTGTTAAGATAAAGAAAAAAGAGTTCCTCAGAGAAAGAAGGATTGAAATATATAGGTTTTATACAGCGTTTGTATGGTTGTAGTTTATAAAGAATTGATTTACCTAAAAAAGCACAAGATATATCACAACCACTACCACCAAAAGTTTTATCTATAAGTAGATAAGGATCTATTTCGAGCCATTTAGCTAGATTAGCTAGGAGAGAAGCACTACTACCTAATCCCCAATTTATTGGAAATTCTAGGCGCGTTTTTATTAGAATACCCATCATGCATTTTGAAGAAATACGCTCTTTAAATTCTCTCTGTAAAAATATATTTTTAAGTACTTTTGCTGTTTGCCAATCAGTACTGTAACCTATTTTTAATGAAGGACTGAAAAAAATAACTTCGAACCATATTTGCCCATTTTCATCATAGCTTTTCCAATGTAATTGATGTTTGTTATCTGTATATTCGACTTCTAAAGTTTGGCCTTTTCGAGTAGCTAAGACTGTTGCCCAAGCTCCATCTAGCACGGCATATTCTCCGCTAAGCATTATTTTACCATGACTATAAAAATATTTTTTCATCTGTTTTATTTACTTGGCTGAGATGGTTTTAATTTGTGAGTTAATTTTTTTAATAAGCCCTTGTAATACTTTCCCAGGACCAGTCTCTATAAAAATGCTTGCTCCATCATTGATCATTTTTTCTATGGATTGTTTCCAATGTACAGCTTCGGTTAATTGTTTGATAAGATTGTCTTTTATAATATATGGATCTATAGATCCTTTACTAGATACATTTTGATAAATAGGACAAAATGGTTTTTTAAAAAAAGTTCTTTCAATAACTTCAGTCAATTTTTTTTGCGCCGACTCCATCAAAGGAGAGTGAAAAGCTCCTCCTACCGGGAGTCTAGATATTCGCTTAGCACCCTTATTTTTTATAAGTTCGCACGCCTTTTCTAAAGCTTGTATTTCTCCTGAAATTACAAGCTGCCCTGGGCAGTTATAATTAGCTGGTACTACTCCTTCTACAAGGTTACATATTTCTTCTGTTATTTTATCTTCTAGTCCTAATATAGCAACCATCCCTGATGGGATTAGTTCGCAAACTTCTTGCATAGCTATAGCTCTTTGATATACTAGCTTAAGGCCTGTCTCAAAATTTAATCCTTCTACAGCTGCTAATGCTGAAAATTCTCCTAGAGAATGTCCAGCTACCATATCAGGTGAGAATTCCTTTAACGTTTTTGCTAAAATTACCGAGTGAATATATATGGCGGGTTGAGTAATATGGGTTTTTTTTAGGTCTTCGGCACTACCATCAAACATCATATCGGTAATACGGAATCCTAAAATACTATTAGCTTGTTCAAAAAGGATTCTTGCTTTAGGATTTTTATAAAGCTCTTTACCCATACCAGAATATTGGGTGCCTTGTCCAGGGAAAATATATGCTTTCATTAAAAAAATTACGTTTTCAAAATTAATTGTTTTAATAATTATAACAATAAGTACACTATCTATATTTGTCTAAAGTTTGTTTCTAATGTATATTATTTAAAATTATAATATGAAGCTTATAGATACTCATACACATCTTTATCTTAAAGAATTTGATTATGACCGTAATGAAGTTATAGAAAATTCTATAAAAGCCGGAGTAAAAGAGTTTTATTTGCCTTGTATAAATATGAAAACTCTCCCTTCTTTATTAGCTCTTGAGCGTTTTTATCCAGGTATTTGTTTCCCTATGATAGGGGTGCATCCTCTCTATATATATTCTGATAATCTAAAAATTGAAATGAAGTTTATTGAGGAATTTTTATCTAAACGAAAGTTCTTTGCAATAGGTGAAATAGGTATAGATTTATTCAGGGGAAAAAGTTTTTTAAAAGAGCAACAACACGTTTTTCATCAACAGGTATCTTTAGCTAAAGCATATGATATTCCTATTATTATTCACTGTAGGGAAGCTTTTAAAGAAACATTTGATATTATAGAACAAGAAAAGAATAAAAAGTTAAGAGGTATTTTTCACTGTTTTACAGGAACTCTTGATCAAGCTTATCAGGCAATAAGTTATGGTATGAAATTAGGTATAGGAGGAATGATTACTTTTAAAAATAATGATATTAAAAACTTTTTAAAACATATTTCTCTAGAACATATTGTTCTTGAGAGTGATGCCCCTTATTTAGCTCCCGTGCCTTATAGAGGCAAACGAAATGAGCCTGTTTTTTTATTTAAAATACTTACAAAACTTTCAGAGATATATGATATTGAGGAAAAAAAATTGGCTCGTATTACGAGTGCAAATGCTCGTCAGATTTTTCAAAATTTCTAAAAAACTTTTCCTTCAGATGTGATTTTTGATATTTTATTTATAAATAAATATGATATATTCAAAACTTTTGAATATATCATTCTATAGTTAGAAATTTGTAATAGAGATAATTCTCTCTAGAGAGAGAAATTTCGAATTTTTTAATTCGAATGAAAAATAAGATTATAGATAAAATATATTTTTAGTGTTTGTTAATCTTAACTGTAATATTGTACAAGACAAAAAAATTATATTTGCACGAAATTGTTTAGGTGAAATATAAAAGAGCCCTCTTAAAACTTAGCGGAGAATCTTTGATAGGAGAAGAAAGAATCGGTATAGATCCTAAGCGTCTTTATCAGTATGCTCAGGAGATTAAGCAAGTAGTAAATATCGGCACTCAAATAGCTATTGTTATAGGAGGTGGGAATATCTTTCGTGGTTTGACTGGATCTAATCATGGTATTGAACGTGTACAAGGAGATTATATAGGTATGCTTGCTACTGTAATTAATGGTATGGCCTTACAATCGGCTCTTGAAGATCTAGGAGTAGATACGCGATTACAAACTGCTATTCGTATGGAGCAGTTAGCTGAACCATTTATTAAACGACGTGCAGTTCGCCATCTGGAAAAAGGTCGTGTGGTGATATTTGGCGCAGGCACAGGTAATCCTTATTTCACTACAGATACTGCTGCTACTTTACGTGCAATAGAAATCGGAGCCCAAGTAATATTAAAAGGGACACGTGTGGATGGTATTTATACATCGGACCCTGAGAAAAATCATAATGCTCAAAAACTAAAAAATGTTTCTTTTGAAGATGTTTATAGCCAACGACTTAATATTATGGATATGACTGCTTTCACTCTAAGTAAAGAAAATAACGTTCCTATTATTATTTTTGATATGAATAAAGAGGATAACCTTAGAAAGGTAATTATTGGTAAAAGTATTGGCACATTAGTATCAAAATAAATAATTTTATGGAAGAGCTCGAAAAAATTATATCGGGAAGTAAAAAAGAAATGGAGAAATCACTTGAACATCTTAAAAAATCTTTTTTGCAGATCCGTACCGGGAAAGCGAGTCCTCATATGTTAGAGACAATTAAGGTAGAGTATTATGGCATACTAACTCCTTTAAATCAAGTAGCTAACATTAGTATTATAAATTATATGACCTTAAATATACAGCCTTGGGAACGAAACATGTTAGCGGCTATAGATCGTGCGATCATAAATGCTAATATTGGTTTTACTCCTATGAATAATGGAGAAACTATTATTGTTCATCTTCCACCTCTTACACAAGATCGTAGAAAAGAATTAGTAAAAAAGGCTAAAACTGAGACAGAACTTCGTAAAGTACGTGTTAGAAATATTCGTAAAGAATCTAAAGAACGTCTCAAAAAAATTGATATTCTTTCTGAAGATTTAATTAAATCGTCTGAAGAGAAGATCCAAGAAATTACTCATTTTTATATAAAAAAGCTAGATGATCTTTTTCTTGTCAAAGAAAAAGAAATACTTACTATTTAGCTCCGATATATAATATAAATAAGAATCAGTGATGTCTAAAGTTGCTTTTTTAGTGTTTCATGTCTTATGAAAAACTATTCAATTAAAACGTTGCTTAAAGGGGATGAATCTTTTATTGGGGAAAAAGTTCTTATAAATGCTTGGGTAAGAGCTTTTAGATGTTATCGTTTTATATCACTTAATGATGGCTCCTCTATAAGAGATTTACAAGTTATAGTGGAATACGCCTGTTTTTCTGAGGAATTACTAAAAAAAATTACTATAGGAACTGCTTTACAAATTAACGGTATTGTAGTAAAAAGCAAAGGGAAAGAGCAAGCAATAGAAGTTCTTGCTAAGAGTATTGAATTATATAGTGAGACCCTCTCAAAGGAGTTGCAAGAGACTATTTTACAACCTAAACGTCATAGCCTAGAAAAACTTAGAGAACAAGCCCATTTGCGTCTTCGTACCAAATTATTTGGTGCTATAATGCGCATAAGACATCAACTAGCTTTTAGCGTACACACATATTTCCATAACCGTGGTTTTTTATATATACATACTCCTATTATTACTGCTTCAGATGCTGAAGGCGCTGGGGAAATGTTTCGTGTAACTTCCTTTGATTTAGGAAAAATTCCACTTGATTATCAAGGTAAAGTTGATCAAAGCCAAGATTTCTTTGGGCGCTCTACTCATCTTACAGTTTCAGGTCAACTAGAAGGAGAGGTTGCTGCTATGGCTTTAAGTAAAATTTATACTTTTGGGCCTATCTTCCGTGCTGAAAATTCTAATACCTCAAGACACTTAGCTGAATTCTGGATGGTAGAACCAGAGATAGCTTTTTATGACCTTTTACAAAATATGGATTTAGCTGAGGATTTTTTAAAGTTCCTTATCAGTAATGTTTTAAAAAATTGTGCTGAGGATATCGATTTCCTTAATCAACGTTTTATAGAAGATCAAAATCAAAAACCCATACAATACAGGTCAGAAAGTACTCTTTTAGAGCATCTCGAACTAATATGCCAAGTTCCTTTTATTAGAATTAGTTATGATAAAGCTATAGAAGTTTTATTATCTAGTAAATTGTATAAAAAAGGAGTTTTTAAACATTCTATAAAATGGGGTATGGAATTACAATCAGAACATGAGAGATATTTAGTGGAAAAATGTTTTCGAGTTCCTCTTATTTTATATAATTATCCAGCAGCTATTAAGGCATTTTATATGCGTTTAAATGAAGATAGAAAAACTGTTTGCGCTATGGATATTCTTTTTCCTGGTCTTGGGGAAATAATAGGAGGATCTCAGCGAGAAGAGCGTTACGAGGTTATGTTAGAACGTATACAAACATTAGAGATTAATAAGGAATCACTATGGTGGTATTTAGATACTCGTCGGCTTGGTTCAGCTCCACATAGTGGATTTGGCCTAGGTTTTGAACGTCTTGTCCAATTTGTTACAGGTATGAGTAATATACGGGATGTTATCCCCTTTCCTCGTACACCTAAAAATGCAGAGTTTTAAAAAAATGTTAAAACAGTATCTTCAGCAAAAAATACATCAAAAATTATCTCCTCAGCAAATACAGCTTATGAAGCTCATAAAGTTATCTACTTTAGCTTTTGAAGAACGCGTTGATCAAGAGTTTGAGGAAAATCCGGCACTTGAGCTTGATTATGATCAAGTAAGCGATGATTCTGATAAAGATACCCTCTATTTTGACGAGCAAGAAGGAGAGCAAATTATAGATACTTCATCAATCAATATTGATGAATATCTTAGCGATGATGAAATTCCTGATTATAAAATACGTCTTAATCACAAAGAGCCTGGTTGGCAAGAGCGAGTTTTTTCAACTGAATCAACTGAAAGCTTTTTTGATCATTTGCATTTACAGTTATATACTTTCCAATTAAGTGAAGAAGATTTTTCCATTGCGGATTTTATTATAGGTAATTTAGATGATGATGGTTATTTGCGTAGAGATTTAGAAAATATAGCTCATGATATGGCTTTTACAGTAGGATTACAGATAGAAATAAAAAAAATAGAATATTTACTTTTAGAAGTAATACAAAAATTAGAGCCTTATGGCGTAGGGGCTAGAAATTTAAAAGAGTGTCTGCTAATTCAACTTAAAAACAAAAATTTATCACCTACTACCACATTAGCAAAACGTATTCTTACCGAGACTTTCGATCTTTTTTCAAAAAAACACTACGATAAACTTAAAGAACGTTATCAAATTGATACTAAGATTTTACAATCAGCGATCTATCAAATTGAACGTCTTAATCCTAAACCTGGTAAAGTATATGAGGGAGGTTTATTTTCTACAGAACATATTATTCCTGATTTTGTATTACGTATTATAGATGGAGAACTTGAACTATCCCTTAATGGGCGTAATATGCCTGAACTTAAAGTAGCGCCTTCTTATATAGACATGTTACTGTCCTATAAAAGGGGGAATAAGACAGTTAAAGAAAAGAATGCTATTTTTTTTATCAAACAAAAACTCGATGCAGCTAAATGGTTTATCGATGCTATTAAACAAAGAGAGCATACACTCTTACTAACTATGAATGCTATTGTAGATTATCAAAGAGCTTACTTCTTAAGTGGTGATGAACAGAAAATGCAGCCTATGGTTTTGAAAGATATAGCTATATCTACGGGTATGGATATTTCCACTATATCTAGAGTAGTAAGCAGCAAATATTTAGAAACTCCTTATGGCACTTTTCTTATCAAAGATTTATTTTCTGAAGGAATGATTAATAAATATGGGAAAGAAGTATCTACTATTGAAATAAAAAATATGTTAACACACCTTATTAATAAGGAAGATAAAAAATCACCTCTAAGTGATGAAAAACTTTCTTTTCTTCTCACAAATAAAGGTTATAATATAGCTAGACGTACAGTAGCTAAATACCGAGAGCAACTTCACTTGCCAATAGCAAGATTGCGTAGACATATACAAAAAATCCCCTCTGAAAAATTATGCTAAGAGATTGATAAAAAGATTATAATATTATGTAATAATATAAATTATTAGGGTTATTTGTATCTTAACTTTTTTTTAGTCACTTTATAATAAAATATTACTAAATAATAAAAAAGTATTTGCTTTTATACATAAAAATCTTAAGCATGATAATATTATATTATAATAACATTTATAATATACCGATATTTAGTTATCTTTAGTAATAAGTATATACTAAACGTATATTTATTTACTTATAAGTAAAAGCAAAAAATTACTTAAATATTAGTTTTAATTTGAATATTAAAAATTCTTAATCATGGTAAATATATCTAAACCAGCAAAAGAGAAATTAATTGCATTAATGAAAGAACAAGGACTTTCTCCTATAGGTTCATATATACGGTTTGGAGTAAAAAGTGGAGGGTGTTCAGGACTTTCTTATCAGCTTGCTTTCGATCAAAAGAAAAACCTACAAGATAAACTATTTGAGGATGGAGAGGTAAAGATTCTTATTGATAAAGAGAGTGTCCTTTATTTAGCCGGAACAACCCTTGAGTACTCTGATGGGTTAAATGGTAAAGGTTTCTATTTTAATAATCCAAATGCTAAACGTACTTGTGGCTGTGGTGATAGTTTTTCTGCTTAAGTCAATACTATCTATACGTTGTATAGATCATTAAAAAACTTGCATGAGCAAAAATGATAAAATTATTAAAGAGGTTGCCAATTCTGAATACAAGTATGGTTTTTATACCCAGATGGACTCTGATAAGTTTCCTAAGGGATTAAATGAAAATGTAATTTGTAACCTTTCTGCGAAGAAAAATGAGCCAAAATGGATGACCGAGTGGAGACTTAGGGCTTTCCAACTATGGAAGACTATGGAAGAGCCTAAATGGGCTAATATTAATTACAATAAGCCTGATTTTCAGAATATCAGTTATTATGCTGCACCTAAAAATAAGCCTCTTTTAGATAGTATTGATAAAGTAGATCCTGATCTTTTAGAGACCTTTAATAAATTAGGTATTTCATTAGAAGAACAGAAACGTTTAAGTGGTGTCGCTATAGATATAGTAATGGATTCCGTATCAGTCGCTACTACTTTTAAAAAGACTTTATCTGAAAAAGGTATTATTTTCTGTCCTATAAGCCAGGCTATACGTGAATATCCTGAACTTGTTAAGAAGTATATAGGAGTTGTCGTCCCTCAGGGGGATAATTTTTATGCAGCGCTGAATTCAGCGGTTTTTTCTGACGGTTCTTTCTGTTATATTCCTAAAGGAGTACGTTGCCCTATGGAGCTCTCTACCTATTTTCGCATCAATGAAGGTGGAACAGGGCAATTTGAGCGTACTTTAATTATTGCTGATGAAGATTCGTATGTAAGTTATTTAGAAGGATGTACTGCCCCTGAACGAAATGAAAATCAATTGCATGCTGCTGTTGTGGAGATTATTGCTTTAGAGAGATCTGAAGTTAGATATTCTACTGTCCAAAATTGGTTCCCTGGAGATAAAAAAGGGAGAGGAGGTGTTTATAATTTTGTTACTAAACGCGCACTTTGTGAGAAAGATGCTAAGATCTCTTGGACACAAGTTGAAACTGGTTCGGCTATTACCTGGAAATATCCTTCTTGTATTTTAAAAGGTGATGGTTCAATAGGTGAATTCTATTCTATAGCTTTAACGAAAAATTTTCAACAAGCTGACACTGGGACTAAAATGATTCACATTGGTGAAAATACGAGAAGCACGATTATTTCTAAGGGAATTTCTGCAGGAAAATCTCAAAATAGTTACCGTGGGTTAGTTAAAATATTACCAAAAGCGAAAAATGCACGAAATTTTTCCCAATGCGATTCATTACTTATGGGGAATTCATGTGGTGCGCATACTTTCCCTTATATAGAAGTTAGAAATCCTTCTGCTCATATAGAACATGAGGCTACTACTTCAAAAATAGGGGAAGATCAAATATTTTACTGCAATCAAAGAGGAATAGATAGTGAAAAGGCAGTAGCTCTTATCGTAAATGGGTTTAGTAGGGAAGTTCTTAATAAACTACCAATGGAGTTTGCGATCGAAGCTAGAAAACTTATGGAAATTTCTCTCGAGGGATCCGTAGGCTAAAACATATATTTTTTTCTCTTTTATATTATTCGTTGTGTTAAAAATTACTAATCTTTATGCTAGCATAAAGGGAAAAGATATTCTCAAAGGTATTGATATAGAAATTAAATCTGGTGAGATTCATGCTATTATGGGGCCTAATGGTTCAGGTAAAAGTACCCTCTCTTCAGTTATTGCTGGTAAAGAAGATTATAAAATAACTAAGGGGACCCTCCTTTTTCAAGGAGAAGACATTTCATGTCTTCTCCCAGAAGAGAGAGCTCATTTAGGAATTTTTCTTTCTTTTCAATATCCTATTGAAATTCCTGGGATATCGGTTACAAATTTTATTCGAACAGCTGTTAACGCTTCTAGAAAAACCAAAGGGGTAGAAGAGATGTCAGCTGTTAAAATGCTAAAAAAGATTAGAGAAAAATCTAATCTCTTAGGCATTGATAAGAATTTTCTTTCACGTTCACTAAATGAGGGTTTTTCAGGAGGAGAAAAAAAACGTAATGAAATTTTTCAAATGGCTATGCTAGAGCCTAGATTAGCTATTTTAGATGAAGTCGATTCAGGGTTAGACATCGATGCTCTTCGCATAGTTGCAGCAGGGGTTAATGCTTTAAAGAACGATCATAATGCATTTTTGATTATCACTCATTATCATCGTCTTCTTGAATATATCATACCGGATTATGTACATGTATTTTATCAAGGAAAAATCGTTAAATCAGGTAATCGAGAATTAGCATTAGAACTTGAAACTAAAGGCTATGATTGGATTAAAAAAGGAATAAGTTAAAACTATCAATATGAAGTTGAAAGATAAAATAGTATCTTCTTATATAGCTCAGCAAGAAATGCAAATTCCAGTTAATAAATATATTCATGAACTGCGTTGTGCAGCTATTAACGTATTTGAAAAAAAAGGGTTCCCTTCTTTTGATAATGAGGAATGGAGGTATACCAATCTCACCCCTTTACTAAAACATGATTATACGCTTTTTACTCATGATAAAATTTTAGTAGAACGCAAAGATATACGACCTTATCTTTTAGATGATCTCGATAGTTTCCGTCTAGTGTTTGTAGACGGTATATACAGTTCTTGGCTTTCTGAAACTACTCATCAGAATAAGGATATTTGTGTGCTTTCACACGCGTTCTCATTGAGAAAATATGCTTCAGTTATAGAAACTTATTATTCTAAATTAGTGCCTAATGAAGGATTAAGTTCTATAAATACAGCTTTTGCTCAAGATGGCGCCTATATTTATATACCCGAGGGGACTTTAGTGGAAAAACCTATTCAGATTTTATATTTATATAGCGGCAGTAGTGGTAATTATCCATTACTTCATCCTAGAAATTTGGTGATTTTAGGTAAAGGATCTCATGGACAAATTATAGAGCGTCATCATTCTTTAGGGATACATGCTCCATTAAGTAATTCGGTAACTGAAATTTATGTTCATGCTCATAGTAATTTAGAATATTTCAAGATCCAAGATGATCAACCTAAATCTTCTTTGATAGATCAAACTTTTATTTCACAAGATGATCAAAGCCAATGTTTTATAGGCACTTTTTCATTTGGAGGTAACATTGTACGAAACAATTTGCATGTTTATCAACGGGCTCAAGAGGTAAGTTCACAACTTAATGGTCTTAGTATTTTGCATGGTGAGAGTTTAGTAGATCACCATACTATAATAGAGCATGCTTATCCCTATGGGGAAAGTCGTGAAATTTATAAAGGTATTTTTGATGATAAATCTAAAGGGGTTTTTAATGGAAAAATCATAGTACATGAACAAGCTCAGGAAACTAATGCTTTTCAAAAAAGTAATACTGTTTTGCTATCTCGAGAAGCTATTGTAAACATAAAACCACAACTTGAAATTTTCGCTGATAATGTTCATTGTTCTCACGGTTGCACAGTAGGGGAGCTTAACCAGCAGGCTCTATTTTATTTGCGATCACGAGGTATTCCTGAAAAACAAGCTCAAGCTCAGTTGCTATTTGCTTTTGCTAGAGGCGCATTTGAGAATATTTCTATTCCACAACTCAAAAACTATATTCATGTGCTTATAAGTAAGAAGTTAAACGTTCATTTCGAATTTATTTTATAAGAGCCTAATAATGTTATCACCATCAGAAATTCATGAACTACGAACTTATTTCCCTATATTATCTCAAAAAGTTTATAAAAAACCGTGGATATATTTAGATAATGCGGCTACTACTCAAAAACCATTAACAGTTATCAATAGTATAAAAGATTACTATTTTACTATAAATGCTAATGTGCATCGTGGAGTTCATTACATTAGTCAACTTGCAACTCAAGCTATAGAACAAAGCAGAGAACATCTACGAAGATTCATAAATGCCTCTAATGCAGAAGAAATTATATTCACTAAAGGCACTACTGAATCTATCAATCTTATTTCATCTATAATAGATGATTTCATAAATGAAGGAGATGAGATTATTCTTTCTGAGTTAGAACATCACTCAAATATCATTCCTTGGCAAATGCTTTGCCAACGTAAAAAGGCACATTTGCGTATTATACCTATAGATCATAATGCTTGTTTACGTTTAGATCGCTTTGATGAACTTTTAACCTATCGAACTCGTCTAGTAGCGATTAGTCATATTTCCAATGCTTTAGGTGTAATAAATCCTATAAAAGAGATAATACAAAAAGCGCATGCAAAAGGTGCTTGGGTACTTGTAGACGGCGCTCAAGCACTTCCACATACTGAGGTAGATGTCCGTGATTTAGATGTCGATTTTTATGCTTTTTCTGCTCATAAGATGTATGGGCCTACAGGGATAGGAGTCCTTTATGGAAAGAGAAATTTATTAGAACTTTTCTCTCCTTGGCAGGGAGGAGGTGGTATGATTAAAGAAGTTACTTTTGAAAAGACGATTTACGCAGAACTACCATTTAAATTAGAAGCCGGAACACCAAATATTGCTGGGATTATCGCCTGGGATCAGGCTCTTACTTTTTTAGAGAATATAGGTAAAAATTCTATTAAAACCTATGAAAACTATTTACTTTACGAAGTAAATAGAGCTTTAAAAGAAATACCTAATATTCTACTCTATGCAGAACTTGCTCCCCGTTCGGCTATTATATCTTTTAATTTACTAGGTATACATCCATTTGATGTAGGAAGTATTTTAAATAAAATGGGAATAGCTGTACGTACTGGACACCATTGCGCTCAGCCTCTTATGAGTGTATTAAATACTCCTGGGACTATTCGTGCGAGCTTAGCTATATATAATACTTTAGAAGAAAGTGAAAAACTTTGCGTGGCTATTACTAAAGCTTCTAAAATGATTATTATTTGAAATAATTTAATCTTCTAGAAGATAGAGAGTTTATTCTTTTTGATATCATGGGGTATTTTTAATTAACTAAAGAAAGTCTTCTTTAGTTAATTTTTTAATTTCTAGACTTATATTCAAATTTTCAGGGCATTTAAGAAAAAAGATCCTCTATTTTTCTATGAAGTTTTATTTTGGGGATTTTTTATTCAAAATATTTATGAGCTTTTCTTGATTTTTATTAAAATCTAACGCTTTATTATAGAATTTCAGTTCATTGAGCAGAATATATCTACTACTACTATGGTAGACCCCCTATGTTAATAACATATTTTCATTTTTCTAAGTAAATACCCTTTAATTTCATCGTATCTAAAGCTTTTAAATAATTTTCCTTATTTAGATATCTAGTTAACCCACATAAATAATGAGTAGTGAATCCTAGGTGTTTAGCATCAAGAGCTGTATAATAAACACAATAATCAGCAGCTAATCCACAAACGAAAACACTTGTAACACTAATACCTTTAAGATAATTGCCTAGACCTGTTGTGATTTGATTATCGTCAAAGAAGCCACTATAACTATCTGTTTCCTTATGAATGCCTTTTCTGAATATAGCATATATAGGATTAGTATCTATAGATTTTACCAACTCAGCTCCTTTACTACCTTGTATACAATGATCAGGCCATAATATTTGTTGCTTTTCTTTCCAGAAAATTTTTTCAAAAGTGCTTTTACCCGGATGGTTAGATGCGAAACTCTTATGATTACTAGGGTGCCAGTCTTGTGTGGCAACTACAACATCAAAATTTCTTTGTTCTTTATTTATTTCGAATATAATATTTTTACTATCAGGTACTGGAAGAGCTCCACCTTCTATAAAATCATTTTGAATATCAACAATTATGAGTGCCTTTTTCATAGGGAATTTTATAATATTCTAATTTTGTGTAATGTAATATTTTTTTAATTTTGTGAGTAAAATAATTACCTGTATTTTAATCATAAAATTAAAAAAAACTATGGGGAAAGGTGATCAAAAAACTCGTCGTGGAAAAATTAATAGAGGTACATCTGGAAATACTCGTTTAAGTCAAAAAAATATAAGACGAAAAAAAAACTTTTTAGAATAAATAGTAAGATATTGTAAATAAATTCTTGTATGATAAATAGACATTGGAAATTACCTACCTAAGGTTATTTTTTTTATTAATATATATTATATTCTATTCCTCTTTTTTCTAGAAAGTCTTCTTAATATACTATTAAATGAATTCTTAAAAGAAAACTACTCATGTAAAATTAGTAATAGCATTAAATTAGAGAGAATATTTTTTATAACTATTTATTTGTTAATACGTGAAATTTTCTAAAGTGGATTTATATCTTTATATAAAGATTTTATAATGACAAATAAAGTATGTTATTAACGTAATTTACTTACTTTTTTTTTAAGTAAATAGTTTAAAAAACTAAAAAAGTGGATTATATTTTTACGTTTTTTTTTTAAGCATATGTTTAGTATTTTTTTATGTTATGTATATTTTTTATCATAATAAAATGATAAAAAATATTTAGATATTATCATATCACAATACTCTATAATAATTTTATCAATGATAGGATATTCTACATCTTCCAGAATTGTTAGGGATAATTTTATTTATCCCTAAAAAAAAACGATAGAAAGGCGAAAAAATTTACAACATCACATATTTATAAAGAAAATATGATGAATCCAATATATAGCAAATGTACTAAGAGGAATTTTTCATTTTTTAGTAAACAATCAGAGGGAAAGTTCTATGATAGAATGGATCAAACAATGTACTAGCTGTTTTATGGTGCTTTTTAGCATCATTGATATTGTAGGGAATGCTCCGGTTATTATGAGTTTTAAAACCAGAGGAATTATTATTGAATCTAAAAAGATTGTTATAGCTTGCTTATGTATTTTTCTTTCGTTCCTTTTTCTAGGTCAATCTATATTATCTATTATAGGAATAAATGTAAATTCTTTTTCTATAGCTGGTTCTATAGTACTTTTTATTATTGCCTTAGAAATGATTCTAGGAATAGAATTGCATAAGGTTTCTGAAAGTACACAAGTTTCAATTGTTCCTATTGCCTTCCCTCTAATTGCTGGACCAGGCTCCTTAACTACTTTGCTTTCTCTTAGAGCTGTATATGGATTAGATATTATTATAACATCTTTGATCATAAATATGATAGTAGCTTATATCGTAATCGAGAAATCTGATTTTATAGCGCAAAAAATGGGTAAAGATGGGTTAAATGTTCTTAAAAAAGTTTTTGGAATCATACTTTTGGCTTTTGCAGTAAAAATGTTTACTGATAATGCTTACAAACTCATCCCTAAAAGTTTATGAAATTGTTTTTATATACCTTATTAGCTGCCTTTATATTATTAATTGGATTATATATATATTGGCTATTTAATGAAAGAGATATTAAAAATTCTCCCTATTATCTAAGATCTTGGTTGGGGTTATCAATGTCTATATGTGGATTACTATTAACTTTCATTTACTTATTACTTAATAAATTAAAGTACAGAAAAGATAATATGAAAATAAAATAATTAATCCTGCCTATATCTCCTGATTAAGAATATTAATTATTAAGTTTTTTCTTGATTTATACAATTAAGATTTTTTTTAATCAAAGGCTCTATTTCAGAATAGAAAGGCAATTTGTTTTTTATCCATATAAAAAAAATCGAGTAAGCCGTTTTAGTATTATTTAAAAGACTCTTATTAAGCCTATAAGCATTTCTTATAAGTCTTTTAATTCGATTCCGTTCTACAGCTTTTCTAATGATTTTTTTAGGTACTGATATACCTATTTGCGTGTGTTTATTATCGATATTTTTCTTTAAAAATATAATTTTTAAACCTTCTGCATACAATATATCACCTTTTTTTAGTACTTCTATTAATTCTTGTTTACTCTTTAAACGTTCATGCTTTTTTAAGCAATTATCTATGGTAGTCATTCCTTAAGGTTAAGCCTTTAGTAAAAAGGTTAAAGATAATTATTTTGAATAATTATCTATCCAAGATTTATTAGAAGGGAATTCTAATTAAGTTTTTTTTTGTATTTATTATAACTAATAATAAAAAATAGTTGTATATATATATTTTTTGGAGTATATAAAAAATATAACTTTATATACTTATAACTTTGATGGACATTATTCCCTTATTTAGTAATGCAATAATTTATATAAATCAATTATTATGTTTTTTTTGGTCGTTCGGTAGAATTTATAGAGATATAGAAATTTGCTTAAAACATCTTAATATTAAGATCGTATTTTTTAGTGAAATATCACTTCTATGAATCAGATTTTTTATATGAATATTTCTAATAAATGAGTTTAGATTCTATAGATGATGTGGATTAGATATTTTTTTTGTCTATTGTAAAGGTAATGTTAGTTTAATATATATTTATAATTAACTACCTTAATTTTCTATATTTAGCTTTGTAATTAGATTTTATATTATAATTTAGACCGATTTTTCAGATGAAAGTTTATAAATTCGGAGGTATATCTATAAAGGATGCATCTAGCATTAAAAATATATCAGTTCTCTTAAAAACTCTTGAATGTAAAAACACTTTAATGATAGTATCAGCAATGGGGAAAACTACTAATATGCTTGAGAGCATAGTACAGGGA
Source organism: Candidatus Insignibacter tubulum (assembly GCF_056790205.1). Taxonomy (NCBI): domain Bacteria; kingdom Pseudomonadati; phylum Bacteroidota; class Flavobacteriia; order Flavobacteriales; family Blattabacteriaceae; genus Candidatus Insignibacter; species Candidatus Insignibacter tubulum. Next base: position 334,616 of record NZ_CP199715.1, read on the forward strand.
TATTTTTCTAAACATGATACAGGGGAAAGTATTTTGCAAATAGCTCGTGATCATATAAAGGTTGCTTCAACTTTATTTATAAATACTCATCCAATATTTCAGGAGATTGAAGATTTTTTATCTGGGATAAAAATTTTTCTACAAAAAAATAAATCGCCTGTTTATAATTTTGTATATGATCAGATAGTAAGTGTAGGTGAGCTAATTTCTACAAAAATTGTTAGCAGCTATCTTGACCTTATAGGTATAGAGAATAAGTGGCTAGATGTTAGAGAGTATATAAAAACAGATGTTAATTATAGACACGCTAATGTAAACTGGGAGGAAACAGCTAAAAGGATAGCAACTCTACAAAGAAATGTTTTTTACCTTACGCAAGGTTTTATAGGGTCAGATCTTAATGGTTTTACTACTACTTTAGGGAGAGAAGGTTCAGATTATACAGCAGCTATTTTTGCATGGTGTCTTGATGCTGATAGTCAAACTATATGGAAAGATGTGCCAGGTATATTAAATGCCGATCCACGTTATTTTTCAGATACAGAAATTTTACATCAACTTTCTTATGAAGAGGCTATAGAATTAGCTTATTATGGTGCTTCAGTAATCCATCCTAAAACACTCCAGCCTCTTCAAAATAAGAGTATTCCTTTATATGTTCGTTCTTTCTTGAATAATAAACAAAAAGGGACTCTCGTTAAAAAAGGGCCTATATTACTTCCGATGATTCCCTGTTATATTCTTAAAAAGAATCAAATACTTTTATCTTTTTCAAGTATAAATTTTACTCTTATCGATGAGCGTAATATTAGCGATATTTTTAAAAGCCTTGCTGAACTAGTTATTAAGGTTAATTTAATGCAAAGTTCTGCTACAAATTTTTCAATTTGTATAGAGGATGGCTTTAACCATCTTGAGGAACTTTTTATAAGATATAAAAATCAATATAAGATATGCCTCAATAAAGGCGTTTCTCTATATACATTAAGGCATTATACGGAAGAATCCATTGCCAAAATCTCATCGAAAAAAAATATTTTATTGCAGCAATTGACTACAAATACTGCACAATGGGTAGTACAAGAGTAATGGCACTAGTTACAAAGGAAGAGTTTAAAAGGATTATTGGATTAAAAGAATTCGGCAAACTAGGGGATTTTTTGAGTACCGGCCTTATGTCTATATTATATATTAATCGTGTCAATGAAATGTATGATAGTTGTAAGCATCTTGAAGGACAAGCTTTTTTGCAAACTTTACTCGATAAATTTCATCTTATATATCAGGTATATTCAGATGATCTTAAAAGAATTCCTAAAAAAGGGCCTTTTATCACTATTTCTAATCATCCTCTAGGAGCTCTTGATGGTATTTTATTGATAATGATCCTCTCTAAGGAACGTCCCGATTTCAAGTTAATGGCTAATTTTTTGCTTAAAAAAATTATCTCTTTACAACCTTATATGATCTCTGTGAATCCTTTTCAGGATCACAAAGAGATTGCTTCGAGCATAGGTGGAATTAAAAATGCACTTTCTCATCTAAAAAAAGGACACCCTTTAGGAATATTCCCAGCTGGGGAAGTTTCGCAAATCCATAAAGGAAGTAAAGAAGTTACTGATAGAGAGTGGCAAATCCAAATTATAAAAATGGTTATTAATGCTCAAGTCCCTATTATTCCTGTATATTTTCATGGCCGTAATAGTCTCTGGTTTTATCATCTTTCTTCTTTAAACAATAAATTAAGAACAGCAATGCTTCCTTCTGAAGCTTTTAGGCAAAAGGGGAAAATTTTGCGAATGCGAATTGGTAAGCCTATATTCCCTAAACAGTTAGCAGAGATAAAAGGGATTAAAGAGGTTTCTTATTTTCTAAGAAAGAAAACCTATGTATTAGCTAATATTTACCATAAAAAACCATCTATTTCAATATATAAAAAACATTTTTATAAAAAAAATAAACAAATTAAGAAAATAATTTCAGGTGTTCCATTAGAACTTATAAAAGAGGACCTTTTGCGAATTTATAAAGAAGATTTAATTTTTACCAGTGCAAAATATGAAATTTTTTGTACGCGTCTTGCTAAGATTCCAAATATTTTCAATGAAATTGCTCGTTTAAGAGAGATTACTTACCGTGAAGTAGGGGAGGGAACAAATGAGGAATTAGATCGTGATCGTTTTGACGACTATTATAGTCATCTATTTCTATGGGATAAAGAAGCTGAAAAAATTGTCGGGGCTTATCGGTTAGGGTTTGGTAATGAAATTTTTAAGGAGCATGGAATTAAAGGTTTTTATTTATCATCTCTCTTTAATTTTAATCCTAAATTGTATCCTTTTTTAAAAAAAAGTATAGAGATGGGACGTTCTTTCTTAATTAAAGAATATCAACAAAAGCACTTGCCATTATTTTTACTTTGGCGAGGTATATTACATATAACTCTACGTTTTACAGAGTATGAATATTTAATTGGAGGGGTTAGCATTAGTCATCAGTTTTCTCATTTTTCTATTTCTATTATGATTGAATTTATGAAATCTCATTTTTATGATCCTTTTATAGCTCAATATGTACGTCCAAAAAACGCTTATAAAGTTCATATTAAAAAAGATGACAAGAAGTTTATTTTAGATGAATCTAAAGCAGATCTTAATAAACTTGATAAACTTATAGATGAGATTGAGCCCGGACATCTTCGTCTTCCTGTATTACTTAAAAAGTATATTAAACAAAATGCTCGTGTAGTGGCTTTTAATGTAGACCCTAAATTTAATGATGTTACTGATGGTTTAATGTATATACGTATCTCAGATATTCCTAAACAGACTATTGATCCTTATATCTAGGATATGTTTTAATTTTTTTCTTAAAAAGAAAATACTACTATCAATAACTATTTAGTAATAAATGAGACTATTTATATTATTGCTATAATCATAAATATTATATTAAGTGATATTATTTTTATAATGGCTTTATTCCTATAATAAATAATTGAAAAAATTATCTCATATTGAATTTACTCTTTACATTAAGTATTTTACTTATAGCTCTGCATATAGGGCTTTTATGCTTATTATTCTCACAAATTATAAGTTTTCAAAAACTTATACTTGTTCTTACTTTAAAGAAAGTAAAAAGAGCATAATTATGTGTAATAAAAACATTTCCTTAAAATGGTAAGGATAATAAATAGACTCTTAAATAAGAGAGTCTCTAATCAATGAAGAGTTAGTTGAAACTAGTTAGATCAGAATAAAACGTTTGTCATTAAGAAATTAATAGAAGTTTCTATTTTATATGTGCGGGTGAAGGGACTCGAACCCCTACACCTTTCGGAACCAGATCCTAAGTCTGGCGTGTCTACCAGTTCCACCACACCCGCTTTAATTGTTTAACAAATATAAAAAATGTTTCCTCTATAGCTTGTTATTAGCAAAGTTAGTTTTTATAAGAAAATAAAATCTTATAGTCTCTATCAACGATCTGGTATTCTAAATACTTAAATGAATCTCTTGAAATAACTTTAATCCATTTTTTATATTTTAAAAACCATTTTTGTTGTTTCGAAGGCCAACCTTGCTTAAGATAAGCAGCTATGAACGGATGTGTATATAGTATAATATTTTTACGATTCCCCTTTATAAGGGTTTCTAAAATAGATTCTATGCGATAGATATGTGCTGTTGGAGCTTCTACTACTTCGTTAATTTTATTAGGATTCTCTTCACACGTTTCTATATTTAGTTCTGGACGTACTCTCTGCCTGGTTAGTTGTATCAATCCAAATTTGCTTGGAGGTAAAATTTTGTATTTAGCACGTTCATTTTTCATCTCTTCATTAAGATGTTCATATAATTTTTTTCTATTTTCTGCCTCAGACATATCGATAAAATCTATTACTATAATACCACCCATATCTCTTAAACGCAATTGCCTAGCAATTTCACTCGCTGCTAAAATATTAACTTCTAAAGCTGCATCTTCTTGCCTATTTTTAATATGAGCGCCCATTCCACTATTTACATCAATTACATGTAGAGCTTCAGTATGTTCTATTACTAAATAAGCCCCTTTAGCTAGAGGTACATTTTTCCCAAGAGAAACTTTCATTTGTCGTTCAATACCGAATTTCTCGAAAATAGGGATTTCTTTATTTCTATAATATTTTACAATATTAGTTTTATGAGGAGCTATAGTAAATAGGTATGAGGTCATTTCATCACAAAGATCTTCATCATCACATATTATAGAGGTATAATCATCATTAAAAAGATCTCTAAGAATTGACGAAGCTTTATCCATTTCACGCATTACCCTCATCGGAGGGTTTTTTTTTTTAATATTTTTAAGTGTATTTCCCCATTTATTGATTAAATAAAGTAAATCAGCCTGAAGTACTTCAGTTTTTTTTTTGTTTGCTACAGTTCGGATAATTAACCCAAATCCTTTAGGTTTTATTCTCTGCATAAGAGAAATTAGTCGTGCTCTTTCATTATTATCTTTTATTTTTTGTGAGATAGAAATCTTATCAGCAAAAGGTACTAGGATAAGATATCTACTTGCCAATGAAATTTCAGCGGTAAGTCTAGGGCCTTTATTTGATATAGATTCTTTAGTAATCTGCGCCAGTATTTTTTGTCCATTATGCAATACCTCGCCTATATAGCCATTTTTACTAATTTCCTCTTCGGAACTATAGTTCTGGCTATCAAATGAAAATTGTAAATTTTTATTAATTGATAAGAATTTTAAAAATGATTTAAGTTGTGGTCCAAGATCATTATAATGAAGAAAAGCATCTTTTGAAGATCCAATATTTACGAATGCAGCATTAAGACCTTGTGCTATTTTTTTTATCTTTCCAAGATAAATATTTCCTACCAAAAAATTCTGATCGTTATTTTGACGATGTATTTCTAGTAATTTTCCGTTTTCAAGAATGGTAACAATTACCTCTTTATCATTTGTTTGTACAATTAATTCTTTACTCATTGTTTTTTTTAGCCTATAGATTAAGGAAAAAACCAGTATCCAAATTTAGGAGACTGGTTTTTATTAAAAACGATGGGTTTATTTTTTTTTGTGCCTGTTTTGCCTACTTCTCTTTTTTCTTTTATGTGTGGCAATTTTGCGTTTTTTTCTTTTCTTTCCGTTAGGCATAGGAATTAAATCTATTATAGTAATTATTTCTTAACGGGGACGTTATTTTTTACGAATTCTTTTATCTCCTTAGCAGGTTTGAAAACAGGGGCACTATAACTTGGAATAGTTATAGATGTTCCTTTTAAAATATTACGAGCGGTTTTTTCGGCTCGGGTTTTAATAGTAAATGAACCGAATCCCCGATAGTAAAAATTTTCTCCTGAATTAAGACAATTCTTTATCTCTTCAATAAAAGTTTCTATGACAACTTTTACTTCATATTTCCCAAGGCCAACTTTTTCTGAAACTACATCAACTATATCTGCTTTTGTCATAATCTTGTTCAATTAATAAAAATTAACTTGAATAGTCAATTATCTTGTTTCCCTTTATATAGGGAAAACATTGAAATTGAGCTGTCAAATATACCAAATTTTTCTAAAATTGTTTTAGGAATGTGTGTATTTGACTTTTCTTTAGTTGATATAAATAGCGTGAATACAATCTACCCCCCTTAAGGGGGGGGTGGTACTTATATCTATCATATTTCAATAATATATAATGTATTATAAGAAGATAGCAAGTATTAAGATATTAATACTTATAATTCATTTAAGCTAAAAAGAATTAGCTCTATGTTTTTTTATAGCTTTTGTCTATTTAAAATAGACATATATCATTTTTTATAAGCGAGTGAAATAAACTTTTATTATTCTATTCTTAATAAGAAATCTCTGAAATAAATTTTATAAAACTTTTTTTTATTTTTTTTTTTTTTGAAAAAATTATAACATATGAACTTTAATCCACTAGTATTTAAAAATATATTCTAAAAAATTGAATATAACCCCTATATTAAGTAAATATATCTAAAAGTGTTTATACAAAACTAAAAAACTCGCTCTATCGTAATAGATATTTTATTTAGAAAAAAGAATGTATTTAAATTATTTCTAATAAATATATATCTGATAAAGCTATACATGGAAAATTATATTAAATAGAGTAACGTTGATTAGAGAAATAGCTAATCATATTAAAATACATTATATTAATGTAAATCACAGCCTATAGTAAGCTTTAGTCCGATGACAGAAGAGGTTTTTCATAATGTTAACAAACGTAATAATTTTTATACATTGTGAATGGCATAATATTTTTCTTAACGTTATCAGAGAGATATAGAAAAAGGAAATATTCGCAACAAAAAATTGAATAATAAAGGTCATATATGTTACTTTGTAACTCCTTATATAACTTAAAGGAAATTCTGGAAATGCTCCTATACTTTATGAAAAAAAGTATTGGACGTTTAATTAAAAATATTTTTTTTTGGAAACAATAATTCCTACGGAAAGTCTTATGATGGTCTATTTAGACTACTTACAAGTGTCTGTTCATCTACTAATTCTCATCTTTCTCTTGTTTTGCTCAGCTGTTATATCAGGTTCTGAAGTAGCTTATTTCTCTTTGGATCAAAAAGCACTTAAAAAAACACAAAAGGCTAATCTTATAAAAATTTCTTCAATTCTAAGAATTCTCAATCATCCTAAAAAACTATTAGCGACAATTCTTATTTCATTAAATTTTATAAATATTGCTATTGTATTACTTTCCTCTTCACTTTTGTCAAAATTCGAAAGTTTCCCTAGTTTTGAGATTTTTGGAATCAGTATATCTCTAAGTTTTATTGCAGAAATTTTCGGGATTAGCTTTTTTCTTCTCCTTTTTGGGGAGATTATTCCTAAGATTTATGCTGGTAAGCATAATGTACAATTTGCAGAATGGGCTTCTAGTCCTTTACAGTTTCTTAATCGTTTATTAAGCCCCTTTTCAACACTGATGATATATACTTTTACTTTTATTGAACGATATTTAAGAACACCCGTAAATCCTCTTTCTATAGATCAATTATCTCAAGCTCTAGAAATAAGTTCACAAGGTCAAAAAAACAGGGAAGATCAGGAATTTCTTAAGGATATTGTAAATTTTGGGAGCATTGAAGCGCGTCAAATTATGACTCCACGTATAGATATGTTTGCACTGAATTATGACACACCTTTTATCGAAATAATCCAACAAGTAATTACTGAGGGTTATTCTCGAATTCCTGTATATCGGGACCGTATAGATGATATAGAAGGCATTTTATTCGCTAAAGATTTACTCCTTTTTATTGATAACCCTAACTATAAATGGACAGATTTATTACATGTACCTTTTTTTGTCCCTGAAAATAAAAAAATAGATGATTTACTAACTGATTTTAAGTCCAGACGGGTGCACTTAGCTATTGTTGTAGACGAATACGGAGGAACTTGTGGATTAATTACTCTTGAAGATGTTGTTGAGGAAATAGTGGGAGAAATAACTGATGAATATGATGATAATCAGACTTATTATTTTAAACTAGATGTTAATACGTTTATTTTCGAGGGGAAAACTCCTTTAATAGATTTTTATCGAATTATGAAAATTAAAGAAGAGGATAGTTTTGAGAGCATGAAAGGAGAAGCAGATACTTTAGGTGGTTTTGTAATGGAAATTCAAAGATCATTCCCTCAAAAAAATCAAAAAATTCGTTTCATGGATTATATTTTTATCATAGAATCCCTAGATAGTAAGCGCCTAAAACGACTTAAAGTTATTCGAGAGGTAAAAAAATTAAAGAGCATTTAGTTAAAATGCTATGAGAAAACAATTTTATAGGTAATTTTTTTCTTTTACTACAATATGAAAAAATACTTTTTTAAAATTTTACCATATTTCTTTTCTTTATGTACCCTATAAAAACCTTTTATATTCTATATAATTATAGAAGAGATAATGTTTTTTTTTGATAAAAATTCTGTTTTTTAATAAAGCTTAATTAAAAGAGTTATAGTTTATATAATTTATATTATCATAATGTGATAAATGTTTATACATCTTTATATTTTTCTTCAATAAGATTATAGAACAATTTTATTTGTTTAGTAGCTATATCTTTTAATATAAGCACAGTAATATTTTTAATTATTCTACTGAAGAATAGATGTATTATACTTTGTTTTTTTATATTATTATCTTAAGTATAAAAATTTTATATCGAAAATGTAGAATGGGTAATATATTTATTTATAAAGGTTTTTGTAAATAGGAACTTTTATACTTTTTTTGTTAGTAAAGTCTATAAATAATAGTTAATAGTGAAAATATAAAATACTTTTATAAGATCTAACAAAGAAAATAGATCCTTGTAAGTTTATTCTCTTCTAGAGAAGAGTCGAATTTATTTTTTCTACTCTTAAGGGGTCTGAACAAGTCATTAAAAGCATAGATATATCTTTTCTTAAAACAGGATGAACCCATTTTGGGAAATTATCATATAAAGGTTTAAGAACAAATCGTCGAAGATGAAGCAAAGGATGTGGAATAATCAGATTAGGGCTTTGAAAAATTAGTTGATTGTAGAAAAGTATATCAATATCAATATTTCGATTGCAGTAATTTCCATTAAAACTTTTATGTTTCCTTCCGCAACTGTACTCAATCTCTAATATATTCTTTAATAACATTTCTGGTGAAAGGGAAGTAGTCAATACTACTAACTGATTCCAAAAAACAGGACAATTTTGCATTTTCCAAGGTTCACTTTCATAAAAATCAGATAAAATATTAATATTACCAAGTTTAATAGATATATAATTTATTGAAAGATTCAAATAAGAAAATCTGCTCTTTTGATTGCTTCCTTGAAGTAAAAAAACTTTAGCCATGAAAATTTTAAATGCTACTCTTAGTACTTTATTAAGCCTTTTTTTTCATTTCTAGCATTTTTCTTGCGCTAATTAATACAAAACTACTATAGGATAAACTTCAAAGTTAAGAAAAAAAAAATATTATGCTTCAATTTTAGAAGTATTAATATTTAAATTAAATAAAGGGGGTAGGTATAAAGTTGTTATTTACTTTCGATAAATAAATACTCTTACAAGAGTAGTATAAAAAATATCCCCCTCAGGGGATTAACTCTAAAGTATAAACAAATTCTCTAAGCTCTAAGAGAAAGGATGTCTTCCAAAGAAAATAAAAAAAAATCCTAGCAAAAAGTTATAGCTAGAAAATATGCCTAAAGATAAAGACTCAATAGATATTATGCTCAATCAAACCATATAATTCGCCGTAAAAAAATCAATTTAGTTTAAATATTTATAGTCTTTTATAAAAAATATTCTTATTTTTTTTATAGATTTTCGCTATGTTATTTATAGATAACATATAGATACGACTATCTTTATGGTTTGGATATAATTGAGGAATTAAATATTACAATATTTATATGAATCATTTTTTATTCTAATATTATATATAGTTGTATTAAAAAAAACTTTAACTTCATGCAAATAAATTTATATGGGATTATTAGATTTTATAAGTGACCTTTTTACAAAAAGTATTGCTATTGATCTTGGTACAGCAAACACGCTTATTATTCATGAAGATAAAATTGCTTTAGACTCACCTTCTATTATTGCTATAGATACTAAGACAAAAAAAGTGTTGGCAGTAGGAGAAAAAGCTAAACAAATGCAAGGGAAAACACATCCTGATATTAAAACAATACGTCCTTTAAAAGATGGTGTTATAGCAGATTTTGAGGCTTCAGAATTCATGATTAGAGAATTCATAAAAAAAATATCAGGTGTTAAAGGAAATTTTTTTACTCCTGCACTCAAAATAGTAATTTGCATTCCTTCAGGTATTACTGAGGTAGAAAAAAGAGCAGTAAAGGATTCTGCACATCATATAAATGCTAAAGAAGTATATCTTATATATGAGCCTATGGCTGCAGCTATAGGATGTGGAATAGATATAACTAAACCTCAGGGAAGCATGATAATTGACATCGGAGGAGGGACTTCAGAAATTGCTGTTATTGCCTTAGGAGGTATAGTATGTTTTAAATCGATTAAAATAGCCGGAGATGTATTTACAAACGATATATCTTATTATATGCGTACTAAGCATAACCTACATGTAGGTGAGCGTATGGCTGAAAATATTAAGATTGAGATAGGTTCTGTAGTAGAAGATCTTGAGTGCGCTCCCGAGGATGTATCTATACAGGGACGTGACTTAGTTACTGGACGTCCTAAGCAGATTAACGTTTGTTATAAAGAAATTGCCCAGGCTTTAGATAAATCTATAATTCGAATTGAAGATGCCCTTATGGAAACACTTTCACAAACTCCCCCAGAGCTATCTGCCGATATTTATAATACAGGCATATACATGGCTGGTGGTGGAGCTATGTTACGAGGATTGGATCAACGACTTTCAAAGAAAACAGGACTTCCTGTTTATCTAGCTGAAGATCCGCTTCGAGCGGTAGTGCGAGGAACAGGCGTAGCACTAAAAAATATTCAAAAATTTCATTTTCTAATGAAATAAATATCAATTTTTTTTCGTCCTCCCTTTTCTCTATTATCTTATGGATGAAGTAATTGATTTTCTTTTAAAGCGGGTTCTTTTTATATGCTTTATTTTCTTAGAATCTTTAGCTATTTTTTTTTCTCGGAAAATAATTTTTGTGATTTTATTTATAAAAATAGATTATTATCATCATTACCTATTATAGGGAAAATTTATCAGTTTAATGCTAGGATCAAAAAATATTTATTTTTAAGTACCTTAAATAAAAAACTAATACCAAAAATAAAAAATAGTTATTTAAAAAACTCTTCAGTAATGCCTGAAAAACCTTTTAAAGTATATAAAGAACAAATTAATGATTCTATATATTCTTGTTTACCAGTTAATGTTATTTCAAATAATACAGGTGAACAAAAAGAAGATATCATTTTAGATAAGGGATCTATTGATGGGATCGAAATTGATATGGGAGTTTTATCCCCACCTAATAGTATATGTGGAATAGTAACGTATGTATCAAAGAATTTTAGTCACGCTGTATCTTTATCAAATGCTAAAACTAAGATTAATGTGAAACTTAGGAAAAGTAAACATTTTGGTATATTAAGTTGGTATGGACCAAATTATCGTATATCTATATTGGAAGATATCCCTAAACATTCAGATATTATTAAAGGAGATATTGTAGAGACTAGTGAAAAATCAACCATTTTCCCTGAAGGGCTTAGCATAGGTAAAGTTAAGGATTATGAATTAGATGAGGAAAGTAGCACCCTTAAAATAAGGGTGGAGTTAGATGTGGATTTTACTTCTATACATGAAGCTTGTATAATAAAAGATTTTAAAAAAGAACAGATGATTTTAATGAAAAGAACTCCTTAAAATAATTAAGGGTCGTTAAAGGCTGTAAGATTAGAAAATTATGAGAAATTTACTCCTTGATTTTTATTTTTTATCCATTTTATGTTTATTCCAGATACTGTTATTTAATAATGTAGATTTTATAAAATATAAAAATTTTTATATCTATACCCTTTTTGTTTTAATATATCCTATTCACGGTAATAAATTTCGTTTATTATTTTTGTCTTTTCTATTAGGTTCCATTATTGATAATTTTATGAATAGTAGAGGGATCCATGCTTTTTCACTAACTTTTATTGCCTATATAAGATTTTATATTTTAAGATTTATAACTGGGGAATATACACTTAGCTATAGGTATTTGTTAACTTATAAACTTTCTTTTTTAAAGCAATTTTTTTTATTTTTATTATGATATTTATACATAATAAAATACCTTTGTTTTTTGAATATGTACAAAATTATAGAATAAAAGAAAGAATATTTGAAATCTTTTTAACCTTACTTTTGCAAGTTTTATTTATATTATAAATATTTTCATTATTAGTAAAATCTGATAAAAATTGAAAAAAATTCATAATTTTTATTTATTGTTATTTGTAACAGGAATTATTTTAATTTCTAGACTTTTTTATCTACAATTTTATTTAAAAAAACATCTTTCCAAAAATAGTGTTCCTGCCTATATTAGAAAAAAAATTATAATACCTAGTAGAGGATATATCTATGATAGAAATAAAAAACTATTAGTATCTAATAAGCCTATTTATGAGCTTACTATTACCCCTTATAAAATGCAAAAATCTTTTAATAAAACAGAATTTATTAAATTATTAGGCATTAGTGAAGATGTATTCGAAGAAAAATTAAAAAAGGCTAAAAAATACTCCCTATTTAAACCTTCAAGCTTTTTAACCAATCTCGATATAAATGATTACTGTAAGATTCAGGAAAAACTTTATAAGTTTAATGGGTTTTATTGGATTAAGCGATTTTTAAGAGATTATAAGGTAAATATCTCAGCTAAACTTTTTGGACATCTTGGACAGATTTCACCAGCAAAGTTAAAAATAGAATCTGATTATTATAATATTGGAGATCTTGTAGGTGTTTCAGGAGTAGAAAAGTCTTATGAATCAGTACTTAGGGGTAATAAAGGAGTAATACAAGATATTGTAGATTCTAAAGGTCGTATTATGGACTCATTTATAAATGAAGGAAAAAAGAAATCTAAAAAAGCTAAAAGGGGACAAGATATCTATCTATCTATAGATTGGTCATTACAAGAATATATAGATAAGCTCATGCATAAAAAAAAGGGAGGTGTCGTAGCTATTGATCCTAAAACAGGTGAAATTTTAGCTTTAGTTTCTACCCCATCAGTAGATCCTAACGTTTTTTTAGGTAAAAAACACTCGGAAGAAATTGTTCGTCTTTATCAAGACAATGTTAATAAGCCTTTATTTGATAAAACTACTAATGGTCTTTATTCACCGGGATCTACTTTTAAAATTCTCATAGAGCTTGCTGCTCTTCAAATGGGATCGGTAGATGCTAATACAGAATTTATGTGTCAGCAAGGTTTTGTTTATGGGAATAAAAAGATGAAATGTCATTGCAATATTTATGGACGTCCCAAAAGATTAGAAACAGCAATAGCAGTTTCTTGTAATAGTTATTTTGCTCAAGCTTACTTAAAATCTCTAAGTAAGTATAGATCCTTAACAGAAAGTGTGGATGAATGGAACAGAATCATCAAAAGTTTTGGATTGGGTGATTCCCTAAATACTGATTTAGCTACTGGTCAAAAGGGTAGGATTCCCGACAGTGATTATTATAATAAACAATATGGAACTAAAAAATGGAATGCCTTAACTACACTATCGAATAGTATAGGTCAAGGAGAGATTAGTATCACCCCCTTACAATTAGCTAATGTAATGGTAGCGATAGCTAACAGAGGTTTTTTTTATACACCTCATATTGTAAAAGCAATAGGAGATATAACTGGAATAAATTCTAGATATACACATCGTAGATATACTCAGGTTGAGGCTAAACATTTTGAAGCGGTAATCCGAGGTATGCAAAAAGTTTTCCTCTCAGGAACAGCCTATAAATTTAGGGTTCCTGATATAAGCATGGCAGGGAAAACTGGAACAGTAGAAAATTTTGCTAGAGTGAACAATAAAAGGGTTTCACTAAAGGATCATTCTATATTTACTTTGTTTGCACCTGTAAAAAATCCTGAAATTGTAATTGCTATAATGGTTGAAAATGGAAGTTGGGGTTCGGAATTGGCTGCTCCTATTGGAAGTTTGATAGCGGAAAAATATATTAATAACCAAGTCAAAAGGAAAACATTAGAACATCAAATTATGAATAATAATTTAGATAATGTATATAATAATATAAATAACTTAAAATATTCTGAGGGGAAAAACTAAAATATATGAGCAAACGGGGGAAAACTCTACTAGGATATCTTGATTGGTGGATCATAATAATATACTTAACATTAGTATTTTTTGGGTATATCAGTCTTTATTCTACAGCTCAAGAAAAAACTGAAAAACAATTAATATGGATCTTATCAAGCTTCCTTTTAGTTTTTTTTCTTCTATTGATTAAGCCTATGACATATAAAAATATGGCTTATCTATCTTATATTATTACACTACTGCTTCTTCTGGGATTATTATTTTTTGGTAAAAATATTAATGGAGCAAGATCCTGGTATAAAATTGGGGATTTTAGCTTTCAACCAGTTGAATTAGCTAAAATTTCTGTAACATTGACTATAAGCAAGATTTTAAGCATAAGAGATGTATATATAAAAGATAATATTTTATTATCTTTTATCATTGCTGTTATTTTAAGTCTGCCTATTACATTACTTATATTACAACCAGATACAGGTTCTGTTTTAATCTTTTCCTCTTTTATTCTTGTGTTTTATCGAGAAGGGATGCCATTATATATATTATTATATATATTATTATTAATTATCATTTTTTTATTAATATTTAATCAATATTTTTGGATCATAAGTATTAGTTTATCATCTATTTTTTTAACCTACATCTTTTTAATTCTCAAAAAATACACTATAGATTCGATGAATCTCATCATGAATTTTATAATAATATGCGGTTCTATGTGGGTGTCTCCTATTATTTTTAATAGAGTTTTAAAGCAATACCATAGAGACCGTATAGAGATACTTTTTAAAGATGAATCCGATAAAAAATATAAAAACAATATTGGCTATAATATTTTTTATTCTAAAAATGCTATAAGATTAGGAGGATTATTTGGGAAAGGCTTTGGAAAAGGGATTATTACAAAAGGTAAATTTGTTCCTGAACAACATACTGATTATATTTTTTCTGCCTTTAGTGAAGAATTTGGCTTTATAGGAAGTGCAAGTTTATTAATAATATATTTAATACTTATCGGGCGAATATATTTCTTAGCTGATAATCAAAAAGGAACCTTCTCACGAGTATTAGGGTATTCAACAGGTAGTATTTTATTTATGCATCTTATTATTAATTTAGGTATGGTCATGGGGATCATGCCCACGGTAGGAGTACCATTTATATTTTTTAGTTACGGAGGAACCTCTTTTTTGTGCTCTACTGCTTTATTATTTATATTTATACGCTTAGATGCTTCGAACCGACAGAGTCTTATTTAAAGTTTTATACTTCTAATAAATACTAAGATAATAGCTTATATAAGATTAATAAAGTTACATAGATAAAATAGACTAAGAGTTAATATATAAGGGGAGTCTATTGCGTTTTAGATCAATTATTTTAGTGTTTTATCACTTATTTTCTTGGTAAGGAGAGAAGTTAAAACTTATATATTAATAAGGAAGAGAGCATGTTCTTTTTTTTATATTATTATAGATCTATGATAACTATGTATAAAATTGAAAATTTTAATTCTATATATATATTATCATAACCTCTTATAGTAATTTTTTATTTATAATAAGTTAAGGTCACATTGTTGTATTATTTCATGGAAATAATACACTAAAGAATAAATTTTATAAAATTACCTTTCCTAAGAAAGGATGTTTATAAGATGTAATAATATTTTGTTATAAAATGACCATAAAATTAAAA
Organism: Candidatus Insignibacter tubulum; assembly: GCF_056790205.1. Taxonomy (NCBI): domain Bacteria; kingdom Pseudomonadati; phylum Bacteroidota; class Flavobacteriia; order Flavobacteriales; family Blattabacteriaceae; genus Candidatus Insignibacter; species Candidatus Insignibacter tubulum. The sequence continues at coordinate 350,182 of NZ_CP199715.1, forward strand.
TAAAGAAAAAAGCATATATTATATTAACTATACTTTTTACTTTTTTTCAAAAAAAAAGTAAAAAATCGATATTATATACTTTAGGATATAGCTATCATAACTGCTTTTTTACATCTTTCCTCCAAAAGGAGGATGTAATTAATCTACTTTATTACTTGTTATATTATCTATATATAGATTAAGTAGCTTACGGGGTTTTTATTTGCAATTAGACTACAGCGATTTTATATATCGCTCATGACCTTTTTTTTTAACCATGTCCCTTGTGCTTTTAGTGTTTGCTCAACAATATCTCTCACACATCCTTTCCCTCCCTTTTTAGGGGAAATATATTTAGCTATTTCTTTAACTTCTGTAGCAGCATCCTTAGGGGCACAAGATAAGCCTACACTTTTCATTACTTCAATATCAGGTAAATCATCACCCATATATAATATATAATCAGCTTTTATTTTTATAGATTCACAATATGTTTCAAGAACATATTTTTTATCACGAACACCTATATATATGTGTTTTATGCCGAGTTTTTTTAACTGTTTATATACTACAGGATCTTCGCCTCCGGTAATAATGCATAGATGATAACCTTTCTCTAGCAGCAATTGCAATGCATAGCCATCTTTCACTGACATATGTCGTACCATATTCCCATCAGGAAATAAGCTAATAGATCCGTCTGTAAGAACACCATCTACATCGAAAATAAATGCTTGAATATCATTAAGGATCTCTTTATAATTTTTCATGATAGTTTTGTATTTAATTCGCTTAAAAGTTAATAAAGTAACTTCTCTTATTTTATTTATGAAGTTAGGGTGTTTTTGACAATTTTTCTTTAGTATTAAAATAAAGAAGTCTCATCTTCATTTATGTTTGATAATATTTTTAATCTATTTTTATTAGCAATTGATTAAAAATTCTTTTCAATGATAGAATCGAAATAGAAAAGCATTTAAGCAAATTCATTAAAAATAGCTTCTGAGTTTTATCAATCTTATTTAATTTTTTGTTATAAAATTCATAATAATAATCTTTTTTTCTACGAAATTAGCTTTTTATAATTTCTAAACTCTCTCAGGGATCCAAAAAAAAAATAGAATTTTATATATGATTTGCATCTCGTATTATATAGCTTATATTTTTTATTGATCAAATTTCTAATATTCAGAATATTTACTGATATAAATCTCAGTAGTTTCATAAACTATTTCTATAGAAATAAATATTTTTATACATTTATTCATTAAATCCTAAATGTAGAGTTTTTGTTTCCCTATCTTCCAAAATATTTTTTTTATGCCTTTCTGATATTAAAGAGAATCTAGAGTTTTCTTGTTAACCTCATAAGTGCGCCTAAAAAATACCTAGGTATAGGGTAACTAAATATTTCTAACACATAGATATGTGTGTAATTTCTTTAACATAGAAAAAAATATTCTTGAGTATATACTCATTATAAGTTATTATCAGTAATGTATAAAAACATAGATTACTTACCTTAGTCTTCATAAATAATTAAGCTAATTAATAAAAAGTATATGAATAGTATTCATATAAAATTAGTTGATGTGTTTTTATAAAGTTTTAATATTTTTTCAGGCATAATTAGGATTGCTTACTTTTTTATAGTGAATAAAAGTATTTTGATATATATAAGGTATTAGTAATTTAAATCAAGTTCGGATAAACTAAAAGAGTAGAAAAAAATATAATACTGAAGTATATTAAATTTTATTTATTGTTATAGTTTTTAACAATATCATAACTTTATTTAGAAAACTTCTAAATTATATCTAAATATAAACTAACAAGTACTATTACCTAACCAATTAAATATCATATATATGACTATTTCATTAAATAATGAATACGTATTATTTATATTTTGGTGAAAAAAGAAACGTAATTTTAGTATATTATAAAGGGATATAATTATATCTTTTTTTTACTAGCACTTATAATATAAAGAGGATAATATAAAAACTAATGTAAAAATTATATTGTATTTGAGATATATGAACTCTTCTTTAACTTAATTTATTCATTACCTTTGTATATTATAAACAAAGAAAAATATAGCAGCATTTAAAATGCTAGGCAGACGTTATTTAAGAGCTAGAGCTATGCAATTTTTATATTCTCAACATTTATCGGGTGAAGATCCTATAATAGTAGAATATAATATGTTGCATAGTATAGATAAAATCTTCGATTTATATGTATGTCTACTTGGAATGCTCTTAGGATTACAGGAAAAATTCTTACAAAAACTTCATATTTTCAAGCGAAAAATTCTTCCTAACCACGGAGATCTTAATCCAGGTAAAAAATTTGCTCATAATAGATTATTAACTGTTATTTCGAGAAATTTACAGCTTCAAGAATATTTTTCTAAAAATCAACAACTTAGATGGGAAAATTATGAAGAATATCTCTCTATTTTTTTTAAGCAGCTACAGGAGCTTTCGCTCTACAGAGATTATTGTTCTTCAAAAGAAGATTCTTTTAAAGAAGATAAGAATTTCATTTTAAATTATTATAAAGTGTGTTTTGCTGATCATAAAAAACTTTATGAGTGTATTGAAGATGGCTATCTAACCTGGTTAGATGATCTTCATGCTGCTAATATGATGGTGTATAACACTCTAAAATTTATAAAGAGTAATACTGATAATGATTTCAAACTTTATAAAGTATACCGTGATATTGAAGACAAAGATTTTGTACAACAGCTCTTTCGTAAAACGTATATGTATAAAGAAGAATTTAATATATTGATAAGTGAGATCTCTAGACATTGGGAAATTAAACGTATTGCGTTTCTTGACTTGATTATTTTACAAATGTCTATATGTGAATTCATTTATTTTCCAAATATTCCTCCTAGAGCTACAATAAATGAGTATATAGAAATTACTAAAATTTATTCAACACAAAAGAGTAAAAATTTTATTAATGGAATACTCGATCAGTTACTCAAAAATTTAACACGTCAAAATAAGATATATAAAGTCGGACGAGGATTAATTTAAATATTTATTATGAGAGTGTTATCTTTGTACTTAATACTTAAGTAAAAAATTAAAAACAAATCTTTTTCAAAAACTTGTGAATATTATATCTTTAGATTTTTAAAATTAATCCCATTGTATTTAAATTATGTATCCAATAATTCTTTTACAAGTTCAACAGAATTCTTTAATAAACACGTTATGGATGTTCGCTTTAATGTTTGTAGTTTTTTATTTTTTCATGATTCGTCCACAAATACGCAGACAAAAAGCTGAAAAAAAGTTTCAGTTTAATATTAAAAAAGGGGACCGAATAGTAACTAATGGGGGAATACACGGTAAAATTATCGAGATTACTGATGAGTCTTGTATTATAGAAACTTTAGCGGGAAAAATTAAATTTGAACGTAATGCGATTTCTAGAGAGATTAGCAATTTGCGTTACTGTAAAGAGGATACTGTAGTTAAAAAAGATGTAAAAAAAACTATATCTAGTAGTACTTAAAAGTAAAAAAAATATATCAAAGCTACTACTCTATAAAATGAGATAATTAACGATTATCTTTATATAAAGATTATATAACACTTATATTATCAATACGTGTTGTTTATTTTAGACAGACTAACATTTTTAGTTTAGCTAACTAAGTTAGCTAAACTAAAAATGTTAGTCTATTAAAGTTAATATTTAACTTTCCTATCATAAGAAATTTAATTAGGAATTAAATACTATTCTCTATTAAAGGTATATTTAAACATTTATAATTAAAAAAGTGTTCATAAAATACTTTATTTTAAGTTTTTAGTAATTTTAATCTTAGTATATCGTAAAATATTATTAATATCTAAAATAGATGTTTCTTTAAACATAAAAAAAGGATTATATTATATTTACACATTAAAATATTCCCATTATTTCATATAAGGATATAGTAGTTATAAAATTAGTAATTATGTATATTATAGGTCTTACTGGAGGAATGGGTTCAGGGAAATCAATTACATCAACCTTTTTTAATGAACTAGGTATTTTTACTTACAATTCTGATGTTGCTGCCCGTAGGCTTATGCAAGAAAATAAGATGCTTAGATCTGATATTATTAATTATTTTGGAGAATTATCATATAAAGAAAATAGACTGAATACTTCTTTTATAGCACAAAGGATATTTAGTGATAAATCTGCCTTAAAAAAAATTAATAGTTTAGTTCACCCTTTAATAGAGGCTGATTTTAAATTTTGGTTGATGGCCCAAAAAGGGCTTTATTGTATTAAAGAAACAGCTATATTATTCGAAAGTGGCTCCTATATACAGTGCCATTGGGTGATATCGGTGATTGCATCTTTTGAACTAAGAATACATCGTATTAAAAAAAGATCTCATTTGAACAAAGTTCAAATAATAAATCGTTTAAATAATCAGTGTTCTGATAAAGAGCGTTATAGTCGCTCAGATATGATTATAGAAAATAATAATGGGTTAGAAATATTACGTAATAAAGTTAAAAGTGCTCATACTAAAATAGTACATTTAATTTATAATAACTCTTTATACAGAGAATTACACTACTCTTTGTAAAAAAAAAGAATTTATAAAATATATTGCTTATAATTACTTAGATGTATATTTCTTTATTTAAGATTATTCTTATAACATTATTTATTATAAGTTTTTTTATATTATAATAATATGTAAATATAAAACATTAAAATTTTTGAATTATCACTATAATAAATATAAATTCATATAATGGTTTTTTATATTAAATAAAACATATAGCCCATATTTAAAATTAATTTAAGGGCTATATGTTTTATTTAATATTCTATGAATATTCTATTTCCTCCTTTCTTTGTTCATAGATATGTAATAAGTTATATCCTTTTATTAATCTAAAAATTAGATTCTTTCAATAAGAATTATTTCATATTCATCTTAGATAAGAGTTCATAATTTCATGGGTTAGAAGAATATAATTTAAAAATTAGTTATCATATCTTTACAATAGTAAAAAAAAAATAATTATTCCTGATAATGTTACTAAATAAAAGAGTAAAAAAAAAATAAAGCGCAACGTGGAATAAATTCAAGATTCTATTAATAGAAATAGTATTTTTACTAACTACTAGAATAATAAAAAGTCATATAAATAGTGATTAATTATTTTTTTTTTAAAAAAAAAATACATTATTTTCAAACGTTTTTTTCTTTAATTTTTTTTTTATAGTTAATAAGTTCTTCTATCAGAAGAATTTTCAGATGGAAACGTTCAGCTATATCAATTAAATCTGGAATACGTGCCATAGAACCACTCTGATTAAGAATCTCTACTATTACAGCTCCTGGTTGATATCCTGCCATTTCTGCAAGTTCTACAGCCGCTTCGGTATGTCCAGGTCTCTCAAGAACTCCCCCTTTTTTTGCTCTTAATGGAAAAACATGTCCGGGTCTATTAAAATCTTTAGCTTTTTTACTTATGTCTACTAGAGCCTGTATAGTTTTTGATCTATCATATGTCGATATTCCTGTACTTATACCCCTTCCTTTCAGATCTACAGATATAGTAAAAGCGGTGTTTTTTGGATCTGTATTTTCCTTAACCATCATATCAAGTTTAAGCTTATTACAGCGCTCCTCACTAAGAGGAGCGCATACTAACCCTCTTCCGTATGTAATCATAAAATTTACCATTTCAGGAGTTGCTTTCTCAGCCGCTATCATAAAATCGCCTTCGTTCTCTCTATTTCTATGATCTATTATTATTAAGGGTCTTCCGGATCGTATTTCTTCTATAGCTTCTTTAACAGTATTAAGTCTAATCATCTTTTTGGGTTAATATCTCTTATTTTTAATCTTCTTATCCAGCTAGTTATAGTAATCTAGATTCATTATAGAAGAATCCATAGTAGTTTTTAGCATTAACCATATACTTTATTGTAATATAAACAGATTGGCTATCCACACGCCTAGCCAGTTAGAAAGGTATCCCTTTTCACTTAAATTTTGACCCACTGTTAATAAGGTAAAATATACTATAAATACAATCAAACTGACAAGTGTAGGCAATCCCATACCACCTTTTCTTATAATCGCCCCTAGGGGCGATCCTATAAAAAACATCAATATACAACTTATGGAAAAGGAAAATTTCCGATGAAGTTCAATTTCATACTTAGATAAGTATTGACTATGTTCTTTAATTTGTTCTTTGTGATTCAGAATATTTATTGAAAATTCATGTAATTGTCTTTGTGTTTTATAAAGGATTTGTTTTTTTTCTTTAGTATTTAAACTCTGATAATCTACAGATTTTTTTTGGGGGGGGGGGGATTCTAAATCTTTGAAAAGATTCCCCCTTATAGGGGGGTCTTCCTTTAAGAGTTCTTGATAAAACTTTTGATTATTCCTTTTGATTACTTTGATTCGTTCTAGGAATTTTTGCGTATTTAGAGTACTATAATTATCTTCAAAATTTTTATTAGTCAGTTTAGATATATCTAAATGCTCTATAAGAGTTTTAAATTCAATAATTTGATAGTAATTTTTAAATTTGTTCTCTGAATAGAGTACTCCGTCAAAAAGGTGTATTTCTAAGTATCTTACATTTTTAGATGGTATAAGTTTACCTTCTTTATCTAAAATAGTATTTTCTTCTCTAGAAGATCTTTTATATTGACTAATAAAAACTCCTTTAAGGATATTTTGATTTTTACCTATTTTCTTATCTATTCTCATTACAACATCTGGGATCATACTTATAAATGTTTCTGAGGTAATATTTATTGCTGGTTCAACTATAGAGATGTTATAAATTATAGTTTTCGCTTTTTGTTTTGCAGTAGGTACCACATAATATGAAAATAAAAATAATTCTATAACCATATATTATACTTACTATAAAAATTGGCAATAATTATACACCATAAAGATATACCTGTAGATTTTATAGCGTCTAATTCATATCGTTCACCTAACATTCCATAAGTCATAATGGAAGTTAAAAGCACAGTAATTAGTAAAATTAGAGGGATAAAAGAAAGAGCAAAGTAAAAAATAAGCTTAATAATTCTAAGACCTTACCTGAAAGATCGTTTAATTTATTCCAAAGAAACTAAATGATAAATATAAAAAATAGAAGGCTGAAAATTGTTAGAAAAGGACCTATAAAAAGTTTTAGGATATAACGATCAATTTTTTTGATCATTAATCTATATGGGTTATTATATAATCAGGATAATATTCTTTCCCAAATTCTAGAAGGGGTTTCGATATCATAACTTCTGGTATATATCGGTTGATAAGAATGCTCATAATTTGGCCATCTTCTCCTATTTTATGAATTTCTTTAAGCTCTCTAGTTTTAGAGTCTAAAACTAAGGATAACTCTTTTATAGAGCATTTTTTTTTGGGGATAAGTTTTAATAAAAACAATTTTTTTACTCTATTTTTTCTATATTTAAAATAGTTATTAATATTGGACTTTTGTATATAATTCAAGACTATTTGAATAGGGAATATAATATTTTTAATATTATCAATATTTGATATAGTTATTTCTTTATCCTTACTAGATATAGTATAGATTTTTTCCTTATCACCTATATATGTCTTTTCCATTAAAGAAAGTCGGTATTTGTTATTTGTCAAGTATATTTCCCCTATTTCAGAATTTAAAAGATCTCCTTTTTTATTTTTATACTCATAAGTAAAGTTTATATAAAGCGTAGAAATCTTATTGATTTTTTCGTCTGTTTCATCCAGATTTTTTTTTGCTTGTATATTTGGATTTTGTGCTAATGAAATTTCTAGCATACCAAAGTATAAAACTGATATAATATACCATTTTATTGTGTTATATTTTATAAAGGATTTATTTTTTTTCATAAAGTAATTTTAAACTTTCTATATCAGAAATTAACACCTGTCTAGATTTAACTCCTTCAAAAGGTCCTAGTATCCCTTTTTCTTCAAGTTGATCTATAATTTTAGCTGCACGTGCATAACCTATCGAGAGCTTACGCTGAAGCAAAGAGATAGATCCTTGTTGTGTGGTAATGATTAGTCGTGCTGCTTCCTCAAAAAGAGGATCGCGCTCATATGAAGAGTCTATTAATAAATCACCTTTAGATCCTTGTTTATCAGGCTTGGGTAATTCCCATGGTTCTACTTTGATTTTTTTATTTTCGTAAAAATTGGCGATTCTTTCTACCTCATGAGTTTCAATAAAAGGACATTGCAACCGAATCAGTTCATTCCCATTTGAAAAAAGCATATCTCCTTTACCTATAAGTTGCTCGGCTCCAGATACATCAAGGATAGTTCTTGAATCTATCTTTGATGTAACTTTAAAAGCAATGCGGGCAGGAAAATTTGCTTTAATAATACCTGTTATTACATTTACCGAAGGCCTTTGTGTAGCTATTATGAGATGAATACCTACAGCTCTTGCTAGCTGAGCTAGGCGAGATATATAAGTTTCTATTTCCCTCCCAGTTTTTATGATTAGGTCAGCAAATTCATCTATAATTAATACTATATGAGGCATATGTTTTTTATCTTTAGCGTCAATTAGTAGATTACTTTTAGATTTAGCATTATATTCTTTAATGTTTCGAACCATAGCTTTTTTTAGTAATTCATAGCGATAATCCATCTCTTTGCATAATGAATTAAGAGCATCTTTAGCTTCAGAAATATTAGTAATAATAGCTTCTTTAGTATTAGGTAGCTTAGCTAAATAATAGTTCTCTATCTTTTTATAGAGAGAAAGTTCCACTTTTTTCGGATCTATCATTACAAATTTAAGATCCTTTGGAGGTTTTTTATATAAAAGTGATACTATAATAGTATTTATACCTACGGATTTCCCTTGTCCGGTAGCTCCTGCTATGAGCAAATGAGGCATTTTAGTTATATCTGCTATAAAAGTCTCATTTGAAATAGTTTTACCTAATACAACAGGTAGCTCCATTTTGCTATATTGAAATTTCTCGGAAGAGAGTGCCGTGTAAATAAAAACGGTAGTTGGATTGCTATTAGGGACTTCTATTCCTATAGTTCCGTGACCTGGGATCGGAGCAATCATTCGAATACCCAGAGCAGCTAGATTTAGAGCAATATCACCTTCCAGCCCCTTAATTTTAGAAATACGTACGCCATCTTGAGGTACGATCTCATAAAGGGTAACGCTAGGACCTATAGTAGCTTTAATTTTCTTAATTCCTATCTTATAATTCCGAAGAGTATCGACAATTTTATTTTTGTTAGCTTCAAGTTCCTTATGATTAACAGCTATATCTTGCAATAAATTCTTTGAAGAATTTAATAACTCAAGGCTAGGAGGAGTAAAATCTTCGAGGATATTGATTTTTTTAAAGTTAGGGATATATTCATATTCTTGTAATTGTTTTATAAATCTGGCATCTTTTTCAGTATCTCTAATCATATCTATAGAAGGCTCATTTTCATTTTCCTCTATTAGGAAATTATTAGATTTTGTTTTTAGATATAGTCTCTCAGAAAGACTTAAATTTTCACTATCAGCTTTCAAAATTTGGTTATGTTCAAATGTCTTTTGAATAACTTTCTTATTCTCTAAAGATAAATTTTGTGATTGTATAAATTTCTCTGGACTTATTTTGAATATTAAAATGAAATAAATTATAAAACTCACAAAAAGCAAAAGCCCTACTCCTAAAATACCTGTAAATCCTTTAAGAAAATCGTTTATTTCAAAACCTAATATACCACTAAGTATAGTCTCTTTAGGAAAGAGAAAACCTAAGGCCAATGGTAAAAAAACTGAAAAAAATAAGGCATTTAGAAAGATTTTTTTAAAAAAGCAATTAGGTATTTTCCACAGACGAAGTCCAAACATAAAACATAAAAAAGGCAATAAAAAAGCTCCGATACCAAGACCTTTATAAATAAAAAAATCTCCTAAAAAAGCTCCTATCTTTCCAAATGAATTTTTTGCTAAAATAGATTTATCTAGCATATTTTCTAACTGACTCTGATCTTCTTGAAAATAATAGAGAAAAGAATAAAAGCTAAAAAATAAAATGACACTTATAGTTATAAATAGTAATCCTATAATGGTTTTATCTACATTTGGGCCTTTTTTCTTAAAAGAAGTTTCTTTGATTTTTTTCGACATACTATAAACGAAAAATAGTTTTATAAACTCATAATAAAATTACAAATTAAGTCCGCTTTTAGCTAATACTTTAATACATTTGGATCGGAAATTAAATTATTGATATTGCAATATGTAAAAGTTTTAAAAGAAAAAAAAAATATTGTAGTTCTAAATATACAATTAATTATGAGTTTTTAATAAGGCTATTTATGGAAAATATGTTCTCTATCGAATTAGAGCTTATAAAGCTAGTTAAATTAACGGAATTTACAATAATCAATAACAACTATATTTCTACACACTACTTTAAATTAGATATTTTAATATAATGTTTAGATATTAGGAAGTTTCTTTCTAAGAAAGATCATATGTTATACAATACTCTAAGTATAAGTATATTAGATAATACTGTATTTTATGCTGTACACTTCTAAATTTAGTAGAATAAAAAAGGGGAAGAGCAAATAAAAATTTCAAAATCCTTTGAGAGAAAGGAATCGTGAATTAAATCTTTAGGAAGATTTAATAAATACATACGCTAATAACCCAGCCTCTATTAAGCATCTTTATAATTCTCTTAAGGAAGTAAGAGAAAAATATAATAGAGTTTGATATCTAAATTTTAATAAAATAGTAAAAAATTATGATCTAAAATATAACTGAAATTCAAAAAAACTTATTTTAAGTTCCTATTAAAGCACTAAAATATAGTATTATTAAGGGTTGCCCTTAGTTTAAGGGTAAATCTTAATTCTCATAAAATAAGGATGTTACTAATGTTTATTTTTAATATTATATGAGAATCCCCAATTGAATCAAAAAAATATTATCTTTAGAGGAAATATTTGTTATTTGTTAATTCCACAATTTAGACGTCTTATGAAAAGGTTAAAATTGCTTAGTTTTTTTGTTCTATTTTCTATATTTTCTCTATATGCCGAAGCATCTGTGTCTACAGATAGCTTTTTGACAGGAAAATCAGCAGATGTCGAGAAAGATAAAAAAGATATTAATTTATATTGGGGGTTTCAAACGCATTTTATTTTTCCTATTCGAAAAAGCCTTAATAGATATGATAACTTTTCGATTCCCCAATTATACTTTCGTGTAGATGGTAGTTTAGGTAATAATCTTCGTTATACTGTTCAAAAATCTTTTGATTCGCCTGTTGATAACAAAGTTGTTAAGGATACAGTTGTCCCATATGTTGATATAGCTAATATCAGTTATAACTTTAACGATTCCTTCTCTGTAATTTTAGGTAAACAAAAAACACTTACTGATATCTTTAGTAAAGATTTATCTAATAAAGATCCTTATATTATTTCCTATATGGGAAAATATAATACAGGGTTAAGTTTTGTCTATAAGGCGTCTAAATATAGTTTTTCGTTTCAATTTGTTAATAATAACATCCAATCATTATATACTGGTACATATAGGAGATCAAATATAGAAGGACTATATTATGTTCTTGATCCACACGAACGTAAATTCCTGGCTTTAGGATATCTTACTTCATGGAATGGATCTTTTTTAAAAGAAAAGGTTAAAGTTAAAACATCATTTAGTATATATAAATTAGATAGGAAAGAAAGTAAATTTTCAAGTACAGTATCTTTATGTATGAGTTTTGATCTTTACCCTTTTACACTAGATTTAAATTGTCTTCACAACTTACAAGATTTAGATGTTTATAATCATGCTTCGCTAGCTGCACGTGATATTAAAATAATTAAAACAGGAAGAGTTATATTCCAGGACGTAATATATGACTCTTATTCTGTTGCGTTAACTTGCGAAATTAATAAAAATTGGTATACTTTTGTTAGAGGTATGTATGAGTTTGATTATTGTGAATATTTTCCTAGCCATATAGGACATGTTTTTCGGACTGAAACTAATTATGATTGCGGTATAGAATACTATCCTATGGGACTCAATGGTATTAAATTATACGGTTACTACTCAGGTTTCTGGGCCCAGTATACTTATCCTGTAAATATTAGAAATGAAAATATGACTAAAATTGCCTTAGGTGCGGTTTATCATATAAAAATTATTTAAACATTCCAGATGTAAAAAATAAAAGTCCGGAGATTATCTCCGGACTTTTATTTTTTACATCTGGAATAGAGGGTAATCCAGCATCATATCATTTACTTCATTTTTTATTTTAGTAAGTTTTATTTTATCATTTTTACTTTTAATAACTCTATCTATAAAATTAGCTATTGGCTCCATATCTTTTGTTTTTAATCCTCTTGTAGTAATAGCCGCAGTACCTAGTCTAATTCCTGAGGTGATAAAAGAAGACTCATTATCAAATGGAATCATATTTTTATTACAGGTAATATCTGCATTCGATAAAAATATTTCAGCTTGTTTACCCGTAATTTTTTTATTTCTTAAATCGATAAGCATACAATGATTATCTGTACCCTCCGATATGATTTGATAATCCCTATTCATTAGGGATTTTGCAAGTTCCTTGGCATTTAAGATAACTTGTTCTGCATATTTTCTATATTCATCACTAAAGGCCTCTTGGAGAGCTATAGCCTTAGCGGCAATAATATGTTCAAGCGGACCTCCTTGTAGACCTGGGAATACAGCACTATCTATTAATTGAGAAAAACTCTTATGTTGTCCTTTAATATTAGTCCTTCCCCAAAAGTTTTCAAAATCTTCACCTATAAGAATCATCCCTCCACGTGGACCACGTAGGGTTTTATGTGTAGTAGTAGTAATAACATGAGCATAAGGAAACGGATGATTTAAAAGACCTTTTGCAATCAATCCTGATGGATGAGCGATATCAGCCATAAGTATAGCCCCTACACAATCAGCAGCTTCTCTAAATTTTTTGTAATCTATATCTCTTGAATAAGCTGAAGCTCCACAAATGATTAATTTAGGCTTTTCTTTTTTAGCTAAATAGAACATACGTTCATAATCAATTAATCCACTTTTTTGTTCAAGACCATACGATACTCCACGATACATATTTCCTGAAAAACTTACTCTAGCTCCATGAGTAAGATGACCGCCATGCACTAAATCCAATCCTAAAATAGTATCTCCTGCTTTAAGTCTAGCCATATATACGGCTGCATTAGCTTGAGAACCAGAATGCGGCTGTACGTTAGCATAAGTAGCCTTAAAAAGTTTTTTTGCTATCTCTATAGTAGTATTCTCGATTTTATCTATTATTTCACATCCTCCATAATAACGTTTATTGGGATAGCCCTCGGCATATTTATTAGTTAATATAGACCCTGTAGCACTAAGTACGTAGGGACTGACGAAATTTTCTGAAGCTATAAGCTCTATACCACGTAGCTGACGATTTTTTTCTTCTTTTATCCATCCAAAGATGGGATCTATAGAGGATGTTTCCATAATATGTAAAAATATTTTGTTTGTATGATTTTTTTACAGAATATCAGTCAATTTTTTTAAAAAAAAAAGAATAGCTTATAACTTATATAAATTATGTATTTAAATTTTATTGACTATTTTATAGTCATCTATTTTAGATATCAAAATATTATTCCTCAGATATATTGAAAATAACTATCTAAATTATTTATTTGGGGACGAAGTGTTATTGTTTTTTTAACTTTTATAGAATTAGTAAATCATAAATTGTTTATTATTTACTAGCTATATATAAAAACTCTTTGAAAAATTTAAAGGATATTTTTAGCGCTGCTTATAGCAATTCTTTTCTGTTTACGAAAATTTTAAATATTCGGTAAATATAATGCTAAAAATATTAGCAACCTAATGATAAAGCTAGGTATAATCTCCCCCTATTTAGGTTATTTTTATAGTTTATTTAAAGGATTTTATTACGCTAAATTTTATTTGGATAATAATAAAAAGGTCTTATTTCACGGTTAATGATATTATATTTCGTTTTAAATTAGATCTATATAGTAGAGTTTATATAAAATTATAGTTTAGTATTGTGAAATAAAAAGTCTATTCCTCTAATAGAGGATCTTTTTATGATATAGTACATAATAAATTTCTAATTTAGAAAGAGTTTATTATATAAAAAGGGTTATAAGATAACCCATAAGAATATTTTTTTTAAATTCCTATAAAAGATTCAAAATAAAAAATTCTATTAGAACAGGTTATTACATATTATAATTATCTATCTTACTAGTGTTATTCAATAAAAGATTATTTATGATTAATACTATACATAATTATATCTACAATAAAAACACAATAGTTTAAATAAACTATAAAAACGACTATAAAATAACTAAAAATTAATATATAATATTATTATTAATATTATTAATTATAATACTCTTTTCGAGAGAGCTTCTTATAAAATAATTACCTTTGCTTAAAAAAAGCAAGCTTTTTGAAAAAAAAAAAGAGTACCTTATTTAGGGATGCCTTTGGCAATATTCACATAATAAAACGTTTTTTAATATTTGTCTTAGGCTGTATTTCATACAGTCGTAATGGCTTTAATAAAATTAAACTTAAGGGGACTGAACAACTATTAAAACTACCTAATTGTAATGTATTATTTGTATCAAATCATCAGACCTATTTCGCTGATGTTTTTGCTATGTATCATGTGTTTTGTAGTATAAAAAACGGGTTTATAGATACTATAAAAAATCCTATTTATCTTTTTAACCCAAAAGTAAATCTTTATTATATTGCTGCTAAAGAAACTATGAATAGGAATTGGATTACCAAGTTATTTAATTATTCGGGAGCTATCACTGTAAAACGTACTTGGCGTGAATCTGGAAAAGATATAAATCGATCTGTAAAAATTTCTGAAATTACGCGTATAGGGATAGCCCTTAATGATGGTTGGTTAATTACCTTTCCGCAAGGTACTACTACTCCTTTTGCGCCTGGACGCAGAGGTATAGTTCATATTATTCGAAGGTTTAGACCTACTGTAATTCCTATTGTCATAGATGGGTTTCAAAAAGCTTATGATAAAAAAGGGATGAGTATAAAAGAAAAAGGTATTTTACAAAAAATGACCTTTAAATTACCTCTGACTTTTGATTTTGAGAAGGAAAATTCTGATGAAATACTTAATAAAATTATGGATGCTATTGAACAATCGCCTCGTTTTAAAGAAACGAAAGAATAAATATTAATTACTGAAAATATTTTTATAAATGTTAGTTACATTAATTTGCCTGATTTTTAATATTTTATAAGATTTATAAAGTCTTAGGTAATCTTAAATTCTTAGTCAAGAAAAATTACAGAGGAATAAAGTATTCCATATATAAATATATATGTTATAGAAAAATACAAAAATATAACCTATAGATATTTTACTAAGTTTATACATATAAATCAATTACCGTTCTAAAATATTTTTTTAGAATAGATTTAGTAGATATTATATATAAGTTTCTTATACTAAGAATTTTGATTTAATATTTTATAATATAAATAATTTTAATTATAATTCTATTATTTTACTATCTATCTACTATAGATAGTAAAAATAGAATAAGGATTCTAAACAAATCGATGTTAAATCATATTAATACTATATTTTATAAACTTTTATAATACAATAAAATATATTAAAATAATCCGACCTTTTTTATGAGAAAATACCCGAGTATAGTTTTTATAGGGACCCCCTATTTTGCTGTATATTCAATTGAAAAATTATTGCAAGAAAAATATTCTATAATAGCTATAGTAACTGCACCGGATAAAAAGGCAGGAAGAGGTCAAAAAATATCGGAATCAGCAGTAAAAAAATATGCTCTTATTCATAAAATCCCTGTTTTACAGCCTGAGTATATGAAAGATCCATTTTTTCTTGAAATTTTAAGAAAATTGAAGCCTCAGATTATTATAGTGGTAGCATTTAGAATGATCCCGAAGGTCATCTGGAGCATACCTGAGTTAGGAACTTTTAATCTTCATCCTTCTTTACTCCCTAATTATCGTGGTCCAGCTCCAATACAATGGGTTATTATTAATGGAGAAAAAGAAACTGGAGTAACCACTTTTCTTTTAGATGAAAAAATAGATAGCGGATCTATACTCTTACAAAGAAATATATCTATCGATCCGCAAGAAAATGCGGGATCACTCTATAAAAGACTTGCTCAAATAGGTGCTAATCTAGTAGTTGAAACTCTTAGTCGAGTTCTTAAGAAAGATTTAAATCCTCAAAATCAAATTGTAAAAAATAATCTCAAAATAGCTCCTAAACTATTCCATAAAGATATGAAAATCCACTGGCATAGCTCTATGGAGATGATATTTAATAAAATTCGTGGATTAAGTCCTTATCCGGGAGCCTGGACTTATCTTATAGACGATTTAGGTAAAAAACTAAAATTTAAAATTTATAGGGCAAATTGCTCTTACTGCTTACATTCTTTACCTATAGGTACACTTATTTTAAATAAAAACGAAATGAAAATAGCTCTTGCAGAAGGTTATCTATCAATTATAGAGGGGCAATTAGAGGGAAGAAGGCGTATGCAATCACATAATCTATTTAATGGATTACAAAGAAAAAATTATTCAATTTTAGATACAGTTTAATCATTAAAACTAAAACTTTCAATTAATTTGGAAAATTTTATTTAATTACATACTTCTTAGCATCATTAATAATGATAGCATTTCGTAAATGAAATTAAAAGGAGATCTACATAATACTTAAATATATAAAATTTATCCCTATAAATAATAAACATTTGTAATAAAATTACAAATAGTTTTGGAAATTTATAAAATAAATGATATTATATATAAAAAAATAGTTTATATCTTTTTATTATAAAATCTATTATAAATGTAATAGCCTTTATTAAGGAGCAAGTCTTTCTACTTTCCATTTATCTTTTTTAAGAAATGTAAAGAATATTCTATCATGCATCCGGTGGTTACGTCCTTGCCAAAATTCCATTTGATATGGTTTCACTATATACCCCCCCCAAAAGGGGGGTCTATGTAGTGAATGATTATTAAAATAATTTTTATAATAGATATAACGCTTTTTGAGATATTCTCTTGAAGGAATAGTTGAACTCTGTTGAGAGGCCCATGTGCTTATAGCACTTTCTCTGGGTCTTTTTAAGAAATAATTATCTGATATCTGATCGCTTAGTTTTTTAGTTTGTCCTTTAATTATAATTTGACGTTCTTTATCAGGCCAAAAAAAAGACAAACATACTTTATCATATTTTTCTAAAGCACAACCTTTTTTGCTTTTATAGTTAGTATAAAATATAAAGCCTTCATCTGAAAAAGATTTAAGTAAAACTATCCTAGTTCTTACAGAAAGGTCTTCATCTATAGTTGCTAGAGACATCGCATTAGGTTCAAGTAGGTATTTAGATTGTAGAGCTTCTTCAAACCAATTATCAAAGAATTCCATGGGATCTCTAGGAACAGATTTCTTTGATAAACTATTCTTTAGATAATTTTTACGCAGGTGGCTTAAATCTCTATTCATATAATTTTTTTTTTTAAAAAAAAAAATATTAGAAAAATTAAAACCCCTTATTGGGGTGCAACCTAATATTTAGGCTATTTAAGAATCTCATAGATACAAAAAATATATCTTATTCCCATTTTGAAGAAAAAAGCACTGTTTCTAATAACTATGTATAAAAATATCCTTTCATTAAATTAGCCTCATTAAATAATGAGTATTTTTTTTATCCACCGATAACTTTTTTCAGATGTCTAATTTGCGTCTCCCAAAGTAATTTAGCCTCATCTATCTGATCAGGGTCGGCAAAGTCAGTGACAATTAGCGAAATATCTCCTGTAAGATCATCTTTTTCAATTGATAGTTGAAAAAAGTATTTTGTATCATCATCCTGTTCCCACCTGAATCTAACATAATTTTCAGGTTTATTCCTAATTAATGAGGCTATTTCTTGATTTTCATTTTCTTTCCCCCAGCTAAAAATAAATTGCTCTCCTAAGGATCGAACGTGATCAGCAAACCATTCTGATAATCCTGAAGAAGAAGATATATAATTGTAAAGCATTGTTGTTGAGGCATGTATAATGAACTCTAACTGAAATTTTTCACGCATTAGAACTATTTATTTTAAGTTAAAAAATTGAAAATATATAAAAATCAAAGTACTAAAGAATAGTGTTTTTATGGAAACATTATATTTATAAGAGAATTTTAGAGAGTTTAAATAAAATGTATATTTACCGTGGTCTTTATCAGGCGTGATAGCTCAGATGGTAAGAGCGTCGGATTCATAACCCGGAGGTCGGGGGTTCAAATCCCCCTCACGCTACATATTCATAATACCAATCAGGTCAATTTTTTAATAAATGTTTAATAGTAACTATATAATTCTAAATTTTTAATCTAGTATATCTGGGATTATAACATATATATTCAATTTCTTATTTTGGATATATTTCATCAGATTTTTATTTTAAATTATTTTACCTAAAAAAATAGCATCCTTTAAAGCTTTATATAACATATTTCATAAAAATATTAGAATTATAATTTTTTGTTTATCTCTCCAATAATAAGAGATTAATATAATAAAAATAACAAATATAAATTTATAAAATTCGTATCATAAAATAGTCAAAAAAAAGCATTAGTTTAAAAAATAGTGTCTTTTTTATAAAAAAATTAATTAAGTTGAAAAATAATCTAGCAAAAAAAACAGCAAAGTTATAGAATATAAATGCATATTAGAGTTTTAAACTAAAAAACAAAATATAAAAATGACAATTTTACAATATTATTTAGCTGAAATAAGAATAAAAAGTGTACGGACTTATTGGCAATAAATTTTTCATATTTCTTAAAAAACTCAAGAATTATATCCTTTTAGATATAACAATAATATTTAAAATATTATATTAAATAAAACTATAAAATAAATGCAACTTCCTATTTTTTAGGAATATTAATATTTTTTTATTATTTAATATTCCATATTTCCCATGCTCGTTCTGCTTGAAGATATAGCATCTGTAACCCATTTTTAGTAATAGCGCCTTGAATTTTTCCTTTTTTAAGGAATAAACTCTCCGATGGATTATAAACTAAATCGTATAAATAATGTTCAGAGCTAAGATATTGATAAGGTAATAAAGGAGAACTATCAACGTTAGGATAAGTCCCTAAAGGAGTACAATTAACGATAATTTGATACTTTTCTAAAACTGATTTATCAATATCTTTATAGGAAAGATCTGATTTTTCCTTATTTCTAGAAACCCAAATAAAGGGAATGTTTATTTTTCTAAGTACATATCCTATAGATTTTGCTGCTCCACCTTGTCCTAGAACTAAAGCTCTCTTATGCCAAGGCATAAGATACTTTATAAAAGATTTTTCGAAACCATACATATCAGTATTATAACCTATACGTTCATCTTTTTTTATTTTTACAGTATTAACTGCGCCAATCTGTTTAGCTTCCTTTTCAATATCTGTTAAATATGTAAGAATAGACTCTTTATAAGGAATAGTAATATTTAGCCCTTCAAGATTATGATACTTAGCTATTATCTCATTAAAATGAGAAATCTCTGGAATGTCAAACAATTTATAACGTACTTCATTTAAATTTTCTTTAAAAATTTTTTTTGTAAAATATTTTCTTGAAAAAGAATAAGATATATTTTTACCTATAAGCCCAAATAAACGGTATCTTGCCATAAGATTTTATTTTTTTTGAATCCTATTCAAAATTTATGATGAAAGATCAATTATTATCTTCATAGTTTGTCTATCAGGATATCTTTAATTAAAGTTATAGCTAATTCATATACAGTATAAAGATTGCCCTTTATAGGGTGCCTCTACAGAATTATATATAAAGGTAAAAATATTATGTTTGAATAACTTTTAGTATTCTTCTCCTATAGTATAGGATAAGAGTTTACTAAATAAGATCTTAAATCACTATTTTTTAGTTTTTCATAAAGGATGTTTATTTTCATAACTATAATTATTTAAGCTTTGATTAATAATATATGCTAATCCATCTTCTTGATTACTCATAGTAGTGATTTCAGCAACTTCCTTAATATGTTCTGCTGCATTACCCATAGCTACGCTAATACCTGCCCATCGCAACATCTCAATATCGTTATCGCTATCTCCAATTGCCATGACATTTTCTTTTGAAAAAGGATATTTTTTAGAATAGTTTTTTAATATATATTCTATTCCTGTTTTTTTTGATACCCCTAGGGGGATTACTTCGATAAAATTCAATTGTGATCTTTGAATGTTTAAACGGTCTTTAAATTTTTCTTTAAGCCAGTCATAACTCTCTAATAGCTGCTTTTCATCATTTGAGAGCAATCCTACCTTATTAGGTCCATTATGAGAACCTGGCCAATTTTTAATAATAGACTCAAAAAAAGGTATTACTTCTATTAGAAATCCTACAGAGAAAATTTCTCTCTCAATTGCTGGGGTAATTTTCTGAGTAATCCATCTATCTTGTGAGTAATAGATAGCTGAAAGTGGTAGAGATTCGAGAGCTTCTTTTAAATCAATTACTAAAGATAAGGGAATTCTTTCTTCTTTAAGAATTTGATTATTTATTAAATCAATAATATAAGTGCCATTCATACAAATAGCTGGTGTATCAAGTAATAGGGTTTTATGATAAAATCTAGTATCTCTTGCAGAACGCCCTGTGGCAAGAAATACAGGAATATATCTTTTTATAGCTTTTATAGCTTCCTGATTTTTATGCGAAATAGTATGATCAGGTTTAAGCAGAGTACCGTCGATATCAATAAATATAGCTTGTATCATAAAGGTTATGTAATAGTAAAGATATTAAATCAGAGGAAAAAATTAGTGGCCCTTTTCTTTTTTTCTAATGATTAATTTTTTAAGTGTATCTATTGAAATATCAATGCACTCCTCAAAGCTTTGTCCATATTTGTTTACTACTAAATCATCTCCGGGTACCAAAAGACGAATTTCAACTATTTTATTTTTTTTATATCATGAAATATCTAGCATATATACTTATCTTCTAATAATATATTATAAGCCCACGTTGTACATTATACATTTAAAATTATAGCATTCTTAAGAATAAACTGATCTCTATAGTTTTTTGAAAAAACGCTTTACTATAGGTATCTAAAGCTACATATATATCCTATCTCCCTCTATCTCTCCATTTTATAGTGGAGTTAATCTTGCGTAAGGGATATTAGACTTTTTTTAATTTTTTAAAGAATAAGTGATAATCCTTAATTTGGGATTTTCCCATGTATATAGATCAAATAAGTTACACTTTGATAATTAAGACTCAACTAAAAAAGAACGTATATCATTTTTATCCGTTTTTTATATTTTTTTTCTTCTCTAAGTTCTAATAAAATAGCTATTAATAAAATTCTAAGTTTATCCCCCCTAGATTAAGGATCATTATTTTAAGGGAAAATAGTATCTAGTCTTCATCTCTAGAGGAAAGTTGGGCTTTATGGATAGCTTTTAAGATTTCCTCCCTTCTTTTTATCGAAGGTTTTGTATAGTATTGTAACTTTCTAAATTCTTTAACAAGACGCGTCTGGTCACATTTTCTTTTATAGCGTTTAAGCGCTCTCTCTATAGATTCCCCTTCTTTAACATTGACAACTAGCATAGTACTTTAAGATGAACTTTATATAAAATTTTACCATTCCAATAGTCGTAAATTTACGTATTTTTCACTTTATAAATAAATTTATTGTTAATAAAATATTTAGTAATATAAAGAAAAAATATATATAAATATTAGGCTATTCTTGCGTATAGTCTTAAGTATCTTCTGAAGATTCTAGTGAAGTTATTTTTAATTGTTAGGTTTGTAAAGATATCTGTAGAGAGGGAATAATATTATTTATGCTAAGCTTAGCTTAAACGGGATATTTGAAAAATTTAATACTAATCATAGATATTTGATTCTAATTAAGAATAAAAAAACAAGTATTAAACTTAATAAAACGCCTCGAACAAAAAAAGACCTTTTAAATGGTGAAAATAAATACAAAAACATACCTATTATTTTAATATTTTATGAACTTGTGTATATATTTTTTTTATTTGCTTTCTGAAATAAACTAACCAGATAATGAAAGATTTATTTAGGAAAAAGACGATAGATCAAATACATCAAGATATTTCTTTATGTGATAAAGAAAACAAGGGAGTGTATAAAACTTTAGCTGTCAAAGATTTAACTTTTATGGGTATAGGCGCTCTTATTGGAGCTGGTATCTTTAGCACTATAGGACAAGCTCTTTATAACGGAGGTCCAGGAGTTATATTTCTTTTTATAATTTCAGCGGTTACTTGTGGCCTTACCGCTTTATGTTATGCTGAATTCGCTTCACGGTTCCCTGTATCAGGTAGTGCTTATACATATTCTTATATCGCTTTTGGAGAGTTAGCAGCATGGATTATTGGTTGGGCTCTAATACTTGAATATGCTATTGGAAATATTGTTGTATCTATTTCCTGGAGCGGTTATTTTGATAACCTTTTACAAGGAGTAGGAGTTATATTGCCTCGTTGGATGGTTATCGATTATCATACTGCTTACCAACTCTATAAAAACACGCTTAGTGCTGGAAAGCCAACTGTGGATTTAGCTTGGAGTATAGCACCAAAACTTTTTAATACAAAAATCCTTTTCAACTTACCTGCTTTTATTGTTGTACTACTTGTAAGTCGACTGACTTATACGGGAATACGCGAGAGTAAGCGTATCAATAACGTTATGGTTTACATAAAGTTAACCGTTTTATTTTTAATCATCGTGATAGGATTGTTTAATATTGATAATCATAATTATGTGCCTTTTTTCCCAACCGGTTTTTCAGGAGCATTTAAGGGTATATCAGCTGTTTTTTTTGCCTACATAGGTTTCGATGCAATTTCTACTACTGCTGAAGAATGCAAAAATCCTCAACGTGATATGCCTAGAAGTATGGGATATGCTTTGCTTATTACAACTCTTATTTACGTTTCTGTCACTATTGTAGTAACAGGTATGGTTAATTACAAGGAATTTAAAGGGATAACGGATCCTTTAGCTTTTATATTTGACCGTATCCATTTAAGTTATATATCTCGTATAGTGGCTTTTAGCGCCATTATAGCTTCTTTAAGTGTATTAGTAGTCTTTCAGATTGCACAGCCTCGGATATGGTTAACTATGTCTAGGGATGGCTTGCTCCCTAAGCAATTTTCCCGAATTCATCCTAAGTATAAAACTCCCTCTTTTGCAACTCTTGTATCGGGCCTTATTGTAGCTATTCCAGCATTAATTGTAGAGCCATCTCTTATGGTTCATTTAATTAGTATAGGGACTCTTTTTGCCTTTCTGCTAGTATGTTCCGGTATAATGTATTTACCAAGAGATCAAGGTGGTAAGGGCTTTCGCATTCCCTATATTAACGGGCGTTTTATCATTCCTATAATTTTTATTTTATCCGTTTATTTTTCTAGAAACTTTTTTATAAAGATGCTGTCTTTTGATATGGATAATTTTAAAGATATTCTTTATTTGGTATTCTTTTTGTTTTTTGCTTGGTTTACTTTTTTGACTTATAATAGAGATTATTCTCTAATCCCTGTCATGGGAGCTCTATCTTGTTTATACTTGATGATAGAAATTCCATTATCAGGATGGATCGCTTTTTTTATATGGATGTCCATAGGGCTGATAATATATTTTATTTTTGGCCGATTTAATAGTCATTTGCGAAAAAAAAAACTTTCTGAGTAGTTGTTATTAAATTTTAATCTCGATTAATATTATATATATATCATAAAGCTTTTTATTTGGATATATTAGCCAATACTTGAATAATCTGTTTACACTTATCCTTCTTTTTAAGAAAAAATTTGTAAGTATTTTATGCAAAAGACTTTTTAAACTATATTTTTTTGTTTAAACTTATTTGTATTAGTTATGCCTTTTTTCTAATCATTAGAATTTACAGTAGGGTTATATCCTCTGAATTCTTTTGGAAGAAGAAGAAACATAAAATATTTAAAGAAGGAGATGTAATAGTTATTTATAAAAATAAATCTGATAAAAAAACTTCAAATATAAAGGCTGAAACTATACATTTTGAGGAGATTAAAGAAGATAAATGAGATATGCGTTTTAAATTCGTAATTTCTCTTATTTCTATAGCTATCTATTCTTTTTGTTATAACTTATTATATTTACTTTGCTTTATTATTTTTAGAAAAGGGAAGAATATATTATCTCGATAATATCTAGTAATGGATATTTTTTCTTTTTATATTTATACTATGCAGAGGAATAGATACTATTTGTAGTAATAGCTTATTTTAAGCCTATACTTTACTTTTTTTTTTAGAAAAAAAAGTAAATATTATTAGAATTTATCAATATAATTAGTAAGCTTCATGTAAAATTATAATCCCTTATAAAGGGAGTTTTCCCTAAAAAGAGTCATTAATACATGACCTTAAATTATAAGGTTATTTTCTAAAATTATAAATACTATAATATTAACTTCAATTCATCATAAGATTTGAAAGACCACCTATTAAAAGGCTACAAAAGCGCGGTTTACTCCCCCTATTGAAATATATACAGCTGTGCATTGTAGTTTATTAATGCTATACAATCATTATATTTTGTTATATAGTTCTACTTTTTTTAAAGTATTCCCTATTCATAGGATTATAATTGTGATCATATTTTTTCATATATCTAATAATACGGAATAGTGATTATCTACTACAATTAAAATATCTAAATTTTTATTTATTATACAATAAAAAATCTATTTATATTAACTGAGTATATAAAGTCAAATATTACTTTTTTTTAGTAAAAATCGAAAAGGGGAAAATTTTGATTATGACTATAACTATCTCTTAGATAGAGATAATTATAATAACTTGAACAAATTGTTAATTTCTTTCCCACTGACCCTTTTATTACCTCAAACTGTACCTTAAAAGCGAAAAACGTAATTCTCTAATAGTATATAAGTTAGTATAAAGTTTGCTATTTTTTTAGCGCCCCCTATAGATTTGCATATATTTAAATCTATTTCTATATTGTAGAGATTATAACTCTTATAACTATACTTAGCATAAGTGATATCCTATTAAGATAAAATGTTTTTATTATGAAGAAAGTGTAACACCATACTAAAGTTGCTTTTAAATAGCTTGCTGTTATGAATATGTATAAAGTAAATATTATAAAATGGCAATAAAAATTACTGATGAATGTATAAATTGCGGAGCTTGTGAGCCTGAATGTCCAAATAATGCTATTTATGAAGGTGCTTCTATATGGCGGTTTTCAGAGGGTACAAATTTAAAAGGATGTTTTACTTCCCAATTAGGCTTTATTACTGAAGCTTCCGCTGATCAAGTCCCTATACAGGATGATTTTTATTTTATCGTCACGGAAAAGTGCACTGAATGTGTTGGATTTTACGATGAACCTCAATGTGCTTCAGTTTGTCCTGTAGATTGTTGTGTACCTGATGAAAACCATATGGAGAGTAAAGATAAATTGCTAGAAAAGAAATTTTTTTTACATGATTAATAATTAATTATCTTATTGTATTTTAGTATTCTGGAAAAGAAAGAGTATTCAAATTTTAAAAAGGAATTAAAAAATTGGGAAGATTGGGTAACCCCTTATGCCTTACCTGATCAACATAAGGCATTTATACAAATTTTAAACACTTTTTTACCTTTTATAGCCATATTTGTTTTAATGTGTTTTACCTATTACTACTCGCTTATGCTTACTATGGTTTTAGCTTTATTGAATGGGTTAATTATGGTAAGAATTTTTATTATTTGGATTTATTTGTACTTTATTTAGCTCTATTCCTTTTAAATATTGGGCACGCACACATAATTACCATCATGTACATAATGCTCAACTTGATTCTAGAGATATTGGAGATATCACTATATTTACCGTTCATGAATATAAGTCTTTAAGTTTTTTAAAAAAATGGCGTTATAGGATCTATCGATCTTTACCAGTAATGTTTTTTTTAGGTCCTATTTATTATATTTTTATACATAATCGATTCCCTTTCATTAATGTGAAAGGTTGGGGAAAAGAAAAGAGATCTATAATATTATGTAATATCTACCTTTTAATTTTTTATATATTTTTAGGTGCTATCATAGGTTATGTAAAACTTATCATACTATATATTCCTATAATAATTACTTTTGCGATAGTAGCTATTTGGGTATTTTATATTCAACATCAGCATAACCCCATTCTATAAAGAATGGAAGTCTGATTGGGATTTTCTTATAGCAGCTATAAAGGGCCGCTCTTATTATAATCTCTCCAAGTTTGGGCACTGGATTACAGGGAATATAGGGTATCATCATACTCATCATTTAGCTCCTAAAATACCATTTTATAGTCTTTCAAGATGTCAGCACCATAATCCTATTTTTAATAAATATGTAACTACTCTAAATTTCTAGAGTAGCTTTAAATGTGTTTTTCATAAACTTTGGGATGAGCAAGACCAACGTATGATCTTTTTCAGAGATTATTATCGATATTATACATGAATTAAGTTTCATATCATCTATAAAAATAAGTAGACAAACGTATTATCAATTATATAAAAAAATTAAGATTGTATAAATCATGAATTTAACTGAAATATTTTTAACTCTTAAGCCTCTATATAAATAGCATTAAAGTATCATCAGTTTAAAATATCAAGAGATAAAAAAAATTTATTTTTAGCTGTTCTTTATAATCGCAAGTATCTATAAAATATCCTATTTTGTATAAAAATCTTAGAGATAAATGATATCAAAGTAAAAACGATAAGGTTAGTAAAAACTAATGCATATGAGTTAATTTAAACTACTTCTATATAGAAGATAACAAGCTGCATTTTATTAAAATAAGTAAATTACTTTACGGTATTAACATAACGTCCTCCTTATTTTTAAACACAAAAAAACTCTAAAAATTTGCATTTTTTTAGTGAGATAATTTAAATGTTTTTTTAACATAAAAGTTAATGATTTACACAACGTATTAGCTTATATATAAAAGTTATAAAATAATATATAAATTTTATTAGTCAAGTTATTTATATTCAATCATACTTAAAAAAATCCTTATTATAAGGATTACTTAATAAAAATTTAATTCTATGATAGAAGTAAAAATAGCCACTGACTGGAGAGTTAACCTCTCAGATGAATTTAAAGAACTATATTTTATAGAGCTTGTTGAATTCGTGCGTAAAGAGTATAAACTAACTATTTGTTATCCTAAGGGAGGAGAAATATTCTCTTGTTTTAATCATTGCTCTTTTGAGCAGACGAAAGTAGTAATCCTAGGACAAGATCCTTATCATGGTCCTAATCAAGCCGATGGTCTTTGCTTTTCTGTCCGTAAAGGAATTCTTTTCCCGCCTTCTTTACGAAATATATTTAAAGAAATTCATGATGATTTGGGTAAGCTTTATCCTAAAAATGGGAACTTGAGTCGTTGGGCTCAACAGGGAGTTCTTTTATTAAATTCTATCCTTACTGTTCGAGCTTCTAGAGCGGGATCCCATCAAAATAAAGGTTGGGAAATTTTTACTGATAAAGTTGTAAAAAAACTTTCAAAAGAGAAAAAGGATTTAGTCTTTCTTTTATGGGGAGCTTATGCCCAAAAAAAAGGCAAATTTATAGATCGTAATCGTCATCTCGTTCTTTCAACAACACATCCTTCTCCTTTTTCTGCACATAAGGGTTTTTTCGGATCACGTCACTTTAGCAAGGCAAATGCTTTTTTAATAGGAAAAAATATTTTACCAATAGATTGGTAATGAATTCTCTTTATAAAAAATAAAGCGCTATATTTTATTCTTTTTTTTATTCGTTTCCATAATATTTTTTAAAATTCTATAATTTTTTGCATATTTACACTGTGTTTTTTTTAATTTCTGTTAAAAATATTTCCTAAAAATTTAAATTAATGAGAAAGAATCAGTGGTTGTTTTTCGGGTTCGTTGCTATATTATTTTATACCATTGTTCACTTTTTGAAAAATAAATTAGGTCTTGAATCATTTAAACTCTCAATTTTTAGATGGGTAATACTATTCATTTTTATTATTCATACGTTAAATAAAAAAAATCTTACCAACTGGATTCTTATCTCTATGGTTATTGGAGTTGAAGTGGGACTGGATTTTCCTAAATTAGCGGTGGATTTAAGATTTCTCTCTAAAATATTTTTAAAACTTATTAGTTCCATTGTAGCTCCTATTCTATTTTCTACTTTAGTTGTTGGGATAGCTGGCCATGCTAATATCCGTCAGCTTGGGAGAATAGGTTGGAAATCTATACTTTACTTTGAAATAGTAACTACTATAGCTTTGATTATCGGATTAGCGGCGATCAATATTTCAAAAGCAGGTGTAGGGATCACTCCGCCTATACAAATGCCTGATCCTTTACCCCAAGTGGAACCTCAAAATTGGCAAGAGATTATTCTACACGTTTTCCCTGAAAATTTTGTAAAATCTATTTATCATGGAGATACTCTAGCTATAGTGGTTTTTTCAATACTTTTTAGTATAGCACTGGCGATGCTCAACAAGGAGAATCGTCAACCCTTACTAGATTTTATGGAAAGTTTATCTGCT
This sequence comes from Candidatus Insignibacter tubulum, assembly GCF_056790205.1. NCBI lineage: Bacteria > Pseudomonadati > Bacteroidota > Flavobacteriia > Flavobacteriales > Blattabacteriaceae > Candidatus Insignibacter > Candidatus Insignibacter tubulum. Next base: position 379,013 of record NZ_CP199715.1, read on the forward strand.
ACTATGTTTAAATTTACTCGACTAATCATGTATTTCGCTCCTATAGGGGTATTTTCAGCTATTGCCTATACAGTAGGGCATATGGGCTTAGAGGTTCTTTATAATCTTTTTAAACTTTTAATAACTTTATATGTAGCTTTATTCTTCTTTTTATTGTTAGTTTTACTACCTATACTGCTTTATATAAAGGTGCCCATAAAAGCTTTTATCAAAGCTCTTTCTGAGCCAGTATCTTTAGCTTTTGCCACAACCACTTCTGAGGCTGCTCTACCTATTATTATGGAGAACTTTGAAAAGTTAGGAGTTCCCCGTAAAATTATAGCTTTTGTCGTTCCTACAGGCTATAGTTTTAATTTAGATGGGACTACCTTATATCTTTCTTTAGCTTCTATTTTCGTGGCCCAGGCTGCTGGAATTGAACTTAGCATTGCTCATCAGATCTTTATATGCTTAACACTTATTCTTACAAGTAAGGGTGTAGCAGGTGTCCCTAGAGCTTCTATGGTAATTTTACTCGGAACTGCTAATTCTTTTGGGTTACCAATTTGGCCTATAATAGCCATTGTCGGTATTGATGAACTTATGGACATGGCGCGTACTACTGTAAATGTTATAGGTAATGCTCTAGCTAGTTGTGTTATTGCCCGATGGGAAGGAGAATTTGATGATCAGAAAGCTCTCAATTACCTTAAAGAAGGTTAATTCCCATTTTTAGAGTTTAAGTTAGCCTTTTACTATATACAACTATAAGATTTAAAAGTTCTGTTAAAATATTATAACCCTCATTACTATCCAAGACATACATCCTGTAGATATAGCTTTCTTATAATCTCCCCCTCCATTTTTTTTGAAGAATAATAATATATATGTAATTTTTTACCAAGGGATATAGATTTTCTCAACTACTTTTTTTTTCTTAAAATGTTTCTTATTTATTTATTATCCTCTGATAAACTAAATTATCAAATTTCTTTAATTAATCTTGAAGACTTTTATTTTTCCTTGTAGGAAGTTTTATCATTATTATACTATGAGATACCTTATTAAGGGTTAAATTAATCTACGGATGATATAGGATTCAAAAAATATATCAGATGGTAGGCCGAAGGAATAGCTTAAAAAAATGTTTTTTTAAGCTATTTTCGCATATTAACATAGGAGGATAAAAGTGGAACTTTGGAAAAAAGATTTTGATATCAGTAAAGAAATTGAAAAGTTTACTGTAGGTAATGATCGTGAGTTAGACTTACTTTTAGCTCCTCATGATGTTATAGGCACCATAGCACATATCTATATGCTTGAAAGCATAGAGTTATTGAAAAAAAATGAATTAAAAACTTTAGTTAATGAACTTAGAAAAATTCATAGAGAGATTATCATAGGTCATTTTTATATCGAAGATACTGTAGAAGATATTCACTCACAAATAGAGATTATCTTAACGAGACGTCTTGGAGAAATAGGCAAAAAAATACATAGTGGACGTTCGCGTAATGATCAAGTGTTGCTTGATTTAAGGCTTTTTATGAGAAAAGAAATCCAGAACATAGTTAATTATGTTTATAGACTTTTTAATACTCTAATAAAACTTAGCGAGTGCTATAAGAAAATTCTTATTCCAGGTTATACTCATTATCAGGTAGCTATGCCTTCTTCTTTCGGGCTTTGGTTCGCTGCTTATGCTGAAAGCCTTGCAGATGATTTATTAATATTACATGGGGCTTATCGTGTAATTAATAAAAATCCCTTAGGATCAGCTGCTGGTTATGGTTCTTCATTCCCTTTAAATCGCAGTATGACCACAAAATTGCTTGGTTTTGAAGATTTAAACTATAATGTTGTCTATGCTCAGATGAGTCGTGGCAAAAGCGAAAGGTTAGTAGCAAATGCTCTAGCTTCATTAGCCTCTACCTTAGCCAGATTCTCTCAAGATATATGTTTATATACAAGTCAAAATTTTGGCTTTGTTTCTTTCCCTGATCAACTTACTACTGGATCAAGTATTATGCCTCATAAAAAAAATCCTGATGTTTTCGAACTTCTTCGTGCTCGTTGTAATAAGATAAACGCTCTCCCTAATGAAATTACCATGATTATTACTAATTTACCTTCAGGGTATCATCGTGATTTCCAGCTTATTAAGGAGTGTTTTTTGCCCGTTTTCAGACAACTAAAAGATGCTTTAGATATTACTAGTTATATGCTTAAGCATATCATTATTAATGATGAAGTAATAAATGATGATAAGTACCGCTATGTTTTTAGTGTGGAGCTAGTCAATACCTATGTACGAAAAGGTATGTCTTTTCGAGAAGCCTATAAAAAGGTTAGCATTGATATTAAAGAGAACCGTTTTTACCCTTTAAAAAAAATATCGCACACCCATGAAGGTAGTATAGGGAATCTCTGTAATGAACAAATTCAGGAAGTGATGAAAAATACACTTAATTCTTTTAATTTTGAAAAAATAGAGAAAGCTGAACGTGGATTACTAGAAGAGCAATAAAAATCTATCTTTTGATAGATTTTTATTGCAGCTATAAAAAAATGTTTTAAAAAGCATATAATATTAAGAATTATTATACTAATAGATTAGATAAAAAAGGTCATTAAAAGTAAATAATGCTTATACATGTCTCGTATAGATTATATTTATCACTTTCCTCCCACTAGTATTTATATGGAGATATGATATGTAAATATATCAGGATTTTCTCGTCTCATTTTAATATGATATTTTTTCTAAATAAGAAAAGATAGATAATACATTTTGTTTTTTTATTAAACGTAACTTTTCTATAATCTCGTATTTATAAACACGTTTTTGTTTATTACAACTTTTTATTGTACATTTTAGATCTTTTTATCTATTTTTTTTATCAAAAAATACTTAGCTATAAGTATATTTATTTTTAGAGATTTTTATAATTAAGATTGTGAACTTTACAATTCACAAATCAAGGTTAATTGGTCTCTCTCTATCATATTGATAATCTATTAAATTAGCGTTCTATCTATAATAGAAATATAAGTTATGTATTAATCTTAATAGAACCTAAAAATAATAATAAATTATCCCTTTACAGATTTTATTTTATCTATTCTCTAGGATCTAGAGAAGCTTTAATTTTCATACTGATAACAACCTTACTTTTTATGTGATTTTTTAACTTAATATTTATATTTTTTATTTTCCCAATTATGATGTACTAAGTTTATTATTTAAATAAATATATCCTTTTTTAAGGCAAGACTATAATTTTTATCTATATAAATCTATCTAAAATAGATAATTATCAATTTAAAAGTAATCAAAATTTTAAGAAATTTATGTTAAAATTATTAGACCTATCTATTTTATTTAATAGTCATGTAAATAATATTTACAATGACTATTAATTGTTACTAGCTGATAAGCTAGTATTTATATACTTATATTAAGTAATGTATACTTTTAGTAAAAAAAAAATCGTAAATTAGTAAGATTAGATAATTTGCTATTTGAGTTATTCTTATTTGAACCCTATATATGGCATACATCCCTTGATAGAGGCCATAGAATCAGGTAAAACCTTTAATAAAATTTTCCTTCAAAAGGGGTTGCAAGGTGAGAATTATAAGATTCTATATGAACTTTTCAAAAAATATCGCCTTCCTTTTCAAAGCGTTCCTTTCGAAAAACTTAATCGGCTTATACGGAAGAATCACCAAGGAGTAGTTGCTTTTATATCTCCTGTTGATTTTCATTCACTTGAAGATATTATTCCCAAGATTTATGAAGAAGGCAAGACGCCTTTAATACTTGTACTTGATAGGATTACCGATGTCCGAAACTTTGGGGCTATTGTTCGTACTGCTGAGTGTGCAGGAGTTAATGCAGTTATTATACCTGCAAGAGGATCTGCTCCTATAAATGCTGATGCGATCAAAACCTCTGCTGGGGCTTTTTTTAGGGTACCTATCTGCAGAGAAAATAATTTACCGAAAAGCTTACGTTTTTTGAAAAATTCAGGTATACGGCTTATAGCCGCTACTGAAAAAACTAAAACTATTTTTTATAAGTCTGAACTTTCAGGGCCCTTAGCAGTATTACTAGGCAATGAAGAAAAAGGCATTTCATATTCTTGTTTAGTTCTTGCTGATGAAAAGCTAAAATTGCCTGTATTTGGAGAGATTAGTTCGTTAAATGTATCTGTTGCCTGTGGAGCATTGCTTTATGAAATCTTACGTCAGCGATCAATATCATAAAAAACTTAATGGCAAGTTTTTAATATCCTTCGTGAGGATAATCTTAAAGAAAAGATAATTTATTATTCTTATATTTTATTTTTTTAGTATTCATATGAGTTTTATCCAAAGCGTTTTTTAAAATATTTTTAATGGTCTAAATATACATTCATATAAAAATTTATTTTTTACAATATAAAATATATTGTAATTAGCTTAATAGTTATATTAATAGAAGATTTCTCTATTTTTTATCTCTCTTTAAGAGAAGAAAAATATAAAAATCAGTTTTTATCTAGCTGTTAGAATTAGATATGTTTAATAAGGACATAGATCATATTTTTTCAAGTTATTATTTTTTAATAAAATCACGAGATTATTACTAAACAAATACTAATATTTATTATTTAATCTATTTTTTGATTTAAAAAAAGTAAAATTCTTATCAAAGAGGCATATATAGGAGATTATAGATAAAAAAATATTACTTATTTAGCCAATTCGATATATTTTTAAGTTAATATTATTAGGTTTTTCTTAGGCTATTTATATGATTAAATAGCCTAAAAGTTAACTTAGGCATTTAAGTGTATGTTTAAAGGTTTCTTAAAAAGAGTGTTTATTATCTTATCATAATAAAATTATTAATTAAGGTTACCTTTTCTATTTAAAACAACCTAAATTTTATTTAGGTAGGTATTTTCGATTAATTTTAATAAATTATTTTACTGTTCATAAATAAAGATTTATGTTTATACATCTTAGTATTTTATTTACTAATACTACCTAAGATCATAATGTACTTTTTTTATCAAAAAAATGTTACTAGAAATAGTTTTTATTTATAAAATAAAAATAGTAGTATAAATCTTTATATAGTATAATTAAATTTTATTACTAAGTGTTAGTGAATATGCAAAAAAATATATTAACTATAATGCTATGTTATCATTAATTTTCACTAAAATAAACGGGTTTTTATGGGGAAAAAGATACTTTTGAGCTAAAATATAGTTCTATTAAGCCTTCTTATCCTACCCTCCTCCTCCAACTTCCTCTCTACCTATGGCAGATAAAAGATTTTTTTTACTCGACGCATATGCCCTGATTTTTAGAGGATACTACGCTCTTATTAAAAATCCCATTATTAATTCCAAGGGAATTAATACATCAGCCATTTTGACATTCACTAATTTTCTTTTAGATCTGATATTAAAAGAACGACCTACGCATATAGCTGTAGTTTTTGATGTAGGCCCAAGCATTAGAAAAAAGGAATATCCTCAATATAAAGCTAATAGGAAAGAAACTCCTGATGCTATTCGTATATCAATCCCTTATATTCACGATATTTTAAAAGCCTTTAATATTCCCATTCTTTGGGCTGAAGGATATGAAGCAGATGATGTTATAGGAACGCTAGTCCAAAAAGCTCAGGATAATGCTTACATTACCTATATAGTTACTTTTGATAAAGATTTTGCACAACTTGTAACCGATAATATAAAAATATACAAACCCGCATCTAGAGGAAATTCTGTAGAGATTATTGGAGTTCACGAAGTTTGTCAACGTTTTGAGGTCCATAATCCAAGACAAGTAATAGATATTCTAGGTATGATGGGTGATGCGGCAGATAATATCCCTGGATTACCTGGTATAGGAGAGAAGACTGCTAAAAAGTTTATTAAAAAATATGGGAACTTAGAGAATTTACTCGCTCATAGTAAAGAACTTAGTGGCAAGATAAGAGAACAGATAGAAGAAAATAAAGAATTAGGCCTAATCTCTAAAAAATTAGCAACTATAATAACCAATGTACCAATAGAATGGGATGAACAAAAGTTGTTGATATCTATTCCAGATATGAATAATGTTAAAAGAATTTTCGAAAATCTCGAATTTATAAAATTACTTGATAAGGTTTATAGCATTTTTTTCAAAGGTTTTTTATCAAAAATTAATAGGTTCTCTTTAAAAGAGTCCTTAATGGGCCAACAAACCCTAATTTTTGATCATATTCCTAAAAAACAGGTATATTATCCTAATCAGATTGATAATTTAACTCCTATCTATCAACTTATAGATACTCAAACTGCCTATAAAATATTATCCAAAGAACTTTTAAAACAAAAAACGGTAGTTTTCAATATCGAAACTACTACTGGATTTGACGCTTTCAATAGAGATATTATAGGCATAGCATTTAGTTATGAAAAAGGCACGAGTTATTATATGAGCTTTTTAGAAAATTTTGATCAAACTTTTGGTATTCTAAAAATATTTAATCCTTTCTTTGAAGATGGACGAATTTTGAAAGTAGGGTATAATCTTGAATATAATCTTAAAGTACTTTCTAAGTATGGACTTTTTCCTAAAGGGCCTTTTTATGATATAATAATTGCCTATTGTCTTATTAATCCTAATATATCTTATAGTATAAACAAACTCTATGTTAATTTTTTAAAATACAAAAAAGATCTCTTTCTTGAGAAATTTATATGTGAGGGGAACGGATATCAATTAAGTATTCTTGATGCAGAATTAACTTTGGAGACTAAACCTGACATTATTCTTCAAATTAAAGACATTTTAGATTCCAAACTTGCTAGTTATAGATTAAAAGAATTTTTCCATAAAATGGAAATGCCCTTGATGTCTATTTTAGCTACTATGGGAATAAAAGGATTTTATTTAAATAAGTCTGTTTTGATTTCTATCTCTAAAGAGCTTGAAAAAGATTTAAAATCTATTGAACAAAAAATTTATCAAATTGCTGACGAAATTTTTAATATTAATTCATCTAGACAGCTTGGAAAAATACTTTTTGAGAAGCTAAAAATAGCTAATCAATTTAAAAAAACCAAAACTAGACAATATACTCTTTCAGACGATATTTTAACAAAAATAGTTCATGAACATATTATAATAAATGATATTTTAGAATATAGAACACTTCAAAAACTTAAATATACTTTTATTAATGTGTTTTCTAAGAAAATTAATGATAAAAGTGGTCGAAATTCACATTAGTTTAAAACAAACTATTACTACAATAGGCCGTTTGAGTTCTATTGATCCGAATCCATATAATATCCCTATGCGCAATATATGTGGATAGCAAGTGCGAAAATCTTTTGTGCCTTGTGACAAAAATTATTTTATTTTATCAGCTAACTATTCGCAAATAGAATTACGCATTATCGTTGAATTAAGTAGTGATCAGTAAATGAAAGAGGTTTTCCTAAGAAAAAAGGATATTCATGTTTATACAGCCTCTAAAATATTTAATATATCTTTTATAATCCCATTACACGTAAGCAGCTAAGTCAAGCTAAAACAGCCAATTTTGGAATTATTTACGGGGTATCAGCTTTTAGTTTTAACAAGAAAAGTGATCTTTCTTGTTCAGAAGCTGAAAAGCTCGTTGAATTTTGTTATAATATATACCTAATACTTAAAAGCTTATATATCTGATCAGCTTATAAGAGCTCGTAATCTTGGTTTTGTGAAACCCATTTTAGGACGTTATTTTTATCTCCTCGATATCAATTCATCTAATAGTGTAATACGCAAATATGCTGAACATAATGCCATTAATATACCTATACAGCAAAGTGCAGCTGATATTATTAAATTATCTATGATTCATATAGATAAAAGTTTTAAAGAAAAAAATCTACAGAGTAAAATGATTTTTCAAGTACATGATGAACTAGTATTTGATGTGCTAAAATAAATGAGGTCGATGTTGTTAGAAAACTCGTGCTCACACATATGCAAATAGCAATAAAAACCTATATTCCTTTAATAATGGAGATAAGGATAGGACGTAACTGGTTAGAAGCTTGTCTATATGAAAATTAGTTTTTTTTTTTGTACAAATTTCGACTCATGATGTATTCCCATACGCTAATAGGTAGAAATGGCCGAACGTTTTTATCTTCTTTAATAGCTAAGCGTATAAAAGAAGCTGATATCTCTATAAGAGGCGCTGTTATATAATTGGTAGCTTTTAAATTTCTATATCTAGAACCATGAAAAGGGAAACGTGGATATATATAAGGTTTATATTGTTTACATAGAGTATCCGATTCCTTCCATTTAGGAAAATCTCTAATAAGATCTTCTCCCATAATTAATCTAAAATGCTCTTTTGGGTATTTATCTTTTAGTAAATTAAGTGTATCTATGGTATAGGAAGGTCGAGGTAGTTTAAATTCTATAGTTGATATCTCCATATTTTCATAATCCTCAATAGCGAGCTGAGTCATAAATAATCGCTTTTCTCCTTCTAAGAGATTCAACGGATCTTTAAGTGGATTATGAGGTGATACAATAAACCAGATTTTTTGTATAGAGGTATATTCGAGTATATGATTAGCTACAATAATATGTCCTATATGGGGAGGATTAAATGAACCAAAAAATAGACCTATTTCCATACCTTATAAGAATTCTTTTTTATAATGTTTAATATGCTCATTTAATGATAGATCAACTCGCATAAATTGATAATTCAAATCTTTTCATACTTTTTTATTAGAGTAATAAATTATAGCTATTTGGGAAATATATCACCATATTATTTAATAAAAGATTTTTGTGGCGACTAAAATAAAGCTGATAAGCGGTTTAATCTATAAATCTTACGTAGCTTTGTCTCGCTAATTAATAGTGGAAAAGAGTATTCTAGATCCTTTCGGATTTTTGAAATAACATATTTATTAGATTTATTTTCATCGATAACAATATAACTTTGGTTTATAAATATATTCTTCATAAGTCCTATACAGCATTTTATAAGATACCTGACATCTACGTATGCATTTGATCCTTTCATATAAAAAGATTCTATATTTTGAACCTCTTTAAAGAGTCTTCCGATATAGCTTTCTTTCCCAAAAGAAAAAAGGCTAGAATCACGTCTGGATAGATAATAACTGCCTTTAATCCCTTGAATAGCCCTCCATACTTCTATTTCACCCAGATATTTTGAATGAGTATAAACAGAGGCTTCTGTATGATTTTGAAAATAGGATTTTTCGGTGATATGTCGCCCTTCCTTCCCTCCAAGAGTAGCTATGGCTGCTTATATGGCAAAATTTGTCTATACCAACTTTAATAGATGCATTTACCAGAGCAGATGTATTGATCAACATTGATGCGCACAAGTTTTTTCCTCCTTACTATTAAAATTTACTATTTCAGCTGTATAATATATCTTAGCTACTCCTTTCAAAGTCTCATCTAGACTGTATATATTAAGAATATCTGTCTCTATTTATTCTATTTTATTAAACAACGTTTTAGATTTTCCATACTGATAGTAATCAAATAATCGATAAATGTTATCGCAACTACTATTTTTTCTTCTCAAGACAAGTATTGACTGATTCTCTTGTAGAAGAGACAGTAGTAGATGAGTTCCTAATAATCCTGTTGCACTAGTCACTAAAGTTTTTTTTCATAAATTATCAACTAACACATTAAGTATTCTTCTTAAGAAAAGATCCCCATCCTTGATAAGGAGATTTATGTAAATTTTTTATTGTAGTCTTATTTAAATGGTAGCAAACCGCCGCGGCTAGTCCATCGCTAGCATCTAAATGGATAGAGGGGAGCTTTTGGATACCTAATAAACAACTTAACATACTAGCTACTTGTTCTTTTGAAGCATTCCCATTCCCAGTTATAGACATCTTAATCTTTCGAGGTGAGTATTCGTATACTAGTAATTCCTTATAGAGACCAGCTACCATTGCTGCCCCTTGAGCGCGTCCGAGCTTAAGCATAGATTGTACGTTCTTGCCAAGAAAAGGAGCTTCTATTGCTAATATATCCGGAAGGAACTCATCAATTAGGGCAATAGATTTTTCGAATATTTTCTTCAGTCGTAAGTTGTGAGAATGCGTTTTATTTAAAATTAGCTTATCCATAGTTATGAATTCTATGTCTGATGCTTTGCTTTTAATTATACCAAATCCCATAATGTTTGTACCTGGATCTATTCCGAGTACAATACTTTTTTGAACTTGGTTTTTTTTTCTCGAGATTATTTCCATAGGCATTTTATCAAAAATATATTGAGTTTTCTTTTAAAAGGTAACCTTAAGATTATGAACAAAATTCTATTATTAAGAATTATCAATAATATATTATTTATATCTTAAATTTAAGATTATAAAAAAATGGCTACTGGTATTTCGTTAAATACAAAATTTAAGATCATATTTTTTCTTATGATTTTAAAGAAGGTATAGTAAAAATCAAAAGTTTTTTGATTTTTACTAGCCTATTCTGGAAAGTTTAGAGATCCTATTAATATGTATTATTATACGATAGTTATTAATGATAATCACCCAGTCCGATATTCTGAAATAGGAATAAGTTAAAGTGATAATATTTTAAGCATTCATAATTAGGTTCAGGAAAGTTATTCAACTATAATAAAATAAAAAAACCCAATTAAATTAAAATTATTACATGGATTAGATAAACTAATCCAGAGATAATCTTAAAATCATTTAGAAATGATTTTCAGTATGCTCTGGCAAAGAGCACGCGTTGTAAAGAGGGCTTCCCCGAATATACGCATACTCCTTTTTCTTTAATGGGAATTAATGGTATACATCGTATTGTAGCTTTAGTTTCTTGTTTTATTTTCCTTTCTGTTTCAACTGAACCGTCCCAATGTGCTGAGAGGAATCCACCTTTTTCATTTATAATTTTCTTAAAATCTTCGTATCCATTTACATAGGTAATGTACGCTTTTCCCCGTTCTAGAGCTTTTTGATAAATATTTTTCTGAATGTCCTCTAATAATTTAGGGATTTGATTTTCTAAATCTTTTTGCAAAACCAATCGTTTTTCCATCAGATCTCTTCTAAAGAGTTCCGTTTGGTTTTTTTCAAGATCTCTTGGTCCTATTGTAATGCGCAATGGTATGCCTTTCATTTCATATTCGTTGAATTTCCATCCCGGAGTTTGATGTTCTTCATTATCATATTTTACAAGGATATTTTTAGCTTCAAGAGAAGATTTTATTGCTATAGCAACTTCGTTAATAGCTCTGTGTTGCTGTTGATTTTTATAAACAGGGATAATCACTACTTGAATAGGAGCAAGTTTAGGGGGCAATACTAGGCCGTGATCATCTGAATGAGTCATTATTAATGCTCCTATTAAACGAGTAGAACATCCCCATGAAGTAGCCCATACATATTCTTGTTCACCTAATTTATTGATAAATTTCACATCAAAAGCCTTAGCAAAATTTTGTCCTAAAAAATGAGAAGTACCCATCTGTAGTGCTTTGCCATCTTGCATTATTGCTTCAATGCAGAAGGTTTCTTTCGCTCCTGCAAAGCGCTCACTTAGACTTTTAGTCCCCTTAATAACGGGGATGGCCATGAAGTTTTCTGCGAAATGGGCGTATATCTCTAGCATTCTTTCTGCCTCATATATAGCATCTTCTTTACTCTCATGAGCAGTATGTCCTTCTTGCCAAAGAAATTCAGAGGTACGTAGAAACGGGCGAGTACGCATTTCCCAACGCACTACATTTGCCCATTGATTAAGCAACAATGGAAGATCTCGATAAGATTTAATCCACTTTCGGTAACTCTCCCATATGATCGTTTCTGAGGTTGGACGTATGATTAATTCTTCTTCAAGTTGAGCATGTGGATCTACAACTAAATCTTTAACATTAGAAGAACTTTTTAACCGATAATGAGTTACTATAGCACATTCTTTAGCAAATTCTTTTATGTGTTTAGCTTCTTTCGAGAGATAGGATTTTGGGATAAAAAGGGGGAAGTAAACATTTTGATGGCCTGTGGCTTTAAACATTTTATCAAGGATTACCTGTATTTTTTCCCATATAGAAAATCCATAAGGTTTAATAATCATACATCCTCTCACACCAGAGTTCTCAGCTAAATCTGATTTCATTACCAATTCGTTATACCATTTAGAATAATCCTTTTTTCGTGGAGTAAGTGAAGCCATAATTTTTTTTTGCGATGATTATGAAATAAAAAAAATAATTTATGTGAAAAAAATCATAATACCCCTTATTTTATCCCCCTTTTGAAGAGTATAAAATAATTTTTATGGTATTCCCTTAATAAGGGATTGAGTGGCTTGTGATTTTTTTTTTTAAAAAAAAGTAAAAATATATAACTTTTGTTAAAGGTAAATTTTTAGTAAAGTCGATATTAAAAATATCAAGTTGTAAATATATAAAAGTATAGTAAAAAATTTTTCCAATATAGAAAAACAAAGAATATTACGGCATTTAATAAAAATATCCCCCCCCCTAAAGAAGGGATATATTTTACCTGTTTTAAACAAATAGGTATACTTTATTATATGATAATATTGCCTCGATTTAGTACTCAGATTAAAGATATATAGGCAGAGATTAATACTTTTTCTATTACTACTAACTAGTTATAACATCATTAATTTATATAAAGAGATGATTAAAAGTTAAATTAATTACATAGCTCCTTACTAGAAGTAATTAAATATAATATTAAATAATAAGATCCTGTGAAAAGTATTATAAATAAAATCATGTTTTTAAGAAGTCATTTTTTTATAGAAAAATCAGTAGCTAATAGCTCTTATATTATAGTATAAACAAAGGATTAAATAATATGATTTTTCTATAAAAAAGATTTCCGATAATAATTATTATTCTATTTAGCTTGAATTTCACTTTATTTTAGCTTTGATAAAGATATTTATTATCAATAATTCAAATATTTTTTTTCTATAAGAAAAAAAATATATTATTTATACTCCTAATTAATAGGAGTATAAGATGATCTTACCTAAGATTTAGGTTCTTTTTCTATAAGAAATACTTTCTTCTTTTGAGTTTATTAGATTCTATAAAAACTTTATTTTTTTTACATTTCTTTAACTATTGCTTATAGTCTTACTATATTCTTATACACCGTTATAAAATTATTTTCTAAAATCTATATAATAAAATTATTATAAAATATTAGAATTTAAGATTTATTAATTTAATATTAGATATTAATACGCTTTAAATAAAAAAAAAATATACACTATAAATACGTTTTTAATTACTTGAAAATGAATACCAATATAATATAGACTCCCTATTAAGCAGAGTAGGAAAGTATGTTATGTAAATTGGTATTTTCTTTATGAATATATATTTACTCCAAGTATAATCCTTAAAATCTCTTATAAATTTATAATAAACTTATAACTCTAGGGGCCTTAACTAATAGATTTATTTAAAGGATCTTAACCCCCTTAGTAAGACTACTGGTTAATTTTATAAGGATAATAAATAACCTCAATACTCTGAAAATTTTAACATTACTTGCAAAGTAAGATATACTTTATCTTTGCTTAAGAGGCATGAGAATATATAAATTTTATTTTAAATGATTAAAATCCCTGCTAAGACTCCACTTGAGCAAATTGGAAAGGTTTATCTTATTAAATATTTAACTCAAAACTTGCCTTGTAGACATCTATCTACCATAAAGGCTGTAGGAGACGATTCAGCTGTTTTAGAATTCTATAATCAACAGATATTAGTTTCAACTGATATATTACTAGAGGGTATCCATTTTAATTTAGCATATGTCCCATTAAAACATTTAGGATATAAATCTGTAGTAGTTAGTCTAAGTGATATTTACGCTATGAATGCTAGACCTACACAAATTACCCTATCATTAGCTCTATCTAACAAATTCTATTTAGAATCTCTAGAAGAATTTTATATGGGCGTTAAGCAAGCTTGTAAGTACTATGAAGTAGATCTCGTAGGAGGGGATACCTCTTCCTCTCGCATGGGGATGATGATTTCTGTAACGGCCTTAGGAACAGTTAATAAAAAAGATGTTGTTTTTCGCAAAGGTGCTCGGTCAAATGATCTTTTAGTAGTATCAGGTGATCTAGGCGCTGCCTATATGGGATTGCAAGTTCTTGAGCGTGAATACGAAGTTTTTAAAGTTAATCCTAATATGCAGCCAAAGCTTAAAGGCTATGATTATCTTATAGAACGTCAGCTTAAACCCGAAGCAAAAAAAGAAATTTTTGATTTGCTTAGATCCCTTAATATTATACCTACTTCTATGATTGATATATCCGATGGACTAGCTTCGGAGGTTCTTCATCTTTGTGATCAGAGTGAACTGGGTTGTAGAATTTTAGAAGATATGATCCCTATAAATTCTCAAACTATTTTATCCTGTAAAGAATTTAAAATACATCCTACTTTAGCTGCATTAAGTGGTGGAGAAGATTATGAATTACTTTTTACGATAGCTCTAAAAGATTATGAAAAAATTAAAAAGGAACCTTTATTAAAAATTATAGGACATATGACTCCTTTAGGAGAAGGCGCACAAATATTAACCCAAGAGGGGACATTAATGCCTATTACTGCACAAGGTTGGGATGCTTTTTTTAAAAAACCATGTTCAAAAAATTGATATAATCAAATTTTTGAACATTTACTTTTCTCTCATGAAGAGATTATAAAATAGGATTTTATTATCTTGTAATAATATGTTATACTTAACTTAAGTATACTACATATATGTGCTAAACCCAATATAAAAATATCGTGAGAATATTTATAAATATTTTACTTAACATTCTCTAATATTCAGTATTATATCTAGTTATGTTACTAGAGCTTTTTTAGTCAAATCAGAAATTATTATTTTTATCCTATAAAAAAAATATGACGATAGTTTGAGTTGTTTATGTTTTTAAGGAGAATACATTTTACCTAAAAAATCCCTATATCGGGATAAAACCAACTTTTAAATTAAACTTTAATACTTATTAATAATTTTGGTAGAATTTTGTGGAGCTGGCGGGAGTCGAACCCGCGTCCATACAAGTAATGAGTAAGCTTTCTACATACTTATCTCTTCATTATTTTTCAAACATCTACTGAAAGAAGAGCACTTCTATAGATGATTATCTTCTTAATAATTTCGGATAGTTTTAGAAGAATTAACTTTCCTAACCTTTCTTTTACGGTACCTCTTGATCAGACGCCGATAGGTAAGGCTTCTGAGAGATATCTCACCTCGACATCTAATGTCGACATGGCTTAATCCTTACTAAACTTTAGTATTAAGCAGCAAGAGCATAGCTTTCGTTGCCGTTTATTATTATTGTGATGCTAGATTTACGTGTTTACCTCACATGGCACGATATGCTTACTTTACCTATTAATCTTGCTGTCAATTCCTTTTCAGCCCCTTAAATTAATAATAGCACAAAGTAAATAAATTTAGTTCTTATTATGAAATAATTGAATATTTATACTAATTTGCTCGGTTTCTCCTGTAAGGAAAGAACACTATGATCTTTAAAGCAAAATTTATAAGACAATATATTAATATTGCTCTTGGGGTAATGAGTACAGCTTTTGGGTTAAAAAGTTTCTTGTTCCCAAGTTCCTTTATAGATGGAGGTATTACCGGAATTTCAATATTACTTGCTAAAAGCACTTCTGCTTTTTGGTCTATGCAATTATTTTTAATTATCTTCAATATTCCATTTATTATTCTTGCACTTAGACAAATTGGGAAAGATTTTGCTTTCAGAACATTATTTGCTATTTTAACTCTTGCTTTAGTTTTAACTTTTATACATTTTCCTGAGGTAACGAAAGATAAATTATTAGCTTCTTTATTTGGAGGATTTTTTATAGGTGCAGGTACAGGAATGGCTATACGAGGTGGAAGTGTTATTGATGGAACAGAGGTATTTGCTGTTTATCTCAGCCGTAATGTGAATCTATCGGTAAGTGATGTCATTATAATGATTAATGTAATTATTTTTCTTATAGCTACTACGGTATTTTCAATAGAATTAGTACTTTATTCAATTCTTACCTACCTTGTCGCTTCAAAAACTATAGATTTTATTATTGATGGTATAGAAGAATATACCGATGTGAAAATTATTACTACTTATCCTGAGGAAGTTCGAAAGATGATTATTAAAAAACTTGGATGGGGTGTAACTATTTATAGCGGTAAGAGTGGATATAACCTTAAAAAATTGGAAATTTTATCTACTATTATCACTCGTTTAGAAATTACTAAGCTTAAAGATGAAGTTACTTTTATAGATGCTGATGCTTTTATAATTACACAAAGTATTAAAGATGTTCGTGGAGGAATGGTTAAAAAGAAAACTCCTTATTAAAACAAGGTCTATTAAAAATAAAATTATTTTAAGTAATATTTTTTTTTTAATTAAAAACTTACTGTTGAGTTTCATAGAACTAATTATTTTTATTGATTATTATACATTAAATAAGACTATAAAACAGAGATTAGCGTAAATATTATTTTATATTTTACTTCTCTACATTCTACATAATATTTAATTTATCTTTAGAAGATCATCTCATAATCAAAATGTTTGATTACGAGAAAGAAATATTTAATTTAAAAGTTATCTTCGAGAAAAGAACCTTTTTTACTAGCATATATGGATTTGAACTTTATAGTTAAAAAATTATCTTCCCCTTGAAGAAGGGCGTTTATGATATAAGAATATTTTTAATAGTGAATCTCTTTAACAAAAAAATCAAAATATTAAATTATAGTACTAAATAAAGTGTATTGTGAAGTAGTAATTGTCAGAAAAAGATCTTATAAGTTTTATATATGCTTTTGCTATACTTGCTACAATTAGACTTATAAAATAGAAATATCATAACACTTAATCTTTTTGTAAGATGTATTTTACATATATTAATTCTGTATAAAATATTTCTTAAATAGAATAATAAAAAAAGAGCGCACAAAATTTATGATAACCTTCATCATTATATATTTATAAAAATATAAATTGATAAATTCAGTAATTTATTGTTTTATAATTGATTTAATAAAGAAGTTGATTAATATGAGTAGATATTTTAGTATTAAAATACTTGATCTAGATAAGTATGAATAAAAATCTCTTAAAATTATATACATAAATGCATATTAAAAAAAATATTCTTCTTAAAAATCACTTTTTATTTTTGCTATAAATTTTTCCTCTTTTAAAAAATCATTACTTACTATATCAGTTACTCTTAGTATTAAGATTTCTAAAGATTCGTAGAATAAGAAAACTGAACAAATATTACTATCATTCCTGATTTGCTTTTATTATATGATACCAATAAAAATTAGGTACCTATATATAACTATAATAATACTAAAAAAATAAAAATAATAGTAGTTTACTTAGAAATTTTACAGAAAAGTATTTTATTGAGATTATTCTATGTATCATATACATTATGATTACTATAACAGCTTAAACGTAGGGTAATAAAAACTACGATTATTTTTAATCTACTGAATTATAGAATATTCTATTTAAATAATAGTAAAAATAAATTTATTGCTATAATATTGAGTTTTAACTATTTTTAAATGCAAAAGTGTGATGTATTTTCTATATATTTGCTTGGTAAAAATCTTCATGTTTTTATCTAAAAAAAATATTAGGGAAGGCCTTACTTTTGATGATGTATTACTTGTCCCATCATTTTCTAAAATTTTACCTTCCCAAACTTGTTTACAAAGTTTTCTTACTCCTAATATTATGCTAAATATTCCAATTGTAAGTGCAGCTATGGATACTGTTACCGAGGCTTCTCTTGCAATTGCTATAGCCAGAGAGGGTGGTTTGGGATTTATTCATAGTAATATGACAATTCAAGAGCAGGCGGCTAAAGTAGATCGTGTTAAACGCAGTGAGAGTGGAATGATCGATGATCCTGTAACTCTTTCGCCTGAATCGACTATTGACGATGCTCAACGTATTATGACACATTATCATATATCGGGATTACCAGTTATAAAATCAGATCGAACTTTAGTGGGAATTATTACTAATAGAGATATTAAGTGCCGTACGGATCTTGATACTTATGTAGAAGATGTAATGACTAAAGAGAACCTTATTACTTCAGGGAAACAAACTACTTTAGAACAAGCTAAGGGGATTTTATTAGAAAATCGCATTGAAAAATTACCTATCATTGATAAAATGGGCCGTCTATTTGGTCTGATTACCATACGGGATATAGATAATCTCGTAGAATACCCGCAAGCTTGTAAAGACTATCGAGGCAGGTTACGTGTAGGCGCATCAGTGGGCATATCTAGTAATACCATGCAGCGTACAGAGGCTCTTATAAAAGCTGGTGTAGATATTATCACTTTAGATTCAGCCCATGGTCATTCTATTGGGGTCTTACAAAAAATTAAAGAAATACGTTTAGCTTATCCTAATATAGCTCTAGTAGGTGGGAATATAGTCACTGCACAAGCTGCTAAGGATCTTATAGAAGCTGGTGCTAATATATTAAAAGTAGGAGTAGGTCCTGGTTCTATATGCACAACTCGAATGATAGCAGGTATTGGAATGCCACAACTCACCGCGATTAACGAAGTATACAAATACGCTAAAACTAAAAACATAACTGTAATTGCTGATGGAGGCATTAAACTCTCTGGTGATATTGTAAAAGCGATTGCTGGAGGAGCTGGATGTGTAATGATAGGTAGTCTTCTTGCAGGAACTGATGAAGCGCCAGGAGAGGAGGTTATTTATCAAGGTCGCAAATTTAAAATTTATATAGGTATGGGTTCGCTTGCAGCTATGAAGCGCGGTAGCAAAGATCGTTACTTTCAGTGTGAAAGTAAAAAATTTGTTCCTGAAGGCATTGAAGCTAGAGTTCCATATAAAGGGAAACTTGCTGATGTTATTTATCAATTGTGTGGTGGATTACGTTCGGGCATGGGCTATTGCGGAGCATCTACCATTATAGAGCTCATGTCAAAAGGACATTTTATAAAGATTACCAATTCGGGGTTACAAGAGAGTCATCCACATGATGTTATAATTACTAAGGAAGCTCCTAATTATTATTAATTATATTAATAGTTAAGAATTATAATTTTATACCCTATTTATATAGGTTATAAAATCTCTATACAGACATGCTATAAAGATCTGTTTTTAATTATAATCTAATTCTATTATTATCTAGATTTTATGGCTATACTAAAATTATAAGATTTATTATTTATCCTATCATACTTATATAAAGTCAAGGTAGAAAAAATTATAAAATAATTTATTTGAATAATAAAATATACTTATTTGTATACACACACCAAGTGAGTGTATATAAACAAGTATAAGTTAAAAAGGTATAATATTTTTTTTTTAGTGCGCAATTAGATTTACGTTTATCTTATTCATAAATTAGTTATATTACCAATAAACTTATGGTAAGTATATATACTATATTTTGGGAATCATTTGTTGTTTTCTCTTACTTTTTCCCTATTCTTTATGAGAAAAATAGAGTATCAGTATTATTTATATTCTAAATCGCCTATATGTAAAATAATCTTAATAATACTAAGCGCAAAATGATTTTTTAAAAGTATCTTCATTTTACAAGGGTTACTGTTAAAAATAAATAAAAGTATAAATATTGGGATTCTTTTAAAGAATTATAGAATATACATTATAACTCTACTCTTAGTAGAGTTAATAGCCTTTAAGAAAATAAGATTCTTTACACGAAATAAATAGCTACATATATTTCTAAGTTTCAATTACTAGATTATAAAGATATAATTCTTAAGCAAAAGAAAAATCTATCTATGCGGTATGTAAAGAATACTTTTAATATTTTTGATTAAATCAGGTGAGATAGTATTTATAAAACTTGTAATCAAAAATATATCATATAAAATTATAGTGAATTATAATAAAAACTCATTTTTTTGGACTATAAAGAAATTATTTCGAGCATCTAGGAACATAAGAGTTATTTCTAGGATATTATTTTTTTTTACTAAGTTCAAAAAAGGATAATTAAGTTATTGATTTATAGATAATAGGGGGAAAATATTAATCTATAAATTCACAACATAGCATATTTTGTCCTGCCCTCTTCTCCTTCCTAGTTAAGGAAACGATAATTTTAGCTTTAACCAAAAATATTATAATCAAATTATCTTATTTTATAATGCTTATTACGCTTAATAAAAATCACTTAACCTTAAGTAGCTTTTGTTAGTAAATTTATAAAACCTATTTTGCCGATAAATACGTTTTTATAGAAAAATCAAAAATTAAAGAGTTATTAATTATATAGAATTTTATAGCAAATAATAATAATTTTTATTATGAAAATCTTGTGCATTGCAAAAAATTATCTTGATTATATTAAAAATATAGAGGTAAAAAAAAATAAAAATGAGAGTCTTAAAGAACCTATATTATTTCTTAAACCCGATACAGCTCTACTCGCTAAGAATAAAGATTTTATAATTCCTGAATTCACACAACAAATAGATTGCGAAATAGGTATAGTCTTAAAAATAAACAAAGCGGGCAAATACATTCAACATAATTTTGCACATAGCTATTATAATCAAATAAGCATAGGTATAGATTTTACTGCAAGTGATATGCAAAAATCTCTTAAAAAAAAAGGCTTTCCTTGGGAAAAATCTAAAGCTTTTGATCAATCTATTGCAGTAGGAGAGTGGATTTCTAAAAATAATTGCAATAATGACGTTTCCAGTTTCTATTTAATAAGAAATGGTAAAATTGTACAGAAAGCTAAAACTACAGAGATGATTTTTTCATCTAATATATTGATTGCCGAAATGTCTAAGTTTTTCTCGCTTAAAATAGGTGATTTGATTTTTACTGGTGGCGCTCCTTCAAGAGTACGATCTATAAAAGAAAACGATATATTTGAAGGGTTTCTTAATGAGCAGAAATTGCTACATCTGAAAATTATATAAGGTTAAAAAGGGTATTTGTAAGAGATAAAAAATATGTGTTAATTTACGGCCACGTTATAGTTTATAATTAGAAATGTCAAGAATTTGCCAAATTACAGGTAAAAAGTCTATTGTAGGAAATACAGTTTCACATGCAAATAACAAGATCAAGCGATGGTTTAAAGTAAATCTAATAAAAAAACGTTTCTATCTTCCCAAAGAAGATCGATGGATTGTCTTAAAAATATCTGCATCGGGCATTAAAACAGTGAACTGTATAGGGATTGAAAAAGCAATTAAAAGAGCTCAAAAGAAAGGGTTTATGAGATAATAAGGTAAAAATGGCGAAAAAAGGAAATAGAATACAGGTCATTTTAGAATGTACCGAACACAAAAAAAGCGGAAAGTCTGGTATATCCCGATATATAACCACTAAGAATAAAAAAAACACACCTGACAGAATAGAAATTAAAAAATTTAATCCTATTCTTAGGAAGAATACTCTTCATAAAGAGATTAAGTGAAAAAAATCGTAATATGGCAAAGAAAACCGTTTCAACTTTGAAAGTGGTGGCTTCAAAAAAAGTAAGTAAAGTAATACGTATGGTTAGGTCATCTAAATCTAAAGCATATGTTTTTAAGGAAAAAATTCTACATTCTAATAATGTAGATGATTTTTTCTCCCAACACCTAGATAAAAATCATTAAACTACTTATCTCGGATAAGTCTTAATATACTATATTATATAATATAAAGTTTTTGTTATTTGTTGAATGAATTGGTTAAAAAAGGTATTTTCCAACGAGAAAAAACAAATCTTAGATGAAAGATTACAGAAAACTAAGAGTACATTTTTTTCAAAAATAGCGCGAGCTGTTGTGGGAAAAACCAAAGTAGATGATGAAGTCCTAGATGTGATTGAGGAGTCACTTTTATCTTCAGATTTTGGCGTCGATACTACTTTAAAAATTATCTCTCAGATCCAAGAAAGAGTATCACATAGTAAGTATATGAATTTAAAGGAACTTTATTCTATCTTACGTCAAGAGATCGTAACACTTATAGAGATCTCTGAAAAGCAAACGAGTGAATTATCTGGGCCTTTGGTAATTATGGTTGTTGGAACCAATGGAGTGGGAAAAACAACTACTATAGGTAAATTAGCGTATAGATTTAAAAAAAATGGTAAAAAAGTCATTATAGGGGCAGCTGATACTTTCCGTGCAGCAGCAGTTGAGCAATTAACCTTCTGGGCTGAAAAAGTTGGAGTAGATATTATTAAACAGCCTAAAGGTTCAGATCCTGCTTCAGTAGTTTTTGATACTTTGAGAACGGCTATCACAAAAAAATCTGACGTGGTATTGATTGATACTGCTGGCCGTTTGCATAATAAAATAAACTTAATGAATGAACTCTCTAAAATTTATAGAGTGACACAGAAGATTATTTCTAATGCTCAGCATGAGGTGTTTTTAGTAATAGATAGTTCTACTGGCCAAAACGCTTTTGAGCAAGCTCGGACTTTTATAGCTAATACAAAAGTTACTGGACTTATTGTTACAAAGCTTGATGGAACAGCTAAGGCAGGTATGATAGTAGGAATATCTAATGAATTTCACCTTCCAGTAAAATATGTAGGTCTAGGAGAAGATATTGAGGATTTATTGCCTTTTGATAAAAATGTTTTTGTAGAATCTTTCTTTGAAAACGCTTGCAATATAAAATAATATACTATACTCTAAGTTATTTTATAAATTAATGTAAATAAAAGATTAATAACTTATTATTTATTCGTCATGATATTTAAAATAGTTATAAATAAAGTTTAGCTGAGACCTATTTATATATTAAGATTTTAATTAGTATTACCATAATCTATTTTTATTTTGAGGGAGGGGGGGGGGGGGAGTAAAATTAGGAGAAGTGGAAGAAGAAATAAATCTAGCTAAAACTAGCTTAACAATTTATAAATTTACCAGGAGATGATAGAAAAATATAGAATTCCCCCCCCCCTCCCCGATACGGGAGAAAATTAAAAATAACCTAAGATTTTTATTTAACGGATTAAGTTAATAACTAATTTCTGAATCTATTCATAGATTAGAAATCTACAGTTAAAGTTATGATTAAAGATAAAGATTATTGTTTATAGAAACTTATCTTACCCTTCCAAATATTATATATATATTATGTTTAATAATGTGTTTCTTATAAAAAGAATAAATTAGGATAGCTTATGAAAAAGCTCTTACTTATGATCCTTGATGGATGGGGTATTTCTAAAGATACTTCAGTATCTGCAATACATCGCGCCCATACGCCTTTTTTAGATTCTTGTTATAAGAAATACCCTAGTGCCTTTATCAAGGCTTCAGGCTTAGCCGTTGGTCTTCCAGAGGGCCAGATGGGTAATTCTGAAGTAGGACATATGAATTTAGGCGCAGGTCGAGTAGTATACCAAAATTTGGTTAAAATAAATAAAACAATAGAAGATGGTTCATTTATAAAAAATGATAGTCTTTATAAAGCTTTTAAATATGCTAAGATCAATAATAAAAAAATACACTTTATCGGGTTGCTTTCCGATGGTGGCGTTCACTCTCATATTAAGCATCTTTTTGCATTACTTAAAGCCGCCAGCATAAATGATTTAAAAAATGTTTTTGTACATGCTTTTACTGATGGTCGCGATACTGATCCTATGGCTGGTAAGGCTTATATAGAACAATTACTCAAACAATTTAAGAAATATACGGGGAAATTAGCAATGGTGATAGGTCGTTATTATGCTATGGATCGAGATAAGCATTGGGATAGGGTAAAAAAAGCTTATGAAGCGATGGTAAAAGGTAAGGGAGAAAAAAGTACGGATATAATTAAATCTATTGAAAATTCTTATTTAGAAGGCATTACGGATGAATTTATTAGGCCTATTATCATGACTGATGCTAAAGGTAGAGCAATATCGGAAATAGCCCCCGAAGATGTAGTGATTTCTTTTAATTTCCGTTCTGATCGAACAAGGCAAATTACCGAAGCTCTTACTCAGAGAAATTTCCCTGAAGAGAATATGAATAGATTATCTCTTCATTATTTGACTATGACTTCTTATAATCATAATTTTAAAAATATACAAGTGATGTTTCAAGATGAAAGCCTTAGAGATACTTTAGGTGAAGTACTTGAAAAACATCTTAAAAAGCAAATTCGTATAGCTGAAACAGAAAAATATCCTCATGTAACTTTTTTTTTCTCAGGAGGTCGCGAAAAGCCATTTAATGACGAGAAACGCATACTTTGCCCATCTCCTAAAGTAGCCACTTATGATTTATGTCCAGAAATGAGTGCTATGAAGTTATGTGATAAAATCATCCCTGAGTTTCTTAAAAAAGAGGCAGATTTTGTTTGTCTAAATTTTGCTAACCCTGATATGGTAGGTCATACAGGTGTGATGGATGCAACTATAAGAGCCTGTGAAACAGTTGATTTATCCGCGAAACTAGTTTCTCAAGCAGCTATTGTCAATGATTATGCTGTTATTATGATAGCTGATCATGGTAATGCTGAATATATGATAAATCCCGATGGGACTCCTAATACTTCACATACTACTAATGAAGTGCCCTGCTTTTTTATGCATAAAAAAGCAAATCCTTCCCTCAATGATGGAAAATTAAGCGATATAGCTCCAACAATTCTTGAGTGGATGGAGCTGCCGCAACCTGAACTAATGAATGGAGTTTCACTTTTTTCTAAAAATTAATTCATTGTAAATTGCAATTAAAGTTTATACATTATTATATACCATTAAAAATTTAAATAAAAATTACCGATCTTAACATTTCATATTATAATACTTCTAAATAGGTTCTTATACTATAGAATACCCCTACTATATTGAGAATAAACATTATACTTGATAAATAACAAGTAATAATTTAATCTGTATTTTTTCTTTTCTTCGGAAGAAAATTATAGATTTTCATGTATAAAGAAATATATCTTATTAAGATATTAAAAACAAAATGAATCTTCCAATTACTTGTATTTTACAATTCTAAATTGAATATTTAAGAAGATAAAATAACATTTTAAATGAAGTACTTAAAAAATGCTCATGAGATTTCCTTAATTAAGGAAAGTGCTCAATTAGTCTCTAAAACACTTGGTATGCTTGCTTTAGAAATCAGACCTGGGATTGACACGCTTCATTTAGATAGTTTAGCAGAAGAATTTATACGTGATCATGGCGGTACGCCAGGTTTTTTAGGACTATATAATTTTCCTAATACATTATGTATATCGCCTAATGATAAAGTAGTACATGGTATCCCCAATCATAAGGTTTTATCTGAAGGAGATATTGTTTCGATAGATTGTGGTGTTTTAATGAATGAATATTATGGGGATCATGCTTATACTTTTGAAGTAGGTCAGGTAAAGCCTGAGATAAAAAAATTATTAAAGGTTACAAAAGAGGCTCTTTATCTAGGAATAAAAGCTTGTAGGAAAGGACATCGTATTGGCGATATCGGATATGCTATCCAAAGTCACGTTAAAAAATATGGTTATGGCGTAGTACGCGAACTTGTAGGACATGGTCTAGGAAAAAAAATGCATGAAAAGCCTCAAATACCTAATTATGGTAATAAAGGTTGTGGGGAAAAATTAGTAGAAGGAATGGTATTGGCAATCGAACCTATGATCAATAAAGGCACACATAAAGTAAAATTTCATAAAGATGGCTGGACTGTTGTTACTGCTGATAAAAAAGTTTCGGCTCACTTTGAACATGACGTTGCTATAGTAAATGGAAGGCCTATTTTGATTTCTACTTTTAAATATATTTATGATGCCCTTGGCATTTCTTCAGAAGAAGAAATGCCATTTTTAGAGTAATTAGTTATAATATAGTTTAAACGTGATTTTCATCGTAATTTCTCTCCCTATTCCCTGTATAAAAAGTTTTATATTTCTTTTTAATCTTTTTTTTGTATCAAAAAATAGAAAGTTTTATTCGCTATCAAAAATAAATTATTACTAATCAGCTAATGAATTTTTAATTCTTCTTAACTGTATACTATTTAAGTATAAATAAAAACATCTATTAAAAATAACATAGTCCAAATAAATATAAAACTCAATTTTTATATCCATAATAGATAACTAAAATCAAATACGTTTTTTTTACATAATAAAAAAACCTAGCTTTGCATGCTCATTATTTATACTCAGTTTTCTTATATAGCTTTATGCCAACTATACAACAGTTAATAAGGAAGGGAAGAAAAGTATTCAAAAAGAAGAACAAATCTGCTGCCCTTGACTCCTGTCCACAACGTAGAGGCGTGTGCACGCGCGTTTATACAACTACTCCTAAAAAACCAAACTCCGCAATGCGGAAGGTTGCTCGTGTACGTTTAACCAATGGTAAAGAGGTAAATGCTTATATTCCCGGGGAAGGTCATAATCTCCAAGAGCACTCTATTGTGCTGATTCGGGGAGGGAGGGTAAAAGATTTGCCAGGTGTACGTTATCATATATTACGTGGAGCTATGGATACTGCCGGAGTGCAGGGACGCAAGAAAGCGCGCAGTAGATATGGCACAAAACGTCCGAAAGATAAAAAATAGTAGTCTACTTGAAGTAGTATAATCATAAGTCATGAGAAAAGCCAAAGCGCAAAAAAGGCCTTTACTGCCTGACCCTAAATTCGGGGATACTCTTGTCACACGTTTTGCTAATAATTTAATGAAAAATGGCAAGAAATCCTTAGCATATAGAATATTTTATGATGCTATGGGAAAAGTAAAAGAGTGCAATGAAGATAAAGAAAAAAATGAGCTTGAAATTTGGAAACTCGCGCTAAGTAATATAATGCCACATGTAGAAGTAAGAAGTCGACGTGTAGGAGGGGCTACTTTTCAGATTCCTATGCAAATTCGTCCCGATAGAAAGATATTTATGGCTATAAAATGGCTTATTACTTATGCACGTAAAAGGAAAGAAAAAAGTATGGCTCTAAAACTTGCCTATGAGGTTCTTGCTGCGTCTAAGGAAGAAGGAGCTGCCGTGAAAAGGCGAGTAGATACTCATAAGATGGCAGAATCTAATAAAGCTTTCTCTCATTTTAGATTCTAACTATGTCAAAAGATTTAAAGTATACTCGAAATATAGGTATAGCTGCACATATTGATGCAGGTAAAACTACTACTACTGAGCGTATTCTTTTCTATACAGGAAGAACCTATAAAATAGGTGAAGTACATGATGGAGCTGCTACTATGGACTGGATGGCTCAAGAGCAAGAACGTGGAATTACTATTACATCAGCTGCTACTCGTTGTCAATGGGATTGCCTTAGTGAAAAATATAATGTTAATATTATTGACACTCCTGGGCACGTTGATTTTACAGTAGAGGTAGAAAGATCTTTGAGAGTTCTTGATGGAATGGTAACGCTTTTTAGTGCTGTAGATGGTGTAGAACCCCAGTCAGAAACAGTATGGCGGCAGGCTGATAAATATTCTGTTCCAAGAATAGGTTTTGTTAATAAAATGGATCGTCAAGGAGCAGATTTTTTTAGAGTATCGCGCCAGGTTAGAGATATGCTTGGTGGGAATCCATTGCCACTTCAAGTACCTATAGGTAACGAGGCTGATTTTAAGGGCGTGGTAGATCTCATCTCCAATCAAGCTATCATATGGAATGAGGATGATTACGGAATGACTTATAAAATAGTCCCTATACCTTTAGATCTAAAGGAGATCGTTGCCAAGTATCGTGAAAATCTTATTGAAACCGTTGCGGAATATGACGATACTCTTATGGAAAAATTCTTTGAGAATCCTAATTCCATTTCCAAAACTGAATTGATTCAGGCTCTCAGAAAATCTACTATTGAGATGAAAGTAGTTCCTATGCTCTGTGGATCCTCATTTAAGAATAAGGGTGTGCAAGCTATGCTAGACGCCGTATGTCACTATTTACCTTCGCCTTTAGATGTAGAAGCTATTATTGGTATAAATCCTAAAACGCAGCAACAAGAAAAAAGAAAACCATGTAAAAAAGAACCTTTTTCTGCTTTAGCTTTTAAAATTGCTACAGATCCTTTTGTAGGTCGTCTAGCATTTTTTCGAGTTTATTCCGGTGAATTAAATTCTGGTTCTTATGTGCTTAACACTCGTTCCGATAATAAAGAACGTATCTCTCGTATTTATCAAATGCATGCTAATAAGCAGAATCCCATCGATAGTATTCAAGCGGGGGATATTGGCGCCGCAGTAGGATTTAAAGATATTAAAACTGGCGATACACTTTGTTATTATAAAAATCCTATTATTTTAGAGAGAATATTTTTCCCTGATCCTGTAATAGGTCTAGCTATAGAACCTAAGTCTAAGGCTGATATTGATAAAATGAGTATGGCTCTTTCAAAACTTTCTGAAGAGGATCCTACTCTTCAGGTACGTATAGATAAAGCTAGCGGACAAACTATACTTTCAGGAATGGGAGAGTTACACCTTGAAATCATTATAGATCGTATGAAAAGAGAATTTAAGGTAGAAGTCAATCAAGGTCAACCTCAAGTAGAATATAAAGAAGCTCTTACTGTAAATTACCAACATAGAGAAGTTTATAAAAAACAAACTGGAGGACGGGGTAAATTTGCCGATATTATATTTAAGATTGAACCAGCGCAAGAAAATAAGAATGATCTAGAATTTCTAAATGCTGTAAAAGGAGGAAATATACCTAAAGAGTTTATTCCTTCTATAGAAAAAGGATTTAAACAAGCTATGAAAAGTGGTCCGTTAGCAGGGTATGAAATAGATGCGCTAAGAATCACTCTATTAGACGGTTCTTATCATCCTGTAGATTCTGATCAATTATCATTTGAGCTAGCCGCCAAGATTGGATTTAAAGAAGCTTCTAAAAGGGCTAACCCAGTTCTACTTGAGCCTATCATGAAAATAGAGGTAGTGACGCCAGAAAAAAATATGGGAGATATTGTTGGTGATTTAAACCGTCGTCGTGGGGTAGTCCAAGGTATGGATGATAGAAACAATGCTAAAGTGATCAAAGGATTAGTTCCATTAGCTGAAATGGTTGGTTATGTTACTACCTTACGGACACTGTCATCAGGTAGAGCTACTTCTACAATGGAATTTTCGCATTATGAAAATACTCCACAGAATATCTCTGATATAATTATAGGTAAGGTAAAAGGCATTAGCACTTAAAGTCAAATCACACTGATTAAATTATGAGTCATAAAATTAGAATAAAATTAAAATCCTACGATTATAATTTAGTCGATAAATCCGCAGATAAAATTGTAAAGTCTGTTAAGCCCACTGGAGCTATAGTAAATGGACCAATATGCTTACCTACGTATAGACAGATTTTTACTGTCTTACGATCACCTCATGCAAATAAGAAATCTCGCGATCAATATGAGCTACTTACTCATAAAAGATTGTTAGATATTTATAGTTCATCATCTAAAACAGTTGATGCTCTTATGAAGCTTGAGCTTCCTAGTGGTGTGGAAGTTGAGATAAAGGTATAGTACGATATATAAATTTCAATAGCAAATGTCAGGTATTATAGGGAAAAAAATTGGAATGACTAGTCTTTTCGACGAAAATGGGAAAAATATTCCATGTACAATTATTGAAGCAGGCCCATGTTCGGTCATACAAATAAAAACTCTCGAGAAAGATGGATATAAATCTATTCAACTAGGGTTTGATGATAAAAAGGAGAAAAACACTTCTAATCCCCTTAAGGGTCATTTTAAAAAAGCTGGAGTTTCACCTAAAAGAAAATTAGTAGAATTTTATGGAGATTTTATTAATAATTTAAAATTAGGAGATCAGGTAAATATAAGTCTTTTTTCTGAAGGAGAATTTGTTGATATCACGGGTATATCTAAAGGGAAAGGGTTCCAAGGAGTAGTCAAACGTCATGGTTTTGCAGGTGTAGGAGAGCGTACTCATGGCCAACATAATCGTTTAAGGGCTCCTGGTTCTATCGGGGCTGGATCAGATCCTTCACGTGTATTTAAAGGAATGTGTATGGGGGGAAGGATGGGGGCGCAAAAAGTTACAGTTCAAAATCTTAGAGTATTAAAAATAGATCTTGAGCATAATATTATGATTTTAAAAGGCGCTGTCCCCGGACATAACTATACATATTTAACTATTAGAAGATGGAAATAACTGTATTAGACATCAAAGGTAAATCTACTGGTCGTAGTATCTTATTAGATCCTTCTATTTTTGAAGTCGAGCCTAATCAACATTTAGTATATCTAGAAATTAAAAGATATTTAGCTTCTCAGCGTCAAGGTACTCATAAAACTAAAGAACGTAGTGAATTATCAGGAAGCACTCGAAAGCTACATAAACAGAAAGGGACAGGAGGGTCTAGAAAAGGAGATATCAACAACCCTTTATTTCGGGGAGGAGCCAGAGTATTTGGACCTCGTCCTCGTCTTTATAATCAGAAGTTGAATAAATCCGCAAAAATACTTGCTAAAAAGTGCGTACTTAGTCAAAAACTTAGAGATAATTCCTTGAAAGTATTAGAAGATTTTTCTTTTGGATCGCCTAGAACAAAAGATTTTGTTAATATTTTACGCTCACTTGAATTAAATGATAAAAAAACATTATTTGTTTTATCAGAACCAAATAAAATATTATATTTGTCCTCCAGAAATTTACAGGGCAAAAAAGTTGTAACAATCAATGAATTAAGCACGTATGACTTAATTAATGCCTCCGAGTTGATTCTTTCAGAGAGCGCTTTAAGTAAAATTCAGGAAAATCTAAAGAAATAAGGATTATATGCATCTATTAATTAAGCCTGTTATAAGCGAAAAAGCTACTTCAGATAGTGAACTAAGAAACGTTTATGTTTTTTTAGTAAACCCTAAAGTTAATAAAGTTGAAATTAAAAATGCTGTACAGTCTCGTTATAGCGTATGTGTAAAAAATCTACGAACTATGGTCTATGCGCCTAAAGCTATGCGTAGAAATACAAAAGTTGGTATCGTATGGGGGAGATCTAATAAAGTGAAGAAAGCATTGGTAGAATTACAATCAGGGGAGTCAATAGATTTTTATACCAATATTTAACTCGGATTATATGTCTGTAAGAAAATTAAAACCCATTACCCCCGGTCAAAGGTTTAAAATAGTTAATAGTTTTCAAGAGATTACTAAATCTTTTCCTGAAAAAAAATTAACTATAGGTAAATCCTCTTCTGGAGGACGTAATAATAAGGGTAAAATGACTATTAGGTATAGTGGTGGAGGTCATAAAAAGAAATATCGCATTATAGATTTCAAAAGAAATAAGACAGATATATATGCTATAGTCAAGTCTATAGAATATGACCCTAATCGTTCTGCTTTTATAGCTTTGCTTTATTATTTTGATGGTGAAAAACGTTATATTATTGCCCAAAATGGACTTAAAGTCGGACAGAAGGTTATTTCTGGAAAGTCTGTGATGCCTGAAGTTGGAAATGCTACTTTTTTAAGTAGCCTGCCATTAGGTACAACTATTTCATGTATAGAGCTTTACCCTGGGCAAGGAGCTAAAATTGCAAGAAGTGCTGGCTCATATGCGGAGCTCTCTGCTAGAGCTGGTAAATATGCTATTGTTAAATTGCCTTCAGGAGAAACTAGAATGATTTTAGCTTCTTGTATGGCTACTGTTGGAGGCATATCAAACCCTGATCATCAACTAGAGGTTTCCGGGAAAGCTGGAAGGAGCCGATGGTTAGGTAAAAGGCCCCGTACTAGAGCTGTAGCTATGAATCCTGTAGACCACCCCATGGGTGGGGGTGAAGGAAGGGCTTCAGGAGGGCACCCTAGAAGTCGAAGAGGTATACCTTCGAAAGGGTATAAAACACGCAATCTTAATAAAAAATCTAGTGATTATATTATCGAGAGTAGAACAAAATAAATGTAAAACATGGCGCGTTCACTAAAAAAAGGTCCCTATATAAATTATAAATTACATAAGAAAATTCTTGCAAATGCCGATGTGTCCAGAAAAAGTATTATAAAAACTTGGTCTAGATCTTCGATGATTTCTCCTGATTTTGTCGGACAGACTATAGCCGTTCATAACGGAAAACAATTTATACCAGTTTATATCACAGAAAATATGGTAGGGCATAAGCTTGGAGAATTTTCTCCTACTCGTATTTTTAGGGGCCATATGGGTTCTAAAAATAAAGGTAAAAATATAAGATAAGCTTAATATGGGTTCACGAAAAAGGACAAGTGCTAAGAATCGTAGAGAAGGTAATAAACATAAAGTTTTCGCCCAATTAAATAATGTATCTTCCTCTCCTCGTAAGATGAGGCTTGTTGTTGATTTGATTCGAAATATGGAAGCTAATAAGGCCTTAGCTGTTCTAAAATATAGTAAAAAACATGCTTCTCTTTATGTTGAGAAGCTTTTAATATCTGTACTTGCTAATTGGCAAGTTAAAAATCAGGATAAAGATATTGAGGAAGCTGGATTATACATACGAGAAATAAAAGTAGATAGCGCTCATATGCTTAAAAGAATAAGACCTGCTCCACAGGGAAGAGGTCATAGAATTAGAAAACGATCAAATCACATATGTGTTGTTTTAGGGAGTAGAAATGATGATTAATTTAATATGGGACAAAAAATAAATCCGATTGCTAATCGCCTTGGTATAATAAAAGGATGGGACTCTAATTGGTATGGAGGTAGGGATTATGGAGATAGAATTTGCGAGGATTATCATGTACGTAGATATATTGAAGCACGCCTTTCAAAGGCTAGTATATCCCGAATTTATATAGAGCGTACTCTAAAGCTTATAACTATAACTATTACTACAGCTCGTCCAGGTATTATTATTGGGAAGGGAGGGCATGAAGTAGATAAACTAAAAGAGGAACTTAAAAAAATCACTGATAAGGAAATCCAAATAAATATATTCGAAATACGACACGCTCCTTTAGATGCGCGTTTAGTGGCAAAAGATCTTGCTTATCAGATATCTAATAGAGTATCTTATAGAAAAGTTATTAGAGTTGCTATCTCTGATGCTAGACGTATGGATGCTGAAGGTATAAAAATTCAGATATCTGGTCGTTTAAATGGGGCTGAGATGGCTCGTAGAGAATCTTATAAAGAAGGTCGCGTTCCACTTTCTACTCTTCGTGCTGATATAGACTATTCTGTAGCTGAATCTCATACTACTTATGGGGTAATAGGTATTAAAGTTTGGATTATGAAAGGAGAAATTTATCAAAAGCGTAGAGAATTATCCCCGCTCTTAGGTCTCAAGAAAAAACAAAAGCCTCTTATGAGGCCCATTTCCGAAAAAACATAAAATATTTATATAGTCGTGTTACAGCCTAAGAAAACTAAATATAGAAAGCAACAAAAAGGGCGTATAAAAGGAAATGCTAGCAAAGGTTACAGTCTTTCTTTTGGAACTTTTGGTATAAAAACTTTAGAACCTAATTTCATAACTGCCCGTCAGATTGAAGCAGCACGTATTGCTGCCACGCGTTATATGAAGAGAGAAGGACAATTATGGATTACTATCTTCCCTGATAAGCCCCTTACTAAAAAACCTCAAGAGGTTCGTATGGGTAAAGGTAAAGGAGCAGTGGAGTTATGGGCAGCGCCTGTACGGCCTGGTAGGGTTCTTTTTGAAGTTAGTGAAGTTTCTTTAGAAATAGCTAAAAAAGCATTATGTCTAGCAGCTCAAAAATTACCTGTGAAGACAAAATTTATTGTTGCTAATGATTTTTCACAAGATTAATTTATATATCATTTATTATATAAAATGAAAACATCTGAAATAAAAAATCTATCTATACAAGAAATAAGTGAAAAATTAGAACATAAAAGTGATGAATATAATCGTATGAAATTTGACCATAAAGTTTCTCCATTACAAAATCCAATGCAGTTAAGAAATAGTAGAAAAATTATAGCACGGATGTTTACTATATTTCGGAGAAAATTAGATAAGTAAATCCATTGATTACATTTTTTATGAAAAGAAAATTAAGGAAAGAAAAAATAGGAGTTGTTACAAGTAATAAGATGGATAAAACAATAATAATTACTGAAAATAAGCGAGTAAAGCATTCTTCTTATACAAAAGCTATATCAAGGAGAAAAAGATATGCAGCTCATGATGAAGTAAATAGCAGTAATGAAGGTGACCTTGTAAAGGTAATGGAAACGCGTCCTTTGAGTAAAAGTAAACGTTGGAGATTAGTTGAAATAATAGAGAGAGCTAAATAGTTTCACATGTTACAACAAGAATCTAGACTTAAAGTAGCTGACAATACAGGCGCACGTGAAGTACTTGTTATACGTGTGCTTGGTGGTACTAATAAACGTTATGCCTCCATAGGGGACCGAGTAGTAGTAACTGTTAAAGAAGCTATTGCTTCAAGCAATGTAAAGAAAGGCCATATATCTAAAGCAGTAGTTATACGTACTAAAAAACAAATCCGTCGCAAAGACGGATCTTATATCTCATTTGATGATAATGCATGTGTACTTATCAGCGCGACAGGTGAAGTAAGAGGCACTCGTATTTTTGGTCCTGTTCCAAGGGAACTTAGAGACAAAGAGTATATGAAAATTATCTCGCTTGCGTCTGAGGTCCTTTAACAATGATGACGATGAAAATTAAAAAAGGTGACCAGGTAGTAATCCTTAGTGGTAATTATAAAGGGATAAAAGGTGAAGTAAATAGGATTTTACCTAAGAAAAATAAGGCTTATGTACAGGGGGTGAATATTGTAAAAAAACACATAAAACCTAACTCTGAGAACCCAAAAGGCAAAATTATTGAAAAAGAGGCGCCTATTTATTTATGGAAGATGGCTGTTTTAGACCCAGAGAGTGGTAGGCCTACGCGTATAGGGTTTCAGTTAAAAGATGGCATAAAATCACGTGTGGCTAAACGCTCGGGAAAGATCTTATCATAAAAAGAAAAGAAAAAATGGGTTACTCATCTAGAATAAAAAAAATATATAAAGAAAAAGCTTTAATTTTTATGGAGGAATTTAAATATTCTTCTCCCATGCAAATCCCTCGTCTAAAAAAAATAGTATTGAGCCAAGGGCTAGGCTCTGCTGTATCTGATAAAAAGATTATAGAATATGCTATTCAAGAAATGAGTGCTATCTCTGGACAAAGAGCAGTCTCTTGTCTCTCTAAACGTGATGAGGCTGGATTTAAGTTACGTAAGGGAATACCCATAGGGGTTAAAGTAACCTTACGGAGGGATATGATGTTTGATTTTTTTGATCGTCTTATAACAATAGCTTTACCTAGAGTTAGAGACTTTAATGGAGTTAACCCTGAAGGGTTTGATGGTCGTGGTAATTATAATATGGGAATATCTGAACAGATTATTTTCCCAGAAATATCTATTGATAAGATTAAGAAAATTTCTGGAATGGATATTACTTTTGTTACTTCAACCAAAATTGATAAAGAAGCTTTTTCATTGTTAAAACATCTAGGATTACCTTTTAAAAAAAGAAAATAATATCATGGCTAAAGAATCTATGAAGGCGCGTCAGATTAAGCGTCAGAATCTTTGTAATAGATACGCTAAAAAACGAACTCAACTAAAGAAAACAGGTGATTATGAGGCTATTCAAAAGCTTCCTAGAAATTCTTCGCCAGTTCGTTTGCACAATCGATGTAAACTTACAGGACGTCCAAGAGGATATATTCGTCAGTTTGGTATCTCCCGAGTTTCTTTTAGAGAACTTGTAAGTTTTGGATTAATTCCTGGATTGAAGAAATCTAGTTGGTAAACTTTTCGAGAATTTATAATTATGTATACAGATACTATAGCTGATTTTTTAACACGAATCCGAAATGCTTCAAGCGCTAGTCATAAAGTAGTAGAGATTCCTTCCTCAAAGTTTAAAAAAGAGATTACTAAAATATTATTTGATCAGGGATATATCTTGAGCTATAAATTTCAAGATTCTTGCTCTTTTCAAGCAAAGATTAAAATTGCCTTAAAGTATGATCGTCGAACACGAAGACCGGTTATAAGATCTATAAAACGTTTAAGTAAGCCCGGGTTAAGAAAATATAGCTCAACTAATGCGTTGCCTCGTATTTTAAATGGGTTAGGAATAGCTATTATTTCTACTTCTCATGGTGTGATGACTGACAAACAGGCTCGAGAGAAAAATATCGGTGGCGAAGTAGTTTGTCACGTATATTAAAAATTGATTATGTCAAGAATTGGAAAGCTACCTATTCTAATACCGCCTACGAAAATTAGTGTGGGAATTAAAGATGATATTATTAGCGTCAAAGGCCCTTTAGGAGAGTTGCATCAGAAAATCCCTTCAGATATTCATGTAGAAATAAATAAAAATCAGCTCTTTATAAAAATATTTATTGAAGATAAACAACATATGGCTATGCATGGCCTTTATCGGTCACTTATCAATAATATGATTATAGGGGTATGCCAAGGTTTTATTAAAGAGTTAGAATTAGTAGGCGTAGGGTATAGAGCTATTGCTTATGGTCAGCGTTTGGAAATGACTTTAGGTTTCTCTCATAATATTATATTCGAATTACCCACAGAGATAAAACTTGAAACTAAGTCTGAAAAAGGTAAAAATCCTTTGATTATTCTTAAGTCTTATGATAAGCAATTACTAGGTATAGTCGCTGCAAAGATTCATTCTTTTAGGAAGCCTGAACCTTATAAAGGGAAAGGAATAAGATATAT
Source organism: Candidatus Insignibacter tubulum (assembly GCF_056790205.1). Lineage (NCBI taxonomy): Bacteria > Pseudomonadati > Bacteroidota > Flavobacteriia > Flavobacteriales > Blattabacteriaceae > Candidatus Insignibacter > Candidatus Insignibacter tubulum. The sequence goes on from NZ_CP199715.1 coordinate 415,881, forward strand.
TGGTGAATATATCCGAAGAAAAGCAGGGAAATCCGCTTAATTATAGATTAAAATGGATGCAAAGATCAAAAAAAGAAAAAAAATTAAATATAGGGTTCGAAAAAAAATTTTTGGAACTCCTGAAAGACCTCGTTTATCAGTTTATAGAAGTAATAGGGCTATTTTCGCTCAGGTAATTGATGATACTGTTGGTATTACAATCGTTTCATCTGCAAGCGAAGAAAAACATTTAAAAATGCAAATAAGTAAATCGGATAAGGCTGCGATAGTAGGTAAAAAATTAGCAGAAAAAACTTTTAAAGCAGGGATCAAATGCGTGATTTTTGATCGTAATGGGTATCGTTATCATGGCAGAGTAAAGGCATTGGCTGAAGCAGCTAGGGAAGCAGGATTAGAATTCTAAGCATTTATTATAAATAAAATTATATGTTTGGATTTAAAAATATAGAAATAGTTAAGTCTAATACACTAGAAAAAAAGGTTTCTAAACTTATTAGTGTAGATAGGGTAGTGAAAGTAACTAAAGGGGGTAGAGACTTCAGTTATAGAGCTCTTGTAGTAGTTGGTAATGAGGTAGGTGTAGCGGGATATGGATCTGGAAAGTCTAGAGATCTTTCTGATGCTATATCAAAAGCAGAAGAAGAGGCTAAAAAACACCTTTTAAGAATACCTACTTTCAACGGAAGTATTCCGCATGAGCAGGAAGCACGTTATTCCGGTGCCCGAGTCTTTATAAGGCCTGCTTCAAGCGGTACTGGGGTAATTGCGGGCGGGGCTGTACGTGCTGTTTTAGAAGTAGTCGGTATTCGCAATGTACTTTCAAAGTCTAAGGGATCTTCCAACCCTCAAAATGTGGTTAAGGCAACATTTAAAGCTCTTTTGAGTATGCGTGGTTTGAAAACCATCTCTAAAGAGAGAGGTGTAAGTATGCAGAAAATTTTTAAAGGCTAGCTCATGAATAAAATTTCTATTAAAATTAGACTTATACAGCTAAAGAGTGCAATTAAATGTCCCAAAAGACAAAAACGAACGCTTGAGGCTTTAGGATTGAAAAAAATTAATTATGAAGTAGAGCATATTTATAGTCAACAGATACTAGGTATGGTAAATAAAGTAAAGCATCTGTTACAAGTAGAAAAAAAAAGTTAAATATTATTAATTTTATATGAGGTTAGAAAATTTAAAGTCTGCAGCAGGTTCTACAAAATCTCAAAAACGTCTTGGTAGAGGACAGTCTTCTGGTAAAGGGGGGACTTCAACAAGGGGGCATAAAGGAGCTAAATCTAGATCTGGAACCTCTAGAAAATTAGGGTTTGAGGGCGGACAGATGCCTTTGCAGCGGCGTATACCTAAATTTGGATTTAAAAATATATATCGTAAATTTTATATTCCTGTTAACCTAGATATTTTGCAAGCTTTAGCAGAAAAAGGAAAAATTAAAAATGAAGTTAATCTAGAAATTCTTCAAAAAGAAGGGTTAGTATCTAAAAATGAATTAATAAAAATTTTAGGTAATGGTCGATTAACCTTTAAGGTTAAGGTCTCTGCTCATAAATTTAGTAAAACTGCTATGCAAGCGATACAAAAGGCAGGTGGAGAAATCGTTTTTTTATAAAACTTTTTTTTTATGAGTCGATTTATCAATACGATTAAAAATATTTGGGAGGAAGAAGAATTGCGTGAAAAGATAATATTTACATTTTTTCTTCTATTGGTTTATCGATTTGGATCTTATGTGCCTTTAGCTGGAATCGATCCTAAGGAGATCAGTAATTTTATGGGTAATGTAAATACTAGTGCTAGAGGCATTATGCAAATCTTTTCTTCTTTTACAGGAGGGGCCTTCAATCGCGCATCTATATTAGCTCTTGGTATAATGCCTTACATATCGGCTTCTATTGTCGTTCAACTTATGAGTTTAGCTCTACCTTCTTTTCAGAAACTCCAAAAAGAAGGAGAGAGTGGGCTTAAGCGAATTAATCGCATTACCCGCTGGTTAACTATAGGTATATGCTTAGTTCAAGCGCCTGCTTATCTAACTATGCTTACTACTAACTTCTTGCCATATTCTTCTATTCCTCAAGCTTATTTATTAGATATTAACACTCTAAATGGTAAACTTATCTTTTGGGGGATGGCTATTATATTGTTAACTACGGGTACTTTATTTTCTATGTGGTTAGGAGAAAAAATTACTAATAAAGGTATAGGTAATGGTATATCGTTAATTATCATGGTAGGTATTATAGCCCGTTTCCCTGAATCCATAATTATGGAATTCCGTAATCGGATCGAAGTAGGAAATGGTGGGTTAGTTATTATTTTTATTGAGTCTATGGTATGGCTAATGGTCATTTTATTCTCTATATTAATCATTCAAGCTATTAGAAAAATTCCTCTTCAATATATACGACATTTACAAGGTAGCACCAGTAATTATTATCTTCAATCTATGATGTATAAAGCTAGACAGTATATCCCCTTAAAATTTGCATCAGCTGGAGTAATGCCTATTATATTTGCACAAGCTATAATGTTATTCGCATCAGGTTTTTTTATTTATATCGGAAATGAAAAATTACATGTAGTTGGAAAAATTTTTGAAGATATTTATGGTTTCTGGTATAATCTTATATTTGCAATACTTATTATACTGTTTACTTTTTTTTATACAGCTATCACTATATCTGTAAATCAAATGGCAAATTCTTTAAAGAGAGATGAAGCTCATATACCTAGAGTAAAGCCTGGGAAGGATACTGCTGAATTTATTGATACTATTTTATCTAGAATTACCCTTCCAGGGGCTATTTTGCTAGCCATGATAGCTATTCTTCCTGCTATAGCTGTAAAATTTGGAGTTACTCAAAGTTTTGCTCTCTTTTATGGAGGAACTTCATTGCTTATTATTGTAGGGGTAGTTTTAGATATATCTCAGCAAATCAAAGCTTATTTACTTAATCGTCATTATGACGGGTTAATGCAAGGTAGGAGAATTATTAAATAATGACTTCATAAATTATGATAAAAAAACAAATAGAAAACAAAAAAAAGAAGGCTTTTATAGAACAAGATGCTGAAATAATAGAAGCATTACCTAATGCTATGTTTAGGGCTCGTTTGGATAATGGCCATGTTATTAAAGCGCATATATCAGGAAAAATTAGAAAAAATTATATTAAAATTCTTCCAGGAGATAAGGTTCGTACAGAAATTTCTCCTTATGATTTAACTCAAGGTAGAGTAGTCTACAGGTATTAGGTATTAAATATATTAATATGAAGGTAAAAACATCTTTAAAAGGAAGAGGAGATGGCTGTAAATTCGTCAGACGTAAAGGCCGTTTATATATCATCAATAAAAAAAATCCTAAGTTTAAACAAAGGCAAGATTGAATATGGCGAGAATTTCAGGTATAGATCTCCCTAGAGATAAAAGAGGAGTCATTGGCTTGACCTATATATATGGTATAGGAAAGAAGACAGCTGCGAAGATACTTTTACAAGCTAATGTATCTCAGGATAAGAAGGTAAATGACTGGACTGATGATGAGATTAATAGTATACGAAAAATTATTCTTGATAATATAAAAACTGAAGGAGAATTGCGTTCTGAACATCAGATAAATATTAAACGTTTAATGGATATAGGTTGTTACAGAGGTATTAGGCATAGGATTGGACTACCGCTTAGAGGTCAAAAAACTAAGAATAATGCACGTACTAGAAAAGGAAGGAAAAAAACGGTTGCAAATAAGAAAAAGGTTACTAAGTGATCTTAAAGTGATCTTAAAATATAAGTAGAGACATAATGGTAAAAAAACTTACAACTACTAAAAAAAGAAAAGTAGAAGTTGATTTTATGGGGCAGGCACATATAAGTTCCTCCTTTAACAATATTATAATTACACTAACTAACAACAAAGGTGATGCTATATGTTCTTGTTCTGCAGGAAAGATGGGATTTAAGGGATCTAAGAAAAATACTCCTTATGCAGCTCAGCGTACTGCGGAAAAGGTTGCTGAAGAAGGGTTTAACGCAGGTCTAAGGAAAGTTGATGTTATTATAAATGGTTGTGGAATAGGAAGGGAATCTGCTATTCGTTCTTTGAGCAAGGTTATTTCAATCGTTAGCATTATAGATCGTACCTCATTGCCGCATAATGGATGTCGTCCTCCTAAACGTAGAAGTACTTAATATTTAATTATTATATATATATAACTTCATGGCAAGATATAAAGGTCCTAAGACTAAAGTTGCACGTAAATTTGGAGAAGCTATCTTCGGCGAAGATAAGTATTTTGAACGACGTAAGTACGGCCCTGGTCAGCATGGTAATAGCCGCAAACGAGGGAAACGTTCAGAATATTCTATTCAACTTGCAGAAAAACAAAAATTAAAATATACATATGGTGTTTTAGAACGTCAGTGTAGAAGAATGTTTAAAAATGCCTTAAGTATTAAGGGTAATACTGGAGAGGTTTTATTACAACTCTTTGAAATGCGTCTTGATAATGTAATTTACAGGTTAGGACTTTCAAATTCTCGTCCGGGAGCCCGTCAACTGGTTTCTCATGGTCATGTTATGGTCAACAATTGTAAAATCAAGATCCCATCTTATCTCCTAAAGCCCGGAGATTTACTAAAAATTAGAGAAAAATCTCAAAATCATCCTGCTATTCAAAATGCTTTGAACTCTATTAACAGATCTAACCCTATAGTTAAATGGTTAACATGGAGTAAAGAAAAATTCAGTGGAACTTTTCATTCCGTACCTGAAAGGGCGCATATTCCTGAAAATATTAATGAGAAGCTCATTGTTGAGTGGTATTCTAAATAAAAAAAAGAGGTAGATATTCTATAAAGATATGGCGATTTTAAATTTTATACAGCCTGAAAAAGTAATAATGAAAATGGCTACAAACTATGAGGGTATTTTTGAGTTTAAACCTCTAGAGCCTGGTTTTGGTATTACTATTGGGAATAGTCTAAGGCGCATTCTTCTTTCTTCTCTAGAAGGGTTTGCTATTACTTCAGTTAAAATAGAAGGGGTACATCATGAATTTTCTACAATAAAAGGAATAGTAGAAGATGTAACTGAAATTATTCTAAATTGTAAAAAAATTCGTTTTAAAAAGCAAATCGATGATAATAAAGAAGAGGAAATAGTAAACGCCTTTTTTGAAGATCAAGAGCAAATCACAGCTGGTGATTTTGGAAAGTTTATTTCAGGATTTAAAGTACTAAACTCTGATTTAATTATCTGTAATAAAGAGAAATTAACTCCATTTTCAATTACCTTTACAATTGAAAAAGGGAGAGGATACGTTCCTGCTGAAGAAAACAAAAGATCTAATAGCTCTATAGGCACTATAGCTATTGATGCAATATATACTCCAATAAAAAATGTTAAGTATACTATAGAAAACTATCGTCTTGAACAAAAGACTGATTACGAGAAACTTTCTCTGGAAATTAAAACTGATGGATCTGTACATCCTAAAAATGCTCTTGCTCAAGCTTCGAATATCTTAATTGAACATTTAGCTCTTTTTACTGATGAACGAGTCTCTTTAGAAAGTAATGAGCGTAAAAGGATAGAAGATTATGATGAAGAAGCATTGCACATGAGACAATTACTTAATTCAAATCTAGCAGATTTAGGGCTTTCAGTAAGAGCCCAGAATTGTTTAAAATCCGCTGAAATTATTACGCTTGGTCAGCTTGTGAGTAAAACAGATAATGATCTCAAGAAAGTAAGAAATTTCGGAGTTAAAACTATGAATGAGATTAATGGACTTCTAGCAGCAAAGAATCTACAGCTCGGTATGCAACTTTCAAAATATAAATTAGGTAAAGAGTAAATCTAATACGATGAGACATAGGAGGAAAATAAACCATCTTGGAAGAACTTCAGCGCATCGCAAGGCGATGTTGTCTAATATGGCATGTTCGCTTATCATTAGCAAACAAAAAAGAATAAATACTACCCTAGCTAAGGCAAAAGCTCTTAGGTGTTTTATAGAGCCTATTATTACAAAAAGCAAATTAGATACTACACACTCTCGTCGTACTATTTTTTCATATTTACAAAACAAGTTTGCTATTTCTGAACTTTTTATAAAAATAGCCCCTAAAATACTAGATAGACCGGGAGGTTATACTCGTATTATTAAAACTGGCTTTAGATTAGGAGATGGTTCAGAAACAGCACTGATAGAATTGGTAGATTTTAATCATATTTATAGTATCCAAAAAAATAAAAAGAAACAATCTCGTCGTAGAAGAACCTATAAAAAAGTGAAGGACCATATAATACAAGATCCTCATAAAGAGTCTTTAAAAGATCCATCGCTGAAAAAAGAAGATTAATAATTTTTTTTCTACGTTTAATAAGTTTTTATGCTATTAAAAATAGTACTAAAATAAAAGGATGGGCTTTTTTTAAAGAAAAAAAAATATTTTGAATTATGAATAATATAAAATCTATCTATGCGAGACAAATCTTTGATTCAAGAGGTAATCCTACTATTGAAGTAGATGTTGTTACTGAGGGTAAAATTATTGGTAGATCAGCAGTTCCTTCAGGAGCTTCTACAGGAGAGAATGAAGCTGTAGAGATACGTGATGGGAACAATGATTATTTTGGGAAAGGGGTAATGAAAGCAATAAGAAACGTTAATGAAATACTAGCTAATGAACTTATCGGCTATTCTGTATTTGATCAGTACTTTTTAGATAAACTTATGATAAATATAGATGGTACTTCAAACAAAAGTAAATTAGGGGCAAATGCGTTATTAGGTGTTTCTTTAGCTATTGCGAAGGCTGCTGCTTCCGCTCTTAAAATACCTCTTTACAGATATATAGGAGGACTTGGTGCTTCTACGTTACCAGTACCTATGATAAATATTATTAATGCAGGAGCTCATTCAGATGCTCCTATAGCTTTCCAGGAGTTCATGATTATGCCTATAGAATTTAAAAGTTTTTCTAAGGCATTAAAAGCAGGAGTGGAGATTTTTCATCAGCTTAAAAAAATATTGTATAATAGAAAATTAAGTGTAGCTATAGGTGATGAAGGTGGATTTGCACCTAATCTTAAAGGGACTGAAGATACATTAAATACTATTTTAGAAGCTATTGAACAGGCCGGGTACCAACCTGGTAAAGAGATTATGCTAGCTCTTGATTGTGCTTCATCTGAATTTTATAGAAATGGAGTATATGACTATACTATCTTTGAGGGAGAGAGAGGTGTTAAATTTTCTTCAGAGGAACAAGCTGAATATTTAGCTACTTTATGTAAAAAGTATCCGATCCAATCTATTGAAGATGGTATGGACCAAAATGATTGGATTGGATGGAAAATACTTACAGAAAAAATTGGGTTAAAAGTTCAATTAGTTGGAGATGATCTTTTTGTTACTAATACAAAATTCCTTGAAAAAGGAATAAAAAAAGGGATAGCTAATTCTATTCTTATAAAGGTCAATCAAATTGGAACACTCACTGAAACTATGGCAGCTATTAAGAAAGCTCAACAAGCAGGATATACAGCAATTATGTCTCATCGTTCAGGAGAAACTGAAGATCCTATTATCGCAGATCTATCTGTAGCATTTAATACCGGACAAATTAAAACCGGTTCAGTTTCGCGATCTGATCGTATGTCTAAATATAATCAGCTTTTACGTATCGAAGAACAACTGAATAAATCAGCTTATTATCCTCAATGGGAAATTTTTAGAACTTTATAAAGAAAGGAGGATATAGGCTGATTTATAATATCTTAAATCTTAGAGTAAGTCTTTGATTCTATTATTAATAAATAAGTTAAGGTATAAAGTAAATAAAAAACTAAGAGGTATGAATGGATAGATAAAATAGCATATTTATTCTACTTTTTTTTTTAGAAAAAAATACCATTTTGCTACAAGTTAAAAAGAATTCTAAGATTGAAGAAGAGTATATCTTTTTTATAAGCTTCTTTTAAAGAGTTTTTTCTATAAGGATAGAAAAATATAACCCTTTTTACACTAAACATATAATAAAGAAAAGAATTTGAATAGTGTAATCGAAAGAAAGTAAGATTTAGATATTACTAATTAAGTTGTTAATTTAAGTTAATTTAATCGTTGATATGACTTATAAGTTCTTTTACAATCAGTATTATTTCAGGCATAGCTTTATCTGCAGATTCTAATACATTTTTATGACTTATAGGTGCGTTTATATCTAAGCCTCCCAAATCCGTAATTACAGAAAATGCTGAAACACGTATATCCATATGTTTTGCAGTTATTACTTCAGGAACAGTGCTCATTCCTACAGCATCTCCTCCTATATATCGAATCATTTTGTACTCAGCTGGTGTTTCAAAAGTAGGTCCCTGCAGAGCTACATATACCCCTTTGTGAATTATCATATTTTGTTCTTTTGCAATTTCTTCTGCCTTCTCAAGCATTTTTAAATCATAAGGCTCATGCATATCTACAAAACGGGGTCCATATTTATGGAAATTAGGGCCTATTAAGGGGTTTTGCATCATGTTAATGTGATCTTTAATCAACATAATATCTCCCACTTTATAATTTGGATTTACGCCTCCCGCGGCATTTGATAAAATTATTTTTTTTATACCTAGTTTCCCAAATACTCTAATTGGATAAACTACTTCAGTCATGTCATAGCCTTCATAATAATGAAAACGGCCCGAGAGCGCTAATACTTTTTTCCCTTTTATTTCGCCAAAGATTAATTTTCCTGAATGTCCTACTACCGTAGTCTTCGGAAAATGAGGAATCTTATCATAAGGAATAATTACAGGATTATCTATTTCATTACTTAGCTTACCTAATCCAGAGCCTAAAATAATACCGAATTCAGGTATTCCCTTAATAATTTTACTTATGTAATGCTGAGTTTCTTCTATATTTTTATAATACTTTTCTAACTTCTGTAGTTGATCTAACATAATCTAGATTTTTTTAATAAAAGTTATTTTTTTTTGATTTGTTCTTATAAAAGTAGGAATATAAAATAGATTATTCTCCTTTGAGTCTAAACTCTCTATATATACAGATAATATTTTTTTATAGTTAGAAGAAGTTTTGATTATTAAATCGTTAAAAATATATTGATTATCAATATAATATTTATGATTTTTTTTTTATAAAACAGATATAATAGTCAATATAAAAAAATACTAATATCAACTACATTTTTTGAGGAATTTTATATAGGTGGGGAGGGGCATACTTTTAAGCACCAGTAACAAATAAATATCTGTTTTTTATTAAAGCCCAAAACAGGATATTTTGTTTTATAACAATTCATTAAGTATTTGGAATACTAAATAAAAGAAAAAAACTTCCTTTTTTATGAAGTTATATTTTTTTGATTAAATGATATATACTTCCCTACTAAGGGAAATTCCAAAAAGATCACGAACATCTTTTATAATACACTCTGATAGTATATATATATCTTCGCCGCTTGCTTGGCCATCATTATTAATTAATACTAGAGCTTGTAATTGATAAACCTTTGCATGGCCCATTTGTTTCCCTTTCCAACCTGATCTTTCAATTAACCAACCAGCATAAAGTTTCACATGATCTTTTGAAATAATATGTCCTATAATATCCGGATACTTTTTTTTCAATCTTTTATAGAAGGAATTTTTTACTATAGGATTTTTAAAGAAACTTCCCGCGTTACCATATATTTTAGGGTCAGGAAGTTTTTTTATGCGTAAATTAATAATCGTTTGGCTTATTTCTTTTAAACTAGGATTTTTTAAATTCATTTTTAAAAGTTCTTCTCTCAACGCTTTGTAAGAAATATTTATTTTATATTTCTTTAGAAGATGAAAATGTACTGATATTATTATAAAACGATTTTTACCTTCTCTCTTAAAAAAAGAATCTCGGTATCTGAAACGGCAATTTTCTGATGAAAAAATTATTGTTTTATTGTTAACTATATCATAAGCTTCAAGTTTCTCTATAACATCTTTTACTTCTACATTGTAAGCACCGATATTTTGTACAGGTGCTGCTCCTACGGTACCTGGAATAAAAGACAGATTTTCAAGTCCACTCCAATTCTTTTCTAGGGTATAATTCACCAATTCATGCCAGTTTTCTCCAGCAGCAACCTCTAGTTTTACTCTTGTTAAATCTTCATAAGTTACTTTAATGCCTTTAAAAGCAACCTTTAAAGTAATGCCTTCAAAATAGCGCTTCCTAAAAAGGATATTGCTCCCTCCTCCTAAAATAAGTCTAGGTATAGTTTTAAGTTGCTCATTATGAAATAATTGACTAAGTTCTTCACGTTTTTGTAGGTCTATAAAATATTTCGTAGTGGCTTCTACGCCAAAGCTATTAAATGATTTCAGTGAAATATCCTTTAATATTAACATCATCTGTAAATATTTAATAAGGTAATTTTTAAAGCGAAATTTACTATTTTATCATCCCTTTTATCTTTTTACTTTTAAAACATACAGATTAGATAAAATCTATTTTCTTATCTTATGTTTCTCCATTAAAAATGGATATTTTTACTGGAACTGTCGTAATCCTTTTTTTCTAATCTAAACAATATCTATAATATTATTCAATGTATATTTTTATAACTTATAGTAAATATATAATTTATACATTATAGTAGTATTAAACACTATAAATCTACTAATAGAGTATCAGATAAGATGATGACAAGTTTTTTTTAAAAAAACTTCCTGTCTATAAATATTATTGAAAATAAAGAAAAAAGTCATGTTTCTTATCGAACTTTTTTAGAGCTTGCAACTCTATTTTAGAGAAAAATATAGATAGGATTGTATTTATATTTTATACAAAACTATCTTTATAATAAAAATTATTTTTTTTCTTAAAACTTAGTAAATATTCATAGTTTACTAATGAATAAATGCTCTTAAGAGAGCTACTATAATAATGATCAGATACTATAAATTTATTATGATACTTTATTAATCTATTTGAGATAGGCTATCAAAATTTTGAGTAACTAATTAATAGTTACCTAAATAAGTTTATATTTTAAAAAATAAAATATATATATAGAGATATGTAATATAATATATGATATAGATGGATAAACTATAATCCCCTAATTATATCTAGAAAACTTAAGCTATCTCACGAGAGCTAAAATAAAAGTTAACCCCATTTTAGAGAGGAATGGGATATATATTATGCTAGATTTTGTTTGTACCTTTGAGAGTATGGGTGCTTCTTAGTTATTTTTTTTGTTTTTTATATAAAAATAGATAAAAAGCACTCTTTATTTTAAAATCAAATAAATGCTGTTATGAGTAAAAATGCGAATTCACTAGGATCTTTTATTATAGGATCGGTTTTAGGGTTGGTAGCCGGTATGATATTGGCTCCTAAGAAAAACTCCAAAATTCGTGAAAAAATAGGGGAAAAAACTGAAGATCTAAAAGATATGTTATGTAATTTCATTAAAAGCTTTAGTAGAAAAGTAAAAAATATCAAGTCAGATTTTGGAAACAAGTGGGTAAAAACTAAAAGTTCTACTACTAATAAAGTAGATGATTGTATAGAAAATGAACTTGGGACCTAAAATACTATTACAAATAGAATTAATTCTGATAAATGTTTAGATATGTTTGGAAGTATTAAATCTTATTTTTCCAGAAAATTCAATTTGGCTAGATATGAGCTAATAGATTTTATGATATCTTTTTTATCTGCTGTATTGATGGGTCTCTTTTTTGCTGTTCTTTCATTTATGACACTTATTTTTATAAGTATTACAATTGCATTTTGGATTTCTAATCATTATAAAAGCTACGTTTTAGGTTTTGGTATAATGGCATTAATTTATCTAATTGTTATAATTGTATCTTTTGTTTTACGTGTTTATTGGATTAAGGATACATTAAAGAATCTTTTAACACGCATAACATTTAAAAAAATATCTATGGGTAAAAAAAAATAGTTTATATGTACGATGATAATATTAAAGATTACAAGGATTTAAAAAAAGTCATTGCCTCTATGCACAGGGAAGTAAAATCTTCTAGAAGTCCAGTCTTGGAAGAAACTTCACTAAATAAAATTTCACCTCTCAATTATATTATTTCTAATATAAGGTTAGGATCTATATTAATCTTTTTAGGAAATTTTTTATTTTCAAAAATCTCGTTATTTAATATATCCAAATTTATTTTAATAATTTTAAAACGTTCGAGATTTATATTTCAAACTATCTCAGTAGCTGTTGCAATTTTTAGTTTTATAAAGTTAAAAAAATGGTTAGGGCATAAAAAATTATAATGTAAAAACTTATTATGCTAAGGTAATTTTAATTAGGGGGGGGGGGGGGGGAAGAGGGGTTAATTCAGCAGCTACTTATTTAATACATATTTTTTTTGGAGACATAATGTACTAAAATATCTTTTCTAATGCCTTTTTAAAAGTTCCTATGTGATTAGTTATTATAAATTATTTCTATTTTACCATCATTGATTAGGTAAAATAGGATCCTTGGACTATTTGGGTGTAGTACTTCTACAATAAGTAAATGTAATTCTAAAAATAAACGGGTTATCTACATAAAATTTTAGATTTGAATGTAGCATTCACTATTATTATCCATTTTTAATTTTTTCATAATCAATTGTAGGCGGTTTTATATTTAAATTCAATATGTTGAATATGAATACTCAACATATTAATAAATACATAAAGCTATATAAATTGGAACCCTTTTAGTTATTTTTAACTGTTACAGAATAACTAAACTATTTTTAGTTATATATTTACAAAGAAAGATGATCTAAAAAAGTTTTTTTCTAAAGAATCATGCAATCATCAACTCTTTACATTCCTCAATATATAGAAGAGAAAATATATAGCTATTGGCTCAAAGGTGAATATTTTCATTCATCTCCTGATCAAAGGATTCCTTATACTATTGTTATTCCTCCGCCAAATATTACCGGAGCGCTTCATATGGGACATATGCTTAATAATACATTACAAGATGTGCTCATACGTCGTGCTCGCATGCGAGGATATAATGTTTGTTGGGTTCCAGGAACAGATCACGCCTCTATCGCTACTGAGGCAAAAATAGTGGCACAGCTTAAGGAGGAAAAAATAACTAAGTCTGAAATTAAAAGAGAGATTTTTATTCAACGTGCCTGGGAATGGACTCGCAAACATAAAAAAATTATTCTTGAGCAGCTTAAAAAAATAGGTTGTTCCTGCAATTGGGAGCGAACCTGTTTTACGATGGATAAATCGCTTTCTCGCTCAGTGATTCGTTGTTTTATTCATTTGTATCAACGCGGACTAATTTATAGAGATTATCAATTGGTTCATTGGGATCCTAAAGCTAAAACTACTGTTTCTGATGAAGAGATAATATATGAAGAACGTAAAGAAACCCTTTACTATATCAAATACCCTATTGTAGAAAGTAAAGAGTATTTAATAATTGCTACAACACGCCCTGAAACTTTATTTGGAGATACGGCTATTGCTGTACATCCAAAGGATAAACGTTATACAAATTTAAAGGATCATGAAGTTTTAGTCCCTATTACTGGTAATAGAATACCTATAATTCAGGATGAGTACGTAGATAAAGAATTTGGGAGCGGTTGTCTTAAAATTACTCCAGCTCATGATATGAATGATCAACTTTTAGCACAAAGGCATAATTTGAAATTCATAGATATTTTTAACCAGGATGCCACTTTAAATCAAAATGGGCTCCATTATCAAGGGAAAGATAGATTTGAAGCTCGTAAAGAAATTATAAAAGAACTGAAAAAGAAAAACATTTTAGTAAAAGAAGAGCCCTTAATTCATAAGGTAAGCTTATCTGAACGTACAGGAGCTGTTATTGAGTCTCGCCGTTCTATGCAATGGTTTTTAAAAACGAAATCTATGGCCGAGAGAGCTCTTGAAGCAGTAAGAAACGGAGAGATACGTTTTTATCCTAAAAAGTTTGAAAACACTTATTATCATTGGATGGAAAATATACGTGAATGGAATATTTCACGTCAACTATGGTGGGGTCATCGAATACCAGTGTATTATTTCGGCTCTAATCCACAAGATTATGTAGTAGCTGAAACTCAAGAAGAGGCTTTAAAATTAGCTCGTGAAAACCCCTCTTGTAAAGATCTATCTTTAGATCAGCTAAAACAAGAAGAAGATGTTTTGGATACATGGTTTTCTTCTTGGATATGGCCTATTTCAGTATTTGATGGAGTTTTTCATCCGGATAACTTAGATATTAAGTATTATTATCCGACAAAAGATTTAGTTACCGGTCCTGATATTTTGTTTTTTTGGGTAGCGCGTATGATTATGGCTGGTTACTTTTTTAGATCCGAAAAACCTTTTGAAAATGTTTATTTTACTGGTATTGTTCGAGATGATAAACGTAGAAAAATGTCTAAATCTTTAGGTAACTCTCCGAATCCTATAACATTGATTCATAAATATGGCGCAGATGGCGTACGTGTTGGCATGTTACTTAGTACACAAGCTGGGAATGATCTCCTTTTTAAGGAGGAACTTTGTCTACAAGGCAGAAATTTTGCTAATAAAATTTGGAATGCATTTCGTTTAATAAAAAGCTGGGAAAAAGCTACTGAAAATTCACTTTCGACATTCGAAAATCTTATAATTTTATGGTTTGAGAGCCAATTCAATCGATCTTTTGCACAGGTAGAAAAACACTTTGAAAAATATGAAATCTCTCAAGCACTTAAACTTATTTATAAATTAATATGGGAAGATTTTTGTTCGTGGTATTTAGAAATTATAAAGCCTTTGTCACCAGAGATAGGTGTTTCTAAAATTGTTTATTTAAAAACTTTGCTTTTTTTTGAAAATTTACTCAAATTGATCCATCCTTATATGCCTTTTATCACTGAAGAGATATGGCAACAGATTCGAACTCGATCTAAAAGTGAAGCACTTATTATCAGCCCATGGATTACCCAGATGAATTTTAATCATAAAATTCTATCTGATTTTAATTATGCGGTTACTCTTGTAAGAGAGTTGCGTGCTTTAAGAACCCAGTATAAAATTTCTTCAAAAGTCTTGCTTTCCATTTATACAGACCCTAAAAATGCTGGATCTAAATTTGATCCGGTAGTATATAAGATGGCGCATCCCTGTAAGCTTTTATATATTCAACAAAAACCTGATCAATATCAGTTTTCTTTTTTATTAGATACAAAAGAATATTTTGTCTGTTTTAAAGGGGAAATTAACAGGACTAAAGAATTTAGAGTTCTACAAAAAACTCTTAAATATCAAGAAGTTTTTTTAACTATGGTACGTAAAAAACTTTGTAATGAGCAATTTATGCGCAAAGCGCCTAAAGATGTAGTTGCTCTCGAACATAAGAAAGAAGCTGATACAATATTAAAAATAAGAATGCTACAATCACGACTTAGAGAATTTGAATGATTACCCTACTATATAAGGATAAAATTTATAAATTACTAATAAATATAACATCGCTATAATTAATAATTTCTTATTAGATGCAATAATGTCATTTTTCTCAAATGAGAAGATCTTACTCTCGATTAAGATATCATCTAACATAGATAGCCATCTTTTTTCTTAAAAACTTCAGATTTTATAATCTGAAAAATTTTTCAAGATCATTTATAATATTAGTTTTTTCTATTAGAAAATCTAAAAGGACTATATCCATTAAATTTATAATAAATAATGTTTATACTGAAAAATCTAATGTCTCTGTTGAGAGATTTATAATAACCATTTTATACCCCCCCTTAAAAGGGGGGGTATAAAATGGTTATAGAGTTATAGTTAATCTTTAGTTTCTCTGATATGATATTAATTTACTGAACGTCTATTTTTATCATTTTTTTCTTAAAAAAATGGCTTAGATGATAAAATAGTACGGTCATTCTTAAATTTGTCGGCTATGTTTACTCCTACCTTCTAAAATTTTCAAGATTAATAAATAGTGTAAAAGAGTATTTTAAGCAAAAAATTAGTTTTTAGAGTTTTTTACATATACTCTTTCCCTTTCTTCTGCCCTCCCTTCATTTGAAAAATGAAAGCGACTCTTAAAAGAGTTAGTATTAAGCATATTACTATGCTCTATAAGAAGCTTAAGGATAGTAAGTACAATTTAAGTAACTAAAAAGTTAAGAGCTATTACTATAGTATATTGTTTACCAT
This sequence comes from Candidatus Insignibacter tubulum, assembly GCF_056790205.1. NCBI lineage: Bacteria > Pseudomonadati > Bacteroidota > Flavobacteriia > Flavobacteriales > Blattabacteriaceae > Candidatus Insignibacter > Candidatus Insignibacter tubulum. Next base: position 432,125 of record NZ_CP199715.1, read on the forward strand.
TTATCACTAGCACCTCCGCCTCCGAAACTACCTCCGCCTCCAAAGCTTTCGTCACTATCTACGTCTTCAGAGCTTCCGTTATCTTTTCTACCTATGCCTCCTAAAAGTATTAGGCTTGTGAGTATATCACCTATTCCTATTAAGGATCTTCTTGAACCTCTACCTCCACCTCCTCGGAAGAATAACAGGAAAAACAGGAGTAATAAAACAAAAAATAGTAGTCCGTTCCATTTATAATTTTCTGAAGAAGACTTAGTTTTCTTATAAGTACCTTTTAGAACCTTAAATATAACATCTGTGACTTTGTCAAGAGCTGCATAGTAATTATTTTTTTTAAGTAGAGGTATAAGTTCATTTTTAATAATGTGCTTAGATTTTATATCAGTAAAATAAGGTTCTATACCTCTACCATTTTGTATACTTATTTTTTTATCTTGAACACTTAATAAAACGATAATACCATTATCTTGTTTTTCTTGACCTATCCTCCATTTTTGTCCCCAATTAGTCGCTAAAAGATTGGGATCTTCTCCATTTAGAGTTTCCAGTGTAATAAGTACTATTTCTGTTGAAGTAGATTTACTATAGTTAATTAATTTATTATTTAAAACTTTACGTTCTTGTAAACTCAAAACTTGAGCATAGTCATTTACTGGATAAATTTTTGCAGGAGGTTTTGGAATATTGAATTGAGCCCAAAGATTGCAGGTTGAATATATAAAAAGTACTAACCAAAACACAGATTTAATACTTCGAAATGCTATTGGATAATTCATTGATTATATTGATAATATCTATGCTAAGATCTTTAATACAAGTCTTTCTTTTTGAAGAATATTAGTATAGTTTCTTAATAGTCTTCTGCATTTTTTTTCTAAAGAAATTGATAAACGTCTTCCTCATGTCTTATTAGACTTAGGCTTTTATGATCAGTAGTCATATAAAGAAGTACCACTATTGCACAGGATAAGTATCTATCAATTAAGTTTTATGAAAAATATCTTTGTTTCTTGTAGACTTAAGATTCTTTATTATAGTATTTATTTATGTTATATTTTTCATACGGAATACACAATTTTCCCTTCTTCTGAGGACTATGAAAAATGATAATGTTCATCCTTATTATATGAAGATATATTCTATAACTAGGTTATTCTCTAAAATCTACTATAGGAGCTTTTTCAGTTCCTTTTTGTGATTTAAAATATCCTTTTTCAGAAAATTGTAAAAAAAAGTTAGCGATAAAGATACTCGGGAAACTATTACGCGTACTGTTAAAAATCTTTACTTCTTCATTAAATCGATTACGCTCTACATTAATGCGATTCTCAGTGCCTTCTATTTGACTTTGTAATTCTAAAAAATTTTGATTAGCTCTTAATTCAGGGTATTTCTCTACACTTACTAGCAATCTACTTAGAGAATTGTTAAGTCCATTTTGGGAATTTTGGAATTTATTAATTTGATCCTGGCTAAGATTATCAGTATTTATTCTGACTGAAGTAGCTTGAGCACGTGCCTGAATAACTTGTGTAAGAGTATTTTTTTCAAAATTAGCAGCGCCTTTTACACTATTAACTAAATTAGGAATAAGATCTGAACGACGCTGATAAGCATTCTCAACTTGCCCCCACTGAGCTTTCACTCTTTCATTAAGTCCTACTAAGGAATTGTATTTACCTACCCCCCAAAATATTGTTATAGCTATAACTCCTAAAATTACAAGAATTATAGTAAGACATCCTTTTTTCATAAGGTTTATTTTTTTGAGCAAAGTTAATAGAATTTTTATGTTTTTCTTATTTGCTTCTTAATTAACTAGCATTTTTTCAAGAATGCATTCTCAATAATATAATTTCTAAGTTTTCCTGATACATAAAAAAATCTTTAATCCTATTTATAATAATTTTAAGACAGATATAGTCATATAATAGAGCACTTCATAAGTATAGTAATTAGTAAATTATTTTATTTTATCATTTATAGAAAAAATTTTATTTTTTTAGTCTGGTTAGGTTTTTTACTGATTCTAATTTATATTTTGTTGTCAATTATAAATTATATTAATATAAAATTATACAAAAGATATCGTCAAAACAATATACACCAAGTTGTAGGGTAGCCTTAATCTATTAAATTCCCTAATTATGAATTAATATCTTAGTCTCTTTTATGCATAGAGGCTGATTAATATCAGATTATAGAATTAGAGTTTTTAATATATACCTATAAATCTTATATCCTGCTTAAAGACAAGGTTTATAGATATATAATTTACTGAGAGTATAAGTATATTTTTCAGATTATATTGAGAAATAAAAAACTTAGTTAGTTTCGTAACTTAAGTAGAAACACTTACCTTTGTACAGATTGCGTTTTAATATAAAATATTTGAAGTTCATGTCTAAATACTATGAGACTGTTTTCATATTAACTCCCGTTCTATCTCAAATTCAGGTAGAGGAAACAGTAAAAAAAACTCAAGATTTTCTTAAAGAGAATAATGTAAAAATAGATCATTATGAGTCCTGGGGACTTAAAAAGCTAGCTTATCCTATAGATAAAAAAAAAACTGGTTATTATGAATTAATACAATTTCATATAGATGAAGATAAAGTCGAATCAAAAGGTATTATCTTTTCTCTTGAACTTCATTTTAAACGAGAAGAACGTATTTTACGCTATCTAAGTATAAGGCTTGACAAACATGGTATCGAATATGCGCAAAAGCGTCGTCAAAAGATAAAATTTTATGAACAAAAATAAAAACTTTAAAATATGGTTTTGGATGAACTAGCACAACAAGCTAAACAAGGAGGGGAGGGGGAAATTCGTTATTTAGCTCCACTTGAAATAGATGAGGAGCCTCGTAAGAAATATTGTCTTTTTAAGAAGTATGGTATAAAATATGTTGATTATAAAAATCCAGCCTTTCTTTTTAAGTTTCTCAATCCACAAGGGAAAATACTACCTCGCCGTATTACTGGGATATCTAAGAAATTTCAAATTAGACTAAGTCAGGCTATAAAAAGGGCACGACATTTATCAATTCTCCCTTTTGTAACCGATGGTCTTAAATAATTTAAAACATATATCTAACGTGCAAGTTATTTTAAAAAAAGATGTTGAAAATTTAGGGTTTCAATATGAAGAGATAAGCGTAAAACCTGGTTATGCTAGAAATTATCTAATTCCAAAAGGATATGCTCAATTAGCTACTACATCAATTAAAAAACAGATTCAAGAGATTTTAAAACAGCGTGCTAAAAAAGAAACTGACTTGTTAAAACAAGCTGATAAAATAGCTCAAAAACTACATAATATTCACCTCAAGATTGTGGTTAAAGCTGGATCAGAAGGTAAGTTATTCGGATCGATAAATAATCAATATCTTTCTGAAGAGCTCACAAAACAAGGCTTTCAGATAGATAAAAAAAATATTCTTATTCCTGGAAATACTATTAAGGTACTTGGAAAGTATAAGGCCAAAATTCGATTACATCTCAAACTTGAAGCAATGCTTTCTTTCGAATTAATTACTTCTATTAAAGATTCTAATGAAAAAGATTGATCTTTTTTATTATTAAATATATCTCTTATGACACTAATTTATTTGATTAGGTTGTTTGCTTGATAGTCTTACTTCCTAGAGAGGGATAATTTTATTTCTTTAATTTTTTTTATATGTTCACCGAGTGCTAAATTTCCCTTTTTCAAGCTATTTTTTGTGATGTTTCAGAACATAATTATAGAACTTTTATTTTATTATTTTTTGTTCGGCAGTTAAAATTAAAGTATGAAGAAGCCTCAAGATTGGTTAAAGTGTATTATTTCTCATGCTAAAACTTATGGGTTTATCTTTCCTTCAAGTCAAATATATGAAGGTATAAGTGCTCTTTATGATTATGGTCCTTATGGAATATCTCTTAAGAATTATCTCAAAAGTTATTGGTGGAAAGCTATGACTGGATTACGTACAGATATTGTCGGTCTTGATGCCTCTATATTAATGCACCCCACTACCTGGAAGGCTTCTGGTCATATCAATGCTTTTAATGATCCTTTGATCGATAATAAAGATAGCGGACGTCGTTATAGAGCTGATATTTTAATTGAGAATTTTTGTGAAAAACTTCAACAAAAAATAAATAAAGAACTTCAAAAAGCACAAGACCATTTTGGCGTGGCATTTGATAAAGACCGGTTTTTAGCTACTAGCTCAAAAATTGCTTATTATCAAAAACGAAAAAAGGAAATCATAGAACGTATGATTTATTCTTTAAAGAAAGAGGATTTAGCCGAACTCAAAAATATAATTGATGAATTAGGTATTTCAGATCCTGAAACAGGATCAAAAAATTGGGCTCAAGTAAAACAATTTAATCTAATGTTTCAGACTCATATAGGCTCTCTTTCTACTCAAAGCGAACCTATATATTTACGTCCTGAAACAGCTCAGGGAATTTTCGTAAATTTCCTTCAAGTACAAAAAAGTGCACGTATGAAAATACCTTTTGGTATTGCTCAAATTGGTAAAGCCTTTAGAAATGAAATTATAGCACGACAATTTATTTTCCGTATGCGTGAATTTGAACAAATGGAAATGCAATTTTTTATATCTCCATATGAGCAGATGCAATGGTATGAATATTGGAAAGAGGCACGGATGAAGTGGCATTTAGCCTTAGGATTAGGAGTAAAAAAGTATCGGTTTCATGATCATGAAAAACTAGCGCATTATGCAAATGCTGCTACTGATATAGAATTTTGTTTCCCCTTTGGTTTTAAAGAATTAGAAGGTGTTCATTCACGTGGAGATTTTGATTTAAAAAATCATCAACAATTTTCACGAAAAAAAATGCAATATTTTGATTCGGATAAAAAAGAAGGATATATTCCCTATGTTATAGAAACTTCAGTAGGACTTGATCGTTTATTTCTTGCGGTATTTTCTTCTTGTCTTTTTCAGGAAGTACTCGAAGATGGAAGTGATCGTTGGGTTTTGAAATTACCTCCTTCAATTGCGCCTATCAAAGCTGCTATTTTACCTTTAGTTAAAAAGGATGGGTTACCTCAAATGGCTGAGAAAATTTTTCATGAACTTAAATGGGAATATTCTCTTCTTTATGAAGAAAAAGAATCTATAGGTAAACGTTATCGGCATCAGGATGCCATTGGCACTCCTTTCTGTTTTACTCTAGATTATGATAGTCTTAAAGATCAGTCAGTTACAGTCCGTTATAGAGATAGCATGAGACAAGAGCGTATTCCAATAAATCAACTTAGTTTATTCCTTAATATGCAAACTAGTATGGTAAAAATTTTAAAAGAGAGCGTTTTAAGATAAAGTATAATTATTTTGCTTCTTTTCCCCTATCCTCTTAAGAGGACTAAAAACTATTTACTCTATGTTATGCTTAACATAACAAAAAAACACTTGTTTGCGTTTAGTAAGCCAATTTTTACTCTATTTTTTTTTTAGAGATATAATATGGATGACTTTACAAAAAAATTATAAGCTACTACTATCAATTAGAGGTCTCTATTATAGAGAAAAAATTATTTAGCCTACGCTTTTTTCTATATAAGTATAAAAATTATATATCCTTATATATATTTTTTATCTTAATCTCTTTCATTACAGTAGGAATACTTTTTATTTTTGTATTTGAATATCTTTTAGTTTTAGAGTTATAAGAAACTTATATATCTAATTTTTAGATTAAAAAGATATTTTATTCATTTTTAGACCTATTTTTTTGTCTATTTAGTATATATAATTCAAATTCATAGATATTTTCTCTCTTTATAAAAAGAGAAATTACAAATCTTAACCTACATAATTCTATGTATACAGCTGTTATCATTGTATTTGTTTTAGGCTATATGGCTATCGCTTTCGAATATTCGTTACGTTTAAACAAATCTATATCAGCCTTAGCTATGGCTATACTTTGTTGGTCACTTATTTATATGGGTTCTTTACCGGTTTTTAAAATAGATACTACTTTAAAAACTTTAGAACTAACTTATTTTAATTCTTTATTTCTTCATCATTTAAGAAAAACATCTGAAATACTCATTTTTTTGGTCAGTGCTATGGTTATTGTTGAAATCATAGATATGCATTTAGGTTTTGATTTTCTTAAAATAGCGATAAAGACACAAAAAAAAACTAAACTTTTATGGATTCTTAACACACTAGCTTTTTTCTTATCAGCTATAATTGATAATCTTACTACTACTATCATTCTAATAACTATTTTACGAAAACTTATTCCTAATTCTAAAGAGCGTAGGCCTTATATAGGAATACTTATTATAGCGATTAATGCTGGAGGTGCTTGGTCCCCTATTGGAGATGTAACTACTACGATGCTTTGGATTTCTAATAAAATTACCCCTGAAAAACTTATAGAATATGTATTTATTCCTTCAATATTATCTATGGTAATTCCAACCTTTATAGCTTCTTTTATGTCTGTTTTTAAAGGGGGAATAGTATTAGATCGTTCTAAAATTTCCACCGAAAAATTTGAAAAGAGCTCATTAATTCTTTATTTAGGACTTTCTATGATTTTATTTACCCCTATTTTTAAAGTTTTAATTCACCTCCCTCCCTATATTGGGATGGTTTTTTCTTTAATAATAGTATGTATCGTAGCAGAATATATAAAATTTTCAAACAGTTATAATAATACTCCCTTATTGCGTAAATTTTACGTATTTAAGGCTTTAGGTAAAATAGATTTTTCAAATATTTTATTTTTTCTTGGAATTTTATTAGTTGTAGGCGCATTAGAATCTTTAGGTATATTATTTCATTTCGCAAATTGGCTTAATAAAGGATTATTCTCTCCTAATACCATAGTGATTATCTTAGGGGGGATATCATCTATTATAGATAATATCCCTTTAGTAGCAGTGATATTAGGGATGTTTTCATATCCTATCGATGACATGTTTTGGCATTTTATAGCCTATGCTTCCGGTACAGGAGGTAGCTTACTTATTATTGGATCTGCAGCTGGGTTAGCTGCTATGGGGATGGAAAAAATTAATTTTTTTTGGTACCTTAAAAAGGTTTCTTGGATAGCTCTCCTAGGGTATCTAGGAGGTTACTTTTGGCTTATTATTTAATGAAGTCAAAAGGGTTTATAATTATATTTAAATGATCTTATTCCCTTTTTTTGGAATAGGTAATATAAATGTGTTTTTGGTAAAGATATGCTATGAGTTTCCCGCCCAACCAAGCGGTTGGGAAAAATATAAAGAATGCAATTATCTCAAACCATAAAGGCATTTTATAAAAAAAAATATATAAGAATAAAAAAATAGATAATATAATCCCAATTAGGAAAGCGTAAGCTTCTTTAGCTGTTTTTACGAAAACAGCAGTGATAATACCTCCTATTAATGATCCTAAGACATAAAATATGATTAGAATGATAAAAAAAAAACTAGGTGCTCGTAGTATAATTTCTTGCCATTGATATAATGATAAGACAGAGGTTTGCTGGAACCAGTCTTTAGTCATTCCACTTCCAGAAAACATCACAGCAATACCCATGAATAATCCTAAAGATATAGCTAACATGTTTCTCAACATTATTCTAATGTCATTTTTTCATATCAAATATAATTATAATCTCTTTTATAATTTTAAGTGATATTAACTTTTCTAAGGAAAAAAGTATACTTAAATCTTTTTAATATTTTTTTTTTAAATAAAACTTATTTTAAATTTCAACTGTAAAATGATAAATAATTATAAAGATATTCTGTTTGAGTTTAATCAGGGTATTGCTAAGATTACCATTAACCGACCTGAAGTACATAATGCTTTCCGACCCGAGACGATTATTGAAATGGTTGATGCTATGGATATAGCTAGAGAGCGTGCAGATATTGATGTGGTAATTATTACAGGAGCTGGGAATAAAGCTTTTTGCAGCGGAGGAGATCAAAGGGTAAAAGGCATTGGTGGTTATATTGGAGAAGATGGTATCCCGCGTTTGAATGTATTAGATTTACATAAAAAAATACGTGAATTACCTAAACCTGTAATCGCAATGGTTAATGGATATGCTATAGGTGGTGGTAATGTATTGCACGTAGTATGCGATCTAACAATAGCTTCAGAGAATGCTCGTTTTGGACAAACAGGCCCAAAGGTAGGTTCGTTCGATGGAGGATTTGGATCGTCCTATTTAGCTCAGCATATAGGTCAGAAAAAGGCAAGAGAGATATGGTTCCTTTGTAAGGAATATAGTGCACAAGAAGCTCTTGATATGGGGTTAGTAAATAAAGTAGTTCCTCAAAAAAACCTTGAAGTTGTAACTATTGAGTGGTGTAGAACTATACAAAAACATAGCCCTATGGCTTTGCGTATGATTAAACGATGTTTAAATGCAGACTTAGATGGTCAACATGGGTTAATGCAACTTGCTGGAGATGCTACTTTAATGTATTACTTAACACAAGAGGCGCAAGAAGGCAAAAAAGCTTTTCTTGAAAAAAGATCACCAAATTTTAAAAATTTTCCAAAATTTCCTTAATAGATCTCCTTAAGATAAAAAGATAAGTAAATCTCCTTAATTAGGATAGTTAATGTTATAGCTATAAATAATTAATTATGCTATTTTAGCATATCTTTACGCTATATTGTATAGCGTATTATCTATTTTACTCATAAAATTTAAGTTAAATTATTAATTTAATAATAATTCTATATATGCATATAGAATTATTATTTTTTTTTACTTAATAGTTAGTTTTTATTACTTATAAGTTATCATCGCTTATCTAAGTTTAGATATTTATGATCAAAAAATGATAAGAAATCTTAGTCTCTACTTAGAAATATATTATCGGGACTAAAAATAGCTCTTATTTATGAGTTTTTTTATAGAAAATTAAAGGAGCATAATATAATATGCTCCTTTAATTTTCTATAAAAAAACTCTCACTCAAAAAAAAAAAATAGTAAAAACTAATAAACTATTGATAAACACAGAGGTTATAATTATATAGTCTATCATAGAGACATAATAATTTCAGCTAAATTATTCAGGTATTTTTTCCCATTTTGAACTAACTTTAATAATTGAAAGGCATTTGCTATTATGATTGTTTTAGTAAAAAAAAATTATAACGACAACAATTATCTAGTAATCTTCTATATTTAGAATCTAAATATATCTCTATCATTATAGAGAAATAGGGATAAAATATCAGTATTTTTCAATGGTAATATTTTGCAGATATTCTTTTAAAACAGCTATAAGTGTATTTACTTCTTCTTTAGTACTAGAATATCCAAAACAAATACGCAATGATGTTTGGGTTTCTATATTTATCTGTCCTAATATTGTTTGAATAACATGTGAAGGGGTTAAAGATCCTGAAAGACAAGCACTTCCTTGTGAAATAATAATTCCCTTCAAATCAAGGTTAAAACTTAACATATCGTCTCTTATAGGTAAAGAAATATTTAAAGTCATATAAAGACTTTTATATAAATCTGCTGAAAGTCCATTAAATCGGACTTGTGGTAAAGCTTTTTGAATTAAAAAAATAGTATATTCTTTAATCGATTCTATATGCGTGCGTTCTTTTTTAAGCTCTTTTAAAGCATACTCTAATGCTTTAGCCATACCTAAGATACCATGTATATTTTCAGTACCTGCACGTAACCCTCGCTCTTGAGGCCCTCCTACGATAAAACCTTTAGAAAGGGAATTATTTCGAATAAAAGAAAAACCCACACCTGTTGGCCCATAAAACTTATGAGCACTACAAGAGGCAAAATCTACACCTAATTTTTTTACATCTAAATGATAATGTCCAATAGTCTGGGCCATATCAGAGTGAAACCAGGCTTTATATTTCTTGCAAATTTCACTGACTTGAAACAAGGGTAAAATATTCCCAATTTCATTATTCGCATGCATTAAACTCACTAAAGTGATAAATGAAGAAGTTTTCAGTTTTTTTTCAAGATCTTCTAGATCAATAATACCCTTAGGCTTAAGCGCAATAAACTCTATTATTATACCTTGAAATTCAGCTAATCTTTGGGCTGTTTCTAAAACTGATTTATGTTCAAGAGACGAAGTAAGAATACGTTTAACTTTTAAAAATTGAGTTGCTGATGTCAAAATCATATTGTTCGATTCTGTGCCACCTGATGTAAAAATAATCTCTGAAGTATTAGCATTTAAAGATCTAGCAATTGACTTTCTCGACATTTCTATGGCTGATCGACTTAACCTACCTAGCTTATGTGAAGAAGACGGATTCCCAAAAAACTTTTTTAAGTTTTCTGTCATAAAATCTGCTACTTCGGTCCGCATAGGAGCAGTTGAAGCATAATCTAAATATATATCTCCCAATTGTAAAATTTCTATCGAATAATAATTAAAAAACCAAATTTCTAAAATTTGTATAAAAAGACAAAAATAAAGACTATTTTCAAGTAGTTATATTATCTAATTCAGATTTTACCTACATTAGTTAATGTAGCTACCTATTAATTTTATGTATAGATATTTAGAATGATAGTATTTTACTCGCGATCATTAAGAAAAGACAGATATTACTTATAAGGTATATAGCCTTGTTATAGTACTACTTAAAAAAATAATGATATAATTTTCTTTTAACATTTTGATTTTTTAGATAAAAAAGCATTCAGTCAAATATTGAATTCAATTAATTTAAATAATTAGTAACTTCTAAAGTTTCTATTTGTTTATAGCCCGGGTGGCGGAATTGGTAGACGCGCTGGACTCAAAATCTAGTGATATTCATATCATACGGGTTCGATTCCCGTCCTGGGCACATATTTTAGGATTAAAATAGTATCCGTATACTATGTATTCTAGTTCCAAGTCTTTTAGCTATTCTTGTGCATACATTTAATCCATTATAGATCATGTAGTTTCTTATACTTTTGATCATATCAAAAAAAAAAATATAATCGATAAAACTAATAAGTCTTATTTTTTTATATAAAGTTTATATACTATAAGCACTTTAAGAGTTTATAGAAATATCAAAAATGATTACTAAGTTAGATTGAAAAGAAACTGATTACAACTTTAAAACTAACATTTCTAGTTCTCATGGCTAGGAAATAGGCTATTGAGTCCCCTCATTTTATAAAGGAAAATAAAGAATATAAAAGGAATCTCTTTTACATTATATTCCTAGAGGAGGATAAGGGAGACAGGGTTTTTTTAAAAAAAAAAATAATAAAGTCAGTAGATTATTCGAAATAAGAAAATATTAGGCATTCTACATTCATAAAAATTTTTAATTCCATAAATGCCGTATGTTCTCATTTAAATTTTAGGAATTATTTTTTATACTTATACATAAAAGTAAAGGAAAATTAAAAAGTAGTGTTGAATTTATTAGATTTGTTCTTCATTTAAAAGAAAGATTATGCAAAGGGGTTCTCGTCGTCTTGAAAATATGAGTTATTCGCAAACTTTAGCTATGTCCTCTAAAGTTAGGGATCTTAAAATGCAAGGCTATGATGTAATTAATTTAAGCGTGGGAGAGCCTAATTTTTCACCTCCTGATTTTATTTTACAGGCAGCTAAAAATGCTATAGATAAAGGTCACCATTATTACACACCTGTATCTGGTTGTATAGAGCTTAAGGAAGCAATATGTGAAAAATTTCTTCGAGATAATAGATTGCATTATGAACCCTCGCAAATAGTTGTTTCAACTGGAGGGAAACAGTCGATAGTTAATATTTTTCTAGCGCTTTTAAATCCGGATGATGAAGTTATAATTCCAAGTCCTTACTGGGTAAGTTATTATGAAATGGCTAATCTTTGTGAGGCTAAAAAAGTGATCATTCCGACAACCTTACAGAATAATTTTAAAATTTTACCAGAGCAGATTGAGTCTTATATTACCCCTCGTTCTAAGATTTTTATTTTTAGTTCTCCTTGTAATCCCTCTGGTAGTATTTATACTCGTGAAGAACTTAGGAAACTAGTGAAAATTTTCGCTAAATATCCTCAGCTTATTGTAATATCTGATGAGATTTATGAGTATATTAACTATTCGGGGACTTATACAAGTATTGCTGAATTTCCAGAAGTTTATAATCAAACAGTAACTTTAAATGGCCTTTCTAAGGCATTTGCTATGACGGGGTGGCGTATAGGTTATATAGGCGCTCCTGTATGGTTAGCTAAGGCTTGCGATAAATTACAAGGGCAAACCACCTCAGGAGCTAACTCTATTGCACAACAAGCCGCCATTAGTGCTCTAAAGGCAGATCCCCAGTGTATTAATTATATGATTAAGGCTTTTAAAAAACGACGTGATTTAGTCTTAGATAATATTCAAGAATTATATGGATTCCATTGTAATGTTCCTCAAGGAGCTTTTTATGCTTTTCCAGAAGTTTCAGAGCTTTTCGGAAATTTTTTTTCTGGAATCAGAATTTGTAACTCATCAGAGTTAGCTATGTATTTACTTGAAAAAGCTCATGTAGCGGTTGTAGAAGGTTCTCCTTTTGGAGATCAAAAATGCTTGCGTATTTCTTACGCTACTTCTGAAGAAAAGTTAGAAGAGGCCTTTTTAAGGATTCGTCGAGCATTATCTTAATTCAGATAAAAGTATTAAATAATACCTTTTAAATTATAAATAATATAGTAAAATTCTTTTGTGTTTTAAAAGACTTTAAAAGATGTATTGATAGTGCTTTAAGAAAAAATATTTAAGGGGAGGTATTTTTTTTTTATTTATTCTAAATAAAATCTAGAATAATATGTGTTCCCTTATAATTATATTATGATCATCTTATATTATGATCATCTTATATTATGATCATCCTTAGGAGAATTAAGGAATTTTGTATAACTATCAAATAAAACTTAAATATTAAATAGCAATCACTTGGTGATCACGGCAGGATTCGAACCTGCGACCAACTGCTTAGAAGGCAGTTGCTCTATCCAACTGAGCTACGTGATCCATATCTTTTTTATGTCGGGGTGGCAGGATTCGAACCTGCGATCTCCTGGTCCCAAACCAGGCGCGATAACCTGACTACGCTACACCCCGTTTTAAACGCGGAGAGTGTGGGATTCGAACCCACGCGACAGTTTTCCCGCCGACAGTTTAGCAAACTGCTCCGTTAACCACTCCGGCAACTCTCCTAAATATTTCTTTGTATACTCTATTTACTATATTAAATATATAAGTAATAAAATTACTAGTAAATGTAGAGCGGATCTTTTAAATAAACAAGAATTAGTAGATTTCTTTGTAATTAGGTAATTACTGAGGATATTCTATTCTGGTATGATAGACACTAATCAATTTCTTTTTTATAATATTTTTAATTTGCTGAATTTCTTTTAATGTAATATTAGCGTTAGAGAATTGATTATCATTCATCTGTTTGTTAACTATCTCTTCTACAAGATTTTCTAAATTTCTTCCAGATGGAGTTTGAAGACTTTTTGAAGCTGCTTCTACACTATCGCAAACCATTAGAATAGCCATTTCCCTAGAAAAAGGTTTTGGTCCATCATATCTAAAATGACTGATATCTATATTCTTATTAGGGTTCTGTTCTTTATATTTCTTATAAAAATAATATACTATTGTATTGCCATGATGAGTTCGAATAAAATCTATAATTTTATTAGGTAGGTTGTATTTTTTTGCTAACTCTATCCCTAGATTGACATGTTTTAAAATTATTTGAGCACTCTCTTCAGCAGTAAGATTTTTATGGGGATTTATGTTTTTTTGATTTTCGATAAAAAAATTAGGATTTTCTGTTTTCCCTATATCGTGGTATATTGCACCAATTCTTACAAGAAGAAAATTAGCGTTTATTTCTCTAGCAGCTTCCTCTGCTAAATATGCTACAATCAATGAGTGCTGAAGCGTTCCAGGAGCTTTTTGAGATAAAAATCTAAATAATGCACCATCTGTATCAGATAGCTCTAATAAAGATAGATTATAAGTACCCCCAATTTTTTTTTCAAAAAAGTAAATTATCGGTCGTGCGAAAAGCACTAACATTGAACTTGTAAAAAATATAAAAAAATATTCATAAGTAAATGTATTTAAAGTGCCATCTCTTATTAATATTAACCCATAAAATGATATTATATAGATTGCTAAGATTTTTATAGAAATGATAAAAAGATTCATTTTTTTATAAATCTTAGCTTGATTTAATAAGCTTATAGCTCCTGCAGTAATTTCAATAAACGCAAAATTAAAGCTTTGAGGCAAAATAGGAGCTAAAAGAATAATAGTCGTTAAATGTGTAATAAAACTTGTACTAAGATCAAAAAAAAACCGTATTACGATCGGCATAAGACAATAAGGAATTATGTAGACAAAATTTAATTCTTGTCTAGCTACTATAATGGTAATAGTAATATTGCATAGGATAGAAATTATTAAAAATCTTATAGCATTTATATTATTATATATTTCCTTTCTTAGATAGAAGAAATAAGAAAAAAATATACCTAATACTATGCTTATAAGAATAAAATAACCTATTATTAAATAATAATTACTTCCTTCAAACAATAATTTTTTGTCATAAACTTCTTTTAAAGTATAGAGTTTTTGAAAATTATCATCATTTATCAAAGGTATTTTTTGTAAATTATTTTTAAAGTTAAAAATTGTAGAATTAACACCATCTGTGAAATACATATCTGATTTAATTACATCAACAATGATATTATATTTAATAATAGGATAAAAATAAAGATGTACTTATATAGCCTTTATCATAAATATTTTTGATGATTCCAAGTCTTTTTTTTTTTTTTAGGAATGGATTATTTAACAAAGCTATTTTTTTATTAAAGTATTTCTGAATATCTAAAGATAGATATGTATTATTTTGAAAATAATATTTTTGATTTTTATCGTTAATTCTTTTTTCTGTATTAATAATTTTGAAATTAGGGGCACATAAGTCTTTATAATTCCATATCTGTCTTTTAAAAAAATCATATTTAAAATCTTGTTTTTTAATATATATATACAACAGCCATAATATTGAAAATAAAAAAAGAAATATACTGTAAATAATGTATTTATGCTGTTTACGTAATAGTGTGAACAATCTGAGCATTTTCTTCTTGTTTTTTTATGATTTTAAAAAAAAATCTTAATTTTTTATTATAGACATATTACAGAGGTGTAAAAAAAAAGATATATTCTCTACTTTTTAAAGTGGAGATATCATAAAAAATAAAAATAAGTCTTAATGTATTTCGCAATTATGTATAATAAAGAAAATAATCTTAATTTTTAATATTCTCTTCAGAGAATATTTTTATATACAATCAATGTATTATATAGTAAGAGATAAATATGTTAAAAACTTTAATTAAACTAATGAAAATACAACTATTTTAAGGGCTAACTAATTCTTCTCTATAAATAGAGAAGAATATTTTATTATTAATGAGGAAGAAGGTTAATGATTAAAAATAATATTTTAAAAGACAGAAATCCTTTTTAGGATATAAGATAGTTAAAATATTTTTTTTGTTATAGAAGCACATAAATTTTACTATAGATAATAGTAAAAAGAAATTAACAAGTAATTATAATAGATTTATGCTTAACTATTTTATAAAAAACTGCATAATTAAATATTTATGCCCTTTATAGTGTTTTATATATATTATTTAATCTGTTCTTAATCTCTTAAACTAAGATATTAAGAACAGATTAAATTGAAAAATTATTATCCAATTATTTTACTCATATTGAGCTCAATATATGCCCCTATCAATTTAAGCTTTTTATCTCTTTAAGAGTGATCTATTTTTAATCGTTTTAGCTAAATGAAGATTTATCTAGTAAGCTTAATAATAATCTATTTTCGTCATTAATACTTTCTTGAAGGCAAAGCATGGATTCAGTACCTACAACTCCTCTTATCTTCCCTATTTCTAGAAAAATATTCATCATATTATTAGTGTCTTTAGCGATAATTTTGGAAAAGAAGTTATACTTACCAGAAGTAATATAAAGTTGCACGATATTAGGAATCTTTTCAAGATCAATTTTGACATTCTCTGTTTCAGGAGATTGTGTTACAATACCCAAGAAAGCCTTAACTCTAAACCCTAGTTCTTCATAATTAATTAAAAGCGTATTTCCTTTAATAATTCCGATATCTTCCATTTTATTCATTCGTTGACGAATGGTCCCCGTAGAGACGCTAGGAATATCTCTAGAAATTCTAGTTACAGGCATACGACTATTTTTCATTAAATTAATCGCTACTTGCTTGTCTATTTCGTCGAATTGATCTATTAAAGACATGATTTTATTTTATGGTTCTTTTTTTCTAACACAAAATTATTAAAAAACCAGCCGAAAAAAAAGTATTCTTCCTGTTGAAGAATAATCTAGTAATGCCCCTTTTAAGAAAAACCTTAATAATATATAAATTAAGACCTCTTTATAGGTATCTTTTTTGAAGATATTTTAGACTTTCTTTTCGGGAGATATTTTTGTATAAACTGTTTAAAACTATCAAATTTTGTTGTATATATAATACCTGTTCCATAAGTTTGGGAAGAATAGGTAGTGGGTTCTATATTTTCTATTTCTCCTACAAAAGTTTTTGGTTTAGAAAATAATGTAAGTACTAAGCTTTTATCAGAGGCTTTACTAATATCTATATTTAACTGAATATCCCCCCTAAAAGCATTTAATTCTTGTTGGGTTATAATAGTGTTTAAAGGAATCCTAAATGTACCTTTTATATTAAATATTTTATTAATGTCATATGATATTGAAGAATTAAAACTATTAGAAGTATTTATTCTATTATTACCTTGAATATACTCTAAATTAATACTTAAGGAGTCGTATATCCTCGACAGTATAGTCCCCAGTTGTTTAAGTACTATGTCGTAGGCTGACGATAACCCATCTTCAACAATATCTTTAGTATTTAAAAAGAATTTACCGAACAATAATATTGAACTAAATTGTATAAAAATCTTATTATCCGTATTAAGTTGTTCAAAAAGTTTATAACGTATGTCTTCAGAAGCATCAGGGAATTTTATTTCAAATTTAATCTTTGGCTTAAGCAAATTGCCAGATATATAAATATTAAGTTCGGTAAGAAGATTAGATATATTTATCGTATTATCTAAATGTAGATATTCACTTACGTTAGACACTATTTTTGAATAAGATGCTTGAATATTTAAAGTCGCATCATTAATAGTTTCACCCCAGATAACAAGCCCTTTAGGCTTAATATTAAATTTCCTATCAAGCTTCATAAAAGGAATTTGCTCAATAGAAAATTGGTATATTCCACTAACTATTTCGTATGGGCTACCAGATATTTGAAGATCTCTATCAGGTGATATTTTTAAACGAATCATACCTTCCCCTTTGACATTTATCGAATTATCTCCATACTTATCCATAAGTAACTTTATGTATACATCAGGGTCGATAAAAGTTTCTATTTCTACATAGAATTTTTTATTTTTATTATTTTCAATAGATATATCATGTCTATTGATTTTAATAGCTCCTTCAATAGGCATTTTATGGATATCAATAAATTCAATGTAACTCGGGTTTTTTTTAGTATCCTTATTTTTCTTATTAATATTAATATATAGTCGAGAAGGACCGACAATTTTAGCATTTTTTACCTGAATTTTTATATTATCAGCTTCTCCTAAAATATTGATTTCTAATAATTTAGGGGGATATTTATCTCTTTTATTAAGCATCGAAGTGATGAATAGAGTTCCATAAAAAGAATTATTGTGCATAGAAGAAGTATTAAATAGAAGTAAATATTCGCTTTCTATAGAAAGATTTAAATTCCATTTAAGATCTTTTAGGTATAATTCTCCTCTCCTCAAACGCGCTTGAGTTTTATATTGTAAATCTTTTAAACAAAAATTTTCCAATTTTATAGAATTGGCCGAGAACCTTAATATAGGTTCGTCAATTAATTTATAAGCTGTATTTAAGTAGATTATTTTAAATCCTGCTTTATGTAATTTTACAGTACCCTCGTATACTGGGTTCTCAAATGATCCAGTAATTTTTATTTCCCCTTGTGCACTCCCGTGAACATCGCTAAAAATGTCTCCTAAGAACCCCTCTATAAGACTAAAAGGGAATCCCTTACTAGTAAGAGTTAAATCAAGTTGTGTTTTTTCTGGATTTTTATTTTTAATAATTCCATAAATATCGAGTATCTCAGTCCCTTTATCTTTTATTTTTCCTTTGAGCAGATAGTCTTTGTTATTCTCAATATAATAACTAGCAATTTCCATACTTTCAAAAACTTTGTTCCCTATGTAAATTTTACTAATATTTAGTTTTATATTGGGTTTAAGGATATTATTAAAGTTATCTATTGAAAAGTTGCCATTTACTAACCCATTTATTATAATATTATCTTTATATTTTTTAGGCAGTACTCGTTTGATTTGCACGTTATTAATCTTCCCTTGAATTAATTTATAATTCCAATTCTTAAAATTTACAATTGATAACTCTAAATGTTGCCCTTCAGAGGCAGTAAATTCTATTTTTCTTGCTAAAAAAGTATTTTTATTTAGATCTATGTCTATTTTATGAGTTCGAGTATCATCTTTTTCATTAATCCACCAGTTCAATCCATTGATTGATACTTTCGAACGTAATAATCCTATGGAAAAACATCGTTCTCCACCCCAGTTACCTTTTTTATAGAAATTTAGTTCGAATCGTTGTTCTTTATTATCTTCCCATTGAGCTACAAAACTACTATTAATTTTTAGTAACCTTTCTTTAAAGAAACCTAGAATTAATAGTTCTTTTAAGATGATTCTTTTTAAGGTTATTTTACCTACTTTTAACTGTAAATATTGAGATATAGTTTCATCAGTAGTTAGTTTAATATCTTCAAAGATAATATCTTTTAATTTTATTTTTTCAACTCTAAAATTGAGCTTTATATTATTTCTAAATCCAATCTTTCCGAAAAATTCATTTGTTGATGGTAAGCTGAAATCTTCACTGAAGATTTCTATAAATGTACTCTTTACCTTTAATTTAAAGGCCAAATAGTTATTTTCTTCAAAAATATATTTTCTCTGTTTGTTAATTATATATTGAATCTCACTTTTTATAAAGCGGGGCCATATATGCCATGGCATATTCCCTGTAATTTCACCTTTGATCATATCAGTAGCTTCAAGAATCATTGTTCTTTTATCTCCTTCTTTTATTCCCTTAAGTTTAATCTTAGAAATTTTAAATGTTTTTTTATCCGTTTTATAAGAGCTCTGATACATGGATATAGATCCTTCTATATCATTTATATTAAGACCCGAAAGTTGTATTTGTGCTTTGGTACTTATTAGGGATTTACTTTGTTTAGTTAGTTTAAGAGCCTTAAGATCAAGATTTTCAATATTTATTTTTGCATTTAGCATCAGGTTTTTTTGTGAAAAATTAAATTCTCCATCAGAATGTATTTTTCCTTTAATATCGTTAATATCTACTGTCCCATTGAAAAATAGCCCACATAATTCCCCATCTATATATAGATTATGCAATAATTGATCGTAAAGTAATATTTCAGAGAATATTCCTTTAAATGTTATTTTTAAATCCTTGATATTTAAAGAAGTTCCCTCGAACTTAAGAATTCCACTTATGGATTGCAGATTTTTATTGTTAGTTAAGTACGCAATATGCAGTTTATCACCTGCTATTTTACCTTTATATAGTATGGAATTCCCCCTATATTCATTTAGTTCTACTTTTATATGTACACTTCCTATAGTTTCACTTCTAAGCGTTCCCTCTGCTTTAACTTTTTTATAATCTATATAGAATCCTCCATATAAACTGAGTTTTCCATAATTCTTTATAAAATTTATAAATTTTATAGCTATTTGATCCGAAAGTAAATTCCTAAGTCCATTATAAGAAGTGCTTATAAATCCTTTTTTTTGAGTGATAAAGAAATTTTTTAAAGAAGTAATTTTAAAAATATTTATTTTATCGCTTATAATTTTATTACTCCCGCACTGAAATTGAACATCAGTTAAAACTAGTTCTTCTACTAGTTTGCCTAAAATTTTCCCACTAAATTCTATCTTAGACTTATTAGGCCATAAGTCAATAAATAGACGTAGATCTTCAGCTCCTAATTTTGATCCTGGAAGGATCTTAGAGTTAATATGCACTTTTTCATTAAAATGCTTAAAATCCTTTATATTCTCATAGTTTAGATTTAATGAACCTTTAATAACACTTTTTGAAGTTTTTATGTCAATTTTTTCTAAAATCAAAGATTTAGGGGAAAAACTCGCCTTTGTTGAAAAATTGACTAGCTCAAATACACTTTGATGATATTTTACTCTACTTTGCAAATAACACAGATTTGCTGATACACTTTCCCTTTGAATATTAAGATCCTGTACTTTTGCCATTATATTGCTTATATTAAGCAATATAGCCTGACTTGATTTAAGGTTATGATTAAAAACAGCTAAATATCCATTTTTTATTTCTATATTTTTTTTAAATAATGTCTTTGAAAATATTTGTTTTTGTTTGAAAAGTTTTTCAATGAGCTGATATATATTACTTTTTTTTTCTCCGTAATAAGTAACAATATTAACTACAGGACTATATATTTTTAAATCTGAAATATATATCTGTTCAGGGTGAAAAACTAATTTTATGAGTTTTGTTCTTCCTTTAAGATTATTTACATAAATCAATGTATTTTTATGATGATCTAAGACCTTTATTCCCTTTGCATAAAGGTCTCCTAGAAAATTAATACTTATATGTTTTACAGATATTGATACACCGAATTTTTTATTTAAAAATGCTAAAGATTTTTTAACAATTATAGTTTGAACAGATGGAGTATTAATAATAGCAATAATACTAAGATATAAAAAAAGAAAAATAAATATACAGTAAGTTAGAACTTTTAACCAAGTTTTTGACAAAGATCTTACCATACAAAATAGACCTTTTAGAGAAGATATATACACTTTGAATATTCTTATTTTTGCTTATCATGAAAAAAGACCCTATTATTCTTGCTATAGAATCCTCTTGTGATAATACGGCTGTAGCACTTATGCAAGGTAATTCAGTACTGTCAAATATAATCAGTACGCAACAAATACATACTTCTTATGGAGGGGTGGTCCCCGAACTTGCTTCTAGATTTCATCAAAAAGATATTGTTTCTTTAGTACGACGATCCAGTACTCTAGCAAATATAGATCAAAAACAAATCAATGCTATAGCATTTACTAGGGGGCCTGGGTTAATAGGATCGCTTTTAGTAGGAGCTAATTTTGCTAAATCTTTAGCCATGGCTTTAGAGATTCCTCTTATAGGAGTGCATCACGTCCAAGCGCATATTTTAGCACATTTTATAAAAAAAGATAAGGGAGATTTTCCAAAATTTCCTTTTATATGCTTAACCGTAAGTGGAGGACATACTCAAATAGTACTGGTAAGGGATTATTTTAAAATGACGCTTTTAGGAAAGACTCTTGACGATGCTGCTGGAGAAGCTTTCGATAAAGCTGCTAAAATATTAGGGTTAGAATACCCTGGAGGAGCATGGATTGATAGCTATGCCCAATGGGGGAATCCTATTGCATTTCATTTTTCAAAGCCTCGTGTAAACAGTTTGAATTTTAGTTTTAGTGGGTTTAAAACACAGTTTTTATACTTTATACGAAACCAACTTAAATCAGATTCTGATTTTATTAAAAAAAATATTTATGATCTTTGTGCCTCAGTGCAACATTCTATAGTCACTATATTGCTAGATAAAACTTTACAAGCAATGCATCAAAATAATCTTTCTCAATTAGCTTTAGCTGGTGGCGTTTCGGCTAATTCATACCTTCGTTATAGATCTTTAAAGATTTCAGAAGAAAAATGCTGGCAATTACATATTCTTCCTTTAGAATATGCTACTGATAATGCTGCTATGATTGCTATGACCGCTCAGTTAAAATATAAGCGCAAGTTTTTTGATAAATTTGATATATTAGTCTCAGCATGTTGTGAATGGGATAGTTAATGTATTTATTTTTCGGAGAAAAAACTTCGAGTTCTCAAGTATCTCTCTTTTATGAAGAAATTTACCACCTTTCTAAGGTTTTACGTTTAACTTCTGGAGAGTATATATTTTTAACCAATGGTCTTGGAGATTTATGGAGAGCTCGCTTGAATATTATCTTAAAAGATAAGGTAGAAGCTGATATAGTAGAGCATTTTCCTGAATATGGGAAATTACCTTATAGTTTACATCTAGTTGTTGCATTGACCAAATCTACAGATCGTTTTAAATGGTTTTTAGAAAAAGCTACTGAACTAGGTGTCTCTGAAATCACACCTGTGATATCGAAGCGTTCGCTTCGGACGCGATTTCATCATGAACGTGCTTTAAAAATTGTTCGTTCTGCAGTGAAGCAATCTATCAGGGCTTATGTGCCTATTATTCATCAACTTATTTCTTATGAGTGTTTTCTTACTAATGTTCCTATTTGTTCTAGTGGATTTTTTATTGCTCATTGTCATGAACTCTTACCTAGAGTTCCTTTAAAAGGCCTTATACATCCTTCGATTATAAATTATACTGTTTTAATTGGACCTGAAGGTGATTTCTCCTTTGAGGAAATACGTAATGCATTAGATAAAAACTGGCTAGGGATAAGTCTTGGTAAATTCCGTTTGAGAGTAGAGACAGCAGCTCTTTCAGCTTTGCATACCTTAAAGACACTTATTGAGGAGTAAGTAAGTATTTTAGCATTCCTTCTGTATAATCATTTGATCTTCTAAAGTTATATTAAAGAGATTTTTGAGTATTTTTTTATCAGTTTTACTAAGATTAACATTTCGTCGTTTCATCATTTTTTCAATACTTTGATAAGCCTTTTCTAAGTTATAGATCTCTACATTTTGTAATCCCCCTCCCCAATAAAAAGAAGGGATATATTTTGGCGATAAGCCATGACTTAATATTTGAGAGGCTATACCGCATACTGTACCAGTGTTTAGTGAAGTATTAATAGCAGTTCTACAATGATCTGCCATAATCAACCCGCAAAATTGTAATTTGGTGAGGAAATATTTTTGTTTTTGATAGTTCCATACTTTAATTCTTGAGTAATTATTTTTTAAATTAGAATTGCTTGTACCTGCTCCAATATTACACCATTCTCCGATAACTGATTGACCTATAAACCCTTCATGGGATTTATTAGTGTAAGAGAAAAATACACTGTTATTTATTTCTCCTCCTACTTTGCAAAAGGGACCTATAGTTGTAGCACCGTATATTTTAGCACCCATAGTTACTTGAGCCCCCTCTCCAAGAACGAGAGGTCCTCTTAAATGAGCGCCCTCCATAATTTGGACATTTTTCCCTATATATATCGGTCCACTTTTGGCATTAAGTGTAGCACATTCAATGCAAGCACCTTCTTCGATAAATATGTCTTGTTCTTGGAACACGAAATTACTTTGATGTAAAATGAAATTATTTTCACGATTTTTAATTAAGTGATTAAAATCTGCTTTAATTATCTCGTCATTTTTTAAAAATATATCCCATGGATCTTTTATATGTACTAGCGCATGTGGATAGGGAATAATAGATAGATACTTTTTTTTCTCTTTATATCTTTTTTTATACTTAGCGATTACGTTTTTGCCCTGTATAAGACATTCATTTTTTTTCAAGCTAAGTAAACATTTAATAAGTTCCTCATTAGGAATATAAGCTGGATTAATTATCAGATATTCAACATCTTTTTGTTTCGTTACATATTTTTGTGAAAGGTATTCTTGTGTGGCAATTAGAGATTTTTGATCTAGCCACATTTCCCAACGCTCTTTAAGAGTATACATTCCTATTCGGATATCAGATACCGCTCGCATAAGTGTAAGTGGTAAAAGACTATGCCATTCTGGGCCATCTTGCAATATATACTTCATAAGTATTTTTAATTAAAAGATTCTTTTAATTATAACTATTTGTTTTTTATATTTTTTTTTTAAAAAAAAAATATAAAAAGCCTCTTTAATACTATGAAGTATTTTTATTTTCGAATTTAGCATATCTATTGCGAAATTTATCTACCCGTCCAGCAGTATCAACAAATTTCATTTTTCCAGTATAGAATGGGTGAGAGCTACTAGATATCTCAATTTTAACTAGTGGATACTCTACGCCTTCTAATTCTATTTGCTCTTTAGTTTCTGTGGTAGAACGACATAAGAACACTTGTTCATTACTCATATCTTTAAAGGCAACGGGTCTATAATTTTCTGGATGAATCCCTTTTTTCATGGTATTTTTTTTTTTAAAAAAATTTATGGTAAAACTTTATCAAAAGTAATAATTTACTAAGGTAAACGATAGATAACCGCATTACTATTCATGCCAGCTCCTAGTGAGGTTAGTAATATGATATCTTCAGTTTGAATATTATGTCCATTAAGTTCCCCTTTGAGTAGTTTATCTAGCAACGTTGGTATTGTTGCTACTGAAGAATTACCTAATTCCTGTATGGTCATAGGCATTAATTTTTTACAACTATCATCATTAAAATTTTCCCCATAAACTTCGAGTAGTTTTTTCAAAATAGCATAGTTCATTTTTGCGTTAGCCTGATGAATTAATATTTTTTGAATATCACCAATTAAAATATTGGCCTCATCTATGATCTTTTTTAATAGATTAGGGACTACGGTTAAAGCATATTCATAAATCCTACGACCGTTCATGCGAATATTTATTCTAGAGTTCTTAGAATCAGGATTAATAGAGGAGCCGTTTACGAGATAGTGAAATTCTTTGTTATTATCACATTGTGAGCCATAGTTAATAATACCTATATTTCTCTCAGTTTTATGAGCACATAAAAGTACTGCTCCTGCTCCATCGGAAAAGATCATAGCATTACGATCATAAGGATCTATTACTCGAGAGAGCGTTTCAGAGCCTATAACCAGTATATTTTTAGCGTATGTGCTTTTTAGTAGTTGATCTGCTAAAATCAGACCTTCTATCCAGCCTGGACATCCAAATATCATATCGTAGGGGCGACAACGAGAGTTCCGAATTTTCAATTTATGTTTTATTCGCGCAGCTATAGAAGGCATTATATCAGATTGGTGTGAGCCTGCATGAATATCTCCATAATTATGGGCTGCTATGATATAATCTATACTATCTTTATCAATTTGGGAATTTAAGATTGCTTTTTGCGCTGCTATAGTACCTATATCAGAATTTAGCATAGACGGTTTTACATATCTACGTCTTTTTATTTCTGTAATTTCTTGAAATTTTTTAATAATCTTATCATTTTCTTTTTGGTTTACTCTCCCCTTACTATCGAAAAAAGTATTCGTTAAAAATTTTGAATTTTCTACGATGATATCTGGTAAATAATGCCCTGTGCCTTTAATGATAGATCGAATCATTCTTAATGAAAATATTAAAAGTGAAAAATAAATATAAAAAACAAAACTTTCTTATTTTTAATCTAGTTATTAAATAATTTTTATAAAAAATATATTTGTGTATCCTTACATAAAATTTATTTTAATTAATTGAAACACGAAAAAATTAAACCTTATAAAAATTCTTATCTAACTAAAAAGAAGCAAGTTAAGAAGATGTTTGATAGAATTTCTCCTTATTACGATTTAACTAATCGTATACTTTCTTTTGGTATCGATGTACAATGGCGCAAAAAACTAGTTTTTTATTTAAATAAATTTGTCCCTAATCACATTTTAGATGTTGCTAGTGGTACAGGAGATTTAGCTATTCTGAGCGCTCGTCAAAATCCGAAAGCTCATATAATAGCTGTTGATTTTTCCGAGAAAATGTTACATCTGGCAAGGAAGAAAATAATATATGAAAAATTAGACAGTCGTATAAAAATTCTTAATGTTGATGTAGAGCGCATGCCCTTTAAGGAAAATAATTTTGATGCCGTTATTGTGGCTTTTGGTATTCGAAACTTTGAAACCCTATCATCTGGATTATGTGAAATGTATCGTGTTTTAAGGTCTTCGGGTCATTTATTGATTTTAGAATTTTCCAGTCCCATTTTTTCTCCTATAAAGGAGTTATATTATTTTTATTCTAAATACATCTTGCCTTTTATAGGCAATCTATTTTCAAAAGATAGGAATGCCTATGCTTATCTTAAGGAATCTATTACTTCCTTCCCTTGTGGAAAGGATATGGAAGATATACTTTTAAAAACAGGATTTCATGATGTGCAGTTACTGCCATTGACCTTTGGAATTGCTACCATTTACATAGCTAGAAAAAAAAATATGTAAAACTTAAATAAGTATAGATAAAAATTGTATTAACATTTATTCTAATACTATTTTTACATAAAAACCTTCATGAGCACGAATATTTAGTACTGATTGATTTTCAAAAATCCAATATTGTCCTTTTATTCCTACTAGTTTTTCTCTTAGAAAAGATATTTTTTTTAAGTGAATGTTTTTGATCTCTTTTGGATATGATATTACAGGATAAGTAAAGGTATAAACCATATTATTTTTTATAAAATATTTTTGAGTTCCTTCTGGGAGGGATTCATATAGTAAATTCTTTTTTTCCCCCAGGTCTATCTTTGGGTGAATATTTTTCAACATAGCTCGATAAGAGGTTTTATCTGAAACTTTTTTTTTCATAGCTATTTCTATAAGACCCGCTAGGTAACGGTTAGGAGTAGAAGCGAATGCAATAGCAGCTACAGCCCCTTGGTCTATCCATCGATATGGGACTTGTTTCTCTATCATTACTCCTACTTTTATATTACTAGTTAGTGCTAAATATACGATGTGAGGCTGAAGCTCAAATTTTTTTTCCCATTCGAGATCTCGTTGAGCTATGTCTAAGTGCGCAGTACTAAGTTCCGGCCTAAGTATACTAGCATTTGCCTGAGGTAAAGTAAAGAAGCAGTGTTTACAAAAACCTTGTCGGTAAATTTCTTGATCCTTACCACATCCGAGACAATTATAATAAAGGTGTTCTATAAATATTATTTTACCTATATGTTGGTGCATACAGAGAAAGTGATTATTTAAAATTAAATAGTACTTTATAGGTTTGTAATTTTCGCTTCTCATTTTCTTAATTACCCCAAATAATTTCATTTTTAATGTAATTTTGTTTTTTATTAGTCTAAATCTGGACTTATTTATGATAAACAATTTGATAGGAAATTTTATAAAATATTTTGTAAAAAAACGTTCCAAAAAGCTTAAAAATTTTATACAGAATCCAACCTATACACAAGATAAATTATTACTATCTATTCTTAATAAAGCTAGAGATACAGAATTTGGACATAAATACGGGTTTAAAGATTGTAAAAATTACAAAGAATTCTCAAGACGGGTTCCTTTATGTAGATATGAAGACATAGCTTTTCATATAAAACGTATGCAAAAGGGAGAACCTGATGTATTATGGCCTGGCAAGACTAAATGGTTTGCTAAGTCCTCAGGCACCACTGATGCTAAAAGTAAATTTATCCCTATAACCAAAGACTCATTATATAATTGCCATTATAAGGCAGGCATAGATATGCTAACTATGTATATAGAAAATCATCCTAATACTAGAATATTCTCAGGGAAAGGGTTACGTCTTGGGGGAAGTTATGAACTTTATAAAGATTATAATACATATCATGGAGATATTTCTTCTATTATTATTAAAAATCTTCCCTTCTGGGCTAATATTTGTAGTACTCCTAGTAAAAAAGCAGTATTAATAAGCCAGTGGGAATTAAAGCTTGAAACTATTATTGATAATACCATAGATCAAGATATTAGAAGTCTATTTGGGGTGCCTTCATGGATGCTAATTTTTTTAAATAAACTACTTGAACGCTCCAAAAAGAGTCATATTGATAATATATGGCCGTCTATAGAGGTCTTTTTTCATGGTGGTATAGGGTTTAACCCTTATATTAATCAATATGATAGCTTTTTTTTAAGGCCTATTAATTATTATGAAATATATAATGCTTCAGAGGGTTTTTTTGCTTTTCAGTATAAATCCCAACAAGAAGGCATGTTGCTTTTGTTAGATCACGGTATTTTTTATGAGTTTATCCCTATAGATAGACTTGATAGCCAAAATCCTCCCTTTATCCCTATTGAAGATGTGAAGATCAATATTAATTATATATTGGTTATTTCTACTAATTCAGGTTTGTGGCGATATATTATAGGAGATACAATACGTTTTGTAGATCTATCTCCTTATCAAATCGTCGTATCAGGTCGTACTAAGCATTATATTAATGTTTTTGGTGAAGAGTTAATTATAGAGAATGCTGAATCGGCTCTTAAGAGAGCTTGTCTAGAAACTAGAGCAACTATAAATGAATATACTGTAGGTCCTATTTATATGGATCGTAAATCTTCAGGTGCTCATGAGTGGATTATAGAGTTTGAGCAATATCCTTATGATTTAGAACATTTCCGAGAAACGCTAGATAAAACTTTAAAAGAAATTAATTCAGATTATGAAGCTAAGCGCTATAAAAATATAACTTTATTACCTCCTGTAATTCAAGTAGCTAAAAAGGGCCTTTTTTATCACTGGCTAAAAATTCATTCAAAATTAGGAGGTCAACATAAGGTTCCTAGATTATCTAATGATAGGAAATATTTAGAATCACTGCTTAGTCTAGATTTTAATAAATAAAAGTTAAACTAAAATTTATAAATTTTTACTTGAAAGAAAGGATTCCTAATATTTTTGTATGGATATGATACTTCAATAAGTATAGTTTTACCGTAAGAAAAAGTAAATAGAAATCCTATTTTAGGATATAGTTTTTCTTCTAAATTTTAAAAAAATTGAACTATAAAAATCTTATAGGTTCCTTTCTAGGGCGTTTTTTGATTTTGCAAAAGCAAGAGTTTTTTATATAAGGTTTATGAAAAAGTTATACATAAATAAACTACTAGTTAAATTTATATGGGGATCTCTTTATTATTAAGGATGATTAGAATTCATAACTTATTACAAATAGTAAAGGCTCTATAGAAAGTTATTAAAACTAATAAGTATATATAGGTATATATAAAATTATACTATATCATTGGATATAATAAGTAAAAAAAACTTTCCTTTTTGCATATATAAATTAAGATAATATAAAATATTTTGAATATCATTTTTTGATTTACCATTCTCAAAAAGAGAAATATATGTATTATACAATACGCATCTAAAAAAATAAGATAAAATTGTGTATAAAAAACTTTTTTGATATATCTATTGTTATTTGTAACGTACAAAACATTAAAAGATAAAGTATAATTACTAATTCTAGTAAAATTTTATTTATTAATATATTATATAAATTAGAAAGGATATTTATAAATTTCACTTTCGTGAAAAAGCGGATTCCCTCTAGGAGATAGATTTATTTTGTTCAATGCTTGAAATACAATTAACAAAAATGATCCACCTACAAAAAATAGACTACCTATTTCGGGCATACCAAAACCATAAAATCCTCCTACGCTGCCTGGCATAACCATATTATATATATCCATAATATGTCCAATAAGGATAATACTTCCATAAGTAATTACTATTTTAGGATTTCTTTTAGCTGCGCTGCTCATAAGTCCTAATAGCGGAAGTAAAAAATTTGGAATAAGCATTAAAAAATGTATATAATTATACTGATCTGCACGTTGTTTAAAATAAACTATCTCCTCAGGAATGTTCCCATACCAGTAAAGCAAGAATTGAGCAAACCATAAATATGTCCATAAAAGACTAGTAGCAAATATATATTTAGCAAGATCATGCAAATGATTATCATTAAATAATGGAAGATCCCCTCTATTTTTAAGATAGATAGCTGTTAAAGTAACGACAGTAATGCCTGATACCCAATAAGATCCCAATACATACCAACCGAATAAAGTGCTAAGCCAATGAGGATCCAAAGACATGATCCAATCCCATCCCATTATCATGGAACTAAGGGCAAAAAAAATTATGAAACTAACTGCTACATCATGTAATTTATAATAATCTTTTATATGGTATGTTTGATCTAATTTCTTTGAAATTCGCTTAAGCCAAAACATAAAAAAGCTCCAACCACTTACATAAATAATACTTCGTGATATATAAAAAGGGATATTTAGGAATGGCTCTTTATTAGCTATTAATTCATTATAATTAGCTGATTTAATATCTGATAAAGAAGAATTCATCCAGTGAAACATATGTACACTGCCTATCCCATTAAGGATAAGTATCAATAAAATAAGCAAGCCCCCGTAGGGTATAAAAGAAGCTATTCCTTCCATTACACGACTTACTACTATTGACCAACCTGCTTGTGCTGCATGTTGGATACCTAAAAAGAATAATGAACCTAAAGATATACCCGTAAAATAAAAAGCTGCCATATAAAGGGCTGACCAAGGTCGATTATGTATCTGTTGTACCCAATTATGCATATTCTCGACTTCAAGGTTTCTTAACTCTTGTACATCGATATTTTTGGATGTAGTATAAAATCTTTTCGGGTGTGCTTTGACAAAGCTATGAACCTTTTCTTTATTCATAGAGATTTCTTGATAAAATCCGATAGCTATAAATATTAAGCCAATAAGTATTGAAGCAATAGATACGTTTTTTAATGTGAGATTGTATTGATACATTAGTAGTAATCTTTCTGAGATTATTGTTTTTTTAACTGCATAACATATTCAGCTACTTTCCAGCGATCCTCTGGGATAAGCTGGGAAGCGTAAGATCCCATATTATTTCTTCCGTACATAATTACGTGATAGATACTTCCTATGGTTATAGGGCGATCTTTATAATTAGGAACTCCTAAAATTTTTTCATTTTTTACTAACTCGCCTTGACCATCACCTATATCGCCATGACATATAGCGCAATTTATTTGATACATATCTTTTCCTCTTTTTAGATTTATCGCCTTATTGTTTGAATTCAAGGGCGAACTTAAGATTTTGAGAGAAGTTTCATATCCCTTATTTGAGTTGGGAATGGAATAGGGGAGAGTCCCATCATCATTTTTAGGAACTGTACCACTTACCGGAGTTAAGGAAGTACTGTTACCTCTTTTCTTAAAAAAGGGGACCTCATTGTTTTTCTCTCTATAAGGACGTACAGTACTTGCGTAAGGTTCATAAGCTTCTGAGTAATACATATCAGGCATATATACTCTTTTTGGCTCAGATTTATCAGAACAGCTCTCAAATATATATCCAGAAATAAGGATCAAGAATACTTTATGCAAATTTGATATCTTTTTCATGGAACTAATTCTTTAATGGAAATCTCTATCGCACCACTTTCTTTAAACAAATGCGACAGCTCATCTACCTTTTCTAGGGGAGCATGTAGTTCTATTAGAAATTTATCATCGGTAGTTCTTGGGTCAGGATTTTGTTCTAAAGCTCCAGGAAAGAGTCTGCATCGGGCTAAATAAGTTATACACATAAAATGTGCAGTACAAAATATAGTCAACTCAAACAATATAGGCACAAAAGCAGGTATATTCATATACCAGGTATAAGCTGGTTTTCCTCCGATATCTTGTGGCCAGTCGTGAATCATAGTATACCAAGTAAGTATACAGGCAAAAATAACTCCAAATAGACCATACAGAAAAGCCAAGTCGGATATTCTTGTTTTTTTAAGCCCAAGTACTTTATCAAGTCCATGTACTGGGAAAGGAGTGTATACTTCATGAATAGACACTTTATTTTCTCGTAAAACATTAATACCTTCAATCATAAGATCATCGTCATCGTAAAGTCCGTAGATCTTAGTGATACCCTTGTTCATCTCTTATTTTTTTATATTTCTCGCTTGATGATTTTATAATCATTTTTAATTCTGCTTGTGCAATTACCGGGAAAGTTTTAGCATAAAGGAGATAAAGTATAAAGAAAAAACCATTGGTGCCTATAAAAATTCCAATATCTACAAAAGATGGTGAAAATCCTGTCCAGCTAGATGGAAGATAATCATGACTTAAGTTAAGAACGATAATGTCAAAACGTTCAAACCACATACCTATATTAATGAAAATGGAAATAACATATGACCAAAAAAAGCTTCGGCGTACCGATCTAAACCATAATGCTTGAGGTATCAAAATATTACAAATTACCAATGCCCAAAATGCCCACCAAAAAGGTCCCGTAGCAGCACCTGGAGAAAAATATGTAAAATCTTCAAAAGGACTTCCCGAATACCAAGCTAGGATAAATTCTGTGATATATGCCACGGCTACCATCCCTCCGGTAATAAGGATCACAATATTCATATATTCGATATGTTTCTTAGTAATATAATCTTCTAAACTAAGCACTTTACGTGCTATACCTAAAAGAGTCTGTACCATAGCAAATCCTGAAAAAATTGCTCCTGCCACAAAATAAGGAGGAAAAATTGTACTATGCCATCCCTTAATAACAGATGTAGCAAAATCAAAAGAAACTATAGTATGTACTGAAAATACTAAGGGAGTACATATCCCAGCAAGCACTAGACATAGCTCTTCAAAACGTTGCCAGTGTTTAGCCTTACCACCCCAACCAAAACTTAATAGACTATAAATTTTTTTCTGAATAGGTTTATTAGCTCTATCACGAATCATAGCAAAATCTGGGATTAATCCTATAAACCAAAATACAGTGGACACAGAAAAATAGGTGCTGATAGCAAAAACATCCCATAGTAAAGGAGAATTAAAATTAGGCCATAGTGTTCCGAATTGGTTGGGAATAGGGAATACCCAATAAGCGTCCCAAGGACGCCCCATATGGATAATGGGGAATAGTGCAGCTTGTATTACCGCGAAAATTGTCATAGCCTCTGCTGAGCGGTTAATGGAAAGACGCCATTTCTGTCTAAAGAGTAAAAGCACAGCTGAAATCAAAGTTCCAGCATGTCCAATACCTACCCACCAGACAAAATTGGTAATATCCCATGCCCAGTTGATCGTACGATTAAGCCCCCAGACTCCGATACCTGTCCCTATAGTATAAAAAATGCAACCTAGACCCCATGCAAAAGCTATAAGAGCTATACTGAAAGCTATCCACCACATACTTCCGGATTTTTGTTCTATAGGACGCGCAATGTCTTCTGTAATATCACTATAGGTTTTATCTCCTAAAATCAAAGGTTCTCTTATAGAGGCTTCGTAATGACCTGACATAGTTCTTATTTATAATAGGTTAAATTAAGACTTTTTTAAATTTCTTATCTTTATTTGATAAAAGACATTTGGTCGTGTCCCAATAAAATCTAGTAGTTTATATGTTCTATCCTCCTTGAGTTTTTGAGCTATTTCGCTATTTTGATCGTTTATATCTCCAAACGTTAAAGCTTCTGTTGGGCAAGACTTAGTACAAGCAGTTTGGAATTCATGATCTTTAACCCTTCGTTTTTGGATTTTTGCTTTTAGTATGGTAGCTTGTGTCATCTGAATACAAAGAGAACATTTTTCCATCACTCCTCGACTTCGAATCACTACATCAGGGTTTAAGATCATTCGTCCAAGATCGTTATTCATATAGAAATCAAACTTATTATTTTCTGCATAGTTAAACCAGTTAAAACGGCGCACTTTGTAAGGGCAATTATTTGCACAATAACGCGTTCCCACACATCGATTGTAAGCCATCATGTTCTGACCTTGGCTACTGTGCATGGTAGCTGATACTGGACAAACTGTCTCACAAGGCGCATTATTGCAATGTTGACACATTACAGGTTGAAAAATAACTTGTGGGTTAGTCTCAGGATCGAGTAAGTGCTTGTACATTTTTGGCTCTGAAAACATATTCTTTTGAGAAAGCCCCTTTTTAGCGAGACTTTCAAAACTTTCCTCGGTAGAAAAATATCGGTCAATACGTAACCAATGCATATCTCTTGATTTACGAATTTCATCTTTGCCTACTACTGGAACATTATTTTCGACATGACAAGCAATAACGCAAGAAGCACAACCAATACAAGCGTTTAAATCTATAGATAGATTAAAGTGATGGCCTTGAGTTCGATCCCTTTCTTTCCATAGTGTGACTTTATCGGGAGGTAATTCCCCTTTATAGGTGTTTATTTTTTCTTCCTGATTCCAAACTTCCTTTGATTTGGTTAAAAAAGTTTCTAAATCAGTCTCCATTGCAATAGAAGCTCGACCTGCTAAGGTATGTTGTAATTGAACACAAGCAAATTCATGTATTTTATCGGATTTTTTAAGTTGAATTTCCTCCTGAGAGAGCTTAAAATCTTTATAAAGTAGATAGGCATTAACACCCTTTGCTTCAAGGGCTATTTTACCTTTTTTACGTCCATAACCTAAAGCTAGACCTATAGACCCTTTGGCCTGCCCAGGTTGAATATATACAGGAATTTGCTTAATATCTATATCACCCATCTTAAGATCTACACAATCTCCATTCATCGCTCCATCCCCAATATGCCAGTTTCGAATACTCAAATATTTAGCATCACTAGGTGAAAGGGTAATATAATTTTCCCATGTAGTTCGAGTGATAGGATCTGGTAATTCTTGTAGCCAAGGGTTATTTGCCTGAGTTCCGTCTCCAATAGATGTTTTTGTATAAAGTCTTAGTTCAAATCCTGTTTTTTTAGAGGTTTTAGCAATAAGATTAAGATAAGGATTTACATCGACAACTTTAGAGTGAGTTAATGTCTCTTCAGGAACTTTTACAAACCCTTCAAAAAGAGCTTTATTAAAAGAATTTACCCTAGCTTTAGGTAGTATATTTTTTTCCCAGAAGCTTCTTAAAAAATCATAATAAGTAGGATTTTTCCCATTATAACTTCCATAATAATTTAGTAAGTCTTCTTTATTGAGGATCGAATGCCCTTTTTCACCAAGATTACTCCATATAATTAAAGAATCTTGTAATCCACGTGTATTAAATATTGGTTGGATAGCTGGCTGCATCAGAGTATACATACCCGTTATAGGATGCATATCCCCCCAGCTTTCTATCCAATGATGTTTGGGCGCCCAAACTTTCATCACCTCTGAGGTTTCATCCTCTTTAATAGCAAAAGATATAGTAAGATTTATTTTCTTTAATGTTTCTTTTAATTTTTTAGCTTGAAAAAAACTATATACTGGGTTAGTATCGTTTACTAAAACCGCTCCAACATGATCCTGTTCTAGATCTTGAATAAATCTTTTAAAAACTTTATCGTTACTTTCTTTAAGAAGTAAAAAACTATCTTTTTTAAGTGCAATGCTTTGAATATGTTGATTGATAAGTAAGGCTAAAGCATATGCCTGTTTGCTCCCATCAGCAAAAACTACTGCTTTAGAGCCAGCCTTTTTGATTTCTTGGGAAATTTTTTGTGCTGTTGCATTTTTAGAATATCCTTTGAGTGCATTGTATACCTCAGCAAGAATTTCGTTTATCTCTGAAGGTTTAAGGGCAATACGTCTATCTGCATTAGCTCCAGTAATACTCATATTACTTTCTATCTGGATATGATGCAGCATATTTAAGGTAGGGTTTTTAGCTTTTGAGTAAGCTTTTTCTAGGCTCTCTGGGCTCCAGTGAGATAAAAAATCTGCGTCAAAAGACACGATTAATTTAATATCTGAAAGATCATAAGAAGGAAGTGCTCTTACACCTAAGATTTCTTCTGTGGCCTCAATAGCATCTGAATAAGAATAAGCATCATAAGTAACTAAACGTGCTGTAGGATAAATTTGGGAAAAATTCCAGAACAATTTTTTAGTTGAAGGACTTGGGAAGGAAGAACATAGCAAAACTATTTGTTTACCACTTTCACTTACTTTTTTAAGTTTATCTATAACATATCTATCCAACGTGCCCCACGATACAGGTTTACCTTTAATAGAAGGCCCTTTTAAACGTTCGTTATCATATAGAGAAAGGAGAGAAGCTTGTATCCTAGCCGACAAGCTCTGAAAATGCGGAGCGCTAGCGTTAGATTCTATTTTAATAGGCCTTCCCTCACAAGTTTTTAATAACACGCTTCCTAAATCAAACCCATCGAACATGGTTGAAGAATAATAATTAGGTACTCCTGGGGTAATTGAATCAGGTTTTACTACATATGGGATAGATCTAATTACAGGCCCTTTGCAAGCTGATAGTGCTACGGAGGCTGTCCCAAATCCCATCCATTTAAGAAAATCTCGGCGTGTGGTTTTTTTTGTCTCAAGTATATCTTGAGTAGAGAGAAAAATCTCCATAGGAATTTCTTGAGGGAACTCTTTTTTCGATAATTCTTCTCTGAGATTCTCGTTTTGCAGTTCAGGCAATCCTCTCCAGTGTTTTCTCTTTGATTCCATAGCAGTCAGCTATATTTTTTTTAAAAAATTAATGATGACATTTTCCGCATTCTATACCGCCTACGGCATCTACAGTAGTGATTGAATTAGAACCCCTACCATACTGCTTTTCTAGTTTTTCATGTAGATTGTCGAAATATTCCCTATAATAGGAATTATTCATGTTTATTTCTGTATTTCTATGGCAATTAATACACCAGCTCATAGTAAAGTCATTAGCCATTTTAACTTTATCCATTTTTTGTACTTCTCCGTGACAAGCATTGCAAACTACATTTACATTTTTTGCTTTTTTAATAGCTTCTTCTCCTACTACTACATGTTGTAAATGATTAAAATAAACGAAATCTGGCATATTATGAATACGTACCCATTGAATGGGTTGAGTTTCCGCTGAGTAAGTACGTGTATTAGGATCCCATCCAATAGACTTATATATTTTCTGAATTTCAGAGGTATAAAAATCTTTGCTTTTCTCCTTTTCTACATAGTCTCCCTTATATTCTTGAATACTTATATGACAGTTCATGCATACATTAGTAGATGGGATCCCAGATATTTTACTATATTTTGCGCTTGAGTGGCAATACTGGCAATCAATTTTATTAATATCTGAGTGAATCTTGTGAGAGAAATAAATAGGCTGATTAGGTTGATAATCTTTATTTACATCGATAGTCATTAAAAAATTCCATATTTCAAAAAAAGATAAAAGGAAAAGTAGGCTAATTAAAACATAACATAAAATTCTATATTTTTCAAGAATTTTGGGAATATTTATAGATATTTTTTTCTTACTTATTTTGCATTCATCAGGAGTTTTTACGCTCATAAGATTAACAAGCGCGTATATTCTGATAAGGATTAATAATAATATGACCGATAATACGATAAATCCTGCTAATAATAATCTTATAAAGTTATTACTCAAATCATATGAAATCTTAGATATTTCCTCAACAGAGCTTTTTTCATCTTTAGATAATCTAGGACTATTCTTTATAAACGAAAGGATATCATCAATCTCATTTTCTGAAAGTTGAGGAAAAATATTCATCTCTATCTCGCCATATTCTTTATAAATAGATAGAGCATCTTTATCGCCGCTCTTTCTCAGAGATTTATTATTTTTAATCCATTTATGAAGCCAATCACGACTTCTTTTTTCAGTAACCCCTGATAGGGCAGGGCCTATGAGTCTTTTGGTAAGATCAATAGCATGGCAGGCGGTGCAGTTGATCTTATAAAGAGTGGCTCCGTTTTTAGTATTTCCTTTAATTTCCTCCTGTGCTCTAAGCACTTGGAAAGTGATAGAGGCGGAAAAAACCAAAATAATTAATAGTTTGAATTCCTTTACTAATTTTTTCATTTAAATGGAAAAAATGGCTAAGGTGCGTTTATAATTCACATTTAGCTTTTTACTAATGATAACAAAAGTAAAATAAAGGAGAAATGTATACGAGCTCTTTTTAAGAATTATGAGGTTACGCACTAAATTTATAATCATTCTAAAAATAAAAAATTCATAATTATTAGTTATACAGTTTTACTTATTATTTGATTAAGAGTAGCGTTAATTACAATAGTGGTGTTGATTACAACAAATAAATTTGTTACTTAAGTTAATTAATATAAGCTTTAATACATTTATTATTTAAGTTAAGTTAAAGAACAAAAAAGTTAACGTATTTATAAATTGACACTAGTCTAAAAGACTTAAGCATTATAACTTTTCTTTAGTTACATCACTAATAATTACATCACTACCTTCTCCCAGAATCTATATTGAATAATAATCGCTATCTTCTCGAGAAGATAAATAAAGCGTAATATTTAGATTTACTAAAATATAAAAAGCTATTTTTTTTGTTTTGGTTTTTTATAATAGATCTAAATATTACTTTAAGTGAGCTTTCTATTAAAATTTCATACTTTTGTAAAAGTATTCTTTCATCTCTAACATTAGAAAAACGAAGCTCCACTATGAATTTTTTTTTTATATTCTTATTCGTGATGTTATCACTTATCTCTTCGAATGCCCAGATTAAATTTACAGAATATACTTTAAATAATGGGTTACATGTTATTTTACATCAGGATCGTTCACATCCTTTAGTCGTGGTTTCTGTGCTTTATCATGTGGGATCTAAAAATGAATTACCGGGACGTAGTGGATTCGCCCATTTTTTCGAACACTTAATGTTTGAAGGCTCTAAAAATATCAATCGTGGAGAGTTTTTTAAGTATATCTCATGTAACGGTGGGCATAGTAATGCCTATACTCAACAAGATTATACATACTATTATGAAACTCTCCCTTCGAACCAATTAAATCTTGCGCTTTGGCTAGAATCCGAGCGAATGTTACATGCTCGCGTAGATCAAAAAGGAATAGATATTCAGAGAAAAGTGGTAAAAGAGGAAAAGAGTATGCGCTTTGATAATCAACCCTATAGTCTCGCTATTGAGGAAAAAATACCGTCTCTGCTCTTCAAAAAACATCCCTATCGATTCCCTATTATCGGCTATATAGAAGATCTAGATGCAGCTAAAAAAGAGGATTATAAAAAATTTTATAAAACTTTCTATGTACCTAACAATGCTATTTTAACTATTTCAGGAGATTTCGATATAGAGTTTGTTAAAAAATGGGTGAATGTTTATTTCGGAGAAATACCCAAAGGCAAAAAGAATATTATAAGGCCTAATATTAGCGAGGCTCCTATTACCTCTGAGGTCATATCGATTTATGAAGATAAAAACACTCAAGTACCTGCGATCATATTAGCCTATAGAATCCCTAAAAAAACAGATAAAGATTCTTATACGTTAAAAATGATCGATCAAATTCTATCAAATGGAGAAAGTTCGCGTATTGCAAGAAATGTAGTTAATAAAAAACAATTAGCCTCTTCCGCAGGAACTTTTATTTGCGATATGGAAGATTATGGGGTATTTATTATCTATGCTATTGCCAATTTAGGCATATCCCCAGATCAATTGCTTAGAGCTCTTGATGAAGAAATAGATCAGTTAAAAAAAGAAAGCATGGGAAAAGAGGAATTGCAAAAACAGATTAATTTCCTCGAGAAGCATTTTATCAATAGCAATATTTCTATGAGATCCATAGCTGAGAATTTAGCTAGTTACCATCTATATTATAGAGATACTAATATGATTAATACAATTATAGAAAAATACCAAGTTATCCAAGCCGTAGATATACAACGTATAGCTAATAAATATCTTAATAGGAGTCAACGTGTTCGTCTCTACGATATTCCAAAGCCTTAATACTATTAAATTTATATTATGATATTTCGTTATTTAATAATCTTTTTCTTTATGATTAATCCTTTAGTAGAGAGCTTTGCTAATATAAATCGCAAATTCCCCCCTAAGGCAGGCCCTACTCCCGAATTAAATGTCTTAAGACCTAAAATTTTATCTTTAAAAAATGGATTAACTATATTATGTGTAGAAAATCATAAATTACCTATTGTTCGAGTATCTCTTATTTTTGATCACGGCCCTGTACTTCAAGGGGATAAGATAGGGTTAAAAGATATTTTTGGTCAAATGCTTGCTGCAGGCACTAAAAAACATACTAAAGAGGAATTCAATCAGCAGATTGATCAAATGGGGACGACATTACATTATTCTTTTTCTAGCATATATCTTTCATCGCTCAAACGTTATTTTGAGCCTTCTATA
Source organism: Candidatus Insignibacter tubulum (assembly GCF_056790205.1). Lineage (NCBI taxonomy): Bacteria > Pseudomonadati > Bacteroidota > Flavobacteriia > Flavobacteriales > Blattabacteriaceae > Candidatus Insignibacter > Candidatus Insignibacter tubulum. Next base: position 472,312 of record NZ_CP199715.1, read on the forward strand.
GCTCTAATGAGTGAGATGCTACTTGAGCCTAGTTTTAATAATACTCAAGAGCTTGAAAAATTGGTTAAGCAAAGTATTACTCAACTTCAAATAGAAGAGAGAGAGCCTCAGGCAGTTTCAGAACGCATTCAAAAAAAGATTTTCTATGGGAACACTCACCCTTATGCAGAATATCCAACTTATGAGAGTCTTAGAAAAATTAAGCTAGAAGATTTTCGTATCTTCTACAAGAAATATTTTGGACCAGAAAAGGCTTACTTAAGTTTTGTTGGAGATATAAGTGAACAAGAGGCTTATCGTTTAGCAGAAAAATATTTTTCAAATTGGGGAAAACAGAAAGGTTATTCTAAAAAGTACAAGATAAAATCATGCCTTCCAGAAATACAGATTAATCTAGTAGATGTGCCTTCTTCAACACAAGCTGTGATAAGCATAGGGAATGCTATTAATTTTAAGAAGTCAGCGTCGGATTATTTCTCTGCTATTATTGCTAATAAAATCTTAGGTGGAGGAGCGCAAGGGCGTCTTTTTTTAAACTTGCGAGAAGATAAGGGTTATACTTATAGTGTTTACTCAAGTCTTATTCCAAGGAAAGATATTGGATGTTTTATAGCAACTGCACAAGTACGTAATGAGGTAGTTCATCTAGCTGTTAAAGAGTTTTTAAAGGAGATAAAAAAAATAAAAGAGCCTATAAAAGAAAACGATCTTAATCTAGTTAAAAATCAGATGATAGGAAATTTTATTCTTTCTTTAGAGAGCCCTTACGTTGCAGCCCGCTTTATAGTAGAAGAAATTACTGAGTCGCTTCCTAAGAATTTTTACCAGAATTATTTAAAAAACTTACAATTAATCAATGCATCTGAAGTTACCCAATCAGCCAAAAAATATATTCCTGAGCATTTTTACATACTTATAGTAGGGAATTTAAAAAAAATTTATCCTTTAATAAAACAGATGGGATATCCTATTTTTTTACTTGATACATTTGGCAATCCTATTTAACAAATAACCCTTCCCCCCCCTTAAAAAGAGGGTTATTTGTTAAATTTATTCTAAATAAGTATAAAAGCTATGATATGTCTTACAAAAGAGCAAATCCATATCCTTGAAGGACGTATCATTTCCGTATTAAAGTCTATTTATGATCCTGAGATTCCCGTAGATATTTATGAATTAGGGCTGATTTATGATATTCAATTAAGCGATCAAGCAGAGGTAAAGATTATTATGACTTTAACTACACCAAACTGCCCGGTAGCCGAAAGCCTTCCTCAAGAAGTAAAACAAAATATTCAAGCTATAGACGGGATTAGCCAGGTAGATTTAGTTCTTACTTTTGATCCTCCTTGGAGCAATGAAATGCTCAGCGAAGAAGCCCGCTTAGAATTAGGTATGCTTTAGATATTTTTTAACATAAATATATTAATATGAGTTTTATTTTTCTTTTTATATTATTTTCATTACTCTTGATAGGAGGGTTAAATATGATTGTTGTTGTCAAACAACAAAGTGCCGCTATTGTAGAACGTCTAGGTCGTTTTTTATATATTCGTCAAGCTGGGTTGCAATTGAAATTTCCCTTACTTGATCAAGTGGTAGGGGTTATCTCATTGAGAATACAGCAACTTGATGTAGTTATAGAAACTAAAACTAAAGATAATGTATTTGTTCATCTTAAAGTTTCAGTACAATTTAATGTGATTAAAAATAAAGTTTATGACGCTTTCTATAAACTAGAAAATCCTCATGAGCAAATTACTGCTTACGTCTTTGACGTAGTTCGCGCAGAAGTCCCTAAAATGCGTCTTGATGATGTTTTTGAGAGAAAAGATGACATTGCTTTAGCTGTTAAAAGAGAATTGGATGAGGCTATGCATAATTATGGTTATTCTATTATTAAAGCTCTAGTGACAGATATTAATCCTGATGAACAGGTTAAGCAAGCTATGAATCGCATTAATACTGCCGAACGTGAAAAAGTAGCTGCCGAGTATGAGGCAGAAGCTGAACGTATTAAGATTGTTGCTAAAGCTAAAGCTGAAGCTCAAAGCAAACAACTTCAGGGGAAAGGCATAGCTGATCAAAGGAGAGAGATAGCTAAAGGGCTTCTTGAATCGGTTGAAGTACTTAATAGTGTAGGTATAAGTTCGCAAGAAGCTTCGGCTTTGATCGTTGTAACACAACATTACGATACACTTCAATCAATAGGTGAGCACACTAATACAAATTTAATTTTACTACCTAACTCACCCGGATCTGCTAGTGAAATGTTAAATACTATGATTACCTCTTTCAGTGCCTCTAATCAAATTACCGACGCCATGAAAAGTTCAGTAAAAAAGCGTTTTGAATAAAGATAACATATGATTTAAATACTATTAATTAATTATGGAAATATCAGGAAGAGTAAAAAAAATATTTGATACTCAAACCTTTACTAGTGGATTTAGAAAACGTGAGTTAGTGCTTATCACTGAAGAACAGTATCCTCAACATATACTAGTAGAGTTTGTTCAGGATAAAACAGAATTGCTTGATACACTTTCAGTAAATGACCAGATAAAAATTTCAATTAATCTACGCGGGAGAGAGTGGGTAAATCCTGAAGGGATAACTAAATATTTCAACTCTATACAAGGTTGGCGTGTAGAAAAAATCCAAACTCTTCATCCGTTGACGATGAATTCGCCTTCTATATCTCCTGTGTCAGATAGAGCTGGAACAGCTTCCGAAAATGAGTTTGACGATTTGCCTTTTTAGTGAGATTGTTTTTCTAAAAGAGCCTTTGCTATAGGATCTTTTTTAAGGTCCCATTTACGAGCCGGGGAATACTCTCTACCATAATAGATGATTTGTAAATGAAGTTTATTCCAAAGTGCTTTAGGAAATAGTTTTTTTGCATCTTTCTCAGTTTGCTTAACACTGATCCCATTGCTTAATCCCCAGCGATGCATCAGTCGGTGAATATGTGTATCTATAGGAAAAGCTGATTTATGAAAGGCTTGGGACATTACAACCGATGCTGTTTTGTGCCCTACTCCTGGTAATTCTTTTAGTGATTTAAAACTTCTTGGGACCTCTCCGTTGTATTTTTCCATTAGGATACTCGAGATAGCTTTAATATTTTTAGCTTTGGTATTATGTAATCCTATTTTTTTAATTAGATAACTGATCTCTTCAATTTCCATTTTAGCCATTTTAAATGGTGTATCAGCTTTACTAAAAAGCATGGGAGTAATTTCATTAACTTTTTTATCTGTACTTTGAGCTGAAAGTATAACAGAGATTAGTAAGGTAAAAGAATTTTTGTGTTGTAATGTAATTAAAGGATAAGGATATAGCGATTCCAAAATTTTAATGATAATGTCGATTTTTTCTTTCATACTATGATTTAAAGTAGCTTAAGCTAAGATTTTTAAATACTAAAAAGAGTATTTTTTTTTAAAAAAAATCTTTGAATTTTCCCTTTAGCTTTAAAGATAATGTTTTCTCTCAAAAGCTAAAAACTATTATTTTAGGAATTTTTATTACTATCCTTATCTCGATAAGTAAACTATGGTTTATATAAATTTAGTATTGTCCAAAACAATACTAATCTCTTTATTAGACGATTATTACTTTTAATGAGTAGATCCATAGATGAGTAGTATAATAAGAAGGGTTTAATAATTCATATAGAGTATATTTATACTTGTGCACAAGTATAAATATACTCTATATATTAGTAATAAAACACATAATTTACATCTAATTAATTAGGTATAAGTAAATAATAAATAAAGAGGATTATTTATAGAATAAATTAATTATGCTCCCCTATTTAAAAGCAAACAATCTTAGTTATACTTCATATAGTGTTCAATTTGAGATGTCATTATAAGTGTTTTCAAGATCAGGATTATAAAAATTACTTAGGATAAGTGTAGACTCTATCTTATCAAAGGGATAAGATAGCAAAAATTATCATTTTTTTAATAATCAAGATAAGCAAGTGACTCTAACTTTAGAGTCTGAGGCCTAAAAGTTTTTTTTTTTATGAAAAAGATTATAATATTCCCTATTATTAATAAAATCAATATTAAAAATCACACATTACAAATTCTAGATTAACAATAAAATATATAAATTATGAGTGAAGATTTAGAACATAAGAAAAAATCACTTCAGTTAGTTCTTGATAAAATGGATATAATCTATGGCAAAGGTACAGTTATGCGTATGGGAGATTCTGCAATAGAAGAAATAGAAGTCATCCCATCAGGTTCTTTAAATCTTGATCGAGCGCTTGGCGTATTAGGTTATCCTAGAGGCCGGGTGATCGAGATTTATGGTCCAGAGTCTTCTGGAAAAACTACTCTTGCTTTACATGCAATAGCGGAGGCTCAAGAAAATGGAGGATTAGCCGCTTTTATAGATGCCGAACATGCTTTTGATCGTGTGTATGCGCAAAAACTAGGTGTTAATATTGAGGAGCTTATTATTTCTCAGCCCGATTATGGTGAACAAGCTCTTGAAATAGCAGATAATCTAATTCGATCAGGAGCTATTGATATTATTGTTATTGACTCAGTAGCTGCACTTACGCCACGCAGTGAGATTGAAGGGGAAATGGGAGATTCTAAAATAGGGTTACAGGCACGTTTGATGTCTCAGGCACTTAGAAAGTTAACCTCTAGCATAAGCAAAACAAAATGTACGGCTTTCTTTATCAATCAATTAAGAGAAAAAATAGGAGTAATCTTTGGAAATCCTGAAACTACTACTGGAGGAAATGCTTTGAAATTTTATTCATCTATCCGTTTAGATGTCCGTCGCGGAGCACAGATCAAAAATGGAGAAGAAACCATAGGGAATCACACTCGTGTAAAAGTAGTTAAAAATAAAGTCGCTCCACCTTTTAAAACTGCTGAATTCGATATTATGTACGGAGAGGGAATATCCCGTACGGGAGAAATCCTTGATTTAGCTGTTGAAATGGGTATTGTTAAAAAAAACGGTTCTTGGTTCAGTTACGCTGAAACACGTTTAGGTCAGGGTCGAGATACGGTTAAAGAACTTCTTAAAGACAAAAATGAACTATGTAAAGAAATAGAACAAGCGATAGAACAAGCTTTAGATATTTAAGACTAGAAGATTTTACGATATGAGAATCACTTTTTTAGGGACAGGCACTTCACAAGGTGTGCCTGTTATAGGTTCTTCTCATCCTGTATGTTTCTCAAGTGATTTAAGGGATAGAAGAACAAGAAGCTCTATTCTTATAGAGAAGAATAACAAAAGTCTACTTATAGATTGCGGTACTGATTTTCGTATGCAAATGTTACAAAATAATAAAACTCATATAGATGCTCTTTTAATTACTCATGAACATAATGATCATATAGCAGGTCTAGATGATCTACGCCCTATTTATTTTAAAGTTCGTAGACCTATCCCTATATATGCTCTATCTAGAGTTATAGAGGATATTAAAATCCGTTTTTCTTATCTTCTTTCAAAGAAAGAGTTTATAGGGGAACCTAAGTTTTCCCTTTTCTCTATAAAAAGTCAGGAAATTTTTCATATTGAAGGATTTAGTATTCTACCTTTAGATGTACAACATAATCATTTAAAGATCTTAGGATATCGTATAGGAAATTTTGCTTATATTACTGATGCTAGCGCTCTTACAGATACTACTATGGCTTCTTTAGAGGATCTTGAACTTCTTGTAATAAACGCTTTAAGAATTATCCCGGAGCATCCTTCTCATTTTTCTTTATCTGAAGCGCTAGCTGTGATTGAAAAACTATCTCCTAAAAAAACATATCTTACTCATATGAGTTATGAAATAGGTTTTTATAAAGATCTGGTAAAAAAATTACCATCTGGTGTTTTCCCTGCTTATGATAGCTTATCTATAGAATGTTCATACTAATAATTATATATTTTTTATCGATAATTAAAAATTAAATCGATTCTTCTAAAAATGACATGAGTTTCTCCTTTCTTGATTTATTTACCATAACTCTCGAAAGATATATTAGGCTTTTTTTTTGGTATTGAATTAGATCTTTTTCTACTTCTTCTTTAAGACATAATTTTTTAAATAGATTTTCCACAGCATCTATTTTATCTCTGCTATCTGTTTTAATTGCATACCAATGCAGTAATTCTTTTTTTTCGTTTTTTTTTGCCTTTTCAAGTGCCTTAAAATAAAGAATGGTTTTTTTATTAGAGTAAATATCTCCTGCATGTTTTTTCCCTATGTATTTAGGTTGTCCAAATACATCAAGAAGATCATCTTGCATTTGGAAAGCTATTCCAATATTTATTCCTACTTTATATAAGTAATTTGCTTGTTTTTCATCAGCCCTAGCGAGTAAAGCTCCTACTTTTAGTGCTGATCCCATGATCATTGCTGTTTTATAGGTTATCATTTGAAGATATTGATCAAATCTAACCTCTAAATTATTCTCGAGATTTATATCCATTTGTTGTCCTCTACAAATTTTTATACCCATAGTTGAGAATTCTTTCACCACTTTATAAAAAAGGTCTTTATCAAGCGATCCCAAAAGTTCATAAGCCTTAATGAGTAAAAGATCACCAGAGATTATCGCTGTACTTTCATCCCATTTTTTATGTACGCTCAAATTACCTCTGCGCAATGATGCTTTATCTATAAGGTCGTCGTGAATAAGAGTGAAATTGTGAAAAAATTCAAAAGCTATAGAAGGTTTTAAAGCAATAGATAATTTTCCCTTGAACATCTCGTTAGCTAATAAACAAAGTGATGGACGAATACGTTTCCCGGGTATAGATAAAATATAATTAATAGGGTTATAAATAGTTTCAGCAGTTTGTTCGAAACGATTTTTTATAATATAACGGTCAATAAGCATTTTATATTTTAATAGAGATTTCATAGCAATATTCTCCATAGAGAGAAGTTTATAATTTAGGATTTTTCTGCTATACAAATGTAATTGGGGTTAAGAGATCTTAAGTCTTTCTCAATATTTTTTTATTTAGAGTAATATTTTCCTACTTTTACTTTAAAGTAACCCTCATGCAACGAGCTTTTAATCTGTTGTTTTCTACCCGTACTATGGCAGTTTTTTTACTGGTTTTTGCGCTTTCTATGGCAGTGGGAACTTTTCTTGAGGAAATTTATAATACTGCTACGGCTAAAGCTTTGATTTACGAAGCTAGTTGGTTCGAGGCTATCATGATACTTCTCATATTGTGTTTTATCGGCAATATCAGACGATATCATCTCTGGAGGAGAGATAAATGGCCATTACTTATTTTTCATTTTGCTTTTATATGTATTTTTATAGGAGGCGCTATTTCAAGATATATCGGCTTTGAAGGGATGATGTCCATTCGTGAAGGAACTATTTCTAATCAAATAGTTTCTAATAAGACCTTTATTAAGGTTAAAATCTCAGGACGAGATAGTTTAAGTACTTATATCGTTCCTTATTTATTAGCGCCTTTACATAGTAGGTTTTACGGTAAATTTAAGTTTCAACAAGACATCTTTAAATTAAAAATCATTGATTATATTCCAGGTGCTTGTGAAAGATTTATCAAAACTCCCAATGGCAAGCCTTTCATTAAAATTATCACCAGCTCTAAAAAAGGACGTTTAGAGAGTTATCTTAAGCAAGATCATCTAAAAGAATTAGGGCCAATTTCCATTGGGTTCGGAAGACGATTTACTTCGAAAGTGATAAAAATATATCAAGAAAACGGGAAACTATATATACTTTCTCCTTTCCAGGTAAAATATACTGTCATGACTACAGGAGCTAAGGGAATTCTTAAAAATGGAGTACGTTATGAATTACAGTTAAGAACCCTTTACCAGATTAGATCTATACAATGGATGGTCCCTGAGCCAGTGAGCTATGGTATTTTAAAATATATATCGGCAACTAAATCTCAACAGGATCAATCCCCTGATGCTATAACAATAGAAATTTCTAATAGGAATCTTTCAAAAACACTCACGTTTTTTGGTAAAAAAGGGGAGATAGAGAATAATGGTCAGCTTTTTTTAGGCGATAAGCATATTTCTATAGGGTACGGATCTGTTTTAATGCAGATTCCTTTTGCATTGCGTTTAAATCGATTTGAACTCGAGTATTATCCAGGTTCATTAAGTCCTTCTTCTTTTGCAAGTGAGTTGACAATTATAGATGGGCACATTCATAAAAACAAGCGAATTTTTATGAATAATGTCTTAAATTATAAAGGTTATCGATTTTTTCAGTCAGGTTATGATCCAGATGCCAAGGGCACACATCTTTCTATTAACCATGATTACTGGGGTACTCTTATCTCTTATATAGGCTATATAATGTTATCTTTAGGTATGTTTTTAACTCTTTTTTGGCCTGGAACCCGTTTTTGGAAATTAAAAGGGTCTTTTCTTAAAATATCAAGTTCAGGGCTTATATTTTTGATTTTTTTATTTTCATTTTTTATAAAAATTCATGCTCAACATCTACCTTTTTCTATTAAAAAAATAGAATTATCAGAAATTGTACGATATTATCCAGAGATATCTAGATCACATTTGGATAAGTTTAATAGCTGTCTTGTTCAAGATCAAAAAGGGCGTATTAAACCTATACATACCATGGCTCTCGAATTGCTTAGAAAAATCTATAAACAAGATCGTATAGGCTCTTGGAGTGCTTCACGTTGGCTACTATCTATTTATCAGAATCCGATCATTTGGACCCATGCTCCTTTTATTAGGGTAGAAAGTGATGGGGGAGATGAATTATTAAAAATCACTCGTACAGATAAATATAATTGTACGTCACTTATCAATCTCTATCATTTTGATCCGGTTAGTAACCAAGTGATATTTGTATTACAAAGAGATTATAACAAGGCTTTTTTAAAAAATCCAGCTCAACGTAATAAATATGATAAAGCTATTATAAATTTAAATGAACGTATATATATATTATCGGGTATTCTACAAGGACTATATTTACGTATTTTCCCTATTCCTAGAGATCCTAATCATACTTGGAGTAGCTGGATCCGACCGGATATGAAAATTGACCCTATCTTTTTTAAGATGATAAATGATTATTTTATAGCCATTAACCAGATTAAAAAACCTAGTGATTGGCAAAAAGCAGATCAGCGGCTTGATAGGATCAATTTTTATCAACAAAAATATGGACATGAAGTTTTACCATCGCTCTTTAAAGTAAGAGCTGAGATATTTTATAATAAAATAAATATTTTTTATAAAGTCATGCTAGCCTATGCTTTATTGGGTTTTATTTTATTATTTCTAACCTTTAGTAGACTTTTCTTCCGTTTTTCTATAATACGAGTTTTATCTCGTATTATTTCGGCTATCCTAGCTTTAGTTTTTATTATTCATACTATAGGTCTTGGGTTGCGATGGTATATATCGGGTCATGCTCCTTGGAGCAATGCTTATGAATCAGCAACTTTCATTAGCTGGTGTATGCTTTTAGCTGGTTGGATCTTTTATCATCGGAGTAATTTTTTTATTCCAGCTCTTGCCTCTCTTTCTGCTACGATTTTATTAGGTGTAGCTCACAGTAATTTGATGGATCCTGAAATCACTAATTTAGTTCCAGTTCTCAAATCTTACTGGTTAATAATTCACGTAGCGATAATCACTTCTAGCTATGGTTTTTTTTCCATAGGAGCATTTATAGGGCTTACTGTATTGATATTATATAATTTACTAGCTTTTTCTAAGCCATCTATTTATGGGAACATTATTCAAGAATTGACTATAATCAACGAAATGACTCTTACAGTTGGATTGTTTCTATTAAGTGTGGGGACTTTTTTAGGAGGAGTATGGGCTAATGAAAGTTGGGGGCGTTACTGGAGTTGGGATCCTAAAGAAACCTGGGCTTTTATAAGTATTATGTTTTATGCCTTTGTATTACATATGCGATTAATCAAAGGATTAAGAGGAGCTTTTGCTTTTAATCTTGCGAGTATTATTTCTTTCGGCTGTATTATAATGACGTATTTTGGGGTAAATTACTATTTATCAGGGTTACATTCTTATGCTAAGGGGGATCCTATCCCTATTCCTCTTTGGATATACTATATGCTCTCTTTCATTTCCATCATTGCCGCTATAGCTAAATATCATACTTGTAAATCTTTTAAAAGATCATAAATCAATTTTACCAAATTTTATATAAAAACTATACTATAAGGTTACATTTATTATTTTTTTTTGGAGTATGGAGAGCAATTTTTTACAATTATATTACAAAATATAATTTTCTTTACGTATTATAATTAATACTTTATTATAACTCCATAAGGAGTAACTTTTTTTTTAAAAAAAAAACTATAATTTCTAGCCTGGGTTGTATATATAATAATATAAAGTTCAAGACATAGCCAAGTATATTTTTAAGAGAACTAAGTTATTCATATTATCATAATCAATTTCTTCATGCTTCGCGTCCTAGTTTTTTATTTATCTGATTTTTTAGATCGATCAATTTGCAAAGTTCTTTTTTTATATAGTTTGAGTTCTTATTTTCTTTTTTTAGGTTATCTTGTCTCTCTTGAATGAGTTTTGATATATAGTGTGATTTATAACGTAATAGCGTTTGTTGAAAATGATGAGTTAGTTTTTTTTCCCTAGATGTTACGTGAATTCCTTTTTTATCAAAACATGCTAGCTCATCGGGATCTTGATATTTTGAAGATACAAAACGTATTATCTCTTCATCATTTGATTGAAGAAAATACCCTGCTGTTCTATATTCGCCTTTTGAAAAACCTTCTTGAATTTCTTTAAAAATTTTCTGATAAAATGCATTAGAGAATTCCAAATGTTCTATATTAAAATGCTCAATGATCTCTTGAATTATTTTTCGTTCTTTCTGTAAGTCTTTAATTGGCGTAATTAAATGATTGCCCTGAAACAGCATTAACCTGATAAGCTCTTCTTCAAGGATTTTAAGAGGATCTATATCATTAGATTCTTGATAAATTTGGATTTTTGTAGAGACATTTTTTTGTTCGAGTTGTTTTTTATCTACCTTACGATTTTTATAGTCTATTTGTGCTAGCTCTTGAAAAAGCACTTGATCGCTTATTTTTAGTATTCTAGCTGTTTCTTTTATATATATTTCTCTACGGATTAAGTTTGATATTTTTGAAATACTCTCTACTATTTCCCTAATCAATAGAGCACGCTCTGTAGGATCATTTTTATCTTTTTTTATGAGGAAATTAGTTTTAAATTGTATGAAGTTTTGACGATTCTCTTTAAAGAAAGATAAAAGATCTAAGAATCTATGATTGTGAACAAATGAATCAGGATCTTCCCCTTCGGGGAATAAAATTACTTCTACATTCATATTCTGTTCTAAAATCATATCTATCCCTCTGAGGGCTGCTTTTATCCCAGCTGAGTCTGAATCATAAAGTAAAATGATATTAGACGTGAGTCTTTTAATCATAAGGATTTGATCTACTGTAAGGGATGTTCCAGAAGAGGCTACTACATTTTGTACACCTGATTGATATAAAGAAATTACATCAGTATAGCCCTCTACTAAATAACATATCCCTTGTTTAAGAATAGCTTGCTTAGCTTGATGAATCCCATATATAACTTGACTTTTATTATAAATATTACTCTCAGGAGAATTAATATATTTTGCCAAAGGGTAAATAGTAGGATTGATGATTCTACCACCAAAACCTAGTATTCTGCCTGAAAAACTATGAATAGGGAAAATAATTCGTCCTCGAAATATATCAAAAAGATCCTCATTTTTAGAAATGCTAAGTCCAGATTTTTTTAGATATTTTGGTAAAAAACCTTCTTTAAGAGCTTTTTTAGTAAAGTGTCTACTATCTGCTCGAGCATAACCAAGTTGGAATTTTTGAATGATCTCTTCTTTGAAGCCACGCTCTTTTAAGTAATTCAATCCTATATTAATTCCTTCCTCGCTATTTCTTAATTGATCTTCAAAAAAATTTTTTGCATATTCATGTATAATATAAATACTTTCTTTTTCATTTTCTATTTGTTTCTTTTCAGAAGAAAATATTTTTTCTTCCTTATATTCAATATTATATTTATTTGCTAGATATTTGAGTGCCTCAATATAGGTGAAGTGTTCATGTTCCATAAGAAAACTTACTACATTTCCACCTTTTCCAGAGCTAAAATCTTTCCATATCTGTTTAGCTGGGGAAACTACAAAAGAAGGCGTCTGTTCGTTTGAAAAAGGGCTTAGTCCTTTATAATTACTTCCACTTTTTTTTAGCTGTAAAAAATCTCCTATGACTTCTTCTACTAAGGCGCAAGAATAAATTTTATCTACAGTATCTTGAGAAATCATATAGAAAATTAGATTATATATAACATAGAGAAAATACAATATTTTTTATCTTCTTATTTGAAGGGTTGATTGCATTTATATTTACTACTTTATGCACTTATCCTTAAGTGCTCTTTAACGAAAGTTTAAAGATTAAAGAATCTTATGCACTTTAAAAATATACTTGTATAGAATATCAATTTTTTTATTAAAAATGAATATTAGATAGCATTTTAATATATGTCTAAAAAAATTAATTAAAAATTTAATCAAAAAATATGTATTGATTTATCCTATAGATTAGGATAAATCAAGCTTATTTGTAATTTTTTTTTAAAAAAAAAATATAAAAATAAATTTACTTATCCATAAGAGATGATATTCTCATTGCAAAGAGAGTATATAGCTATTAAAAACATCTATACAGAACACCAATTATAATTATGTAAGATTAAAAATCTTATTTTAATATTTGTATGTGTATATGCAAGAAAGGGCGGTCTTTAAGGAGACATTAATAATTTTTTATAATTTCCTTTTTTTAAGCAAGGAACAAAATTTGCTTTTCCTATAGGAATTACTTTACAACGTTCTTGATTTTCTCTTAGTATGATTTTCATTTTTTGTTATTTATTAATTTGTATCATAGGAATAATTATGATGTCTCCTACTATAAAGTTGTTCTTTTAGATCCCTAGGGATAAAAGGGGCTGCTGCTGTAACTATGATCTTATCAAAAGGCGCAAAAAGCAGGAAGTCCTTTAAATCCATCTCCAAAGATCTAGCATTTAGGATAATAACAAAGTTTTTTAGTAATCGTTTTGATTGGATAAAAAGTTCTTTTTGACGTTCTATAGTATATACTTTAATGCCTAATTTCAGTAAGATAGCAGTTTGATAGCCTGAACCTGCGCCAATCTCAAGATTTTTTTTCTCCTTTTTGTGGATAAATAAGCTCTGTTTGTAGAGCTACCGTATAAGGATTTGATAAAGTTTATCCGGATACGATAGAAATTGCCTTTAAGGTATAAGCATGATTTTCAAATGCCGAATCTATGAAAAGATTCCTAGGAACACGTAAGATGGCTTCAAGTACTCTTTCATTATGTATACGTATATATAAAGTCTCTACCATTTTAGTTATCTGTCCAAAATATTTAAAATAATCAAGCATATTTAACTATTCCTACAAATGTTTTAAACATCCAATTTCACCAAAAAAAAAATATTTTAATAAAAACTTTCTCGCTATATCTTAATAGCTAATTATAAACTTACTGAAAAACTAGTAGGCAGGAAATTATATACTATTAATATTTTATTATTGTCATCCATACTTTATTTCAGCATAAAGGCTAAATCAAGTGCTATTAGAATATATCTTCTAGTGCCATTATTTAATGAAATTTAGAGACCTTAGTCCCTTTTTTAAAACAAAATAATTTTTAGATAAAAAATATATAATATTTTAATCATGTTTTTATAGTAATTAAAAGAAGAGAGAGGAACCATTATATTCCAACTTTTTTATAGAGCTATAGTTATTTTTTTAAATCTTAAAATAAACAAGAAAAATGTAGAAGGATAAATATTAGTTTATAAGAATATAAAATCTCTCAAACTTTATAAAATCGTTTTTAATGATATAATAATAAGTTATAATCTATATCTAGTAATATTTAGTAAAGAATATAATCATATTAAAAGTTTTTAAACATATAGAAACATCCTAATCTAACCTCCTTTCTTTTCTAGATTTTAATAATAGAATAATAAATTTTATTATACAGGAAGAACGCCTAAGTATCCCTTAAATAGGGGGGGCTCTAATTACTTAAAATGATCTATTAAATTTCACGAATCCGTGAGATAAAAAAAATAAACAGGGTCATATAGACTTATAACAAGTCTATTGTCAACTGACATTAATAATGAGAAAGATATTTATTTGTAGCGGGAACAGGACTCGAACCTGTGACCTTCGGGTTATGAGCCCGACGAGCTACCAACTGCTCCACCCCGCGGAGTGATACAAATATAATTATTTTTTTTATAGAATTTAAATTTATATGATTAAAGAAAAATCATCAAATTTTATACTCAATGTTAAGTTATATAATACAGAGTAGTTAATTTATTAAAAATTTACTCTATTTTATATATAGAGCTCGTGAGATAAATAGAATAATCTTAAGTAACGGAGGATTTATATTTTGAGGAACGTAATATCTTGAGAAAGAAAGTATAGTCTTCTCTTATGTAAATGAGATTAATTTAATTAAAAGGGGTTGAATTATATCAATAGGTATTAATGTAATATTACAATTATCTTTTAGTTTAGTTAGAAGTTTTCTCTTCTATCTAAGAAAAAAGTATAAGTTTAACTTAGCTTAGTTCAAGCTTAATCGTTATATGGAGTGGAAATTTTAGTCCCGGTTATTTTTTTTTGCCTTTATATTATCGCATCTACCTATAAAATAGAGATATTTTATATTGCTATTTTTAACTAAATAGAAATAAGTTAACTAGATACTACTATATATATTAAAAAACCTGGAAATAATATGAATGAACTATTCTGGATTACACTATAAGTTTTCCTATAAAAAGATCTATACATAGATTCTATATATAATGAGATATTATGCTTATTATTTAATATTTTACTATTTGATTAATAAAGAGATACATTATGTATGTATTTTAAGCATTTATATTCTAAATCTCTTATAATATTAAGAGAAGAATTGAAAGTTTCAATTTACTAGTAGTATTCCACTTATTTAGGATAAGTCACTAAGCAACTCACCTTCGAGTATACAATAATTATTAATCATAAATTTTATATCCCATAATTATGGGACTATACTATGGAAGTATAGTTCCTAGGCAAAGATTAAACATAATCTCTGCCTTCTATAGGGGAATTATTAATTTATAACAGGCAGATAATTAGATATTTAATCTTGTATTTTTTTATGAGATCTTAATTTAAACTAATCATTGTAATACTTAGGAAACAATTTAGTTCGTCAAATTTATTATTTTAGCGCCAAATTTAATCTTAAAATAAGATGGTTGACAAAGATGTTCAAGAAAAAGTTATAGATATAATCGTGGAAAAATTAGGCGTTGATAAAGAAAATATAAATTTTGATTCGAATTTTACCCAAGATTTAGGCGCTGATTCTTTAGATACCGTTGAACTTATTATGGAATTTGAGAAAAAGTTCCAAATTTCCATTCCTGACGACCAAGCTGAAAACATCTCAACCGTTGGAGAGGCTGTAAAATACATAGAAAAATCTGTTGGATCTATTAAATCAGAATCTTAAAGATTCACTCATTAAAAAGCATCTAAGTTTTTCTAAATAATGCAACTGAAAAAAGTAGTTGTTACTGGTATTGGAGCTATTACCCCTATCGGGGTAGGGGTAAATTCTTATTGGAGATCCCTCATTAAGGGCGTAAGTGGAGCAGCTCCCATTACTCGTTTTAACTTTCAAAAGTTTAAGACAAAGTTCGCTTGTGAGATTAAGGGGTATAAATCAGAAGATTTCTTTGACAAAAGAGAAAGTAGGAAATTAGATCCTTGCGCTCAATTTGGTATTATAAGTAGTGATGAGGCCCTAAAAGACACTAATTTAGATTTTTCAAAAGAAAATAAGGATAGGATAGGAGTTGTTTGGGGTTCAGGTATCGGAGGAATTTCGACTTTTGAACAGGAAATTTCTAATTATGCCTTGAGTAATGGAACTCCGAGGTTTAACCCATTTTTTATTCCAAAAATGATTGTAGATACTACACCGGGGTTAATCTCAATTAAATATGGATTAACAGGGCCTAATTATTCTACAGTATCTGCTTGCGCATCTTCAGCAAACGCTTTAGTAGATGCTTATCATCTAATTCAATTGGGCAAGGCTGAAATTATACTAGCTGGAGGTTCTGAAGCGGCAATCACTAAAAGCGGTATAGGGGGATTTAACGCTTTGCATGCACTATCTACTAGAAATGAGGATTATAAAACTGCTTCAAGACCTTTCGATAAGGATCGCGATGGATTTGTCTTAGGAGAGGGAGCTGGGTGTCTTGTATTAGAAGAATATGAACATGCTAAGGCTAGAGGGGCAAAAATATATGCACAACTTGCTGGTGTCGGACTATCATCAGATGCTTATCATATTACAGCTCCTCATCCTGAGGGATTAGGAATAATTAAGGTGATGCGAAATGCACTTAGAGATGCACAATTAAAAGTTACAGACGTTGATCATATTAATACTCATGGTACTTCTACCATTTTAGGAGATTTAGTTGAAATTAAAGCTATTAAAAATTTATTTGGTGATCATATATCAAAAATCAATATTAATTCTACTAAGTCCATGACAGGCCATCTCTTAGGCGCGGCAGGAGCTATAGAATCTATTGCTTCTTTACTTCCCTTAGTTTATAATGAGGTGCCTCCTACAATTAATAATTTTGAGCTTGATGATAAAATTAAACATATTGATCCAAAAATTAACCTTACATTGAATGTAGCACAAAAAAGGATAGTAAAAGTAAGTATATGTAATATTTTTGGATTTGGAGGCCATAATGTATCCCTTTTATTTAAAAATATTTAGCAATTGAAGGGAAATTCAACACCTTAGTATTATTTGATACAAGAGTTAGATAGATTTTTAGTTTTTTATTATTATTTGTTTTTATGCAAGAATTTTTTAGAAATAAGACTTGAGATTAATTTAAAATAGGATTATTAAGTTAATGAAACATAGCATTTTCTTTTGGACTCCAATTTTCTAAAATCAGAAAAAATATTTTTATGACCACAACGTTTATCAAACATAATAAAACTAAAATAGTAGCTACCATAGGACCTTCTTCTGATTCAGAGGAAGTTTTAAAAAAAATGATTTTTTTAGGTGTAAACGTAATACGTATCAATTTTTCACATGCTAATCATGAAGAAGCACTTAGGCGTATTAATTTAGTACATCAAATTAATCTTAAACATGGATTTAACACCGCTATTCTAGCTGATCTACAGGGGCCAAAACTCCGAGTTGGAGAAATAAAGGAAAATAGTTTTCTTGAAAAAGGCGCTAAATTTACTTTTACTATTAAGCCTATAATAGGAGATCAAAATAGAGCACATATGACTTATCAAAATTTTCCTAGGGATGTGAAAGTAGGTGAAAGAATTTTATTAGATGACGGAAAATTAGTCCTTGAATGTACCGATACTAATGGAGAAAATGAAGTACATACTATTGTTATTCAAGGGGGAATATTAAAATCTAAAAAAGGAGTAAACTTGCCTAATACTCAGTTATCTTTGCCAGCTCTTACCGAAAAAGATAAAAAAGATACAGAATTTGCTCTTAAATGCGGCGTGGACTGGATAGCTCTTTCTTTTGTAAGAAAAAAAGAGGATTTGCTAGATATTAAAAATTTTATAAAAATGCATAGCGAGCATACCATTCCTGTTATTGCAAAAATAGAAAAGCCAGAGGCTATAGTCAATATAGATGAAATCGTAAAGCATGCCGATGGATTAATGGTAGCACGGGGAGATTTAGGGGTAGAAGTTCCGATAGAAGAGGTCCCATTACTACAGAAAAAATTGGTAGATAAGGCTAAAATAGGGCGAATTCCAGTTATTATTGCAACGCAGATGATGGAGAGTATGCTTGAAAGCATTACTCCTACAAGAGCGGAGGTTAATGATGTTGCTAATTCTGTTATAGACGGTGCCGATGCAGTTATGTTAAGTGCTGAAACCTCTGTAGGTAAATATCCGTTAGAGGTAGTTTTACAAATGAGTAAAATTATTCAGCATACAGAAGATGATCCGAGGATTAATGTGCCTCATTATGACCCCTTAATGCACAAAAAAGGTGAAAAACATATTACTGATCGTATATGTTATATTGCTACTAAACTTGCTGAACAAGCTCAAGTTAAAGCAATAGTCACTATTACACATACAGGATATAATGCTTTTCAGATTTCCTCTCATAGACCTCCAACATATATTCTTACGTATACTAATAACAAACATATTATTCGTAGGCTTAATCTTCTATGGGGTGTTATTGCTTTCTATTATAATCGTTTTGTAAACACTGATGAAACTATAAATGATATTAATCAAATGGCTATAAAGAATGGATTTTTAAAAAAAGGCGACTATGTAGTAAATCTTTCAACTATGCCTGTAGTTGAGAAAGGTCACAGTAATACTATAAGACTATCTGAGATAAGATAAATAACTTCCTAAACTATATTTTACGTCTAATTTTGCAGGATATCAAATATAGTTAAAGAGCTCAAAAAAAATCGAATGGCAACAATATATAAAAATAGTATTTTTAAATAATCACTTTTTCTCTCTCCCTCCTCTTAAATATTCTTCATCTTACGGTGATAATAGTTAAGCAACTTAGTTTAGTTAAATAAACTTTTTATAGGCACTACTAATTATTTTTTTTGTTTAAAATTTGTAGAAAAAGGTTTAATAATGAAATATATTTCCTCTCCTAAGGAGTTATTTATCAAAAATCGTAGAAAATTTAGTAAATATCTAACTCCAAATTCGTTAGCTATTTTTAATTACGGCGATGTATGCCCTATAGGCATGATAAGAAACTACCTTTCAAGTAATACTATTTTTTATCTCTCAGGTATAGATCAACAAGATAGTATTCTACTACTTTACCCTAAAGCTTATCAAAGTTCAGATAGGGAAATATTATTTCTTAAGAAATCGAGCCGGAAAAGCATATTATGGGAAGGATCTACACTTGATAAAGAACAAGCATTTGAAATATCAGGAATAGCAACTATCTATTGGTTAGATCAGTTTAATCTTATTTTAAACAATTTAATGAGTCAGGTAGAGAATGTATATCTTAATCTTAATGAACAATATCGAGATTTAGATACATATGAAGTTAAAATCATTGAGAGAAGATTTATAGAAAAAATAAAGAAAAAGTTCCCTCTTCATATCTATAAACGAAGTAATCCTATTTTACAACGGTTGAGATCAATTAAAGAGCCTGAAGAAATAGATCAGCTAAAAATAGCTTGCGACATTACTGGGAAGGGATTTCGACGGGCACTCACTTTTGTAAAACCCGGAATATGGGAATATGAAATTGAAGCAGAATGGGTTTGTGAGTTTTTAAGACGTCGAGCAAGTGGTTTTGCTTATAGGCCTATTATTGCTAGTGGTCCTAATACATGTATCATTCATTATACTAAGAATAACAAACAATGTCAAAAAGGAGAACTTTTACTTATGGATGTAGGAGCTTGTTACGCCCGTTATAATGCTGATCTTACACGCACCTTACCCGTGAATGGACGCTATAGTGAACGTCAACGCAAAGTATATAATGCCGTTTTAAGAGTAAAAAATAAAGCGGAAAAAATGCTTATTCCGGGAAATAACTGGTATGATTTTAATAAGGAGATAGGATATATTATGACGGATGAATTACTTAGTCTAAATCTGCTTGACAAAGCAGATGTGCAAAATGGAATTGCA
The DNA here is from genome assembly GCF_056790205.1 of Candidatus Insignibacter tubulum. Taxonomy (NCBI): domain Bacteria; kingdom Pseudomonadati; phylum Bacteroidota; class Flavobacteriia; order Flavobacteriales; family Blattabacteriaceae; genus Candidatus Insignibacter; species Candidatus Insignibacter tubulum. Next base: position 492,229 of record NZ_CP199715.1, read on the forward strand.
CAATCTCAGGCCTATAAGAAATATTTTATACACGGAATTTCACATCACTTAGGTCTTGATACCCATGATTATGGAATATTATCGGATCCTTTTCAGCCGGGTATGGTTTTTACGATAGAGCCTGGTATTTATATCCCAGAAGAATCTTTAGGAATTCGTATTGAAGATGATTATGTAATTCAAGAAAACGGACCTCCTAAAAATATGATGAAAGATATTCCTATACAAATTGAAGAAATAGAAGACTTGATGAATCAATCTTAGATAAGATTTTTTTGCTTAGATGCTTTTTCTATAAATCTATTTATTCTCGCAATAGTTTCTTCTAACCCAAGCATTTCCATGATGAAAAATATATCAACACCCTTTAAATCTCCAACTAAAGCCAATCGTAACAATTGAATAAGATTAGTAAAATTTATTTTTTGAATGCGCACAAAATCTTCCAGATCTTTTTTGAGCCTGTGAAAACTCCAATCCTGCTGATTTGATAAATGATTGATTAAATGTTTTACAATATAAAGACTTTCTTTTTTCCATATTCTTTTAAAAGCTTTATATTTATATTCTACTGGGGCAATAAAGAAATAGGATGACATTTCCCATATATCGTGGATAAAATGAGCCCGTTCTTTAACGGCTTTTATTACTTTCTCGCTATATTCTTGTTTTGAATTGATTTGATGTTTTTTTAATTCTTTTTCGAATAGCTTTGTAAGCTCTTTTAAGGATTTTCGCTGTAAATATTGTTGATTAAACCATTCGGCTTTTTCTTTGCTGAAATGAGCATTAGATTTACTCACCTGATTTAAAGAAAATAGATCTATTAATTCCTTTAAGGATAAAATTTCTCGCTCATCTCCAGGATTCCATCCTAAAAGAGCGAGCATATTTATAAAAGCTTCAGGGAAATAACCTTCTTCTCTATATCCATAATTTATCGTTCCAGTTTGAGGGTCTATCCACTTTATTGGGAAAATAGGGAAGCCCATATTTATATCTCTTTTGCTGAGTTTTCCTTTACCTTGAGGCTTTAAAATTAAAGGTAAATGGGCAAAGTAAGGTGCTTCCCATTCCATAGCTCTATACAAGAGCAAATGTAATGGTAATGAGGATAACCACTCCTCACCTCGTATAACATGTGTTATCATCATGAGATGATCATCCACTACATTAGCTAAATGATAAGTAGGTACCCCATTAGATTTTACAAGAACCTTATCATCAATATTATCTGTATTTATCTTAATTTCTCCTCGTATTTGATCCTGTATGGTTAAGACTTCATTATTAATTGGTGTTTTAAATCTAACAACATATGGATCCCCCTTATCTATACGATTTTTTATTTGTTGGGCTGTTAACGAAAGTGAGTTTTGCATTTGTAACCTTGTCTTAGCGTTATAAGCAAATATAGCTCCTTGCTTTTGGCATTTTTTCCTTTTTTCATCTAATATCTCTTCTGTGTCAAAAGCATAATAAGCATGACCTTTTTCGATAAGATATTGAAAATAAATAGCATATATAGATTTTCGTTCAGATTGCCGATAAGGTCCATATTCCCCTCTATGATATGGACTTTCATCTGGGATCAACCCACACCAGTTAAGAGCTTCTAATAGATATTTTTCAGCACCTAGAACAAAACGATTCTGATCAGTATCTTCTATTCGTAAGATAAAATCACCCCCATTTTTTTTTGCCAGTAAATAATTATAAAGAGCTGTTCGTAACCCACCTAGATGTAGCGCCCCGGTAGGACTTGGGGCAAAACGGACTCTTAACTTCTTCATATTAACTTGTTTTTCTAAACGAAATTAAAATTCATGGAGCATTTCTGCAAAACTCTTTTTAAGGAATTTCTACAAAAGAAAATACTATTTACTAATAATAAATAATTTGTGTTATTATGAGTTTTTTTTTTAAAAAAAAATAATATTTATAGTTATATTTATATAATTTTGTGATATAATTTTTTCTTTCTTCTAAAGAAATTATAGTTCTATATTTAGAACCTATTTTTTTTTATAAACTTTATTCATAGAGTAAATTTACTGAAGCCGGCACCATATCTTTATACTCTCCTTCATTTTTAATTACATCTTTTACAATACTTGAACTGATAAAAGAATTTTCTAAAGAAGTCATTAAAAATATGGTTTCAATCTTATTATTGGTTAATATCTGGTTTGTATGAGCAATAGCTTTTTCAAATTCAAAATCAATTGTATTTCTTAGCCCTCTTATGATAAAACGAGCTCCTACTTTTTGGCAAAAACTAACAGTTAACCCTTGATAAGTGGTAATTTTTATTTTAGGATGTTCTGATAAAGCTGATTTTACCCATTTTTCACGTTTTTTAAGTGTGAACAAATATTCCTTTTTAGCATTTTCGCCTATTGCAATTATAATTCGATCAAATAAAGTCGATGCTCTTACAATGATGTTATAATGTCCAAGTGTTATAGGATCAAAAGATCCAGGAAAAACAGCAATTTTTTCAAACATAATTATCATTAAATTAATGATTAAAACTAATAAATAAATTATATATAAGCTTGTTTTAAAAAGGTTAATTTTGTATTTAAATGATGAACTATAAAGATGCCTAAAAAATGTGAAAATTGCTCAGAAATTGCGAAATATGGGTGTAAAAATAACGGTAATTGCCATAGTAATAGTTGTGCTAGATCCTTTACTTTTAATTGGCTAGCGAATATTCCAGATAGTCCTATAGGGAAATTTAATATTGTTGAATTACGTTTTAAAAATGAACGTAAAGAATTTTATCGAAATATATTTAAATTGCCTTTAAAAGTAGGCCAAAAAGTAGTAGTAGAATCTAGCAATGGGTATGATATAGGTACTGTAAATTTAAATGGGGAACTTGTTAGGATACGAATGAAAAGTAGCCAGTTATATAAAAAGTCTCCAGATATTAGAAATATTTACCGTAAAGCTACAGAGGAAGATCTTTCCATATGGGAAAGAGCTAAAGAGAAAGAAGCGCCCACTTTACATAAAGCTAAAGCTATTGTAAAAGAGATAGGAATACCAATGAAAATTTCTGATGTAGAATATCAAGGAGATGGCAGTAAGGCGGTTTTTTATTATACTTCTGATAATAGGGTAGATTTTAGAGAACTCATAAAAATTTTTGCTGTTACTTTTTCTGTTCAGATAGAAATGCGACAGATAGGTTATAGACAAGAAACTTCTAAAATAGGGGGGATAGGATCTTGCGGTCGTGAATTATGTTGTAGTAGTTGGCTTAAAAAATTTAAAAATGTGAATATCTCAGCTGTGAGGTATCAACAACTCTCAATCAATTCTGAAAAAATAGTTGGTCAATGCGGAAAATTAAAATGTTGTCTAAATTTTGAATTAGATATGTATTTAGACGCTCTTAAAGAGTTCCCTGATATAAATAAGAAAATTCAAACTGAGAAAGACATTGCACAATGCATTAAGATAGATATATTCAAAAAGCAATTATGGTATATATATAGACAGGATTATAAAAAAATTTTTGAGTTGAGTTTATCTCAAGCAAAAAGGGCAGTCGAGATAAACCGTAAAGGGGTAAAAGCTCCCTCTCTTGAGGAATTATGTAATCAAAAAAAAGGAAGTGTCTTATATGAATAATTCATTATTAGAAAATAATAATTTAGATTACTTTTATGAAAGTAACTTATAGATAAGAAATCTATAAAAATATTTATATTCCACTACTTTTTCAATTCTCATAAATTTTTATCTATAATAATGTAATTATTAAAAACGTAAAGTTTAGAAAAGCATGCTATTCAGCATGACTAAAACCCTGTCTATTTTAATTTTCTCTTAAATCTCCTTCCTAAGTAAGTATTATAAGTAAGTATTATTTATTATATAGTATAAAATATAGCATTAATAATTCTAAATTATAGGTATTTAAATACTGTATTATTGATACAGAGATATGATTTTATAAAATTAAAAACAATTAAAAAGAGAATAATGTTATTTAGTTATCACTAATAATTAGGGCTTTTAAAATGGGGAAGCAATAAAGAAAATAAAAAATTGAAATTCAATTTTTGAAACTTTAAGTATTTTATATACAGGGATTATTGAGATAGTTTTTTCTATATTCTATGATTAGACAAAATAATTTAAAATGATAATTTGTTTATAGCAAAAAACGCAACTGTTTAAATCATGAAAAAAATTCCAACTTTACCTCCTAAAAGAATATCTAAACATAACAAGAAATATTATGTATGTAAAATAGCATGTTATTTCTGGATGATATTACTTATAATCTTATCGAGTTTTTTTGTATTTTTTTATGTTGCTAGTAAAGGATGGATTTATAATATGCCGAGTACGGCAGATATAGAAAATCCTACTATGGAAGTGGGATCTGAGATATATGATATTAATAATAAATTACTTGGGAAATTTTATTACGATAACCGTATCCTAATCACATATAAACAGTTACCTGAAAATTTTATTAATGCTTTAATTGCTAAAGAAGATATTCGTTTTAGAGATCACTCAGGTATCGATGGACGATCACTTTTAAGAGCTATTTTATTTTTTGGATATAAAGGTGGAGCTAGCACCATATCCCAACAACTTGCCAAGTTGCTTTTTACAGGTCGCTCATCCAAAAATAAAATTCAAAGAGTTTACCAAAAATTATTAGAGTGGATAATGGCAATACAATTAGAAAGACGTTATTCAAAAGAAGAAATAATAGCCATGTATACTAATAAATTTGATTTTCTTAACGGTGCAAAAGGCATTGAATCTGCTGCTTGGACTTATTTTAACAAAAGTGCTAGTAATTTAAATTTACAAGAATCTGCCACTTTAGTAGGTATGTTTGGGAATCCATATTTATATAATCCAAAGATCCACCCAGATTATTCTAAAAGACAAAGGAATTTAGTTCTTTTACAGATGAAAAAATACAATTTTATAAGCTCTTATGAATATGAGCGTAGCATAAAAATGCCTTTATATATAAACTTTAAGATCCAGGAACATACTGGATTGATAACTTACTATACAGAATTCCTAAAAAAAGAAATTGAAGAGAATTTAAATGAATTAGAGAAAACTGAAGAAGATATTAATCTTTATACAAGTGGGTTAAAAATTTATACTTCTATAGATGCTAAAATGCAGAAATATGCTGAATCAGCTGTTAAAAAGCATCTTAGACAAATGCAATATTACTTTGATAATGAACAGAAAAATAATCCTATAACCCCTTTTATAGGGATAAGTCCTCAAAAAAGAGATGAAATAATTTTTGCTTCTGTATGCAAAGATAAAATTTATCAAAAATTAAAAAAACTTGGAGTCTCAGATGAGAATATTATAAAAAATATAACAAGTCCTGAACTTAGAAATATATTTACTTGGGGGGGGGATAAAGAAGTTTTAATTTCACTTCGTGATTTTATTATATATCATAAGGGTATTATTCAAGCTGGTCTAATTTCTATAGAACCTGAAAATGGATATGTTAAAGCCTGGGTTGGAGGAGTAGATTTTAATCACTTTCAATATGATCATGTATCACAAACTAGACGACAGGTAGGTTCAGTTTTTAAACCTATTCTTTATGCAGCAGTGATTAATAAGTTTAATTATAATCCTTGTGAAAAAATTTCAGGTGAACATTTTGAATTAAAAGATTGGGAGCCTAGGAATGCTAGTGATAAATACGAAGGGGATTTCACACTCAAAGAAGCTATTGCATATTCAGTAAATACCGTTTCAGCACGTCTTATTTATCAGATTACCCCTAACCCTATTATTGATCTTGCTAAAAAAATGGGTATAAAATCAATTATACCTAATAATTTATCTATAGCTCTTGGTTCAGCTGATATTACTCCTTATGAAATGACAACTGCTTTTAATACTTTTAATAACCATGGAGTATATGTCGAACCACATTTATTAATTAGAATAGAGGATAGATATGGAAAAATTATTAAAGAAACACATTCATATATTCATGAGGTATTAAATGAAGAAACTGCTTTTATTATGATTAGATTAATGCAGGGAGTAGTAGATTTTGGGACAGCTCATCGCTTACGCCAGTATAATATCAAAGCTGAAGTAGCGGGTAAGACAGGTACTACAAATGATCAGGCTGATGGATGGTTTATCGGCATGGTTCCGAGACTGACTACTGGAATATGGGTAGGTTGGGAAGATCGATTTACACATTTTAAAACCTTGACTCTTGGTCAGGGTTCAAATATGGCGCTCCCCATCTGGGCTTACTATATGAGAAGTATATATGAAGATTTAGACTTAAATTATAGTGAAGAAGAATACTTTGAGAAACCTTTTAATATGGACCCCTACTGGGATAATTGTGATGCTTATGAGTATGAAGGATCAGATAATATTTCTACTGAATATGAAGGATCATATGATAATATTTCTACTTTCAAAGGCAATAATCTAAAAATAGATCAATACTTTAATCAAAAAGATCATTTGAATTATAATGATTAAATATTTTAAAAAAAAAAAAACAACAAGTAAACTTATAAATAAATATAAAAGGGTATATTTTTAATAAAAATTTAGGTAGAACAGATATGGATTATCATTATTTACTTTTTTCACAAAAAATATACAGGTTAAAAATAACTACTAAGATTATATAAAATAGACATATAGGAATATAATTTTAAAAAACTATATTTCAAATTTTTTTATAAAAAAAATACCCTCCAGATAATTTTAATTATATATTCTTTTCCCATATTACATTAAGGATAAAATGGATTATTTTTAGATAGCTTTGCTAAAATACAATAGAAACTAATGTAATATGAGCTCTCCTAATTTTTCAAATTTTATTGAACAAATTATTCAAGAAGATTTAAAAGGATTTTTTTTGGGGAAAAATCTTCTCTTTCGTTTTCCTCCAGAACCTAACGGATATTTGCATATCGGACATGCCAAAGCCATTTGTTTAAATTTCGGATTGGGCTTAATCTATAAATCCCCTGTTAATCTTAGATTTGACGACACTAATCCAGCTAAAGAAGAACAGATTTATATTGAGTCAATAAAAAAAGATATTCAATGGTTAGGGTTTAGCTGGAGTAAAGAATGTTATACATCTGATTATTTTTATCAGCTTTATTATTGGGCTCAAAAACTTATTCAAGAGGGTAAAGCTTATATAGATGAACAATCTCAGCAAGCTATCATAGCTCAGCGTAAAACTCCTTTTGAAAAAGGCATAGAAAGCCCTTATCGGGAAAGACCTTCTTCGGAAAGCTTAGAATTATTTAAAAGTATGAAAGTAGGTAAATTTAAAGAGGGACATTGTGTATTACGAGCAAAAATTGATATGGGGTCCCCCAATATGCATTTGCGAGATCCTATTATGTATCGAATACTTAAAAAAGTGCATCATCATACTGGTAAGGAATGGTGTATTTATCCTACTTATGACTGGGCACATGGTCAATCAGATTATATAGAGCAAATTTCGCATTCACTATGTTCTTTCGAATTTAATAATCACCGCTCCTTATATGATTGGTATCTTGATCAAATCTGTGAAAAAGGGAAAATAAGACCTAAACAACTTGAATTCTCACGTTTTAATCTTAGTCATACTATAATGAGCAAACGCAAACTGAAATATCTTATACAGGAAAAAGTAGTCACTTCCTGGGATGATCCACGTATGCCCACTCTTAGTGGGTTGCGTCGCCGTGGATATACTCCTGAGTCTATACGGAATTTTTGCCATCGTATAGGGATTGCTAAACGTGAAAATATAATTGAAGTTTCCTTGCTTGAATTTTGTATTCGTGAAGAGCTCAATAAAACAGCTCCAAGAGTTATGGCCGTGCTAGATCCTATAAAACTCATTATTGAAAATTATCCACAAAATCAAACTGAATGGCTTGAAACAGAAAATAATCCGGAAGCAAAAACTGGAGTACGCAAAATACCCTTCTCAAAAAACTTATACATTGAACGAGAAGATTTTATGGAAATAGCAGATGAAAAATTCTTTAGATTAAGCTTAGGTACTCAAGTTCGTTTAAAAAGCGCTTATATTATTAAAGGAGTTGGAGTGCTGAAAGATAAAGAGGGAAAAATCATAGAAATATATGCCCAATATGATCCTCAAAGTCTATCAGGTAGCGGTACAAAGGAGAGCTTACAAAAAATAAAAGGCACTTTACACTGGTTATCAGCTCATGAAGCTATCGCTATTGAGATAAGATTATATGAACCATTATTTTTAGAATCTAATCCAGAGGCATTTAAAAAAGTGGATTTTATGACCTTTTTAAATCCTAATTCACTAAAGATTATTAAGGGTTATGCAGAAGCTTTTCTTAAAAACTCAAAGGAAGGAGAACGTTTCCAATTCCAGCGCATGGGATATTTCTGCGTAGATATAGAAAGTTCTAGAGAAAAACCTATTTTTAATAGAATTGTAACACTTAAGGATAACAGAAGTAAAAAAAACACCAGGTAGATAAATCTCATATCCAGGTGGATATGAGATTATAAATAATATCTAATAGATGTTATTTATATTTTTTTTTTTAAAAAAAAAGTTGCATATAAAGATATAGGTATATATAATGATAGATAGATTAACTGGTAAAAAGATCCCCCTTAATTTTAAGGGCAAATAATATATATCTATACCTAGTTATAAAGAAAATATACCATTAATAAATGGTATAGTATTAGTATTATTTGCAGATTATTTGTTTATTCTAGTAAATAATATTATTTTGATACTCTTATCTTGCTAATAAGAAGATAATAAAAGGAATTAAAGAAACCCTATTCCCTAATATTAACATTTTTTATTTATCTCATTTAAAATTACTATACCTTTAACTAACTTGGTTAGTTTTTTAAGTTTAAAAACTTTGTACTAAACAAAGGTTAAGATAAAAAAATAAAAATATATTATATATGAGATAATTCAGGATGAAAAATACTTTTTATTATTATTATTATTTAAGTTATATCTTTTTATAAGATATTATAAAATCGAACTTATTTAAGTTACATTCACATAAACAATAAAAATAAATAAGAAGAATAATTTTTACTCTCTAAATTTAGAGTTACTCAAATTATTCTGAAATAGAATATATATACTGAGTTTAATCCTTTCTCTTAAAAAGAGAATACTTGAATAAAATAATCTTTAGAGAGGTATATAAGCTATGGTAAAAGTAGGCTGATCATATAATGTATGATCAGCCTTATAAAAAATTTAAAATTTTATATAAACTTCATTGGCTATATTTTTTGTATATATTAAGTAAACCATTAGTAGAGCTATCAAAATTTGCCAATAATAACTGATTTTTTAAAAAAGGAAGAATCTCTTGAGAGAGTTCCTTCCCTAATTCTACGCCCCATTGATCAAAACTATATAAATTCCACAACACACCCTGTACAAAAATCTTATGCTCATATATAGCTAATAGGCTACCTAGAGTTCTAGGAGTAAGTTTTTTAAAGATAATCGAATTACTTGGTTGATTACCTTTAAAAGTCTTAAAAGGACTTAAAAAAGCTATTTCATTTGGACTTTTCCCTTTAAATTTTAGCTCGGCTTGTACTTGAGATAAAGTTTTTCCAAAAGCAAGAGCTCGCGTTTGCGCAAAAAAATGAGACAGAAGTTTTTGATGATGATCTCCTAAACAGTGAATAGGGTTAGCTGCAGCTATAAAATCACATGGGACTAACTTAGTCCCCTGATGTAAAAGTTGATAAAAAGCATGTTGTCCGTTAGTACCTGGCTCTCCCCATATAATAGGACTGCTTTGATATTTTATTTTAACTCCTCCTCTATCAACTGATTTACCATTACTTTCCATATCTACCTGTTGAAGGTAAGCGGCAAAGCGGTGAAGATATTGATCATAAGGGAATATTGCTTGAGTTTGGGCATTAAAAAAATTATTATACCAGATTCCTAAAAGGGCTAGGATCACTGGAATATTTCTTTCAAAAGGAGTCTCACGAAAATGACAATCGAGTAAATATGCACCCTTAAGTAATTCCTCGAAATACTCATAACTTACTGCTAATGATATGCTTAGTCCGATAGCGCTCCAAAGAGAATAACGTCCCCCTACCCAATCCCAAAAACAGAACATATTCTCTGGGTCAATACCAAAAGAACGCACCTGATCAATGTTTGTAGATAAAGCCACAAAATGTTTAGCGATATGTTCTTGTAAAAATGCATGGTCAAGAAACCATTGGCGAGCAGTAAAAGCATTGGTTATAGTCTCCTGAGTGGTAAAAGTTTTTGAAGCAATGATAAAAATAGTCGTCTCAGGAGATACTCTTATAAGAGTTTCAGCTAAGTGCGTTCCATCTATATTTGAGACAAAATGCATTTTAAGAGGCGTTTTGTAATACTTAAGTGCCTCAACTACCATATAAGGCCCAAGATCTGATCCACCTATACCAATATGAACTATATCAGTAATAGATTTATTAGTATATCCCTTCCATTTACCGTTAAGAACACTATTACAGAATTTTTTCATTTGATTAAGAACAGTCTTAATTTGAGGCATTATATTAATCCCATCTATATATATAGATCTACTTGAAAAATTACGTAAAGCCGTATGTAAAACACTACGTCTTTCAGTTTGGTTAATTATATCTCCTGAAAACATCTTTTCTATAGCTTGGGGTAGAAGCATTTCTCTAGCTAAGAGAAATAAAAGCTTCATTGTTTTTGAAGTGATTAAATTTTTAGAATAATCTAAAAAAATGTCTTCAAAGCAAATATTGAAATTTTCAAAACGCTTAGAATCTCTATTAAATAGTTCTTTTAAAGACCATTTTCTAGCCTCATTATCAAAATGTATTTGCAATTTTTTCCATGCTAGTGTTTGAGTAGGATCTATATTTTCTAAAGACATGAAAGTGATAAATTAATTAGGTAAAATTAAAAATTCAAATAATGAGCGAACGAACTTTATTATAAATTTCAGCCGTAGTGAAAGGCACCCCTTGTATCTTAGTAAGAGAACTAGCATCAATCAAAAATTGATCCCGGATCAAATGGATGAGTTGCCCATTGTTAAGCTCAGGTATAAGTACTTTTTTAAAATCCCTTAAAAGAATTTCTAATTCCTTTGCAAACGGATATAGATATTCTATATGCGCATGCGCTACTTCAAAGCCGTCTATTAAAAGCGACTTCATAGCCTCGCGAATAGTTCCATAAGTAGATCCCCAACTTAATATCAAAATTTTTCCGGGTCTTCTGCCTGAATCAAGATTCTGTACAGGAAGTATATTTTGAATATGATTAATTTTAGATTGACGTAAACGTACCATATTTTCATGATTCTTAGCCTCATAAGAAACTTCTCCGCTCCCATCTTTTTTTTCAAGTGAACCTATCCTATGCTCATAACCTACTTTACCTGGGGATATCCACTGACGAGCACCTTTTTCATCACGTTGATAAGGAAGGAATAATTCACTATTATTTTCTTTAGGATAAGTAGGATAAATCAACTCGAGTTCATCCTTTTTAGGAAATCGCCAAGACTCTGAACCATTCGCTAAGTAGCCATCGCTGAGCAAAATCACAGGTGTCATATATTCTACTGCTATCTTTAGTGCACGATATCCTATCTCAAAAGCATGCGAAGGAGAACGAGGAGCTAGTACAGGTATAGGGGCTTCGCCATTACGTCCGTAAAGAGCTTGAAAAAGATCAGATTGTTCAGTTTTAGTAGGTAACCCTGTAGAAGGTCCCGCACGCTGAACATTAATAATAATTAACGGTAATTCTAGCATAAAAGCTAGACCTAATCCTTCTTGCTTTAAAGCCATACCTGGTCCTGAGGTTCCAGTTACTCCTAAGTTACCTGCATAAGATGCCCCTATAGCTGAAGTAATAGCGGCAATTTCATCTTCAGCTTGAAAGCTCTTAACTCCCATATTTTTATAAGAGGAAAAATAATGTAATAAATCTGAAGCAGGAGTTATAGGATAACCCGAATAAAATAGCTTTAAATCAGCCTTAAGAGCAGCGGAGACTAACCCAAGCGCCAATGCTTGGTTCCCTGTAATACTTCGATAAGTTCCTGATGGCATTTTAGCAGCTCTTACTACAAAATGTTCAGTAAAAGTCTCGTTGGTCTCCCCAAAGTTATAGCCTGCTCTCAAAAGGGTTAGATTAGCTGAGAGAAGATTAGGAGTTTTCTTAAATTTCTGTTTAAGAAAACGTTCAGTGTAAATTAAAGGGGAACTATAGAGCCAATAGATAAAGCCTAGAGCGAACATATTCTTAGAGAGTTCTTGATATCTTTTACTAAGTTTTATATCTTTTAGAACTTTATGTACTTGAGATGATATATCGATTTTGTGTACTCTATAATAGTCTGAGAGTTTTTCGAGAGGATTAGTATCCTGAGAATAACAGGCTAACTTTATATTTTTTGAAGAAAATCCACCAGTGTTAGCAATAATAATCCCGCCTTTTTTTAATGAAGAAAGATATTTTTTTAGTGCTGCCGCATTCATCACTACTAGTACATCGCATAGATCACCCGCAGAAGATATTTCTATACTACCAAAATGAATTTGAAAACCTGAAATACCCGAAATAGTACCTTGAGGGGCGCGTATTTCAGCAGGAAAATCTGAAAAAGTATTTATAGAATTACCAAGAGAAGCTAAAGTTTTAGTAAATTGGTCTCCAATTAGTTGGATTCCATCTCCAGAATTACCTGCAAATAATATAGTAACCTGCTCAAGTACTTTTTTCAAAGTATATAATATCTAAGATATAGCATCTCTAACAGTTATAACTTCCTCAATTTGAGGAACATATTTTTTAATGATCATCTCCACACCACTTTTTAAAGTCATTTGATTTACGTCGCAATCTATACAACTTCCCATAAATCTTACACGGACTATTTTCCCATCAGTATCTACCAACTCAATACCTCCTCCATCGGCTTTTAAAAAAGGTTGGATTTCATCAAGAGCTTTTAAAATATTATCTAACAACTGTTTTTGCATGAAAAAACTTATTTAGGTTTGCAACCATCTACAGTATTAATATGAAGAGCCTCGGTAGGAGGTATAGAACTATTTCTATGGTTGAGCTGCGTGATCATATTTTTTGTAATATCTTTAAATAGGGATGAGGCAAAGGTATTTTTTTGTAAAACAGCCGGTCTGCCGATATCAGAAGATTCTCGTATACTTTGTATGATAGGTATTTCACCTAGAAAAGATATTTTCATCTTATCAGCAAATTCCTGAACTCCCTTATTCCCAAAAATGGGATATCGAATCTCAGGCTGTATATCAAGAGAAAAATAGGCCATATTTTCAATAATACCTAAAATAGGTACGTTAATTGACTCTATTTGGAACATAGCTACAGATCTGCGGACATCAGCTAAAGCAATTTTTTGTGGTGTACTTACAATAATAGCCCCGGTCAATGGAATTTCTTGTACTAAAGAAAGATGAACGTCCCCAGTGCCTGGGGGGAGATCTATAATAAGAAAGTCTAAATCCCCCCAATGTGCATCACGTATAAGTTGTCGTAAGGCTTTAGTTGCCATAGGTCCTCTCCAAATTACCGCCTTGTTAGAATCGGTAAAAAATCCTAGGGAAAGCACATAGATTCCATAAACTTCTACGGGTATGATTTTTTCTTTTCCCTCTATATTTATAGAAAAAGGGCGTGAGTTCTCTAGATCTAACATGACAGGGATAGAAGGCCCATAAATATCCGCATCCAAAAGCCCTGTTTTAAATCCCATTATAGCTAAAGAAATAGCAATATTTGAAGATATAGTAGATTTGCCTACGCCTCCTTTACCTGAAGCAATTGCTATAATATTCTTAACCCCATGTATTCCTACTCCACGTATTGAAAGTGATTTATTAGATTTCACTTGTATATTAAACTTTACTAACGCTTCGGGATTAAACTTTTCGTGTATACTATTTATAATATCATTTTCGATTTTTTTTCTTAGATGCATTGCCGGATTTTTAAGATTCAATTTTATAAATATCGAATCTCCTTTAACCGATAGATCTTCAATAGTCCTATCTTCAACTATATTATCCTTACTTCCCGGAAGTTTAAGAGAACATAAGATCTTTATAAGTTTATTTCTAGGCATAGAAGCGCACTTAACATAAGTATCTACACAAATATACAAAGTTAATCCATTGAATATTCATCTCTTTTATTTCTCTTTATAAAACATTACTATTTAGTAATCTATCTGTAGAAAAACCATAACCCAATGAAATATTTAAAATATTTTATTTTACTCTATATGAGGATTATTTTTTTTATGTTGAACGCAATATCTATGGATTAGATTTTTAATCTAGTTTTTTTTTGATATAAAACTTTCTATTAATGTTTATTTATAGGAAATTCCGGATAAGCATGCATACCATGCTCATGAATATCTAATCCTTCTCGTTCTTGTTTTTCGCTTACGCGTAACCCAATAAACTTTTTTAAAATAATAAATATTATACAGGCTCCTAAAATACAAAAAAGGCCGACTGAAAAAATTCCCGTAATCTGAATAAATAGCTGTTTTAAACTAGACTTTTCTCCGAAAATACCTATAGCAAGCGTTCCCCATAAACCACATACTAAATGAACAGGGACAGCTCCTACCGGATCATCTATTTTGAGTTTATTCATGCCAATTATAGCTAAAACTACCCATATACCAGAAATCCCTCCAATTATGAGAGAATCTGTAACACTTACAATGTCTGCTCCAGCAGTAATTCCTACAAGGCCGGCTAAAATTCCATTAATAAACATTATAATATCATATGTTTTGAAAAGCCAGTAAGAAGTAAAAAAAGCCCCAACCACACCTGAAGCAGCGGATAATGTGGTGATTACCAAGACTTTAGAAACCTTCCCTGCGTCAGCTGAAAGCACAGAACCTCCATTAAATCCAAACCATCCAAACCATAATAGAAGCACGCCTAAGATCGCTAAAGGAATACTATGTCCTTGAATATCAGATAATGTCCCATTGTATTTCCCAATACGTGGGCCAAGGAAAAGAATACCTATTAGAGCTGCCCAACCTCCAACTGAATGTATTATAGTAGATCCAGCGAAATCATAAAAACCTATGTTAAATAGCCAGCCTTTCCCCCAATGCCAATAACCCACTACCGGGTAAACAAAAGTAACATATAATAAAGAGAAACAAAGGAATACGCTGAGTTTAATTCGTTCAGCTACTGCACCAGAAACGATAGAAGCAGCTGTTGCGGCAAACATAGCCTGGAAAAGGAATCCGGTCCAGAAAGTATAGTTTGAATTATACATTGGATTACCGGAATTATCTGGAACATTAAGACCAAGCCCGCCAAAATGAAAAAACCCACCTTGGGGGCCTGAATACATCATACCAAAACCTAAAAAAGTATAAGCAAGTAACCCTATAACAATAACGGCAGCATTCTTAAAAAGAATATTAATTGTATTTTTTGATCGGGTCAACCCAATTTCAAGCATAGCAAAGCCTAAATGCATAATAAATACTAAAGTGATACATACCATTATCCATAAATTGCTAATGGTAAAGGAGAGTATTTCCATAATTTTAAATATAGTTTAAAAGCGTATTTAATTTTTTTTTACTGTTTTATAGCCTTATAAAACCTTTTTTACTTTGTTAAATTTATATGTTTTAACTTTTTAATATTAGTTTTTATTAAAAATAAACTAATATTCATCATTTATAGACTTTAAATATTTTTAATATAAAGTATAGAAAAACTCAAATTATATTAATAGAGTATTATACTTCAAATATATAAAATTCGCTATTTATTGCTTTAATAAAGTTTAAATTTTTCATTTGGGAACTCTTAGTCTAACTATTTCTCCCTCCTCCTCTATCTTTTTTAAGATTTATCATCCGTGGATAGTAATAAAATTACTTGATTTGTCTTTGTTAAGACAAAGAAATTTATTAATATTTATATAATTTTTGATCGTTTTACTGTCTATTTAAAGTCTAAAAATCTTTATAAGGCTTATAATATAAGACTGGGGAGCATAGTCTATGGAAGAAGATTTGATATTTATTACTTATTAGTTTAAATATAGAGATATGCATTTAGTAAGCGTATTTTTTTCACTAAAAAAAACTATATAATACACACTTATGTAACAAGTATTTTGTAAGTTTATGGATAATCGTCATTATTATTGTGTAATTTTATGTGGAGGCATAGGAAGTCGTTTTTGGCCTATTAGTACAAGAACTTACCCAAAGCAATTCCATGATATATTAGGAACCGGGAAAACCCTTTTACAACAAACTTTCGCCAGAGTAAGTCTTATACGTAAAGAGAATATTTTTTTGGTTACCCATTCAGATTATAGAGGGCTTGTTTTAGATCAGCTTCCTAACTTTAAAGTATCTAATATATTACTAGAGCCTATTACAAGAAATAGGCCCCTAGTATTGCTTATGCAGCATTTAAGATTCATGCTCTAGATGAGAGAGCTGTTCTCTTTATTGCACCTTCAGATCATATTATCCTTGAAGGAGTTCTCTTTTTAAGAATTCTCGCTTACGCTTTTCTAAAAGCTTCTCAAATGAGATTATTATCACTTTAGGGATTCCCCCAAATCGTCCTGATCCAGATTATGGATACGCTCAATTTTATAGTGAAAATTCAAATTCTTTGAAAGAAGTAAAAACTTTTATTGAGAAGCCTACTGTAGAAATGGCTCAAAGATTTATAGAATCAGGTAATTTTCTATGGAATTCTGGCATTTTTGTATGGCATACAAAAACCATTATTAACGCTTTTAAGCATATTTGCCTGATATATTCAATTCGTTTTTATCAATTGTTAATACGCTCAATTATTCAAAAGAAGCTCAAAACATAGAAACTATTTTCCCAAATCTTCAGTGTGTTTCTATCGATCATGGGATACTAGAGCATGCTCAAAATATATATATCATCAAATCTGATTTCGGATGGAGGGATATCGGGACCTGGCGGGTGCTGTATGAGAAAAAATCTAAAGACGAAAATAGAAATGTTTCTATTGGAGGAAAAATATTATTTTATGAAGCCCAAGATAATATAGTTTTTATTCAAAAAAACAAGGCCGCTGTTATAGACGGGTTAAATGATTATATAATAGTCGATACGGAAAAAGCCTTGCTCATATGCAAAAAAGGGAATGAGCGACAGATCAAGTTTTATACTAATGATATAAAAATAAATGCTGGAGAGGGCTTTTTATAAAATTAAGTTCTTATATATTTTATTATTTTTATTTATGGGCATAAAAAATATTTTCCTAATATTTATCTTTTTTTTATCCTTGATATACAATTTGTGTACAAATTGTATATCAAGGATAAAAAAATAAATTCTATAATCTTAGCAAGAAATACAATATTAATATCAGTAGAACTGCCTAATCAAATGCTCTATCTAATTTAGAGGATATTATCTACTTCTCTAGGTTAGGATCATTTTTTATGAGGAACAACCTAAGAGAACTCTAGCTCTATATGACTTTAATAACCAATTTAGAATTTATCAGCAAGCACTTTTACAAGTAAATTCTCAAGTAAAAAAAAACTAAAAAAAATAGACTCTTATTTATTCCTTCATTTTATAGAAAAAAAACATTATGTCTAAAAATAACTGATAAAGAATTTTTCTATCATGAGAAAAAAATAATTATCAGAAATCTTTTAATAGAATCTTTATTAAATATTTAGCAAGAAATAGAGATACTTTTGCTATCATACGTATATATAAATTGAGTTTTGGAGAGATATTGCAGTATAATACGAAACTTAAATCGGGATTAAAAGCAGGAATGATCTTAAAAAAAACTTCAAATCATATCAATAAACTTGTTAGTTCAGAAGATATTATAATAGAAGCTCCCTCAAAAGAGGATTTTAATATAGTAATTCTATTACCTTTATCTGCTAGCATCTCTAAAATAGATCAGAAAATTAGCTAATATGCAACTGATCTTTATACTGGAGATAAGTATGCTATTGATTTATTTTCTTTAAATAAATCTATTAATCTTAAACTTTTTGATACGGAAAATCAAAAAAGTAGAATAGATTTTTTCCTAAATTCATATACTCTTTCTAAAGTAGATCTTATAATAGGCTATTTCTTTAGATCTGATATAGAACAAGTAGCAAATAAACTCTCGAAACAAAAAATTCCTATAATCTCTCTATTTTCTTCATTAGAATATTTAGACGCTTATTCTAATGTTATTCAGGCTAATGTAAGGGATCAATTTTTAGCTGATCCTATCTTACAAAAGATTAAATATTATTCACTAAAGTCCCAGAAAATATACTTACTAAGTGCCCCCCTCTCAAGAAATTATAGTAGATTATTTACGCAATAAGATCTTAAAATGGGATCCTCAAATACAAATTTCATATGTTTATGATCTCTCAAAAATTCCTATTGATGTAGATCCTTTTATCACTGTTCTTATTAGTGATGACCCTAATATAGGGTCAGTTTTTTATTGATGGCATTAGACATTTTAAGTTTGGCAAAATTTTTCCTATAGGTATAGGATATAATCCTGTTTATTATGATAATTTACTCTGGCTTAAAAACTATAAAATGGTTTTTACAATGAAATATCATGTTAATAACAATACCCAAATGAATCTAAAAGTAATGAAAGATTTAGGAGTTGATGATAAAAGAATATCCAATAAATATAAATTAATAGGTTTTGATATAACTTATGATATATTAGAGCGACTTATGTAGAATAAAAATCTTATTGACTCTATTAGTACTAACTCACGTCCTTGTATAATAAACAAATTCCAATATCAAAAAACCTATAAAGGAGGTTATATTAATAAGTAGTTTGGATAGTCCATTTTTGGAATTCCTTTCAAAAATTCCATAATCCTATCTTAATATATTAATCAGATATTTATTAGAAATATTTTCGTGCCTGGAATATATTTAGGTCATAAAAACGGCGACTATTATTTTTTTTTATATGCTCTTTCATAATTCTTATCTCCTGAATAAGGAGACCTGCGCCATCGAATCGTTTTGCTTCGGAGAGTAAAATTTCAGCTTCTCTTTTACGTCCTTTAGTAAGGGCAGCCGCTGATAGATTTAGCTTTGCTATAGCTTTATCATGGTTAAAGGTTAACCCTATTTCTAGGGCTTTTTTCATATATATTTCTGATTGCCTAATATTTGACTTAGAGGTGAATATACCACTGAGAAAATAATAATAAGCTTGTTGGCTTTTGATAAGTTGATATTCAGGATTCTTGATGTAAGCTAACCATTTCCCTAGCCCTTTTATATCTTGTTTTCGAGCTTTAAAAAAAGCTAACAATAAATATTCATTTTTGAAAAATAAAAAAACAACTACTATACTAAGAAATAGTAACAGAGCACTCCACCCTGGTTCTCTTTTATTTAAAGCAAAAATAGCGCTGATAAATAGGGATGAAGCAATAAGTATTTTTGAATATTTGTGCATATTTACTTTGTTATTTATGTCTAAATGGATGGATTTAGACTATAATTAACCCATTTAAGCATGTCTTTATAATTTTCTTCATTTAACTCGTGTCCCTCTTCGTATTCTTTATAAGAATAGCAAATATGATATTTTTTTAGAATTTCTAAACCCCCTTTTACTTGACTTATAGGAATAATTTTATCGTATTTTCCATGAGATATGAAAAAATCAAGAGAAGAGAAATCTTTATTCATATCTTCATCAAGAAGCTCTTGATGTAAAAATCCGCTTAAAGCGATTACCTTATTTATCATATGGGGCTTTAAAAGAGAAACGGCATAGCTTAAGATGGCCCCTTGGCTAAATCCACATAGCCATACATTTTTAGAATCTAAATTATATGTTGAAATAGCTTCGTTTATAAAATTAATAATCCTATTCCGGGAGTTTAATGCTTGATGATTATTCGAATAAATACCCTCTGCTGATATCTCAATATTATACCAGGTATAACTATCCTTACCTATACTATAAGAAGCACGTATACTAATGATAAAAAACTCTGCTGGAAGTCCTTTTGTGAGTGTGATAAGATCACGTTCATTACTTCCATGACCATGAATCATTAGAAATAAAGGAGGCTTTTCAGTACGTTTTAATGGTCTTTTCAGAATATGTTTGAGAGAAAGACTCTCTATAAGTTGCATGATCTTGCAAGATTTTTATAAGCTATAAATAGTTAAGACAAAACTATATAAAAAATTATAGTCTTAAAAATTTTCGAAAATGCTTAGTCCAAAAAGAGCAAAATCATATTTTACAGGATCCTTTTTATCCATACTTCTTAACCTTCGATCAAGTTCAATAACAGATTTAATATCATTTTGTTTTCGAGATAGTAAGCCAAGTTTTCTTGCTACTCTCCCTGAATGTATATCTAATGGGCAAGAGAGCTGTGAAGGAGAAATATGATCCCATATGCCTAGATCCACTCCACTGTTATCTTTTCTAACCATCCAGCGTAGAAACATATTAAGTCGTTTACTCGCGGAACCTCTCCCAGGATGGGAGAGGTGTTTTTCTGTCCGTTTTTCATGAGTTATGGAGAAAAATATTTCACGAAAACGTAAAATGGCTTTTTGTGTATTTTTTTCTTCTGGAACTGCTTTAAACACTGCTTCAAGACCCTTATGTTTTTTATAAATATTCTGCAAAGCTCTTAAGAAGTAAACTGTATCGGTAAACTGAAAAGTTCGATGCTTAAAATAAGATAAGCATTTTAAATCCTGAAAATTATGGTTTATAATAAATTCGTAAGGACTGTTATCCATAAGCTGGATCCATTTATATGCATTTTTAATGATGGCATTGCGTTGTCCCCAGGAAATGATAGCAGTTAAAAAAGCAGCAATTTCTATATCTTCTTTTTTCTTGAACAAGTGAGGGATTTGTATAGGATCTGAATCAATAAAAGAGGCTGTATTATATTGTTCTGTTTTCTTTTCAAGAAATTCCTTTAATTGTGAATTTTTCACGTTTTTTTTCTAAAAAAAATCTTCCCTTCATATATGCTAACTTCTCTATCGGCTCTGCTTGCAAGTTCGGGATTATGGGTCACTATAACGAAAGTTCGCTGAAAGTCATTACGTAAGGAAAAAAATAAATTGTGAAGTTCTTGAGCATTTTTTAAATCTAAACTTCCTGATGGTTCATCGGCAAAAATCACTTTTGGATGGTTAATGAGAGCTCTAGCAATGGCTACACGTTGTTGTTCCCCACCTGATAGGGTTTCTGGTTTATATTCTAATCGTTTCCCAAGCCCTAGTTGTTTAAGCAACTCTTTCGCTTGTTTTTGTAGGGATTTTTTTTCTCGTTTACCTATATAACCTGGCAAGCATACGTTCTCTAGAGCTGTAAATTCAGGTAAAAGATTATGGGATTGAAAGATAAATCCTATAGCTTTATTACGAATCCTTGAAAGCTCTTTATTTGAAAGCAAATAAATATCCTTCCCAAATAATTTTAGTTCTGTTTTTATATTTTTGCGTAGAGTGGGTTCCTCTAAACTGCTTAATATTCGGATCAAAGTACTTTTCCCTGTTCCTGAACTGCCTGATATAGAAATTATTTCGCCTTTTTTTATATCTATGTCAATACCTTTAAGTATTTCTAAAGATCCAAAAGATTTGTAAATACCTCTTGCTTGAATCATAATGAAAAACACCAAATTTAAAAATAAAAAATTCTATTTCGCCTTTTTTTATATCTATGTCAATACCTTTAAGTATTTCTAAAGATCCAAAAGATTTGTAAATACCTCTTGCTTGAATCATAATGAAAAACACCAAATTTAAAAATAAAAAATTCTATAAAAATGTTTTTCCTACCTTTGTAAAGTTTACAAGATTGTATCATGAACTTACATGAATACCAAGGGAAAGATATTCTTCGTTCATTTGGAGTGAAAGTTCCCATAGAACTAGTAGCTTTTAGTGTAGATGAAGCTTTGGAAGCAGCAAAAAAAATTTCTGAGGAAAGTAAATCTAACCTTTTAGTTATAAAGGCACAAATTCACGCAGGTGGTAGAGGCAAAGGTGGAGGTATAAAGATTACTAAATCTCTTGATGAAGTTAGGAATAAATCTTCCGAAATTTTAGGCATGCGTTTGATAACTCCGCAAACTCCAAAAGAAGGGAAAATAGTACGTCGTATCCTAATTTCTCAAAACGTATATTATTCGGGAGACTCTAAATATAAAGAGTATTATTTATCTATTTTAATGGACCGCTCAAAAGGGAAAAACATTATTGTATACTCTAGTGAAGGAGGAATGGATATTGAAGAATTAGCAAAAAAGAAACCTGAAAAAATCTTTACTGAAGATATTGATCCAACTTTTGGAATTCAAGACTTTCAAGCTAGAAAAATAGCTTCTAAATTAGAATTAAGTGGTAAGTCGTTTAAAGAATGTGTCTTCTTTATTAGAGCTCTTTATAAGGCTTATATAGCTACAGATGCTTCTCTTTTTGAGATCAATCCGATGTTAAAAACTTCAGATGATCAAATTATGGCTGTAGATGCAAAAGTAGTGATAGATGACAATGCTCTATATAGACAAGAACAATATGCCTCTATGAGAGATATGGATCAGGAAAATCTTATAGAGTCAGAAGCTTCAGAAATAGGCTTAAATTTTGTAAAACTTAAGGGGAATGTAGGATGTATGGTCAATGGTGCTGGGTTAGCTATGGCTACGATGGATATGATAAAACTATCAGGAGGTGCTCCAGCTAATTTCCTAGATATAGGAGGGACGGCCGATACACAGCGTGTAGAAAAAGCTTTTCGAATTATCTTAAAAGACACCTCTGTTTCAGCTATTTTAATCAACATATTTGGAGGCATTGTTCGTTGTGATCGTGTAGCTCAGGGTATAATTGATGCGTGTCAAAATAGACGAGAGCTTTCTCATATTCCGCTCATTGTACGCTTACAAGGAACTAATGCTGATAAGGCTAAAGAGATTATAGATCAGAGCAATTTACAAATACATTCAGTCATAACCTTGAAAGAAGCTGCTGAGAAAATTAGGGAAGAGCTTGCTTATAGAGAGAGTTAATGCATATTAAAAATATGAAAGACGAAGTTTATATCATTTCAGCTAGGAAGTATCGACCGACATCTTTTAAAGATGTAATAGGACAAGAAGCTATTACTAATACATTAGATAAGGCTATTACAAATAGGCACTTAGCTAAATCCCTTTTATTTTGTGGTCCTCACGGTGTGGGAAAGACTACCTGCGCTCGGATTCTAGCTAAGAAAGTAAATGGGTTATATCAAAATACTCTAGATAATATCTCTAATGAGTTTAATATTTTTGAGCTTGATGCTGCTTCGAATAATTCAGTAGATGATATACGTGCTCTTACACATCAATTTAGATTTGCTCCCCAACAAGGGAAATATAAAGTATACATTATAGATGAGGTACATATGTTATCTCAGGTAGCTTTTAACGCTTTTCTAAAAACTCTGGAAGAGCCTCCTCCACATGCTATTTTCGTCTTAGCTACTACTGAAAAGCACAAAGTTCTTCCAACTATTATTTCACGTTGCCAGGTGTACGAGTTTCGGCGCATTTCTTTAGAAGATATTTATCGACAGCTAAAGAAAATTGCCTATAATGAAGGTGTTGTAGTAGAAGAAGAAGCTTTTTATATGATTGCCCAACGTGCTGATGGGGCTCTTCGTGATGCTCTCTCGATTTTTGATCGTCTTGTTTGTTTTTCTGGAGAAAATTTAACAGCAGATCAAGTTCGAGAACAATTGGGAATCTTAAATAAAGAATATTATTTTAAATCTGTGGATCTTATCCTTTCTCAGGATATTAAAGGTATTTTAATACTTTTTAACCAAGTATTGCAACAAGGCTTTGATGGTAGACTCTTTATTTCCGGTTTAGCCGAACACTTAAGAGATCTTATGGTGGCTTCCCATTCAGAAAGTCTATCTTTAATAGAAATTCCTAAAATTATGCAAGATAAGTATATCAAGCAAGCTTCTCATATCTCACCAGATTTTTTGATAAAGGCTCTTCAAATTTGTCAGCACGCAGAAATAACTTGTAAATCAAGTATAAACCCCCGTTTATTATTTGAGATTTCCTTGATGCAATTAGCTTCTTTCCCAAATCGGGATATTCAAAATAAAAAAAAAAATAATGAAATAAATTCTTTTCAAAAAGAAAATTGTGTTAAACAAATCTCTACACATATAAAAAATAAACATTCCTTATCCATATCTAATATTGCTAAATCTAAAAATAATCTGAAGGTTGTTGTTAAAGAATCCCATCCAGTAGCTTTTAGTATTCAAGAGGCTCTTACGCCAGAGGTTATTGACCCTTTTTCTGTAGAAAGTAGGCCTTTAGCTAAAGAAGTTTTCTCAAAGGAAGATTTTATAAAAACTTGGGAGGTTATCTTAAAAGATTTTATACCTGCTGAAAATATTTTTCTTAAACACGTATTAAGCACTGTAAAATATGAAATTTTAAAAAATAATGTGGTATTATATTTTGTATCAAAAGCAGCGCTTATTGAGTTTTCCAGAGTACATGAATCTATACTAAAATATTTGCGTGATCATATGAATAATTCTCATCTTTCTTTAGAGACTTGTATTAGAGTTTATGATAAAAAAAAGATAATTTATACACCTGAAGAAAAATTTGCTTTTTTACAAAAAAAAAATCCTCAGTTAAAAAAACTTAAAGAATATCTAGATTTAGATTTTTATAATTGATGATATGATCAATACATAATGCCCCCCTTAAACTCTATTTCCAATAGTAAAAACCAAATAAAACTTTATTACTATCTAGTTAGTTAGTGATATGAACCTTAGTTAATCTAAATGATAACTTTTATTGAGAATAGTTCTTTACTATTAAAATATCAACCCTATTACAGAAAAAAAATATATTTTTTAAATATTTTAAAAAGGGAGCAATAAGGCATATAATTACCAATTTATAGATAGTATTTAAGTCTAAGGATACTAATCTTATAATCTTTGTTATTTTACCATATATAATAATTCACAGCCCCTCTCTAATTTTTTTTGACTGTATAAATATTTACGTTATAAGACATTTTATAACGTATTTTATAAAGTTTATAATAAGTAGTCTGAAAAATATATCTGACTTGTTAGTAAACAATCTATAATTATATTATAAAATTAAATCGTCAAAATATAGTATATATATTAAAGCATAAACAAAGTTTAAATAAATGATATAAAAAGGACTATTTTTTTATTTTAATTTAAATAGTAAAAAAAGTTTATTAGTTGTAATTAATGAATTTTAATAAATAAAAAAAATTATTTTTAATAAATTTAATTAAGCAAAAGAAAATATCATGAATGATAATTTTTCATCGAAATTCAAAGATGTTTTAGTATATAGTAAAGAAGAAGCTCTACGTTTAAATCATGAACGGATAGGTACAGAACATATATTATTAGGTATACTGCGCAAAGGAGAGGGTAAAGCTATAGATATTTTTCATTTATTACAGGTAGATTTGTTAGATCTCAGGAAAGAGATAGAGGGTTTAGCTCCTGAACGTCCATTTATAGTAGTAAATACTAATCATGTTGCAATGACAAAGCAAGTAGAACGTATTTTAAAAATAACTTTTCTAGAAGCTAGACTATTTGGATCTACAAAAATTAATACAGCTCATTTGCTATTATGTATATTACGTAATATAAATGATCGAATAACTAAACTCTTAAGTAAGTTTAACGTGGATTATAAAAGAGTTATGGGAAAAGCTAAACTTCAACATAATGGGTTAAAAGAAAATTATATGCCAAAAGCTGTTTATGCTGATGAGGGAATAGAAACAAATTTTTCATATAAAGGAGATTCTTATTCTCCTGGAGAATATAAAAAAAGTAAGACTCCAGTTTTAGATAATTTCGGACGTGATTTTACATTAATGGCCTTACATGGCAAACTGGATCCTGTAATAGGACGTGATAAGGAGGTAGAACGAAGTATGCCAGATTCTCAGCCGACTAAAAAAAAACAGTCCTTTACTTGTCGGAGAACCAGGAGTTGGGAAATCTGCCATAGCTGAAGGATTAGCACTTCGTATAGTACATCGTAAAGTTTCCAGAGTACTTTATAATAAGAGAGTTTTTACACTTGATTTAACATGTTTAGTTGCTGGGACCAAATATAGAGGACAGTTCGAAGATCGCATTAAGGCCTGTATGAATGAACTTGGAAAAAACAGAAATATCATACTCTTTATTGATGAGATTCATATGCTAGTAGGAGCAGGAGGCACCCAAGGTTCTTTAGATGCTTCTAATATTTTTAAGCCTGCTTTAGCTAGAGGCGAGATTCAATGTATCGGAGCTACTACTCTAAATGAGTATAGACAGTATATAGAAAAAGACGGCGCCTTAGCGCGACGTTTTCAAAACGTTATTATAGAACCTACTTCTGAGAAAGAAACTATAGAGATTCTTAATCGCATAAAAAATAAATATGAGATATATCATAATGTTGAATATGCAGATGATGCTATTAATGCTTGCGTACAGTTTACTACACGCTATATTACTGATCGTTATTTGCCTGATAAGGCTATTGATGCGCTTGATGAAGCAGGCTCTAGAGTACATATAAAAAATATTAATAAAGTACCTAAAGAAATTCTTTTTTTAGAGAGAAAACTTGAAGTTTTTCGTAACGAAAAAACTAAAATGGTTAAAAATCAAAAATACGAGGAAGCCGCGCATCTTAGAGATACAGAAAAAAATATAGAAAAAGAACTAACTGAAGTTTACAAGAAATGGGAAGAGCTATCTAATAAGCATCGTGAAGTAGTCTATCAAGAGAATATAGCTGAGGTAGTCTCTATGATGAGTGGAATACCTGTAAGTAGAGTAGTACAAGCTGAGATGAAAAAACTTGCTCATATGTCTGAGCTTATTAAAACATATATTATAGGACAGGATGAGGCTATAGATAAGGTAACCAAAGCTATACAACGTAATAGAACAGGATTGAAAGATCCTTATCGTCCTATAGGAACTTTTATTTTTCTAGGACAAACAGGTGTTGGGAAAACACAATTAGCAAAAGTATTAGCTACAGAATTATTTGATAATGAAGATTCTTTAGTGCGTATAGATATGAGCGAATACATGGAAAAATTTACTATATCAAAGCTAGTAGGTGCACCTCCAGGATATATAGGTTATGAAGAGGGTGGACAACTTACTGAGATTATTCGTCGTAAACCTTATTCAGTAATTTTATTTGATGAGATAGAAAAAGCACATCCAGATATGTTTAATTTTTTATTGCAATTGTTTGATAATGGTTATATTACTGATGGTATAGGTCGGAAAATAGATTTTAGAAATACTATTATTATTTTAACTTCTAACATAGGTACACGAGAGCTTAAAGATTTTGGAGCAGGAATAGGTTTTGGTACTTCAGCGAGAGAAAAAAATATTGATGAACACTTAAAGGGAGTTATAAAAAATGCTTTAAAGCGTGATTTTTCACCGGAATTTTTGAATCGTATAGATGATACCATTATTTTTAATTCGTTAAAGTATGAAGATCTCTATAAAATTATTGATATAGAATTAAAAAAGCTTATTGACCGCACACTTCAATTAGGATATAATTTACAAATTTCTAAAAATGCAAAAATATTTATTGTTGATAAAGGCTATAATAAAGAATATGGAGTACGTCCTTTAAAACGTGCTATACAGAAGTTTATTGAAGATTTAATTGCTGAACAAATTATAAATGAAAAGGTTTATAAGGGAGATTCTATTTTTATAGATTTAGATAAACAGAAACAAAGTTTATTTATTGTAAAGGAAGATACAATTAAAAGTTCTTCATAAAGATTTTTCTTTGAATTATTCTGAAAGATAGGAGGGGATGTCCTTATGCTAGAATTTTCTCTCATGGATAAAAAAATATCGTCTTAATAAAATGCTTGTTTATAACTATATTAGTTATGCATATATATAACTATATTGTTATATATATAATAATTCCTCCCTGTAAAGATAAAGGGAGGGCATAATGCTTCTTTAACATTCTTTTTAAGAATAGAAAAATATAAAACTCAGCAAGTATAAATATTTTTTGTCTCTATTCTAGAGATATATCTACTAATAATAGAATAAAACTCAATTATATTATAATAATATTTATATTTTGATATCTATTCTAAGATATGCTTTAAACTAATTTAAAGCATATACAAATATAGATTAACTATTTTGTTTACAGCTCTAATTTTAGATTAATTCTAAAATATTTGAAAGGATCTATCATTTTCATAAATTATCTAATTATCTATAAAACAAAATATTATAGATGTATATATAAAAATATAAATGTTAAATAACGATATATATCAGAATATTATTTTGAAACAGTGAGATCTTTTTTATTTTCATCAGGGTTATCTGAATCCTTTTTTTCGATTTTTTTATCTTCTACATCTTCACTTTGAGTAGCTTTTTTAAATTCTTTTAAGCCAGTTCCTAGTCCTTTCATAAGTTCAGGAATTTTTTTCCCACCAAATAAAAAAAGAGCGAGTGCAGCAATTATGAGCAATTGACTAGCACCAAAATTTGCTAAAACTGGGGATGTCATAGTATATTTTTTTTACAATGTTTGATGTAAAAATAGTATTTTTTATAAATCCTTAATCCAATGTAATGGATCCTCTTTTTTAATATTATGCCAAATTTGGAAATTTAAAAAAGTATTTCCTTTAGGATTAGTGCATATTTCCCCTAAATCTTGATTTTTCTTTACTTTATCTCCCTTATGTAAATATACTTTTTGTAAATTACTATATACTGTATAATAATTACCATGTTTTATTAATAAGGCTTTTCCTTCTCCCTTTATCAAGTATACCTCTCTTATAGTCCCTTCAAATACTGATTTTGCTTTAGCCCCCTTAGGGGTTCTAATATCTATACCAACATTATCTATAAATACTCCTTCTAGGCCTGGATAAGGCTGCTTCCCAAAATAGTTAACCACTGATCCCTGTTTTACAGGAAAGGGGAGATGGCCCTTATTAAGAGCAAATTTTTTTGCTAAAAGAAGTTCTTTATTAGAAAATTCTTTATCAACATTTTTTTTATTTAAAAGTTTCCTCCGTTTAGTGTTATTCTTAATCTCGACATATTTTTTTTTTAGAACTTCTTTCTTAGTTTTGAATTTAGTTAATTGATTTTTTATATTGATCTTTTTAATTTTACTTTTTAAAACTTGTTTTTTTTTTTGAAACTGTGATTTTTTCTGAGCGCATATTTTCTGTATTGTTCCTATAGATAACAGTATCCATATGAAAAATAAAACATTATGCATTCGAGAATATATCGTTATAGTTGACCCCCTCTTGTACATAGATTAGATTTAAAAATCAAATATAGAATAATCTCCTAGGCTTATTTCTCTAATAACACCCTGATAATGAGTGCTGTTACCAATCATAGAATTCGATAAATTAGCATGAATGATTTCCGTGTTATTTTGTATCAGCGATGTATCTATATTACTGTTTTTTACCTGAGTATGCTTGCCTATCGATACATAAGGGCCTATTTTGCTATTTTCAATCATTACTCCTTCATCTATAAAACACGGATCTATAATAAGACTATTTTTAATGATAGTGTTAGAGCAGTAATGAGATTTATCTATATGTTCAAATTCAAGTATTTTAGTATTAGTGTTAATAATAGCTGATTTATTACCACAATCCATCCATTTATCTACTTTTTTATATGAGAATAAAACCCCTTTTTTTCGCATGTTTTCCAATGCATCAGTAAGTTGGTATTCCCCATTACCTTTTATGTCTTTATCTATTAAGTTCTTAAGTTCATTTTTTAATTTTTCTCCTTTTTTTATATAATAAATTCCTATAATGGCTAGATCAGAAACAAATTTCTCAGGTTTTTCAATAAATCCTGTTATATATCCATTTTTATCATATGTAACTACTCCGAAAGACTGTGGATTTGATACTTGGGATGTCCATATAATACCTTCAGTTTTAGTCTTTAAACTAAAATTTGCTCTAAAAAGAGTATCAGCAAAAGCAATAATTACAGGCCCTTTTAAAGATTTCTGCGCGCAGAGTAAGGCATGTGCTGTCCCTAAGGGTTTTTCCTGGTAATAAATGATACCTTTTATACTAAGTTCTTTAGATATATTAAGCAGTTTATTTTCTATTTCATATCCAAAATCTCCGATGATAAACGCTAGTTCTTTAACTTCTTTTTTAAGTATTTTATAAATATCTTCTACTAGTCTTTGAACAATAGGTTTTCCTGCAATAGGGATCAAAGGTTTAGGGATAGTAAGAGTGTGTGGACGGAGTCGTAATCCCTTACCTGCCATGGGAACTATTATTTTCATAAATTTTAATTCTTCTATATACCTGTACTACCGAACCCTTTTTCTCCCCGTAAGCTCTTTTTAAATTCCCTCACTTTTTCCCATTCAATTTGATTATATTGCTTAATAACTATTTGAGCAATTCTATCACCGGGTCTTATTTGAAAGGTCTTTTTGGAAAGATTTATAAGCAAAACTTTTATTTCTCCTCGGTAATCACTATCGATAGTGCCTGGCGCGTTGAGACATCCTATACCATTATTTAAGGCTAAGCCGCTTCGTGCTCTAATTTGAGCCTCATATCCTTTAGGCAGTTCTATATAAAGTCCTGTTGGTATGGCTTTCCATTCCATGGGGTCTAGGAATAATAGGCAAGTTAAGTGCGCTTGAAGATCCATCCCAGCAGCTCCTTTAGTTTTATATTGAGGGAGCTTATTATAAGAGACATTTCGTATTTTTATTTTTAGTTTATCCATATAATATTTTTATCAATATTGATTTTTCCATAAAAAAAACGATACACAAATATAATAATTGTCCTATAACGTTATAATATTGAATGATTTCTCCAAGAGAATAACCTGATATAATCCCTAAAACAATATGGCATAAAATGCGAGAGACCCGATAGTTTATCTTATAGTATCTTTGCCCCCACCAATAAGAGATTAACATCATACTTCCATAAGAAACTAGTGTTCCCCAAGCTGGGGCCATATAACTTCCTTTTGGAAGGAGCAATAATAAGTTTGATAAAATAGTGACTAAAACTCCAAAAAGGGATATGTAAACGCTAACTATAGGTTGATCTTTTACTTTATAAGCTATAGAAAAATTTATATAGATTCCTAGAAATAGATTAGCCATCATTATAACAGGGATTATATTTCTGGTGCTTTGATAATCGGAGTTAATCAAATTAATAATCCAGTTAAGATTGCTCCAAAGGAGCACGAAAAAGATAATTCCAAATAACGTAAAAAGATAAGTAAGTTCGCTATAAACTTTTTTTGCATCAGCTTCTTTAGCTTTTATAAAGTAGAATGGTTCTATCCCCATTCTAAAAGTAGTAGAATAAAGAGCCATAAGAGCTGCTATTTTATAGCATGCCGAATAAGCACTATTGATTTCATCTGAAAGCCATCTTTTAATAAGGATTTTATCTAGATTTTCATTTATAGCGAATGATAAAGATCCAATCATAATAGGAATACCATAGACTATCATTTCCAGGGCTGTTTTTAAACTAAATTTTTTAAGACGAATTTTTATAAATACATCAGTTAAGGCTATAAAGCTTATCATTGAGGCTAACATATTAGCAAAAAATATGTAACCTGGTTTATCGGTATATCCTTTAATAGTTTCTAAAAATTTTAAATGGATTATGGAAAATTCGTTATTTCCAATTAGTAACAAAAATGTTATAAATGCTTGTATAACTACACTAATAATACGTATAAATGCATAACGCAATGCTTTTGAATGCATACGTAACCATGCCATAGGTATACTAGATAATATATCGAAAAAAATGATTAGAAAAAAGATCAAGAAATATTCCTTGTGGGTACTGTAACCTGCTAAATAAGAAATTTCTTTTACGAAAAAAATGCCAAGAAATAAAAAGATTAGCGAAATAAGCAAAAGACTGATCATCACGCTAGAAAAAATTTTATCGCTATCAACATCTTTCTGCTTATGCAGAAAACGGAAATAAGCGCTTTCAAGCCCAAAAGTCAGTAGGTTGATTAATAAAAAAGACAAAGCGTACATATCTATGTATAGCGAAAAGTCTTTTCCTGCTAAAACATTTGTAAAAAACTTTAGAAAACAATAATTAATCACGCGGGGAAGCACTGCACTTATTCCATAGACAATTGTCTCACCAAAAATTTTTTTATACAAAGGAATAAAAGGAATAATTAGATTAGAATCTAAAATTATAAAATTCCAGTTTTTAAGTTGTACTTATATTAAATAATTTATTATGATTTTACCCATTTTAGCAAAAATATAATTGATTTATTCAAATTTTACTGTTTTATATGACAAAGATATCTGATGAATAAATAAGTCTCTATCAGCTTTAGAAGTCTTCTAAGGTTAGTCTTGTTCTTCAATAACTAATAATATAGAGCCCTGTTTTTAATATTTATATATTTGCTCATGAAAAGATCATAAAAATGAATATTAACCAAGAGTATTTAGATGAGCTTATTCTAGTGTTGACTATATCAATTAATGAGAGAGATTACAAAGATAAAGTAGAGGAAACCCTTCGTAATTATAGAAAAAAAGCCCAATTACGCGGTTTTAGAAAAGGCCAAGTTCCTTATGCTATCATTCGAAAACAATATTATAAAATATTAGTTAATAATCAAGTAAAGCAACTTACTGAACAAGTAGTTAACGACTATATTGCTAAAGAGCATTTACAAATTATAGGACCTCCTTTGCCTATAGAACAAGATGTTATTAACGTAGAAGATAAAGAATTTTCTTTTACTTTTGAAATAGGGCTTGCACCTAAGTTTAATATCAATTTAGATGATATAAATATTGATTATTATCATATTAAAGTAGAGCAAAATGACATAGATGAGCATATAGAATATTTACAACATTATTTCGGAGAATTTTTTCCCAGAGAATTTGTTGTAACTCAAGAAGACCATGTATATGGAACTATATCACCTTTTATTTCTCTTGATTCTTCAAAAGAAGATAAGGTAAAAAATCATACCCTATTCCTCAGAGATCTTTCAAAAGATACTTTTACTAAGTTTTTACAAGCAAAAGTAGGTGATCGTATTGAAGTAAATACTTTTGAACTATTCCCAATTGAAAAGCAGTGGAGACATTTTACAAGAAGTATTAATACTGAACATTTTAAAACATATTTTATTATTGATCAAATATTTGGTACTCAGCCTGCTAGCTTAAATAAGACCTTATTTAATAAAGTATTTGCTCCAGGATTAGTAGAATCTATAGAAGAATTTTATGATAAGATTAAAAAAAATATTTCACAGGCTTATTCTATTGAAGCAGATAAATTTTTTATGCATTTGATATTCGATCAATTATTTAATCAGACGAAATTTCGTTTGCCTTCAGATTTTTTGCAACGTTCTATGAGGCAGGGTCAAAAAGAGAAAATCTCATCATATCAGTTCCTTAAGGACTATGAACAGGTTGAGAAGGGGGTACGTTATCAATTACTTAAAAACAAACTTGGAGAGCAACTTGATATAAGTATTAATACTAAAGAATTAGAAGACTTTACTCTTTCTTTGATAAATATCAAGAAGGGGGAAAATACCATTGATAAGACTACTTCAAGTAAACTTTTTAATGAAATCACTCAAGATAGAGAAGAATCCTTAAAAATTTACGAACGCCTTTTCCAAAAACGATTAATAGAAGCTTTAAAACTCAGACTATCTTTAAAAGATAAAGATATTTCCCGAGTTGACTTTCTTAAAATTCTCACTCAACATAAGCATTAAAAGGATCATAACTAGGGAAAAGCCTTATAATTAATCATGAGATAAGTTAAATAATATGTTTGATAATAATGAATTTAGAAAATATGCGATAAAGAATCAGTTAATAAGTAGTCTTACACTAGATCGTTATATTAACTCTATGACTCCTTATATAGTAGAAGAACGGAAACTAAACATAGCTCAGATGGATGTCTTTTCGCGATTAATGATGGATCGCATTATTTTTTTAGGGACATCAATTGATGATCAAGTAGCCAATATTGTTCAAGCACAACTTTTATTTCTACAATCAATTGATTCTATTAAAGATATACAAATTTATATCAATTCGCCTGGAGGTAGTGTTTATCCAGGATTAGGTATTTATGATACTATACAAATTCTTAAGCCAGAGGTAGCTACTATATGTACTGGTATGGCTGCTTCTATGTCTGCAGTTTTGCTTTGTTCAGGTGTTAAAGGCAAACGCTCAGCCTTAAAACACTCACGAGTTATGATACATCAACCTATGGGGGGAGTTCGTGGTCAAGCTTCTGATATAGAGATCACCGCACGTGAAATTTCAAAATTAAAAAAAGAACTTTACCAGATCATTTCAATTCACTCGGGTCAGAGTATAAAAAAAATAGAAAAGGATTCGGACAGAGATTATTGGATGACCTCAGATGAGGCTAAAAACTACGGGATGATAGATGAAGTATTAATACGAAAACCTCAGGTATAAATAAAAATAGAAACCTATTCTAGGTTACTAGAATTATATAAATCAAAATCACATATTGGATTTACACTTTATATGATTCTAAAAATATTTACATTTAGAAATAGTAGTTATAAATCATGAAAAAAGATCCTAAATGTATATTCTGCGGACGCAGAAAAGATGAATCGAATTTATTATTAGAAGCTTCAGAAGGATATATATGTGTTCAATGTATACAACAAGCCCATAAAATGGTTCATGAAAAAATTTATCAAAAAAAAGAACAGTTTTTTGAAGATTATTTGAATCTTAAAAGCCCTAGGGAGATTAAGGAATTCTTAGATCAATATGTGATTGGTCAAAACGAAGCAAAAAAGATCTTATCTGTGGCTGTTTATAATCACTATAAAAGATTATCTTATAATTTATCCCAAGAAGAGGAGGAAGTAGAGATTGAAAAATCTAATGTACTTATCACAGGTCCTACAGGAACTGGGAAAACTCTCTTAGCACGATGTATTTCTCGTTTTTTACAGGTCCCCTTTACTATAGTAGATGCCACAATTCTTACTGAGGCTGGATATGTAGGGGAGGACGTAGAAAGTATATTAACACGTTTATTACAAGCATCTAATTATAACGTATCAGCTACTGAGCGAGGTATAGTGTTTATCGATGAAATTGATAAGATTGCACGTAAGGGAGACAATCCTTCTATCACACGTGATGTCTCGGGAGAGGGAGTACAACAGGGACTTTTAAAGATTCTTGAGGGATCTATAGTAAATGTTCCTCCACAAGGAGGGCGTAAACATCCTGATCAGAAAATGATTCCGATAGACACTCGTAATATTTTATTTATTGCTGCAGGAGCTTTTGATGGTCTTGAACATATTATTGCTAATCGTCTTAATCTCTCATCTATAGGCTATCAGAGCACTTCATATATTGAAGTAAAACAAGAAGAGCTTTTAAAATATATCACTGCCGTAGATATCCGAACTTTTGGTTTAATTCCTGAATTAATAGGGAGGCTCCCTGTTATAACTTATATGCATTCTCTAGATGAGAAAGCGCTTTATAGAATCATGACTGAACCTAAAAATGCTTTGATAAAGCAATACCAAAAACTTTTTGAGATAGATAAGATATCATTAGAAGTTACAGATAAGGCTATAAATGAAATCGTGAGATTAGCGATTGCTACTGGTCTTGGAGCAAGGGGGTTAAGAACAATTTGTGAAATAATTTTCAATGATTTTATGTATGATATTAAACAAAATGAAAGTTTTCTGAAAGTTGATGAAATAGATGTAAAGAATAAGTTAAATAATAGAAAGTTATTTAGTAATTATAAAAAGCCTTAAAAGGGTTATCCATTTGTAATAATAGGATATTCCATGCACTTTATTAAAGATAATTTGAATATAGAAGTCTAACTATGTGACTTTACGGGTTACCTATCTATTTTAGATAGGTTAAGTTGAGAATCCTTTTATTAAAGGATTATGTTGAGAATCCTTTTATTAAAGGATTATAATAAACTTTTTAAAAGCAAAAAGTTGATAGTAGTATAATAAATTTTATATTGAGCCAATATCTGCTATTCCATAAAAATGGACTCAACATGATAACCTATAATAGGTTATCTACTTATTTAATAATAGCAAACTATATAATATTTGCAAATATACTGTATGGTATTAAACTATAGTTTTAAAAGGATTTAATTATCCTATTGCTTTCATGCTAAAAGTCACACTATATAAAAGAACATATAGTTTATTTTTAGTAGTGTAAAAAACTTTAAACATTTATAGAATAAGAAAAGTTATTTATTATAAATTTGGCAAAAGATCATTAATTAATGTTTTAGATATATAGATTATAAATTAATTTTTTTTTAAAAAAATCTTCTAAAATATGTATATTTTCACTTGTTAAATAAGATATAATTTTTATAAAACACTTTTTTTTAAAAAAAAAAAAATATCATACATAATAATTTATATCCTATAAAACTATATGCATTAAAAAATCTTTTTATAATCTTCTTCCTAATATTTTGCCTGATTTAAATTGCTCCTCATAATAGAATTGATACTATACTACATATGTTTCTAAGTGAGTTTTAAAAATAAAAGGATATAAAAAGGTATCCGTTTTTTTGATAGGATCAAAAGTCAAAAGAGTAAAAAGAACGTTTTAAATATAAAATTTATTATTTAATAAATCATTCTTAAAGACTAGAATGGTATTATTTATAAATGTAAGAGACCTTATTATATTATGAGTACCTTTTTTTTATTAAAGCATAAAAAAATATAAATAGTAAAACAACGATTATCTTAATAAAGATAAGAGTTCTCAATCTAGAGAATAAAATTTTCCACTAATTTCTTTGACCTGTATAAAGCGGTATAAAAGTTATCGTTGATTATAACTCGATCAAAAAGCTTTGAATAAGTAATTTCACTTTCAACTTTTTGCAAACGTATATAAAAATCTTCATAACTTTCGCTAGATCTTGCCTTTAAACGTCTTGCAAGTTCCTTTAGAGAAGGAGGTTGTATAAAAATTGCTAAAGCACTATGAAGATATATTTTTTTTAAATTCAATCCTCCTTGGACATCTATATCAAAAACAACATGTTTATTTTGTAATAATAGGCGCTTAATTTCACTTTTTAAGGTTCCGTAAAAATATCCTGGATATACTTCCTGCCATTCGGCAAAAGCATTTTGATTTATTTTCTCTTGAAACATTTTCGAGGATAAAAAATAATAATCTTTCCCATTGACCTCACCTTTGCGAGGATTTCGTGTAGTACACGAAATAGAAAAACCAAGATCATTTGACATTGATTTAAGTAGCCCGTGAACTATACTGGTTTTTCCGGCTCCCGAAGGGGCTGAAAAAATAATAATTCTACCATTTTTCATTATATAACATTAGCCAATTGCTCACGAATTTTTTCTACTTCTTCTTTAATCAATATAGTAAATCTCTGTATTTCAATATGTTGAGATTTAGCCCCAAGTGTATTGATCTCGCGAGAGATTTCTTGTATGACGAAATTTAATTTCCTTCCTTGAGACTCTTCTAAATTGATTACTTGAATAAAATATTCACAATGTTTTTTTAAACGAACGAGTTCTTCGGTAATATCTATTTTTTCAAGAAAAAAAATTAATTCTTGCTCGAATCGACTCTGATCTAATGAAATATTTTGAGAGTGAAATGCTTTTTGTATCCTTTTTTCGATGATCTTTTTGCGTTGTTTTTCAAACGGAAAAATCTGATGAAGAAAATACAAAATATTTTTAATACGATATAAAATATCATCATTTAAAATTTTTCCTTCTTCTTTACGAGCTTCCTTAGTTGAACTAAACACATCATCAAATAAACATTTTATAAAATCCCAATCTTGTTCATGAAGTGTTTTATTAGGGATGCTTAGTACTTCAGGCATTTTCATAGCAAGTGATAAATAATTAATTTCTTCAAATCCTGGAGCTATTTCCTTAAAAGATTCTATATAAAAACGTATAATTTCTGTATTTAGAAAATATTTTGGGGAGGATCCTATAGATTGTAAATGAAAATTTATATCAATTTTACCTTTTTTAAAAAAGGTACTAGCCCTCTTACGGAGAAACCACTCTTTATGACTATAAATGGACGGCAAACGAATATTTATATCAAGATGTTTACTATTGAGTGATCGGATCTCTATGGTGATCTTTTTATCAAATACTTCTTTTTCCACACGACCAAATCCTGTCATAGATTCAATCATGGGAGGAAAATTTTAAAACACATATTTTTATAATTAAAAGTATTGTAATTGTTTTATGAATATAACATAGATAATGAGAACAAAAATATCATATTTTATAAAAACGTTTCTGTTAACTTATCAAGTTAACAGAAAATATATTGCTTAGTAATATATATAACCATAGAAAAAATCAAAATACATAGGTTAAAAAATATATTTATGATATTTGTAGTAAGTGAAAAATCTTTTTATGAAAATTGCTGTTATTGGAGCTACAGGTATGGTAGGTCGCGTTATGTTAAAAGTTCTAAATGAACGAAACTTCCCAATAGAACAGTTAATCCCAGTAGCCTCGAGTGTTTCTATAGGGAAGAAAATATCTTTTAAAGAAGATAAGTATTCAATTATAAGTCTTAATAACGCAATTAGTTTAAATCCAGATATTGCTTTATTTTCAGCTGGAGGAGATATCTCTAGAGAGTGGGCTCCTAAATTTGCTAGAATAGGCACCACTGTTATAGATAATTCTTCCGCCTGGCGGAAGGATCCTTCTAAAAAACTTATCGTCCCAGAGATAAATGCACATATACTTACAATAAACGATAAAATTATTGCTAATCCCAATTGCTCTACTATACAATTGGTTATGGTGCTTAATCCTTTAAATAAAAGATATGGTATAAAACGCGTATTGATTTCTACCTACCAATCTATTACGGGAACTGGTAAAAAAGCAGTTGATCAGCTTAAGGCAGAGATCAAAGGGATAAATGCTCAGCGTGTTTATCCACATCCTATTCACCAAAACGCACTTGCTCATTGCGATGCTTTTGAAAAAGATGGATATACTAAGGAAGAACTTAAATTAATGCATGAACCTAAAAAAATTATGGATACAAATAATATGGAGTTAACTGCCACAGCAGTTCGCATCCCTGTTATCGGAGGGCATTCAGAGAGCGTTAATATTACCTTTGAGAAAGAGTTTCAGCTCCAAGAGCTGCGTGAAATACTTAAAAATACCCCTGGATTAGTCGTACAGGATGATCCTCAAAATAATCTATATCCAATGCCTATTTATGCTCATGGTAAAGATGAAGTATTTGTAGGTAGATTGCGAAGAGATTTTTCACAAAAAAAGAGCTTACAGTTATGGATAGTAGCAGATAATTTACGTAAAGGTGCGGCAACAAATGCTGTGCAAATTGCTGAATATTTAGTTGCGCAAGGGTTAATTTCAAAAAAATATTAACTCCAAAATTTACTCTTCTAAAGTTTTATAAATGCTAAGTTATATGATATATAACTATCAAAGCCATATATAAGAAATTTAAGGTAAAATTAAAATTTCACATTGAGAATAAAGTTTGTGAACATGAATATTTCAAGCGAAAAAAATGCAAGAATAAAGAACCTTCTGAAAATGCAGAAAAAATCTAGCTTGTGTATTAAACAAAATCTTATTGTTGTAGAGGGTGTAAGAGAAATTCAAAAAGCCCTCCAAGGGGGATATTTGCCTAAAGAACTTTTTTTATGTAAAACTATTTGTAAAGAAAAAGTTATTTCCAAAAATTTTCCTAAAGTAACTGATATTAGTGTAAGTGCCTTTAAAAGGGCAGTTTACCGAGGGGGTAGCCAAGGAGCAATAGGGGTTTTTCACCGATCATATCTTAAACTAAGAGATCTTAACATAAGTAATAATCCTTTATTACTCGTACTCGAAAATATTGAAAAACCCGGAAATCTAGGGGCTATTCTTCGAAGTGCTCAAGCTACAGCCGTAGAAGGCGTAATTCTTTGCAACTTTGAAAACGATATTTTCCATCCTAACGTTATTCGATCGAGCTTAGGTACAGTCTTCACCCAAAAAATAGTGAATGCTGATTTCAAAGAATTTATTCCTTGGTTAAGGAATCGTAAAATAACTTTGATAGCTAGCGTCCTAGAAAAAAATGCCTTAAGCTTATACAATAGTGATTTGTGCTTGGGGATCGCTTTAATTATAGGCGCAGAATCTCAAGGTATCTCAAAAAAGATGAGACAAGTAACAGATATCTTTTTGCGGATTCCTATGCATGATACGATAGATTCTCTAAATGTAAGCAATGCTACAGCTGTTATATTATTCGAAACAGTACGACAAAGACTTCTAAAGTTCAATAAAAAATCATGAAGATATGCAATTGCTAATACTTAGAGTGTTTATTTATATCATTGATAAATAATTATCCCTTCTTATCTAGAAATATTTAGTGATAAAATATTTAACTCATGCATCTTTTAGAAGATATATAGCTGTAATTCAGTCGTTTATACTAGATTTTTTTTTAAAATCTAGTAACATTATATAAGAAGTTTTTTTTAAAAGAGTATTCAACAAAAAATCGTACTGCTAAAAATTGCTTTAGATACCATACAGTTTAATCAAAAAACTATTTTTTTAATTAAATTCCTATTTAAGAGCCTATTTGCATTTATCATAATATTTTTTTTTTTCTTATAATACTACCTATATACTATCATATATATCCTGTTATAATAGGATATCTCTTCCCGAGAAAATATTTGAATATCATTGCATAATGAGATATCTAATCTTGTAATTAAGATTATGAACAAATAACTAATTTGTCATTTTAATTGATATAATATTCTAAATAATTTGCTATAAAAAATAATAATCTGCTTATGGTTATTTTAATGGGAATATACACTCTCTAAAGTTAAAATAACGGGTAAAATTACTGCCTTTCTAATATATCCTACAATATGCTTTAATATTACCTTACAAGGTACGCTATTTTGATGTTAAAACTCCTTTAACCGAGATTTTTTTATAAAAGAGCTATAAATAAAGGACATATACTTCAATTTTTTTCACTCAAAGTCCTCATGAGAGAATGAATTATTCACTACAATACGGCTCTTTACATTCTTTAGGGTATTATCAAAGAGAATTATCAGACAATCATATTTGTCTTATTACATTTAATTATAGAACGCCTTAAGAGCAATATAAAACTTGGACTCATTTTCTGAATCAGGATATAAATAATCATGAAAATTCGGGAATACAAAGTGTATCGAATTTTCTTAATTGTCAAGCCGAATTTAAAAATACAAAAAATATTGCAATCAATTTAAAAAATGCTAATAGTCAATTTAAAATTAAGCGTTTTTACTTAAAACAGTCACTGGATCTTTTTTGTTTAAGTGAAAAAAAAACTTCATATATTATTTTTTTTATAAAGCATGAATTTAGTCGCTAAATAAAAAATTATCAATATCAGGGAAAAGATCAAGAAAGTTTTTTCCCCTCAGAAGTATATCTAGAGGAAGCTCGTATAGATAAAGCAGATTATAATAGGATTAGTAATAAACTTACCCTAACTGTATAAAAAAAAAGGATACTTAGAAAGTGGATTGCAATATGATTTTTTAAACTACTCTTCCATCTCTAAAAAGATGGAAGTAGTAAAAATTCAAGTTAATATATTATCTCTTATTGCAGATTTTCAATATCATTGTAATAGTAAGTGTATTTTTAAGACAGATGGTAGTTATGCTTTAAGCGGAAAATTCAGACACGATTTTATTTTTAATACAAGTGCTGAAATTTCTTTAGCAAGAAATATCAAATGCGGATTCTATACTTCGGTTAGTGCCACTCATCCGGATTTTAATGCAATGTTTCACAAAAGTTTCTATGTAAATTATAATTACAGCATCCCAAATATCAAGGCTATAGATAGTCGTTCTTTGTATTTATTCTTGCTGTTAAGAAAGTATTTTAATCTTTATATCAATCTATATGATGTGGGGCAGTATGTTTATTTTAATCATATAGGACATCCTATTCAATATAATCAAAAACTAAAACTTTGATGATACAGGCTCAATCCTTTATTATCAAGCTAGGGAAATTAGGATTGTAGAATAGGGTACAATATCAGAAAGTTACTTTAGGTAATCAGGTACTTTTACTCCCTGACTTCATAGCTCGTGCTTCTTTATATTATGAAGATGTG
Organism: Candidatus Insignibacter tubulum; assembly: GCF_056790205.1. Classification (NCBI taxonomy): domain Bacteria; kingdom Pseudomonadati; phylum Bacteroidota; class Flavobacteriia; order Flavobacteriales; family Blattabacteriaceae; genus Candidatus Insignibacter; species Candidatus Insignibacter tubulum. The sequence continues at coordinate 534,824 of NZ_CP199715.1, forward strand.
TTTTTTAATAAATCATTGTATTTACAGACAGGAATTGCTTTAAATTATTTCTCTATATCTAAATCTAGAATATTTCTTCTAGTACTCAACGAGTTTATTTTACCTTACCTAAGGTAACTCCCAACTTATAGGAGGATATACATTTTTAGATTATTTCTTAAATTTTAAGATATTTCGTGTGCAATTTTACTTGCTTGCTCAACATTTTAATGCTAGACAAAGAACTTGTAATTATTTTAGCGCACCTAATTATCCAGCTATGAATTTTATTTGGCGAATAGGTCTTTCGTGAAATCTATTTACTTAAGTAAAGTAAAGGATTTTTTTCTAAAAAAATATTTAATAGGAATTATATGTCTAAAATAATTAGGTGAAAATATTTTGAAAAACGATTTTAAATAAAAATTATACTTTTAGAACTAACTACCTGGAATAGGTAGTAGTGTATTTTGATTTATATATTGTATAACAAAACTTATTTTCTTTAAATAGACTTTTATTTTTTAGACGCCTTTAAAAAGAAATTTCTAAAAGGGATGGGGAATATCGTCTATAATTTATTATATGGATAATAATAGGCCAATAGGTGCTTTTTCAGCGTGTTTTCAATAATTTCTTTCTTATCAATTTTATACTCTTTTTTTTTTAAACAGCTACTTAATTAGTTAGTAAGGTAAATAAATATTCTTCTAAAGAATTATAAGGAATAGTAATCACTTCAGTGATTATACTAAAGTTATAATGAATTAGTTAACTTTATGAGTTTCAATAAATCAATTTTATTGACAGTTTTTTTTTTAAAAAAAAATAATACTGTCCTTTTTAAAATCATATATATTAAGGATGATGTATATAGGATTAGTAATATAATATTAAAAGGGAATTTATGTTAAAAAGGCCTTATCTTAAAATTTTATATATAAAATACAGTTAGATTACTAAATAGATAGTTTTAATAATAAATAAACGAATTAAAAAAAAATATAAATTAAATTTTTAGGTTATGATATTTGTGTTTTTAAATTTTTTTGTTTTTTTAAGTTCTTTTTCCCTATACGCCCAAAAAGAAAGTTATTCTATATCTGATTATATTAGAAAATATGCTGCAATAGCGGTTGAAGAAATGGAAAAATTTGGTATTCCAGCTAGTATTAAACTAGGGCAGGCAATTTTGGAATCCTCATGTGGGAATAGCTCATTAGCTATATATGCTAATAATCATTTTGGGATTAAATGTGGAAAAGAATGGAAAGGTAAAGTAATTTATTACGATGATGATGTTTCCCAGGAGTGTTTCAGAAAATATGATTCACCTTTCCATTCTTTTCGCGATCATTCTGAGTTTCTTCAAAGATCTCGTTATAAAAAACTCTTTTTATTCCCTAAAACGGATTATAAATCTTGGGCAAAGGAACTTAAATCAGCAGGGTATGCTACCATAGCAGACTATGCTGAACGTTTGATTATACAAATAGAAAAATACCAACTTTGGCGTTTTGATGAGGAGTATTCTCAAGGAATTGAGAATCGTATCGAAACTCATATAGCAGCTATAAAATTTAATAATGATCTAATAGAGAATTCTAAAAATAATTCAGATTCAAACTATTTTAATTGTCCAATTACTAATAATTGTACTCTTAAAAAACATTCTTATCAGGACCGCATACTCTATAATGAAAATGGTGGTCTTAAATATATTATTATAAAAAAGGGGGATAGTATTGAGTCTCTTTCAGAGATTTATGGCATTTCTGTTAAACGCTTAGCATATTATAACGATATTAGCCAAGAAAGTCCACTTTTACCTGGTCAGTATTTTTTCCTTGAACGCAAAAATCCCTCGGGAGTCCAAGATTTTTATATAGTCTTACAGGGAGAAACTATGTATTTTATCTCACAAAAACTAGGTATACAATTAGAAAAATTGTATTATTATAATAAAATTAACCCTTTTTATGAACCTAAAGCTGGCGATATTTTATTATTGAGATAAAGAGAAAATATAAGTATAACGAATCATAATGCCATATCTAATATACATTCTTAAAAAGAAAATATTTTTAATCGTTAAAAAAATTAGAGGAAAAAATGAGATATAAACTGATAAAAAATATTATCGAAGCTTATACTATGAGAGCATAATAGTAGATATTTATACTTTCTTAAGGTACAATCTAAATTTTAAATGTCTTTCTAATCATAGAAACTTTATCCAATTTTTCCCAAGTAAAAAGTTCTACCTCTTTCTCTATAATTTGGTTTTGATCATCAGTAAAAAATTTCTTGATGAATTTAGGTAGTCTCCCCATATGTCCATAGGTTGCTGTTTCTTCATATATTGGAGCACGCAGTTTTAAATATTTTTCTATAGCATAGGGTTTAAAATCAAATAATTGTGATACTTTTTTAGCAATAAGGCTATCTATCATATCTACTTTAGAAGTACCATAAGTATTTATATAAATTCCTGTAGGTTCGGCACGTCCTATAGCATAGGAGATTTGTAATAAAAGTTCATCAGCTACTCCCGCCGCTACTAAATTTTTAGCCATATAACGTGCAGCATAAGCTGCAGAACGGTCTACTTTAGAAGGATCTTTCCCTGAAAAGGCTCCTCCACCATGTGCACCTTTCCCTCCATAGGTATCTACAATAATTTTTCTTCCAGTAAGACCAGCATCTCCGTGGGGCCCTCCAATTATAAATTTCCCTGTTGGGTTTATATGATAGCAAGTATCTTTGGTAAAAAGTTTTTGAAGTTGGTCAGGTAATTTCCCCTTTACATTAGGAATAAGAATTTTGTGGATATCCTGGGTTATCCGATTATGCATCCTTTCCTGAGTATCAAATTCATCATGCTGCGTAGAAATAACAATAGTATCTATACGTATAGGAATATTATCATCAGTATATTCTAGTGTTACTTGCGCTTTAGCATCAGGGCATAAATAACGCATTTGATCATTTTCGCGACGTAAAACAGATAAACTTTTCAATAATTTATGAGAAAGATCTAATGCTAATGGCATATAATTACTAGTCTCTTTAGTAGCATATCCAAACATCATGCCTTGATCACCGGCTCCTTGTTCTTCTTTATTTGATTTAATTAGACCTTGAAAAATATCAGGCGACTGTTTATGAATAATAGAAAGAATACGGCAAGAATCAGCATCGAATTTATATTGAATTTTAGTATAACCTATTTTTCTAATAAGCGCTCGCGTAATTCGCTCTATATCTACCCATATTTTTGAGTATACTTCTCCTGCAAACACGACTTGATTTGTAGTTACTAAAGTTTCAATAGCTACGCGCGCATGTCGATCAAAAGCAAGAAACTGATCTAATAGGGCATCTGATAGTTGATCAGCTATTTTATCTGGATGTCCTTCAGAGACCGATTCACTAGTAAATAAATAAGACATAAAAAGGCATTAAAAACTTAATATTTTATATTTTAATAAGGAGAAGAAAAATCCGATGCGATTATATAAAATGCCATTTTAGGATTTTTAAAGAGATTATAATCAGTCAAATATTTTCTTGTTTATCAGTTATAATGAATATAATTATTTTATCACTAAAAAAAATCTTAATTCATATATTTTAATATATTAGCAATAATGTAAAATATTATTTGAATCCCTTTTTTTTCTCCTAGTTCATTATTCATTATCTATAGTCTTAGACAAGACTACCATCTTTTTGAGAAATTTCTTTAATAAGCTTTGTGTTCTAAATAACTTAGAAGCTAAATAATACTAAAAATAGAAAGTAATCCTATATTTTAATATAGCTAAACTTATATCTTAACATTATATATTTACAATCCTATAATATTTATATTTTTTGGAATAAAAAAAAATATTAGTCTTTTATAGTTCCCTTATTTAGTAGGTTATCTCCATATTAAAAATATTTAAATATTATTATCCTCTCTCTATTACTCTCTAGTTTCTCTAACTTTGCCTTTATAAGGCCATTAAATAGCTCTATATCTAGGATTTTTTTTAAAAAAAAAATCAAATAGCCTATTATATCATATAATAAGTTTTTACAAAAAAGTATTCATTAGACAAAAATTTATCATTTAACATAATTAATTAAGATATAAACTATTTTTTAGAATTGCAAGATGATCTATAAGAACCTATAAAAACACTAATTAAGATTATATAAACTTATATATATACTAAAACTATTTAATAGATAACCCGTTTTCATAGGTTCTATACGATTATAGTTCTTAATAAAGAAACCTAAAGTAAAATTAAATCAAGTTAAAAGCTTTTTAAAAGGAAGACAAGAGAGCATACATATGAAGGCAATCAAAAGTAAAAAAATTCCTTTATTATAAGCATTTCTTTTTAAGAGAATATGTGCAATAGTAGCTAACATTATAGCAATTAGCATAATTACTGGATGTTCTATTATTTGATAACGAATATACGTGCTAGCCATTATTTCTTTAATAGATAAATTCATGTGCCATAGCAAAAAAACATATCTGGAAACTAGTAAAAACCCTAAAATTAACTGAAAATGCAAAAGAGAAATCATAACGAAAGTAAGTTTTCTGATTTCTGATAAAGCCCGTAGTTTTTTAAAAAATACGTAAAAAATAGTAAATGCCATAACAAAAAGTAAGACGAAAGATATATAGTGATGAACAGTCAAGATAAAATTCATAATATAATGGTATAAATAAAAAATACTTAAACTTTTATAATTAAGACTAAATATACAAGAATCATTAAAAAAAAAACGTAGCCCATAGGGGAATCGAACCCCTCTTTTCAGAATGAAAATCTGATGTCCTAACCGATAGACGAATGGGCCGCTCTTATTTTGGCACTAAAGCACGAGCAACTTGACTTTTAAGTCTAGATGCCTTGTTTTTGTGAATAATATTTTTTCTAGCTAGCTTATCAAGTAACGAATATAAAACTCCCTGATCTACTTTGAGCGTTTCTTCACTTTTTTCTTGATGAGATCGGCCTAAATTTTGGCGAAATTTTTTTAAAGCAGTACGAGTGCTTTTATGATCATATCGATTATGCAAACGATTTTTTTTATTTTGGCGTAGCCTCTTTATTGCTGATGCGTGATTTGCCATTAATCATAATCTTAAAAATTTAATCCATAGGGACAGGATACTTGTTTTCTGTAGTACAATTTGCTCCCTGAATGCAAAAATAAGCAAAGAAAATAGTTAAATCCAAATTTTTTATCATTTTGATAAAAATATTAGGAGTTAAAAATTAATGAGTTCTAAATTATTCAAGATATGTAACTAGATATCATATGCTAAAACTGTATCAAAAATTATTGTAATCAATATTATATTTCTAAGCATTTGAGTAAAAAAAAATACAATTTTTAAAATGCTGAATTCCTTAGATATATCATTATAAATTATACACTGTGTGTGTTATATTATTCTTTACCTTATCAAAGATGCCATAATAAGTAGAAGTTATTTATTTTTCTAGAGTAGAAAAATCTATAAATTAAAAGTGTTTTTTTTTTACTTTAGCATCGGAGCCTTTTATCTTACCTTTAAGATTTAAAAAATATGAAAAAATACTTCAATTACTACTATTTGATAGTAGCTTATTTTATTACAAGCATTACGTTATTTTCGTTTATTAGCCATTTAAAAATAGCTCATAAATTATCAGATGTAAAAAATAGACATCAAAAAATAGTTCTTTACAAGAATCTAAAAAAAGCTAGAAAAAATAAACTCCCTCCCAATCTCACGAATTTAAACAATAGATCAATGCCTATAAAGGGGACTATTGCTTATAATAAGATTATAAATAATATCGTTAAAAATGCTAAAAAATATCTTGGAACCCCATATCGTTATGGGGGGAATTCGATAAAAGGGATAGATTGCTCTGCGCTTGTAAAACAAGCCTTTGAGCCTTATAAAACTTTACCACGAATCTCAAATATGCAAGCTAAAGCAGGTAAAAACGTAAGTAAGGATAATTTAATGAAGTGCGATTTACTATTCTTTTCTATGGATCGTGGACGCTGTAAAAAACGAAAAATTACGCATGTGGGCATGGTATTAGAGAAAAATAAACATGGTGTTTCTTTCATACATGCTTCTCAATCACATGGGGTAATGATCTCAAATCTGGATAAATCTTTCTGGAAGAAAACGTTTGTCATGGCTCGACGTATTATTACGTAAACACATTTTAAAAATCATTAAAATAATGATCCTCCCATTACATACTATATAATATTATAATAGTTACGTTCTATTGTATATATAGTTAGTTTACTAATTAATAATAGAGATGCTATCTAAATTAAACCCTAAACTTTTAAAGTCTTTCCAGAAATTCGGGTAAGATTTTTCAACTACTTTTGGATCCTGTATAATTAGCGGATTTTGCAATGCAAAAGGAGCAAAAGCCATCGCCATGCGATGGTCATTATAAGTAAGGATTAAAGGTATATTTTTATAATTTTTAAATTGAACAAGCTCTAAAGAATCATCCGTAAGATATACTTGAACTCCTATTTTCGATAGCTCATTTCGCATTGCTAATAAACGGTTAGTTTCCTTAATTTTTAAAGTTTCTAATCCTTTTAGCAAACATCTAATTTTTAAAGCAGCACAGCTCACAGCAATAGTTTGAGCAATATCAGGACATTCATTAAGATCACATTCAAAATAATCAGGTATCCTATATAAAGGATCTTTGATTAGACAAATAGTATTTCCGTCAAAAACGGTTTGAACCCCAAAATAACGTCTATAGATATCTTTTAGCATGTAATCTCCCTGTAAACTTATATTTTTATAAGTCTTTAAGCGAATATAGCTTTTTTTTGAAATTGCAGCTAAAGAATAATAATAAGACGCTGAACTCCAATCAGATTCAACAAAAAAATTAGTTTTACGAAGAGTAGGAGTAATAGCAGACTTTATAAGAATTTCACGGTCTTCCCAGATAGCAGAAATTCCTGCTTTACGCAATAATTCTAAGGTCATAAAAATATAAGGAGCAGAAGTTATTTTTTTTGAAAGCATAATGTGTAAGCCTTTTTTAAAAACAGCCCCTACTAACATTAGAGCACTGATGTATTGACTACTCATATGAGCGTCTATAGATATATGGCCTCCAGTAATTGATTTTCCGTAAATTTTTAAAGGAGGATAGCCTTCATTTTTTAAGTAATCAATATGAGCACCAAGTTTTCTTAGAGCGTTTACCAAAATCGCTATAGGACGTTCATGCATGCGTTTAGATCCCTCTAGTATAAATATTTTATTGGCCTTAGTGGCGCAATAAGCAGTTAAAAATCGCATAGCCGTTCCAGCATGATTAACATTCAAAATTTCTTTTCCACAGAGAGCATTTTGTAATGTACATGTATCGTTTGATTTTGAAAGATTTTCAATAGAAATACTATCAGGAAAAAGTGCTTTAAGAATAAGCAAACGATTTGACTCACTTTTAGAGCCTCCTATAGATATTTCTCCTTTTACCGAAACTTCTTCTTTGCTCAACTTTAGATAAGCCATAATAACTACTTATTTAAGTTTATCATTAGTATGATGACGATGAAAATCTCTATTGGCTTTGAATTGAAGTCTTTTATAAAAATCCTTAGTAAGATCAATTCCTGTTTGATTAGCTAAACATAACAAAACAAAAAGTACATCTGATAGTTCTTCTCCAAGATCTTTTTTCTTATCTATGCCCTTTTCAGATTGCTCTCCATATTTTCGAGAGATAATTCGAGCTACCTCTCCTACTTCTTCAGTAAGTTGAGCCATGTTTGTAAGTATATCGAAATAGCGAACTCCATAAGTAGCTATCCAATTATCAACAGTCTTTTGCGCATCTTTAATGTTCATAATTTATTTAACATATAGAAATTAAGCACATACTTTTCAAGTATTAATAGTAACTATTTTATATTTCAAGGTCCTTCCTTAAAAAGGAAATATAAAATAAACTTTCTAAGAAGTTAGAAAGCCAATTTAATATGTCATATTTAAAAAAAAAATATATATCATAAGAAAGTATTATGAGATAGATTGAGATTAAAATTAGAAAGTACTTTGCTAAAGTATAGGTTATCATTTTAAATAATAGGCGCTAATAGGATTATTATCAGTCGTATAGGTGAAAAATATAACTTTAATAAAAAACTTTTAAAGTTTATGGTAATGTTAATTAACATAAATTCTTAACCAAGAAGATAAGCATAACATATTATAACAGAAGATGTCGTTTATATAGTATATCGTTATATTCCTTTATAAGCATCACACAATAATTATTTTTTTTTTGGGGGGGGGAAGGTCAGAAGAAAGTAGGGTAGGGAGAAGCGAGATTATAGAATATAATAAGCCAAAATTTGATTATAACATCAATTTAAATAATAATTTTTAATTTAGTCAACTGCATAAAAGTGGTTACTTTACATAGTCGCAAATAGATAATTCTTGTAATGAACATACACGTAGAAAATACGACATCATCTAATATCATTAAGTTTGTATCAGATGAGATAATTACTCAAGGAAGTTATGAATTTAAAGATATATCTTCCACTTATTGTTCTCCTCTCTCAAGGCAATTACTTGAATATCCGATGGTTAAGAAAATATTTATTACTGCTAATTTTATAGCTCTTCAAAAAACTTCAGAATCTTTTTGGGAATCAGATTTTATCGAAGAGTTAAGAAATACTATAGATAGTTATTTCAAATTAGGTTATAGAGCTATTATAACTGAAAATCCTAAAAAAGTATGCGTATCAGTATATATTGAGCTTACACCTAATCCTAATGTTATTAAATTTATAACTAACCGTTATTTGATTTCTAAAATGCTAGAAATCAAAAACAAAAAAGAAGCCTACATATCTCCATTAGCTATAGAGCTTTTTAAATTTCCTTTTATCAGACAGTTATTTTTTATGGATAATTATATCTCTATAACTAAAGATATTTATACTGCTTGGGATGATATATCGTTAGAACTTAGGGATTATATAACTCAATATCTCCAAAATGGAGGATTAGTAGTTGATGAGGTAGCCTTAAAAGATCATCTTATTAAGATCCCCTATCGGCCTAGATCAGATATAGAGGAAGAGATCTCATTAATCTTAAAGGAATACGTAGAACCTATGGTAACTAAAGATGGAGGCTATATTCAATTGATTTCTTTTGATACAGGTTCTAAAACGGTTAATATGTTACTACAAGGAGCATGTAGTGGTTGTCCTTCTTCTATGGTTACTCTTAAAGAAGGGATAGAAAATTTACTCAAAAAAATGTTACCAGGTAAAGTCGCGCATGTACAAGCGATTAACGGATGAGTCATATTTTCTAATAAAAATAGTGAATAATAAAATAAATTTTAACTATAAATTATAGAAAAATAGTAAGGAAATAACTTCCTATATTTATCATTTATATTTCATTAAGATTTGGATGTTTATTTTACACTCTAAATATAGAGTACTACCTGTTTCTTAGTTATAATTTATAGATGTTTCATTAAATGAACAATTTTTTCTCATGGGTTTCTCATCCTAGTATATTTAGGGCAATAAATTTATTATATTATAACTAAATATAACTACATTATAAATGAAAAAGTTTTTTTTTTACTTATAAAGTTTATAAAAAAACCATATAATTTGACCTCTATATTTCGTTATTATAATTATAGCCTAATATTATTAAATTACTCATTACTATATGAAATATTATTTTTCTAGTAAAAGTTAAAATTTGTTTTTTTTCACTCATACTTAAAAAAAGTATATTTGTTTAAATAATGCTGAGAGGCCTAAATATAGTTGTTCTCGGATTATTATTGTATAATAAACTAACACTATGACAAAAGTGCAATACGTTACTGAGGAGGGATTAAAAAAACTTCGTGAAGAACTTGAACGATTGCAAGTTTTGGAGCGTCCTAAAATATCAATGCAAATTGCTGAAGCTCGTGATAAAGGAGATTTATCGGAGAATGCCGAGTATGATGCAGCAAAGGAGTCTCAGGAACTTATGGAGATGCGTATTGCGCGTTTGAAAGAAAAGATATCTAATTCACGTGTTATAAACAGCTCTCAGGTAGATCATTCCAAAGTTTCCATTCTTTCTACAGTTCAAATTAAAAACCTTACACAAGGTATAAGTCAATCTTATACATTAGTGCCTGAAAGTGAAACAGATTTAAAGATGGGAAAAATATCTATTCATACCCCTATAGCTCAAGGATTACTTGGCAAGAAAGTAGGGGATATAGCTCATATTGTTTTACCTAATGGTAATAAACTACTTTTAAAAGTATTAAAGATAGATTTTTAAATGAATTCAGTCTTTACAAAAATCATTAAGGGGGAAATACCATCTTACAAAGTAGCTGAGGATTCTTCACACTTGGCTTTTTTAGATATTGCTCCGATTAAAATAGGACATGTTTTGGTCATTCCAAAAAAACAAACCGATAAAGTTTTTGATCTTTCTCCCAGTGATTTTACTGCTTTAATGAACTTTTCCTACCAAGTGGCTAAATCACTTGAAAAGGTAATTTCTGCTAAGAGGATCAGTATGGCCATAATGGGGATTGAAGTGCCTCATGCTCATATTCATTTGGTTCCTATAGACTGTGAATCAGATCTTGACTTTTCTCGTCCAAGAATATCTCTAAATTCAGAAGAATTTAAAAAGATATCTATAGAACTTAAAAAAGCTTATAACTTAAATTATGGAAGATTTATTTTAGGCTAAATACTACCTATAGTAGTCTCCTTTTATTTATTTCTTAATAAACAATAAGTATTTATCCTTTATGATATTTTTAACTATAAAATATTTATCTAAAGAGAGTTATAATTTCTATTTTTTTTACTGAAAAATTAGTATAAAATATTTTTTTTCTTAAAGTCTTAACCTCAATATCGATACTATCGTCAGTGACGAAATCATATATTCTATTATTGTATACTATATATCTATATAGTAATTATTTTAGAATAAATGCCAACTAAATTTAGTTAGTAGGGAAGAAACTACATACTAAATCTAGCTAAAAGCGCAAGACCTTTAAGGGTATGAAATTTGTCAATTTTATGAATTTTCTTTGTTAAGGGCCCATATATATGGGCCATGCCACCTGTAGCAATAACATAACATTTTTCTTTAAGTTCTAGATCTATAAGTTCTATTAAGCCTTCTATCATGCTAAGATAGCCATAAATCATTCCGCTTTGAATACAGTTTTTTGTATATAACCCTAATACATTAGTTGGTTTTTTAAGTTCTACACTTAGCAAATTAGATGTGTCTTGTATTAGAGAATTAAGCGCGCTATTTACGCCCGGTGCTATGATAACTCCCTTCAATTGCATATCTCTATTTACACAAGTTAAGCTAAGAGCTGTCCCAAAATCTATTATAAGAGAGGTTTTCTTATATAGCTCATAAGCTGCTATAGCATTGGCATATAGATCTGTTCCTATCTCATGAGAATGGTGTTTAACAGATGAGTCTGAATATCTGTTAACTATCAATGGAGTAAATTGATGTATGGAATTTAACGAATTACTTATAATATAAGTTAAGGATGGGACTACAGATCCTATAACAATAGTCTTAATATTTTTATAAGATATACCATAACGATGGTAAAAACTCTCAAAAAGAATAGCGTACTCATCAGAACTTCTAGGAGCTTTGCTATTAATAATCGAAAAATTTTGACACTTAAGACTATCTTCTTCAAAGAATCCAAATTGTAAGCTAGAATTGCCTATATTAATTATTAATAACATAATATATAGTATAAAAAAGACGACTAAGTTAAATGTTTATTTAAATTCATGCTAAAAAACTAATTTATAATTGATAATAGTATTTATCTATTAATTTTAGATTACTATATAAATTTTGATATAAATCTCTATAATAAGGAAAAAGGGAGTGATACTGAATAGTTAAAAGCATGGCTTTTAAAAAGTAATCCTTTTTGGGATTTATCTCTATATCAATTATAAGATAACTAAATTATGCTTCTTGATAATTAAAAATCTTAAGTTACATATAACTTAGTTAGAAAAACTCTATAATAAGTTTATATTTTAATTAGAACTTAAAATAAGTTATTAAAGTATTGATAAAAGTTTATTTTATTAATAATTTAATATTAGTATTTTTTAATGTCTTCTTTATAAATAATAAAGTCTCTGATAAAAACAAAAAAACATTTACGTTATAAATATTTTAGTTTTATTTACTTCTATATCTGTTATATAAAGGCTTAATTAAAATGATTATCTTTATCTTTCCCTATTGAAAAATAAAATCATGTTCATTAATAAGTCTTCCTGTTCGAGAATATCTAAAGTAGATTTAAAAAAGCTTTCTTTCGGTACTGAACTTTCAGACCATATGTTTTGCTGTGTTTACCAAAGGGGGAGTTGGCAAGCTCCTAGTATTGAGCCTTTATCCCCTTTAACATTATCGCCTGCTGCTTCGGTTTTTCACTATGGACAAGCTGTTTTTGAAGGGATGAAAGCTTATAAGGATGAAAATGATGAAGTTTTTTTCTTTCGTCCCGAAGAAAATATAAAACGTCTTAACCAATCCGCTGAACGATTAAATATGCCTTCTTTTCTTGAAGATGTTTTTTTAGAAGGAATTGCTAGATTAGTTGATCTTGATCGTTCCTGGGTGCCTAAGAATTACGGACAAGCTCTTTATATACGACCTTTTATGATAGCTACTGAGGCAAAAGTAGCAGCAGTTTCTTCAAATGAATTTAAGTTTATTATCATTTGTACTCCTGTGAGCGAATATTATTCACGACCTCTTAGCGTTAAGATTGAGCAGGAATATAGCCGCACCGCACAAGGCGGCATAGGGTTTGCTAAAGCAGCGGCTAATTATTCATCAGCTTTTTATCCTACTCGTCTAGCTAATGAACAATCTTATGATCAAATATTGTGGACTAATTCATTAAATCATGATAGTATTGAAGAATCTGGCACCATGAATGTTTTTTTTAGAATAAAGGATAAACTAATTACACCTTCGTTAAGTGATAAAATATTAGGAGGCATAACGCGTAAGAGCATCATAGAATTAGCCCGTTATAAAGGAATAGAAGTAGAAGAACGTGAAATTACCTTAGCTGAACTTTTGGTAAATCTTGAAAAAAAATATGTAAATGAGGCTTTTGGCACGGGAACAGCTGTAGTTGTACAACCTTATAGAAACATAGGTTGTAAAGGTAAAGATTTTTCGTTACCTGTAATTGCTGATGATGAATCATTTGGATCACGTCTTAAAAAATATTTAATGGAGATTCAATATAATCGGTCTATAGATCCTTTCGGCTGGAGAGCATCTCTTGAGAGTTTTATTACAGATGTTTAACAACAAATATTTAAATTTTTTAAGATATCTTCTATATTGGAACCCACTCTTGAACGTTTTAGACATATTTTACATAAAGCTATTGAGCATATATATAATATAGATTATATAGAACTTGAGTTACAGTTTACTCGAAAAGAATTCTCTGGTTATGTTACTTTAGTACTTTTCCCTTTGCTCAAGCAACTTAAAACCCCCTTAGATCAAATAGGGAATGATATAGGTTGTTATGTCAAGAAACATTCACCTATAGTAGAGACTTTTTATCTTATCGAGGGTTTTTTAAATTTCGAGTGCATTAACGATTATTATTGTAAACTTTTACAATATTTTTTTGAAAATGATTTTTTATTTATAAAATCTTTTGAGAAACGTCATCTAATGATAGAGTATTCTTCTCCTAATACTAATAAACCACTACATCTAGGGCATATTCGAAATAATCTTCTGGGGCATTCAATAGCTCAGTTGTTTAAAATTATTGGTAAAAAAGTAATCAAAACTCAAATTATTAATGATAGAGGCATTCATATTTGCAAATCAATGCTAGCATGGAAAAAATTTTCAGAGGGTGAAACTCCTAAAAGTAGTGGGTTAAAAGGAGATCATTTTGTAGGGAAGTATTATGTAATTTTTGAAAAAGCCTATCGTAATGAGATAAATGATCTATGCGCACAAGGTTATAATAAAATTAAAGCTGAAAAAGAAGCTCCAATCATGCAAGAGGCTTATGAATTATTACGTCTTTGGGAGATGGGTGATATTGAAGTTATAGAGCTCTGGAATAAAATGAATCATTGGGTATATGAGGGTTTTAAGCAAACTTATAAACGTTTAGGTATTGATTTTGACTATACACAGTATGAGAGTAACACCTATTTGCTAGGTAAACGGATTATTAAAGAAGGACTTGAAAAAAAAGCGTTCTTTCGTGAGAAAGATGGTTCAGTATGGATTGATCTAACTGCTGAAGGATTCGATCGAAAACTTCTTTTAAGAAAAGATGGAACGTCAGTGTATATTACCCAGGATTTAGGTACAGCTGTAGAGCGTTTTGAAAAGTATCCTATAGAATCTATTATCTATATTGTAGGAGAAGAACAAGAATATCACTTTAAAGTATTATTCCTTATTCTAAAACGGTTAGGTTATGCATGGGCCGATCATATTTTCCATCTTTCTTATGGAATGGTAAATCTCCCCTCTGGGAGGATGAAATCCCGTGAAGGTAATATACTAGATGCAGATGATCTTATGAATCAAATGCATCAAATAGCTAAGTCACTTAGCCAGAATTTAGGAAAGCACCAAAATATTATTTCAGAAGAAAAAAAGTCTCTTTTTGAGACCATAGGGTTAGGCGCTTTAAAATATCATATTTTAAAAGTAGATCCAAAAAAACGGATATTATTTAATCCAGAAGCCTCAATAGATTTTAAAGGCAATACAGGTCCTTATATACAATATACTTACGCTCGCATTTATTCACTTATAAAAAAGGCTGGTGATCTTGTTTATATTAACATATCAATATGTTTATTAGGAGAGTATGAGAAATCTTTATTAAAGATATTTGAACAATATCCTTATATTATAAGCCATGCTGCTAAAAATCTTAATCCATCACTAATAGCAAATTATGCTTATGAATTAGCAAAATCTTTCAATGATTTTTACCAAAATGTAAATATTCTTAGAAATGATAATACTTCAAAGGTTATTTTTCACCTTAAACTCTCTATAGTATCTGGTAAAATTTTAAAAGGAGCAATGAAAATTCTTGGGATTAATGTACCGGATCGTATGTAATTTTAAAGTGTTATAATTCTAAGAATATAAAAGTTCAATCCCCCTTCCTAGGTAAGGGGGATATAGCTAGCTAGCTATGAATATATATAAATACTGACAGAATATTATAAAAAGATATTAATATAAATTAAAACGTTGATTTTATCAGATAGGCTATCATTATGATAATAATGAGAACTTTACTATTAAGTAGTATATTAAAACTATAAACTTATATATTTTTCTACAATTTTAGAAAAAATCTAGGGTTTCATTAGTATTTTTAAGAAAAAACGCTTATATTTTAACAATATAGAAATTCATGTTTTCTTTTTATTGCTTTCTTGATTTTATTAATTAAGGTTTTTTTATCAATACCATATTTTTCCATAAGTTCCATTGGTTGTCCACTTTCTCCGAAAGTATCTCGCACTGCAACGAATTCTTGTACTCTAGGTAGTTTTGTACTTAATAATCTAGCTACACTTTCACCTAGCCCACCCAAAATATTATGTTCTTCAGCAGTAACTACACAACCAGTTTTAGTTACTGAATTAACTATAAGCGTTTCATCTAAGGGCTTAATAGTGTGAATATTAATGACATCACAAGATATTCCTTCTTTTAAGAGTGATTTAGTTGCTTCTAAAGATTCCCACACTAAATGACCTGTAGATATGATGGTTACATCATCCCCTTCCGAAAGAAGCAATCCTTTACCTATATGGAATTCTTGATCTTTATCTGTAAAATTTGGTACTGCGGGTCTTCCAAAACGTAAATATACAGGACCTAGATGTTCTGCGATAGCTAACGTGGCAGCATAAGTTTGATTAAAATCGCAGGTATTAATTACTATTATTCCTGGTAGCATTTTCATCATTCCAATGTCTTCAAGACTTTGATGAGTAGCTCCATCTTCTCCTAAGGTAAGTCCTGCATGTGAAGCACATATTTTTACATTTTTATTGGAATAAGCTATGCTCTGACGTATTTGATCGTAAACACGTGCTGTAGAAAAATTAGCAAAAGTTCCTGTGAAAGGGAGATAACCCCTAATAGCAAGTCCAGCTGCCATTCCCATCATATGGGCTTCAGCGATACCTACTTGAAAGAAACGTTCAGGGAAAGCTTCAGAAAATTTAGTCATTGACAAAGACTGAGTCAAATCAGCGCATAACGCTACAACATTTTTATTTCTTTTACCCAGTTCTAAAAGGGCAGATCCAAAGCCTGCTCGGGTTTCTTTTAGCCCTTCACTTTTATAGGTTCTCATAATTTATAAATGTAGTTACTATTTTATAGAATGTGTATTTTTATCTACTAACCTTTATCATATAGGATAATCTCCTAAAGTTTCAGGTAATTGTTTTAGGGCTTTTTCAAGTTGTTTATCATCTGGCGCTTTCCCATGCCAGTGATGTGTTCCGCTCATAAAATCTACCCCATAGCCCATTTCCGTATTTAGAATTAAACATATAGGTTTGCCTTTTCCGCACTCTTCTTTAGCCTTTTTAAGGCTATATATTACTTCTTCAAGTTGATTGCCTTGATTTTGTTTAAGCACATACCATCCAAAAGCCTCGAATTTTGCTCTGAGATCTCCTAGCGGCATAACTGATTCGGTAGAACCATCAATTTGTTGATTATTGTAATCTATAGTAGCAACGTAATTATCTACTTTTTTAGCGCCAGCATAGAGCACTGCTTCCCAGTTTTGACCTTCGTTTAGCTCTCCATCACCATGTAAGCTATAGATCAAGAAAGGGTCTTTAGCAAGTTTTTTTGCTTGTGCACTTCCTATAGCTACAGACATCCCTTGTCCTAAGGAGCCTGACGCAATACGAATACCAGGTAATCCTTCGCATGGACTGGGATGACCTTGTAATCTAGAATTTATTTTTCTAAAAGTAGTCAATTCATCAATATGGAAATAACCTACTCGCGCTAAGATGCTATATAATACAGCAGAGAGATGCCCGTTGGAAAGGAAAAATAGATCTTCCCTATTC
This sequence comes from Candidatus Insignibacter tubulum, assembly GCF_056790205.1. Lineage (NCBI taxonomy): Bacteria > Pseudomonadati > Bacteroidota > Flavobacteriia > Flavobacteriales > Blattabacteriaceae > Candidatus Insignibacter > Candidatus Insignibacter tubulum. Next base: position 552,059 of record NZ_CP199715.1, read on the forward strand.
CCTTCCATGTGGAAATGTTTTGGATCATAGCGCAAAACTTGGTAAAAAAGACTTACAAAATACTCTGTAGCTCCTAAAGCACCGCCAGGATGACCTGACTTTGCATTATGTACCATACGCAGAACATCTCTGCGAGTCTGTGTACAGATTCTTTCTAAGGATTCAATAGGAATCATATACTAAGAACTTATTTTACACAAATATAATTTATCCTAGTTTAATTTATTTCTTAAATAAATATTTTTTCTAAGTCCTTTAATTTTAGGGTCGTTGAGATATTCATCATATTCTATTTGACGATCAATATATCCTAAAGGACCTAACTCTATTACACGATTACAAATTGTCTGAAGCAATTCATGATCTTGAGAGCTGATTAAAAATGTACCCTTAAAATTCCTTAGTGAGTGGTTTAAAGCTGTTATAGATTCTAGATCAAGATGATTTGTAGGTTCATCAAGCATTAATACATTAGCTTTTATAAGCATCATTTTCGATAACATGCAGCGCATCTTTTCACCTCCTGATAGTACGCTAGCTTTTTTAAGTGCTTCATCTCCACTAAAAAGCATCCTTCCTAAAAATCCTCGTAGATATTCTTCATTATGTTCTTCTTCCTTTTGTGAATATTGTCTTAGCCAGTTGACCAAATCTAAGTCATTTTGAAAAAGTTCGTCATAATTTACTGGTAAATAACAATATTTAGTGGTAATTCCCCATAAAAAACTTCCATTTTCAAGTGGAAGTTTGCCTGAGATAGTTTCATAAAAAGCTGAAGGTATTTTACTGTTCTTTGAAATAAGGGCAATTTTATCTCCACGATTTATTTTTAGGGATACTTTTTGGAAAAGTGGACCCTCTTGATCGAATTGAGATAGTTTTTCTACTTCGAGAATTTGATCCCCAGCTTCACGCTCTTGCTCAAAAATTATAGCTGGATATCGTCTTGAAGAAGGTTTTATTTCATCTATATTTAATTTATCTAGCATTTTTTTACGAGAGGTTGCTTGCTTGGCCTTAGATACATTTGAGCTAAATCTTCGGATGAAGTCCTGAAGTTCTTTTCGTTTTTCTTCAGTTTTTTTATTTTGTTGAGAACGTTGCTGATTAGCTAGTTGACTCGCTTGATACCAGAAAGTATAATTCCCAGTAAAAAGTTGTATTTTCGAAAAATCCAAGTCACAAATATGTGTACATACAGCATCTAAAAAATGCCTGTCGTGAGATACTACAATAATTGTATTTTCATATCCTCCTAAGAAGTCTTCAAGCCAACTTATAGTATCTGTATCGAGATCATTTGTAGGTTCATCGAGTATCAGTATATCTGGATTTCCAAATAAGGCCTGTGTGAGTAATACACGTACTTTTGTTTTTCTTTCGAGTTCGTTTAATTTTTTATTATGAATTTCTTCTTTAATGCCAAGATTGGAAAGCAATGCAGCAGCATCGGCTTCTGCATTCCAACCATTCATTTCTTCATAAATAGTTCCTAATTCACCTGCTTTAATACTATCTTGTTCTGAAAAATTCGTTTTGTTATATAATGTCTCTATTTCTTTTTTAACTTTATAAAGTTTTTTATTACCCATAATTACTGTTTCCAGCACATTATTATCATCAAAAGCTTGGTGATTTTGGTTCAATACAGACATACGGTTACCTGATTCTATATAAACTTGACCGGAAGTTCGATCCATTTCGCCCGATAAAATTTTTAAAAAGGTAGATTTTCCTGAACCGTTAGCGCCGATGATACCATAACAGTTCCCTTTTGTGAACTTAATATTTACGTTATCAAAGAGTACTCTTTTCCCAAATTGTAATGATAGCTTTGATACTGTTAGCATTTTCGGTGATTTTTTAAATTTGTGCAAAAGTACTTAATATAAAGATATTTCTTTGATGATAAAAAAGACAATTGTAAATATTAAAAATAGAAAGGCTTACTTTAACTATGAGCTTTTAGATCAATATACTGCTGGATTGGTTTTGCTAGGTAGTGAAATTAAATCTATCAAAGGTAACCATGCTTCCATAACAGAAAGCTTTTGCCAAATCAAAGATGGAGAATTATATATTATAAATATGTATATTGCTGAGTACAGATGGGCTACTCATGTTAATCATGTGCCTCGTAGAGAGAGAAAGCTTTTGCTAAATAGTACTGAGCTTAGGAAATTAAATCGTAAAGTTAAGGAATCTGCTCTTTCTATCATTCCCATAAGATTATTTATTAGCGAAAAGGGATTTGCTAAACTTCAGATATTTTTAGCAAAAGGGAAAAAAATATATGATAAACGCCACATTATAAAGAATAGAGAAATGAAAATTCAGAGAGATGCTGCTTTGAAGTATAGGTAATTTTTATATACCTTTGACTGTATGGAAATTAACAAAAAATAAATAGTTTATTATGAAACAAATTAAGCTTCTTGTTGCTGGGTTGTTCCTCTTTGCCTGGAATGCCTTGAATGCTCAAGATCAACATAACAAATGGTTAATCAATGTGGGGACTCACGCTATTGATCATAAACCCATATATCGCCCGTTAAATGAATGGTTAAAATTAGAAAACATTGGGAGTCCAAAACCTTTTTCAATGTGGGAAATTAGTTACAATTTTAAAAAAAATATTTCTGCAGATGCTGAATCGAATATTTGTTATCTTAACAATTTAAGATGGAATTTTAAAGCAATCTTTATAAAGTTTGGATTAGGAATTAGGATTTATCCTTTTAAAGAGGATTATTGGTTTAATCCGTATTTTAGGATAGGGGTTAGTTATAACAAACACAATCAAAGAGATATAAGTATAATTATTAAAGATCGTAAACAAAAAAGTGTTGAAGAAATTATTTATGTAAATAATAGGAAGCATTTTTTGGGCCCTAATTTAGGTATGGGACTTAACATATGGGTTACCAATAGAATTGGGTTAAACTTAAGCGTTAGCTATAACATTGTAGTCCAAGCTAGGAAAGACTATCTTAATTATTTCCAATACGCTGCCGGGGTAGTAGTACGGATCCCCCTCAAAAAAAAATCTAACGACCCTTCTTCATCTGTAGATTCAGCTATTAATTATACCTCTTCTTCAGTTATGAATTCAGATGTAGATTCTAAATCTCCTTTAGTTATGAATTCAGATGTAGATTCTAAATCTCCTTCAGTTATGAATTCAGATGTAGATTCTAAATCTCCTTCAGTTATGAATTCAGATGTAGATTCTAAATCTCCTTCAGTTATGAATTCAGATGTAGATTCTAAGCTTGCAATTGAATATAATAAAAAAATAGCTAGAATAAATGATCTCATTAAAAATGTATTCTTTTATTCAAATAAAGATGTTATGTATCCTGCATCTAGTAAATACATAAAATGTATAGCTAAACTTTTGAACCAAAAAGAGATTGCAGGTAGTTGTTTCTATATATATAGTTATTCTGATGATAATAAGACAATCCCTATTTATAAATGTAAACTCTCTGTAAGACGAGCTAATGCAATAAAAAATGCTTTAATTCAAAACGGCGTTGATGCAGATAGACTATTAGTTAAATGTTTAATAGGTGATAGAAATACTATTGGTTATAATTGTATTAGAGTATGTAAGAAGAAAGATATTAATATTGATGAAGAAGTCAACGATCATAAAAGTGAAACTTCTAATAAAGTCCTTAAAAAGGGTGCATTTTTAAATACTCCTAAGAATATTAAATTAAAAGACCAACTTAAAAAATAAAGTAACTCCATAATAAATCTTAAACTTTTTTTTTAAAAAGAGGAGTAGGTATTTAATTTATTTTTTAATAAAAACGACCGTCAAAAAAGAGGTCGTTTTTATTATTTTTTGTTTTCATTCACAAATTTGCTTCTTGTAATGAATATATACTTCCGTTGCACCTACCCCATATTTTCTGTAATGGGCATCAAAATATTCTATATTAGGATATGCGTCTAATAATTCATGTACTGCTTTTTTGAGAATTCCTTCTCCTTGTCCATGAATAAAAATCAGTTGTTTAAGGTTTCTTTTCATAGACTCTTTAAGTATTTTTTTTGCTTGAATTATCTGAATTGGTAGCCATTCTCTTTTTTCATATTCTTTAGGATAATTAAGTAGTTTTTCTATATGCAAATCTACTTCTAAAATTCTTTCTTTACGTTTTTTAAGATGATTCCTCTCCGTTTTTACTATTTTATTAATTTTTGGGGGAAAACGTGGGATACATAGTTCATTAAAAAAATTATTATAACCTCGTATCAATTCTTTTGCTTCATAACAATATTCAAATTCTGATTCAGTAAGAATCCAAACTTTAGATCCTACAATCTTAACTATTACGCCGGTAATATTTTCATCTATTACCGATACATAGTCTCCTACTTTAAAAAAGTAAGTATATTCATAAATATCTTTCATATACGTATCTTATTTTTTTGAAACAATTATACAAGTAAGTATACTAAGTTCGTAAAGTATAATAAGTGGAATAGTAGCTATTATCATACTTAATAAGTCTGAAGGCGTAATAGCAGCTCCAATTACGAGCATTAGTAGTAAAGCATGTTTTCTATATTTACGCAAGAAAATAGGGTTAATCCAACCTAGTTTCGTTAAAAAAAACACTACTATTGGGAATAAGAAGACTAACCCCATAGATAATGCAGAGTAGGTTACTATAGAAATATAGTCAGCTAAATCAAATATATTTTCGGGTAAGTGACTAATACGGAAACTATATCCAAATTGGATAGTCATAGGGCATAATATAAAGTAACCAAATAAGACTCCAGATATAAATAAAACAGAAGCACTTAGAATAATATATTGTGAATACTTGACTTCTCTTACTGATAGTCCAGGAAGAATAAAACGCCATACTTCATAAAATACATAAGGGAACGATAGTATAATTCCTCCTAATAAACTTACCCATATATAGGTATTAAATTGGCCTAAAAGTTTTCTATTTTGGATATGAAGATCAACAGGTAATATCATTAAATTTTCATGATAAAAAAGCTCTTTAAGAGAGCGTAAAAAACTATAGGCAATAAAATCGGATTTAGCTGGTGCGAATAAAATATGATCAAACACTATAGTTCTATTCATCATAACAATACACGTGCTAAAGATGATAGCGAGCAAGGCTCGTAAAATATGGGTTCTTAGCTCTTCAAGATGTGATAAAAAAGACATTTCTTTTTTTGTAAAACGATTCATAAGTATATAACCTTATTTTAAGTAAATTATAAAATTAATAATACCATATTATTCTCTTCCATCATTTCCTCCTCATTTATGTTATAACTATTAAATTATTTAACTATAATAGTTATAGCTTTATTAAGCTGAATAATATTTTTTTACGATTTTACAATTTTTAACAGTATTTTTTCTTTGAATATATATTTGACTATTCCCAGTTAAAGTTTTACAATTCTTATGATAGAGCCTCCTATCCCCTAAATTTAATAACATAATCATTTGCTAATAAATTCTTTTAAAGTCAATTATGATTTTTTTTTTTTAGAAGAGAGTATAACCCTATTTTCTCCATAGTTAATAACTATGTTTAGAAAATATAAATTCTAAACATAGTTCTATAAAATGAAAAGAGACCATAATTTTTAGTAGATTGATCCTTTTTCAAGGATTTTCTTGTTAAGAGTATCATATTTATTAATTTTAATAAAAAAAGATAGTTTTATAGGTATATTTGTATATATGTCTGATAAAATAGATCTAAGATTATCTCTTAAACAATATTTTGGTTTTGATAATTTCAGAGGTTATCAAGAACAGATTATAGATAGCTTGTTACAAGGAGAAAATGTATTTGTAATTATGCCTACAGGTGCGGGGAAATCCTTATGTTATCAATTACCCGCTTTAATTAGCAAAGGAACAGCTATTGTTATTTCTCCACTAATCGCACTAATGAAAAATCAGGTAGATGCTATAAGAGGAATATCTGTTCATAAAGGTATAGCACATGTACTAAATTCTTCCTTGAATAAATCTGAAGTTAAACAAGTAATAACTGACGTTCTCTCAGGTACTACAAAGTTACTTTATATGGCGCCAGAAACCCTTGCTAAGCAAGAACACTTGCATTTTCTTAAAAATATTAACATTTCTTTTTTTGCTATAGACGAATCTCATTGCATCTCCGAATGGGGACATGACTTTCGCCCCGAGTATCGTAATTTACGTACTATAATCGAACGTGTAGGAGTGGCACCTATCATAGGACTCACAGCCACAGCCACTCCTAAAGTTCAAGAAGATATACAAAAAAATTTAGGTATGAATTACGCTAAAGTATTTAGAGCTTCTTTCAATCGCCCAAATCTTTATTACGAAGTACGCCCCAAAGTAAATATAGATAAGCAAATTATTAAATATGTTAAATCGCGTCCAAGTACTTTATCAGGTATTATTTATTGTCTTAGTAGAAAAAAGGTAGAAGAGTTTACTGAACTTTTGTGCCTTAATGGTATCAACGCTGTCTCTTACCATGCTGGGTTAGATCTAAAACTACGTAATAAACATCAGGATATGTTTCTATCGGGACAGGTACAAGTTATAGTGGCTACTATAGCATTTGGAATGGGTATTGATAAGCCTAATATCCGTTTTGTGATTCATTATGATATATCTAAAAGTTTAGAGAGTTATTATCAAGAAACGGGACGTGCTGGACGTGATGGAGACATAGGTGAATGTATTGCTTTTTATGATTATAAAGATATTGAAAAGTTAAAAAAATTTATGTCTAATAAAAATGTAGCTGAGCGTGAAACTGCTACACAGTTGCTAGAAGAAGTAACATCTTATGCTGAAACAGGAATTTCTCGTCGGAAATACCTGTTACATTATTTCGGTGAAGATTTTGATATGAGTACCGGTGAGGGAGCAGATATGGATGATAACGTCCGTTATCCAAAAAAAAAGATAGAAGCTACTAAGGAACTCGTTCAATTATTGGATATTATTCAAAAAACACAACAAAAACTCAAAACAAAAGATCTTATTCAAGTGCTTCTTGGAAGATCTAGCGTAGTAATTAAAATTAATAACTTATCTAAAAAACATTTTTTTGGTCTAGGTAAAGAAAAAGGTGAGCTTTTTTGGAAATCATTAATTCGGCAAGCCCTTGTACATAATTTTATAAGAAAAGAGATAGAAAGTTACGGTAACTTAAAAATTAACTATAAGGGTAAAGAATTTTTGCAATCGCCTTATTATTTTGAGATATTTGAGGATCATGACTATAATAAAATACAAAAATCAACAGATCTAAAAAACTCTATAACATCTATTGAAGCTTTTGATGAAAGACTTTTTAAGCTTTTAAAGGAGCTAACACAAAAAATTGCTTATAGAAACAAAATTTCCCCTTTTACTATATTTCAAGAATCAAGTCTTAATGATATGGCTATACATTATCCCATTAGTATTCCAGAATTACAAAAAATTTATGGAGTAGGTGAAGGAAAAGCAAGAAAATGGGGTAAGGAATTTATTGATTTAATTTCAAGATATGTAGAAGAAAATCAAATTATTCGTCCTGAAGATTTAGTAATAAAACAATTAGTTAACAAGTCTACTCATAAAGTCTTTATTATTCAAAATATCGATCGTAAACTACATTTAGAGGATATTGCAAAGGCAAGAGGATTAAGTATACAAGGACTTATTTCCGAAATGGAAAGTATTGTTTATCAGGGCACTCGTTTGAATATTACATATCATCTTAAGGATAATTTTGATCAAGATCATATCGATGAGGTCTTTAAATATTTTATCAATGCCGAATCTGATAAAATAAGCGATGCATTAGCCTTTTTTGCTCAGGAATATACTGAAGAGGAAATGCGACTTTTACGTATACACTTCACCAGTGAAGTAGCTAATTAGAGAATATTGTATTTATTTTATTTTTATAAAGTTTTAATTTTATTAAGTAATTAGTTTTTTAATGAAATGTGGTATCATAGGATTACCTAATGTTGGGAAATCCACTCTTTTTAATATTCTCTCAAATAATAAAGCTAGATCGTCTAATTTCCCTTTTTGTACTATAAAACCTAACATAGGTTTTATTCAAGTTTCAGACAATCGTCTTATAAGACTTAAGGAATTAATCCATCCTAAAAATGTAATACCTACTACAATAGAAATTGTAGATATTGCTGGTCTTGTCAAAGGAGCTCATAAAGGTGAAGGATTAGGAAACAAATTTTTAGCTAATATTCGTGAAACTGATGCTATTGTCCATGTATTACGTTGCTTTGAGGACCCTAATGTTGCACATGTACAAGGAGATATAAACCCTATTCGTGATAAAGATATTGTAGATATTGAACTTCAGCTTAAGGATTTAGATACTATTATTAAGAAGTTAGAAAAAGTAAAAAAAATAAGTAAAGCAGGAGATAAGACCGCACTTAAATTTTTAACATTCCTTGAGAAAATTTCCAAGGTCCTTAATAATGGGGAAAATATTAGAAGTTTTTCTTTCCCTAAAGAAGAGCAAGAACAATTAAAAAATCTACAACTTTTAACTTCTAAACCTGTAATATATGTCTGTAACGTTGATGAAAAAAGTTTGATAAAAGGAAATAACCATATAAATAAAGTACAATCTATGGCTATTTCTGAGAAGGCTCAAATGCTAATGCTAGCTGTTCAAACTGAAGCTGATATTGCTGAGTTGACTACTTATGAAGAAAGGACATTATTTCTTAAAGATCTTAATCTTCAAGAACCAGGTGTGAATAAATTAATTCACAAAATATATTGTTTACTTAAACTTCAAACTTATTTTACAGTAGGGACGAAAGAAGTGCGTGCCTGGACTATCCACAAAGGATGGACAGCTAGACAGGCCGCTTCTGTTATTCATAGCGATTTTGAAAAAGGGTTTATTCGAGCTGAAGTAATTCACTATGATGATTTTGTTCGTTTTGGCTCTGAAAGTAAAGCTCGTGAAGCGGGATATCTATCTATAGAGGGTAAAGAGTATTTAGTAGAAGATGGGGATATTATACATTTTCGTTTTAATATCTAATTATATTATATCTATTTATTTTATAATTTTTTGTTAATAACAAAAACTAGATAATAATTATTATTTATATAATATAGAGTTATCTACACTATATAAAATAAGCTGCTTCTTATTTTTTTTTACTAGAAATTATTTATAATATGAATCTAAATTAATAAAACCTATTAACATAGGCTTTTTATATTAATCATATTCTTTATTTTTCTAATCTCCCTCAACATTTTTATTATATATATTATCGTTAGAATAAAATGAGAGATAAAAATATATATATATTTACCCATGAAAAAACTATTCATACTTTTTTGAAGTATATTTAATTACTTACTCATATAAGTATAATAAGTAATAAATACTGTGACCTTGGAGGGAGCCGAACCCTCACTATGGGAACCGGAATCCCATGTTCTCTCCGATTAAACTACAAGGCCCTTCTACTTTAAAGTAGAACTTAAAATTAAGCAATAATTAGTTTAAAAAACATTTTATTATAAAGGCAAAATATATATTGAAATTTTTTATATCTTATTTTATAGATAAGCATTTATCTTTATAAAAACCATCTATAAAGCTATCTGAATCTAAAGAAATAGCAAATATTATTATTGACAGCTTATATAATTGTTTAGTTTTCTCATTTTTAAAAATATATAGTTGTATTATATTAACTTAGAAATATCTATTTTATAAAGTCAAAGTTTGTATATTTGGCACATAGAAAAAAATTGTGCATCAATGTATGCAATTGTAGAAATATCGGGGATACAATATAAAGTTTCTCAGGGTCGTTTTGTATATGTCCCTCATTTAAAACAAAAAGAGGGAGACGAGATCATTTTTAATAAAATTTTTCTTTTTGATGATCAGGGTCAAATTACGATAGGCCTCCCTGTTATACAGGGAATGCATGTAAAAGGGAAAGTTCTTGCACATCTAAAGGCAGATAAAGTAATCATTTTTAAGAAAAAAAGGCGAAAGGGCTATAAACTCAAACATGGACATAGGCAAAAATTTACTAAGGTAGAGATCCTTTCTATAGAGAAGGATGAGTCTGAAAAGTAAACATAAACTATATAAAAAAAATCAGATGTATTTTGAAGATACTGAGTATATAATCTATAAAAAGTAAGTCTTATGGCTCATAAGAAAGGGGTAGGGAGCTCGAGAAACGGGCGCGATTCAAAAAGCAAGCGATTAGGAGTAAAGATATTCGGAGGACAAAAAGCTAAAGCTGGAAGTATCATAGTTCGTCAGCGTGGCACAAGGCATCATCCGGGAGATTATGTATTCATGGGTAAAGATCATACCCTACATGCTACCCAAAAGGGCATAGTAAAATTTAAAAAGAAGAAAAACCGATCTTATATATCTATCATTCCTATATGACCAATATGAATTGCCCTAATCATTAAATATGACAGTATTATTTAAAAATAGGGGGGGGCTATAGTATTAGTTGGCTGGGTAGCTCAGATAGGATAGAGCAGCAGTTTCCTAAACTGTTGGTCGCGGGTTCGAACCCCGCTCCGGTCACATAACCGTTATATCTTCTATTATCCTTTTCTTAAAGCTTATTTGTTTCGAGTAGTATGGGGATAAATTCATGATCTTTAAATATATAAGAGAAACATAAAATATATTATTAAATTAATATACCTACTAAGATTAGTGATACTGTCCTATAGTAATTAATTTCAACTCCTGCCTTTTTAAGGTCTTCCATAGTTTCAAATACTTCTAATTCTCTTTCTCCAAGACCTAACATAATACCACTTTTAATGCGTGATTGACCATTTTTTTTCATATATAATGATTTTTCTGTTCTACTAGTAGAAAGAGGCAACTCAAGTCGAAAAGATAAATATCTTAACAACTAAGATATTTGGTATTATAATTAGATTTTAGTAAGAGGGATATAAACAAAAAAAAAAATTACCTAAAATTTATCTGTGGATTTATGAATTCTTAAGTCTTTATATTATAAATTATATGAATCCTTTTAATTACGTTATTTTAAGCATATAATCCATAATTTTTTAATAAAATTTTATATCTATAAAAGGAGAAAATAGTAAGGAATAGTCAGTTCAGATTTTTAATATTACCTTAATTAGAGTAGTTAATAAAATATTTACTATAATAAGTTTTTTATCTATAGTTATTATTTTATATAGTTTTATAGTAACATTATAATCATATTAAACGATAGATTTTATAAATGTTTCAATTTTTTTTTCTATGCCTTTTTCTTTGAGGATATTAATAAAAGCACTTCCAATTATTCCTCCATGGGCATATTTACACGCTAGAGAAAATGAATCTTTATTAGAAATACCAAAACCTATAAGAGTTGGAATTTTTAAGTTTAACTTTCTGATACGTTTAAAAAAATCTATTTGTTCTTTTTCAAAACTATTTTTAACTCCTGTAGTAGCTAGAGAGGACATTATATATAAAAAACCTTTACTAATCTTGCTTAGTTTAATGATCCTAGTATTAGAACTTTTTGGACTTATCAAAAGAATAAAGGCGATATCATATTTTATAAATAAATCTTGGTATTTTTCTTCATAAACTTCTACAGGCAGATCAGGTAGAATAATACCTGATACACCTACCTGTTTGCAATTTATTAAAAAAGCTTCCGGTCCAAATGTTAGAAATGAATTATAATAACCCATAAGAATCAATGGAACTAAAACATCATCTTTAATTGCTTTAAGTTGCGAGAATAATAGAGAGATATGCATACCGTTTTTCAGTGCTTTCTGATTACTATTTTCAATAGTGGGACCATCAGCTAAAGGATCTGAATAGGGCATCCCCACTTCTATAAGATCTATCTTATTTTTTTGCAAAATTTTTATCAAATCTTGTGTGCTCTCTAGTTTTGGATAACCTGCGGTAAAATAAATGCTGAGAATATTTTTTTTATTCTTAAAAAGTTTATCTATAGCATTCATCCTCTTGAAAATTGATTGATGTTTTTAATGTAATTTCCCATATCTTTATCTCCTCTCCCTGAGATATTTAAAATCACTAGATCTTCTTTTTTGAGAGATAATTTTGATAAAGCAGCTACTGCATGCGCACTTTCTAGTGCGGGCAGAATTCCTTCAAGTTGAGCTAATTCATAAGCTGCTTTTAAGGCTTCTTTATCCGTAATATTTAAAAATCTAGCGCGTTGGCTTTGAAATAAATAAGCATGCATCGGTCCAATACCGGGGTAGTCTAGACCTGCTGATATAGAATAAGGTTCTATAACTTGTCCATCCTTATTTTGCATCACTAATGTCATACTTCCATGTAATACTCCTTTAGAACCTTTTACAGTAGTAGCTGCTGTTTGATCAGTATTTATTCCTAACCCTGCTGCTTCTACAGCGATAAGTGATACAGAAAGATCTGTTAGAAAATGATAAAAAGCTCCAGCTGCATTACTTCCTCCTCCTATGCAAGCAATAACATAATCCGGCTTTTCTCGACCCTCTTTCTCAAGAAGTTGCTTTTTAATCTCTTCACTAATAACTGATTGAAAATAGGCGACCATTTCTGGATAAGGATGTGGCCCTACTACTGATCCAGCTAAGTAATAAGCATTAGGATTATTAATCCAGTAACGTAGTACAGCGTTAACCGCATCTTTAAGAGTTTGATTGCCTCCAGAAGCTGGAATTATCTTAGCTCCTAACATTTTCATCCTTGCTACATTAGGAGCCTGTCTTTTTATATCGATTGCTCCCATAAATATTGTACACTTAAGATCCAAGAGTGCGCAAACAGTAGCAGTAGCTACTCCATGTTGCCCTGCTCCAGTTTCCGCGATAATATTGCTTTTCCCAAGCTTTTTAGCAAGCAAAGCTTGTCCTATTGCATTATTAATCTTATGGGCTCCTGTATGATTAAGATCTTCTCGTTTAAGATAAATCCTAGCTTTATGTTTTTTAGATAGTTTATTACTAAAGAATAACGGACTAGGGCGCCCTGCATAATCTATAAGTAATCTTTGAAAATCTACTTGAAAATCTTTCTCATTAAGAATTTTACGGTAATTTTTCTGTAGATACTCAATATCAGGCCATAATATTTCAGGAACAAAAGCTCCACCAAAATCTCCATAAAAGCCTTTTCTATCTATTAAAGGGAAATTCATGAGCGCATAATTTCCATAAATTTTTTAAGTCTAAAAAAATCTTTCAATCCCGTATCATATTCAAAACAACTATTGAGATCTACTCCGAAGAATTGTGGATGGGAAATCTTTTTTAGGATTTCAGCATCTTGTGGAGCAATGCCTCCGCTTAGGAAAAAAGGGATATCAAAATTATATTCAGAAAGCTTTTCCCAGGAAAATTTCTTTCCACTTCCTCCATATTCAGGAGTTTTTGTATCGAAAAGAAAGTATTCAGTGCTTGACATATAATTTTCTATGCTTTTAAAAGAAAAATTGTCATCTATAGCAAATACTTTAATTATTTTCATCCCATTCTTATAAAGATTCTCACAAAACTTGGTAGTTTGATTCCCATGAAGTTGTAAATAGTCTAAGCTGTATTTCTCGCTTTGTTTTTTAATCTCCTCTTGAGATGACTTAACAAAAACCCCCACTTTTTTTATGCCTTTTAGATATTTATTAGCTGGGGTTCCCTTCATAAATCGTCGAGATCTACGATAAAATATAAAACCCATAAAATCAGGGTTAAGCTTAGATATCTCGGCGATATTTTCAGCAAATTTCATTCCACATATTTTAATCTTCAAAAATCTATATTTTATTACGTGTTTTTTTTCTAAACTTTAGTAATAATATCTTTCCCTTATAAAGATAGAGCATATTATTTTTGATTCGTATTTGATCTGCTTTATAAAGCAGGGAAATAAAAGAAGAATTTATATTATTGTTTTCAGGACAACATTTTTTTCCAGAAACTATTCTCGAAAATCGAATAAATCCTTTTATCATATAATACTTTCCTGATATGTAAGAGTATCCTGTAAACCCTTTGAAATCATAATTTTTTTTTTTATTAAAGGCTAAATAAACGTTATTATTTTTGATATTAGCATTCCCTGTTTCTAATATCCATTGATTTTTATAAGATTGAGGAAAAATAACGAAATTTTTTATTCCTGAACAACTTGCCAAAACATATAAAAGCATTACTGAGATAAGATATGATAATTTCTTCATGATTTTAATTAATTTTTTTAATAAATTCTTCGCAGTGTTTACCTGGATCTTCAGAACGCATAAAACACTCTCCCATAAGAACCCCTTTAAATCCGAACCTCTGCAAATAAGCTATACTCTCCGGCTTATAAAGTCCACTTTCTGAAATCTTTACCCAATCCTTGGGCAGTTGATTAGAAAGTTCAACAGAATGTTTAATATCTACTGAAAAAGTCTTAAGGTCCCTATTATTTACCCCGATAAGATTGATATTTTCACTTATCTTATCAAGTTCTTTTTTAGAATGAAGTTCCATAATCACCTCAAGACCTAGTTCTTTAGCCAAATTAGCAAGTGCCTTAAGTTTTTTTTTTGAGAGAGCTTCTGCAATTAATAGTATAAGATCTGCTCCTAGGGCTTTAGCGGCTATAATTTGATACTCATCAATAATAAAGTCTTTACATAAAATGGGGAGTGTAACGCTCTCTCTAGCTTTAGTTAAATCTTTATCTTGTCCATTAAAATAAATTTTGTCAGTAACTATAGAAATCCCAAGAGCTCCTGCCCTTTCGTAACCCTTAGTTACTTGTTCTATTAAAACTTTATTATTGATGATCCCTTTTGAGGGAGAGGCTCGTTTGAATTCAGCGATGATTCCTATAGTATTTTCTCTAAGTTTTTTAGATAAAGAATAAACTGTTCTTTCAAAGTAAGGGCTTTTTTCAAGTAATTTAATAGGCCGTTCTTGTTGCTCTTTGTTAATTTCTTTTTGCTTAGTGATAAGTATATTTTTAAGGATATTCATGTCATAAAAATTTATTAAATGCTTAATAGCTTTTCGAGACTTTTTTTTGCTTTTTGGCTCTCAAGGCTTTCTTTTGCCCGTAAATAACTTACCTCAAAAGGCTCATGTTTGATTACTCTTAAAGCGAAAGCGGCATTCGTTAATACCACCTCATTTTGAGAAGCAGTACCCTTCCCTGATAGAATATCTACGAATATACGCTTATTTTCGTAGTTATTTGCTCCCCCTATAAGGGATTCTGGGAAAACCTTGGTTAACCCTAGTTCTTCGGGAGAATATAAATATTCCCCCTTTAAGTCATAACATTTAAAAATTCCAGTTAAAGAAATCTCATCATAACCATCAAGACTATGAATGATAGAATAACTTTTATTATCATCTTGATAAAGATAATGATATAGCCGGGCTATCTCAAGATTATTTACTCCAATAAAATGATGTTTCGGATCACTTGGATTAAGTAAAGGACCTAGGGTATTAAAAAAGGTTCTCGTATTAATGCCTTTCCGTACAGAAGCTATATTATTAAATAGTGGATGAAATAAAGGGGCATGTAAAAAACATATTCCAGCCCTTTCAAGAGTTTTTTGTAAACGTCCAATATCATCAGTAAATATATAACCGAGTGATTCTAAAAGATTTGAAGAGCCTGTTACAGAAGATATACCATAATTACCATGTTTGATTACCTTTTCACCTGCACCTGCTACTATAAAGCAAGCTAGGGTAGAAATATTAAACGTATTTTTACCATCTCCTCCGGTCCCTACTATATCTATTGCATTAACCCCGTTTAGGTCTACCTTTATACATAGCTCTAACAACGCTTCGCGAAATCCTTTTATTTCTTCTATATCAGGAGTTCGCATATTATAAATGCTAGCTAAAGCAGCAATTTGGTAGGGAGAAAAAATATTTTTGGCAATATTGATTAATAAGTTTTTAGCTTCCTGATAGCTAAGTGTATTTTGATTAAATAAATATGTGAGGATCTCTGTCATTTTTTAAGAACTTAGCCAATTACGCATTATCACATTACCCTGAGGAGTTAATATCGATTCAGGATGAAATTGCACCCCTGTTACATCATAAATTTTATGACGAAGAGCCATGATTTCACCTTCAGGCCCTCTTGCTGTTATGATAAGATCTTTTGGAAAATCCTTTTGAGATACTACCCAAGAGTGATAGCGACCTACTTCTATGGGTTCAGATAACCCTTTAAATATTTTTTCCTTTTTGTCAATAATATTTATCTTGCTAGCAACACCATGATATACTTTTTGAGTATTTAATAATTTTCCCCCAAAAACCTCAGCGATAGCTTGTTGACCTAAGCAAACGCCTAACAAACTTTTAGTAGAAGCATAGTGCTTAATTAAGGGTTTTAGAATATTAGCTTCTTTGGGAAGTCCCGGTCCAGGAGATAGTACTATCCTATCATATGATTCTACTTTCTCTAAAGCAATTCGATCATTACGGAAAACCTCTATATCATCTTCTGTAAGTTCCTTTAGCAAATGCACTAGATTATAAGTGAATGAATCGTAATTATCAATTACCAATATTTTCTTTCTTTTCATTTTCATTTAAATATTTTCAGCTAAAACAATAGCCGATTTAAGTGCTTTGAGTTTGTTAGCTGCTTCTTGAAATTCTTTTTCTTCATTTGAAGCTACCACTATTCCAGCACCTGCTTGGAAAAAAAGCGTATAATTTTTACTTAGAAAAGTACGAATGATAATTGCAGTATTAACTTCTCCATTAAGACCAAAAAAACCTAGTGCACCCCCATAAATTCCACGAGAGCAACTTTCCAGAGCATCAATAAGTTCCATCGCTCTATACTTCGGTGCTCCTGATAAGGTTCCTGCTGGGAAACTCTCTGCAAATACCTTCATAAGGGAGCTGTTTTTAGCTAGTTTCCCTGATACTTTAGAAACCATATGTAACAAATGTGAAAAATACTGAATTTCCTTATAGCGTTCTATCTTAACTTCTGATGAATTTCGACTTAAATCGTTTCTAGCTAAATCTACTAGCATGACATGCTCAGCATTTTCTTTAGGGTCTTTTGTCAGGGTTTGAGCTGAAATTTTATCTCTTTCATCATCTCCTGACCTAGGTATTGTGCCTGCTATAGGATATATATAAGCTTTATCTCCTTTGATAATCAAATGAGGTTCAGGAGAAGAACCAAATATCTTATAATCGGAATAATCAAAATAGAATAAATAAGGAGAAGGATTAATAGAGCGCAATGCTCGATACACATTGAATTCATCTCCTTTGAATTTTTGGGAATATTGCCTAGAGAGCACAATTTGGAAAACTTCTCCTAGCTTGCAAGCTTTGATCCCCTTAGAAACCATAGATATGTATTCTTGATCGGTAAGATCAGAAGAGGGGTCTCCAATACCTTTAAAAGAGAATACTCTAGCATTCTTATTGCTAATCAGATGTATAATTTGATCAATATTAGGATTTTCATCATCTGAAAATGTATGAGCGATAATAGTTAGTGTATTGTGAAAATGATCAAAGATAATCAGATGCTTAAAAAAACTGAAACGAATTTTGGGTACTTTTGATTCTTTTCTAATCGGTGCTTTAAAATGAATATCCTCAAATTCAGGAATACTATCATAAGCGATATAACCGTATACCCCTGAATGGGGTAGAATATTATTTTTTGATTGGAATTTTTTTATAAAATCTTCTAGTAGTTCACGGGCATTAATCCCATTTTTTAATTTTATTTTTTCCTCTGTATGATTTGGATAGCGACTCTTTACAAATTTATCATCTACCCAAATCTCAGCTACTGCATTTATACACAAAATAGAAGAATGATTTTCTTTTGCCCGGTAATCAGAGCATTCAAGGAGCAAAGTGTTAGGGAAAATATCTCTTAATTTTAGGAAGAGTTCTACTGGAGTTGTGATGTCAGCCAGCATACTTTTTTGAAAGCTTTTAAAAATAAACATATCTAAATATTTTTATATAAAAAAAGCTTATCATATGATAAGCTCTTCTAAGTAAGATAAAGATGATACAGCAGTCTTTTATGAGTACAATATATCAATGCAATACTTCAGTATTTTTTTTTAACAGTCTGGCTCAAATTTAATAAAAAAACTCAAAAAGCTAGAAATTTGTCACTCTATATTTCACTAGCTATTCATAGAAATGAGAAATTCTTCATTACTCTGGGTTCTAGATATCCGGTTTTTTAAAAATTCCATAGCTTCTATAGAATTCATATCTGACAGATGTTTACGTAAAATCCACATTCTTTGAAGCGTAGTAGCATCTAATAATAGATCATCTCTACGTGTACTTGAACAAACTAAGTCTATAGCAGGATATATTCTTTTATTAGCTATTTTCCTATCAAGTTGTAACTCCATGTTCCCTGTTCCTTTAAATTCTTCAAAAATTACTTCATCCATTTTTGAACCTGTCTCTATCATAGCTGTAGCGATAATAGATAACGATCCTCCGTCCTCGATATTTCTAGCAGCTCCAAAAAATCTTTTAGGTTTATGCAAGGCATTAGCATCTACTCCTCCCGATAGAACTTTCCCTGAAGCAGGAGCTACTGTATTATATGCTCGTGCTAATCGGGTAATGGAATCAAGAAGAATTACTACATCATGCCCACATTCTACCATACGTTTAGCTTTTTGTAATACAATGTTTGCTACTTTAACATGTCTTTCTGCAGATTCATCAAAGGTAGAGGCTACTACTTCTGCTTTTACACTTCTTTGCATATCAGTTACTTCTTCAGGGCGTTCATCTATCAGCAGAATAATTAGATACACCTCAGGATGATTAGCTGCTATAGTATTAGCGATATCTTTTAAAAGCATAGTTTTGCCTACTTTAGGCGGAGCTACAATCATCCCCCTTTGGCCTTTTCCTATAGGTGCAAAGAGATCTAGAATACGTGTCGAGAGAGTAGCGTTTTTATCAGAAAGTTTAAACTTTTCCTCAGGGAATAAAGGCGTTAGATGCTCAAATGAAGCTCGATCTCTAACATAAGATGGTGCTCTGCCGTTTATTTCTATAATCTTAATTAAAGGGAAGTATTTTTCTCCTTCTTTTGGTGGACGTATCTCTCCTCTTATTGTATCTCCAGTTTTTAGACCAAAAAGCCTAATTTGAGATTGTGAAACATATATATCGTCCGGAGACGAAAGATAATTAAAATCTGAGGATCTTAAGAACCCATAATTTTCAGGCATGATCTCAAGCACTCCTTCACTCGCTACGATCCCTTCAAATTCATAATATGTTGCTCTATATTTATTCTGTCTATGTATCGTATTAACGTTTAATGCAAAGTTTTTAGAAGAAGTATCGGTAGATTCGTTTTTATGCCACTCGGAAGATGATTGTGCATTATATTTTTTATATCCTTTATGGATCTCATCGTGATTTTTTACATTTTGATTATTATCTTTAGTAGTATAATGATTGTGAATAAAACGATTTTTTTGATTTCGTAAAAATTGACCTTCGGAATGAGTTTTTTTCTGATCAAAATAGGTTCTTTTTAAAGGCTTTTTAGTTTCAAAAGAACTATCAATAGCTATCGATACAGGCCTAGACTTAGTAAACGTTTCCTTATTTTTAGTATTGTTATAGTTAACGATTTTTTCTAGTAGTTCGTTTTTTCTTAGTTGAGCCCATTTTTTTAGTTGTAAAGAACGTGCAATTTCTTGCAATTCAATAAGTTTCTTTTCTTTTAACTCAGTGGTATCAAGCATAGAATTTGAAATAGTTATATTTTTAATCTTAAAAGTATTTCTGTGATGTGTAGAAGCTCGGAATAATAGCTGCAGCGCAAGTATTAGAAAGATGTAATATTACTAATTAATTTATAATTGTGTGAAAAAGCTTTGTAAATTTGTCTAATATTATACAGTTACTATACAATTATGTTCTATAGAATTCAGACTCTTTATTTGCTTTTTACCTTAGTTATTGCTTTTTTTTTAGCTTTTTATGATTTCCAGATTTTTGTAAAAGCTCCAGAATGGGTAAGGATTTCGCTACTTAAAAAGTATTTTTTTTCCTTTTCTGGAGCCTTATCTTTTTTGACTTTGCTATCTTTTAGAAAAAGACGACTACAACTGAAATTAAACGTTTTTAATATACTTATTAATATAGCCTCGTTTATCTTTATTTTCTTTTATTTCCTTTCTCAAGGACCGTTATTATTTTTTGTATATCTCATTTTCGTCTTTATTGTCTTAATTATTCTTTTTCTATTAGCTAGTAGGGCTATAGATAACGATGAATTCTTAGTAAAATCTGCTGATCGAATACGTTAATCAGACTTTTTACATCTTTGCATTGTTTTTGCAACATTTAAAAACAATGGAATATATTATATTCCATAATTATTTTTTGTCTATTAAAATTTTCATATCAAATTTATAATTTTTCTGCATTTCAAATAACAATTACATAGATTGTTTACAATAGCATTATATAATAGTAGTTTTTTGTATTCTATATCCTTAACTTTTTTAGAACATAGCGGCGCAACATTATATAAGTGATGAGAGACAATTTAAATCTAAAAAAGCTCTAGACTATAGGAATTAGTAAGTATTTATATTTTATACGTGATACTATACGTAATTTTATTTATGTATTTTCTTTATTAAACTAAAATTATCAATTAATCTAAAAAAAGTTTATAGTTACTTAACTTTTCTAAAATAAAGAAAACATTGACGTATTCTAAAATATCATATAATAATTAAAAAACCTTAAGGCCCTTTTTTAATTAAAAGTAAAGATTTATATATAATGTTCATATAACTCTCTAAAGAGAGTTATATGAACATACTTTATAATGTTTTATATATATATCAGAAACTGATTTTGCATACTAAATCAAATTAGTTGATTAAGATAAGAATTTTTCTTTTTATGTATAATTATATATATGAGCCAATTTAGCTATACTCATAGCTAATATTCTCTCCGAGAAATCTTGATTATATTTGTAGATAAACGTATCTTAAAAGATGAAAATAAGTTCCTTAACAGAAAAACTTGCCGAGCTTAAACAACGATTTGACAAAATTTCTAATCTAATTATTCAGCCGGAGGTTATTTCCAATCAAAAACTTTATATTCAGCTTTCTCGCCAGTATAAAGAACTTGATAATGTGGTACATATCTATCAGGTATACAAGAAAAAATATAAGGCTCTACAAGAGGCTAAGGAAATTATTTCTCAAAGTTCAGAGACTATAGAATTTAGAGAAATGGCACAAAAAGAAAAGGATAAATTATTACGAGAGATTCAACAAATAGAGTCTCAGATTCAGTGGATTTTAACTCCTAAAGATCCCGAAGATGATAAAAATGTCATTTTAGAATTGCGTGCAGGTACAGGAGGAGATGAAGCTTGTATTTTTGTAGAAAACATATTACGTATGTATAGTATGTATTTTAAAGAACGTGGCTGGAACTATGAAATTATAAACGCTCAAGAGTCTACTGCAAAAGGATATAGAGAGGTTATCCTAAATGTTAGGGGAGAGGGTGTTTATGGTATTTTAAAATTTGAATCAGGTGTACATAGAGTGCAAAGAATTCCTGAGACTGAATCACAAGGTCGTGTGCATACATCAGCTATTACCGTAGCAGTTTTACCTGAGGTAAAATCTGTGGAGATCGAAATTAATTCTAATGATATTAAACGTGATACTTTTCGTTCAAGCGGAGCAGGAGGCCAACATGTGAATAAAACTGAGTCAGCCGTTCGTCTAACACACATCCCTACAGGAGTAGTAGTAGAATGTCAGGAGGAGCGATCACAACATAAAAACTATGAGAAAGCTCTAGGCGTTTTGCGCGCACGTATTCATCATATAGAGCTAACTAAAAAAGCTCAGGAGCGTGCTACTGAGAGAAAATCTTTGGTCTCTACTGGAGACCGCTCAGCTAAAATCCGTACCTATAATTATCCTCAGGGAAGAGTTACAGATCATCGTATCTATAAATCCATACACTCGCTCGATGAATTTATGAATGGGAAAATTCAGGATATGATTGATGCGCTTAGAATAGCTGAAAATTCTGAACGACTCAAAGAGTAAGAAGAAAATAATATTTTTAACCTTAAGTTAAAAGATTTTTAATGAGATTTTTGAATATCACTAGCTGTAGAATTTCACTAGTACCTTCGCCTATAGTGCAAAGTTTAGCATCACGATAAAATTTTTCTACTATAGCATCTCGGGTATAACCATACCCGCCTAATATTTGGACCGCTTCGTTAGCAATTTCTACAGCGACTTCTGAGGCATAATATTTACACATAGCACTTTCAAGGTTGATAGAAAGTCCTTTTTGTCTATTATCACAAGCTTTATAAAGCAATAGTTCAGCTGCTTTAATTTTAGTAGCCATTTGCGCTAACTTAAAAGATATCGCCTGAAATTTTGCAATAGGTTTCCCAAATTGTTCTCTTTTTTGAGCATAGTTTAAAGCTATTTCAAAAGCTCCTTTAGCTATGCCTAATGCTATGGCACCTATTGATATTCGGCCATCATCTAGAATTTTCATCGCCTGGAAAAAACCTTCTCCAATTTTTCCTAAGCAACGATCTTCCGATAGACGGCAGTTATCGAAAAACAGCTCGGCAGTTTCAGATGCATGCATACCTAATTTTTTTATTTTTTCTCCTGATGAGAACCCTGGCGTGTTTCTATCGAGTATAAAAGTGCTTATGCCATGATGATCTCCTTTTTCTCCCGTACGAGCAATAATTATTAATACATCACTACTAATTCCTTGTGTAATAAAATTTTTTTGGCCGTTTAATATCCATTCATCTCCGTCTTTATGGGCTGTAGTTGACATATTTTTAGCATCAGATCCTGTATTATGCTCGGTAAGAGCCCATGCGCCCATATGTTCACCTAAGGCTAATTTAGGTAACCAACGAGTTTTTTGATCATCACTACCGAATGATAATATATGATTATTACACAGAGAATTATGAGCAGCTATAGAAAGTGCTATGGATGGATCTTTTTTAGCAATTTCTAAAATGATACTTATGTATTCAAAGTAGGAAAAGGCGCTACCATGATATTTTTGAGGGATTAGTGCGCCTGTATAACCTTTTTCTCCCATCTGTAAAAAAAGACTCCTTGGGAAAGCCTCATTATCATCCCACTCTCTAGTATAAGGAGCAATATTTTCTTGAACAAAATTATTAACCGAATCGGTAAATTCTTTATCAGAACTAGGTATGTAAAAGCTTACCATCTGCTTCTATTTTTGGAAAACAAATATAAATGATATGCTAGAAATCTTAAAATGGTTGTTATAAATTTAATATTTTACATTAATTAGAATTGCTCTTTCCTTTTTTCTTTCATAGAAAAAGTTAGAATACTTACTAAAATAAGAAGATAGTAAGTTTTAAACTTCCTAATTTTCTTAAATAAAAGCATTAACCGAATCGGCAAATTCTTTATCAGAAAAATGATAAATTCTTGAAAAGAGTTTTCTTGTATTGTGATATAAAAAATAATGCATATAAAATTAAATAGAAGGCTTTTTTATGTATTTTTTTTAAAAAAATCTATTTTCTTCATAAAAATCTTCTATATGTTCTATAATTTCTTCTGGAGTATCTATTAAACAAAATAATTTTAAATCTTCTTCGCTTATATTTTTTATCGAGAGCAACCTATCTCGAATCCACTGAATAAGGCCGCTCCAAAATTCAGATCCTACTAAAATGATAGGAGACTTAGCTGCTTTATTTATTTGAATAAGCGTTATAGTTTCAAAAAGTTCATTAAGTGTGCCAAAACCGCCAGGCATAACTATGAAACTATGAGAATATTTTATAAACATTGTCTTTCGAACAAAAAAATGATCAAAAAAAAGACATCTATCAGGATCTATATAGGCATTACCATGATCTTCAAAAGGTAACTTAATATTTATACCTATTGAAGGTCCGTTACCCTTGTGAGCTCCTTTATTAGCTGCTTCCATAATTCCTGGACCACCTCCGGTGATAATTCCAAAACCTCGTTTAGCGAGCAAAAAAGCAATTTTTTCAGTAAGATTATAATACTTATCATTTGATGGAGTACGTGCAGATCCAAAAATAGATACGCATGGGCCCATATAAGCCATTTTCTCGTATCCTTGCACAAACTCAGATATAATCTTAAGCAAAGACCAAACATCATTAGATTTAATATTATAAATATTTTTTTGAGTTATATCAGTTATTTTATTAGAAATAATTTTTTTTTTCATAAAAACCCATATTTTTTTTTTAGATAAAAATCTAATTATTAAAATAGGAAATTATATGATATATCTATTGATATAGATATAATATCTAATTCTGAATATGTGAATAAGCTAAAAAAAGGGATTAGATAATACCCATTCTCTAAAAAAGAGAAATCGCTATTTTATATAGTAATTACTTATATCAATATTTATATCCAAATTTATAACTTCTAAATATTTTTTTTTTATTAATCTATTTATTTTTCTCCCGTAATTGATTTATGATTTCTTCGTTATAAATTTTAAACTTTGTTTCTTTTGATTTCTAAAATCTTCTAAGAAAATAATAATTCGTTATAATATAGCCTGTCAATGTACCGCCAATATGCGCAAAATGCGCTATTCCAGAAGAGTAATTAATAAACGATAGAATCAAACTAATAATAATAAAAAATGCCAGTGCCTTGCGAACGCCTATCGGAAAAGGGAAAGGGATAATAAAAATCTTATTGTCGGGGAAAAATCGAGCAAAAGCACCTACTATACCTGCTATTGCGCCAGAAGCGCCCATTATAGGACAATACATAGCCAATTGTAGAATTTTATGTTGGTTATCGTTTAAAGAATTGTAAATACTAGCATCATGGCTGATATATAATATATCTAAACTATTTGTATAACTGTAAATAAGACTAATATTAAAAGCAATTTGAAAAATTGCTCCCATAATACCAGAAATAAAATAAAGGACTAAAAACTTGATACTTCCTAAAAGTCGTTCCATTTGAACTCCAAACATCCATAGAGCTAACATATTAAAAAAGATATGTAAAAAAAAAATTCGTGAATGTATGAACATATGTGTAAAAAGTTGGTAAAATCTAAAACGCATATCAAAAGGATTATACAATCCTAGTATATCATCAATATGATATTGCGGGAAGACAAAAAATGCTATATATAGTATAGCATTAATATATACAATATATTTTACCAAATTAGAAGATGAATAAGATATTAAGTTCATTTGAATTGTTTTTCAATAAAATCAAGATGTATAGTAATAAAAATTTTTCCTCCTGAGGGAGTAAAATTAGGTTCTTTACAGGCAAAGAGTTTATGAACTAAATGATTTATCTCATCTGATAGTAACGTTACTCCATATTTTATAGCTACAGAACGAGCCATAGTATATGCTAGTAGCTTTTTTTGATTTGTTGTATCAGGAATATTGCCTGAAAGTATTTCTTGAAAAAAATCATTTATTTGATGTTGATCCATATTAACAGGAATTGATTCTATTAAAAATGTTTCATTTTGAAAATTTAAGATAAATCCCATATCAAGTAAATCTTTCTCAAACTGTTTAATAATTAAAATTTCGGTATTTGAGAAACAAAGAGTTATGGGGAATAGAAGTTTTTGACTGACTTTATTTTTTTTATCAGACAATTGTAAAAAGGACTCATATAGTATTCTTTTGTGAGCACGATGCTGATCGATAATAATGAGTCCTGAATATAGAGCAGTTAAGATGTATTTTTTATGCAACTGAAAAGCTATAATATTACTAGCTAGCTCTCTATCAAAAATCGTTGGTTCGGAACTAATATTTTCCTGCTCCCAGGATATACAGGATGAACATATCTGTTCATATAAATTTTTAGTAGATAATACTCCATGCTGTTTCTTAAGAGGTGTTTTTAACGTAAAATTATCAGATTTAAAAGGATCATAATCAAGATTTGCAGTAACTTTAGGTATTTTAATAAGTCCTTCCTCTTCAAAGGAAGCTACTTCCCAATTCATATTTTTTTCAAAGTCTAAAGTCGATACTATTTGATATTGACCTAAAGCACGTTTTACAGCAGCTCGAAGAATTATATATATAGAAGATTCATCGTCGAATTTAACTTCGGTTTTAGTAGGGTGTATATTAATGTCAATATGCTCAGGAGAAATCTCTAAAAAAATAAAATAAGAAGGATGATGAGCTGGTGGTAAAAGCCCATCAAAAGCATCTAAAATGGCTTTATGTAAATAAGGGTTTTTAATAAAACGATGATTAACAAAAAAGAACTGCTGACCTCTATATTTCCTAGAATAGGAGGGCCTAGTAATAAATCCTTCTATACTAATTTTCCCAGTATATTCACTTATTGGAATAAGTTGTTCATTTATTTTATATCCAAAAATTTCTTTAATGCGTTGTTTAAGTGAAGAACAGGCAAGATCGAAAATTCGTTGACCATTATTATACATGCGGAAACTAATCTTGGGATGCGAGAGTGTTAATCTGTGAAACTCTTCTAAGATATGACTAAACTCTATCTTAGTTGATTTAAGAAAATTTCTCCGTGCTGGAACATTATAAAAAATATTCTTTACTAAGATAGACGTTCCTTTATTCATTTGTATAAACGATTCTTCTTTAATCTTATTTCCTTCAATAAATAAACATATCCCTAATTCATCCTCTTTTTTACGTGTGCACATTTCTATTTGCGCAATAGCAGCTATAGATGCTAAGGCCTCTCCACGAAAACCCATAGTCCGGATCTTAAAAAGATCTTCTGCCTTTTGTATTTTAGACGTAGTGTGCCTCTCAAAACTCTTATGAGAATCAGCAACACTCATGCCTTTACCGTTATCAACTACTTGAATAAGAGATTTTCCAGACTCTATAATAACAAGTTCAATAAATTTTGAGTTAGCATCTAAAGAATTTTCGATCAACTCTTTTACTACCGAAGCAGGTCTCTGAACTACCTCCCCTGCAGCAATTTGATTAGTCACATAACTTGGTAATAAGTGTATAATATCTGACATAAAATGATATAGAGAGATAGTTTTAATAAACTTATAAGATAATATATTTTCTAAATATTGCCATCTCTATAGCAGTGTTTGCACATTCGATTCCTTTATTTCCTGTATTTATTCCAGAACGATTGAAAGATTGCTGTTTATTTTCATCAGTAAGCACACAAAAAATAACAGGTATGTCATGACGAAGATTAATATCTTTTATTCCTTGAGATACTGCCTGGCAAACATATTCAAAATGTTTAGTTTTCCCCTTTATAATAGCGCCTACTGTCACAAGGGCATCAATAGATTGTGTCCTACATATTTTATCTGCTGCATAAATAAGTTCAAAACTGCCTGGGACTTCCCAATGAAAAATATTCTCTTGACAAATTCCTCTGGCAATAAATCCCTTATGAACCCCCTTTTGAAGGTTTTCAGTAATATCCTTATTCCAAGAAGCAGTTATAGTCCCAAATTTAAATTTGGATATATCAAGGTTTTTTTTAAAAGTGTAAACAGGAGGAATTTTCAAGGTATTTATTTTTGTAATTTTACATTTATTAATGATAAATATTTATCTATTTCTTCTACAAAAGCACTCTTAGGATATTCCTCTTTGAGTTTAAAAAAACAATTTTGCGCTTCTTTATATTTACCAATGTTAAAGGATAGAATAGCAGCTTTATAAAGATAAATAGGAGTTGTAATGTTATTATCATTAGATTGAATCGCTTTTATGTAATAATTAAAGGCTTGATTATTTTTATGTAACTGAACATAAGTATCAGCCATCATACCATATTTTATAGGAAAAAGAAAGTTATCTTTAGCTGAAAAATATTTCAATAACTTAAGCGAGTTCTCATAATTTCCAAGCTTATAGTTTAAAAGGCTTGCATAAAAATATGCAATATTAGCTGCTTGAGTGGAAGGGAAATTTTTAATAATATCAACAAATCCCATATATCCTCCATTTCTTAGAGAGGGATCTCCCCCTAATGCTTTTTTTATTTCATCACGCAAAAAATATTGGCGTGCGTAAAAAAGATGATTTAGCGCTTTTTCTTGATGAGCCTCTAAATAAAATCTTTCATAGGCGAAGTAGCCTATGAAAATTAGTAATAATATACCTAATAAGAAAAAAAATTTTTTGAGAGGTTGCTCTAAAAAAATCTTAGAGTTAGAGATAATAACCTGGTTGATTTTTTTTAAAAAGCTTAAAAATGTAAAGTTACTTTCAGATGATTTTCTATCAGACATCTTGTTAAATTAAATTTAGTAAAGTTAATTTTTTCCATGCAAAACAATATATTTTTTAGATAAAATATACGGTGATTTTATCACTAAATTTGCTTAAAATGATTAGTAAAACCAAATGTTTCTTAAAAAAATACACGTACTTTATTTTAAAAATTTAAAAGAGGAGACTTTTAAATTTTCTTCAAATCTCAACTGTTTCGTAGGCTTTAATGGTGTTGGGAAAACAACCCTTTTAGATGCTATTCATTATCTTGCTTTTGGGAAAAGCTTTTTCAGTCTGAATGATCAAGAAAATATAAAATTTGGAGAATACTTCTTTCTAATCGAAGGTATATTTGAGAAAAGGAATAGAGAAGAATCTGTTAGTTGTAGTCTAAGGAAAGGCGGAAAAAAAATTTTAAAAAAAAATGAAAAAATATATGAACGCCTTACAGAGCATATAGGAGAATATACTTTAGTAGTGATTTCACCTTATGATCGAAATCTTATTAATGAAGGGAGTGAAGTTCGTAGACGATTTATAGACAATGTTATATCACAATCAGATAAACCCTATCTTGAATTACTTTTACGTTATCATAAGGTACTTATCCAGCGTAATATTCTTCTTAAGCAAATGATTAAGCAACCTACTACTGCTGGGGACAATGAACTTCTAGATATTTATAACTATCAAATGCAAGAAAAAGGAAACAAAATTTATCAAAAAAGAAAAAAATTTATTCAAGATTTTAAATTTGATTTTCAAAAGCATTACCAAAAAATCTCTGCTCAAAATGAAAGGGTTTCCCTAAAGTATAAAAGCACTTTAAATCATATAAATCTTTACGAATCATTACGAGCAGAATTTCAAAGAGATCTTTTTCTAGGATATACCTCAGTAGGTGTTCATAAAGACGATATAGAATTTTTAATTAAAGAATTACCTATTAAAAAATTTGGTTCACAAGGTCAGCAAAAATCTTTTTTGATCGCTCTGAAATTAGCCCAGTTTGACTTTATAAAAAAACAACGTAATATTTCCCCTATTCTTTTACTTGATGATATTTTTGATAAACTTGATGAAGTTCGGGTTAATCATCTTATAGAATTAGTTAACCAAGAACATTTCGGACAGATTTTTATTTCTGATACCCATGTCGAACGTATGTGTAATGTCATGAGCAAAATAAATAAGTTGTATAAAATTTTTAAAATCAAGAGATGAAAAAAAATCGACAGACTATAAAAGAAGCTTTACATTCTTTTTTGATTAAATATAATCTACAAAAAGGCTTTATAGAGACTAAAACAAAATTTCTATGGGGAGAAATCATGGGAAGATTTATACGTCATTATACTGAAAAAATTTCTATAAAAGATCAAGTAATACATGTTAAATTAAAAGCTCCAGAACTCCGTCAGGATCTATTTTATAGAAAAAAAGAAATTATAGGTAGAATTAATAAAAAATTAGGGTATGTCTTTGTTAAAGACATTATGTTTTATCAAATAACTCTCTTAATTAATTTTTATATTAATCTTTTATAGTAAGTAAACTGCTATTTATTTTTTTACTATGTAGCCATATATATATGGCTATTTTATTATTAAATATTAACGTATATATTTTAAAATAGCTCTTAAAAAAGAAGTCAGGATTCTCTAAGTTAAAAAATAAAATTTATCAGAGCTAATAAACTCTATTCTTTATTAATTTAAAGAATAGATTTACTCTGTCATACTGTTATTAGTATTGTGCTTTTATGTAACTGTTCGTCTTTTTTTTTTTAAAAAAAAAAAATATTTATCATAAATGATTTATTAAAAGTCATCTAAGATTCATAGTAGAAATACTGCCTCCCTTCATTCTTACTCTTTGTAGTCACTATTAATTCAATTTTTAGATTTATTATGAATTTTCTATTATAATAATCCAGTTAATTAATCTTAATAGAGAAAAGAAACGGAAGGCCATAACAAACATGTATTGTAGTCTATATTAAAGTTTAAATAAAAATTATATTAATTTATGATATTTTAAAAGATAAATATGCTTATATTTATCCTGTTTTTCGCCTGTTGGGGGTTAAAGGATATTAATTATAAACTCAGTTATAAATATGAAAAAACTATTTTTTATACAATTAGCTATCGTATTAGCTTTTTTATGTTTTTCTTGTATTGATGAAAGAGATCCAGTTAAAATAATTGACTCTAAAACAACTAATACTTAAATTCATTGAAATTATTATAAATGGATTTATAATAATTTCAATGAATTTAAGTATTAGTTCCTTTGTAGGAATATATCCTTATGTTTATAACAATAAGGAGGGATGTCTTTATTTTTAAGAATAAATTTTATAACCTGAAAATATTATAGATTATCTTAATTATCATTGCATGATATATCTCAATAAAAAATCCTAGTAAAAATTAGGGATAAGAGGGTGATTGTACTTTAAGTTAACTATTATAATTAAATCTTATGAAAAGATTATTTTTTACGCCTTTAGCTGTAGTGTTAGCTACTTTATGTTTTTCTTGTATTGACAAGAATAATCCTTATGAAAGTACTAATAAGATGGTCCCTTACGATAAGGCATCGACTGCAGCATCGACTGCAGCATCGACTGCAGCATCGACTGCAGCATCGACTACAGCATCGACTACAGCATCGACTGCAGCATCGACTACTCCTAAAAAGAATAGATTAATCGTTTCAAGACTAAAGTGATTAGTTCTCTAATAGAGAATATATCCTTCTATTATAACAATTAGAGGGATATATTCTCTATTAGAAAATAGATTTTATAATCTGAGAATATTTAGATTATCTTATTATCTTTAGTAATTATATCCTAGTAAAAATTAGGGATAAGAGGGTGATTGTACTTTAAGTTAACTATTATAATTAAATCTTATGAAAAGATTATTTTTTACGCCTTTAGCTGTAGTGTTAGCTACTTTATGTTTTTCTTGTATTGACAAGAATAATCCTTATGAAAGTACTAATAAGATGGTCCCTTACGATAAGGCATCGACTGCAGCATCGACTGCAGCATCGACTGCAGCATCGACTACAGCATCGACTACAGCATCGACTACAGCATCGACTGCAGCATCGACTGCAGCATCGACTACAGCATCGACTACAGCATCGACTGCAGCATCGACTACTCCTAAAAAGAATAGATAATCGTTTCAAGACTAAAGTGATTAGTTCTCTAATAGAGAATATATCCTTCTATTATAACAATTAGAGGGATATATTCTCTATTAGAAAATAGATTTTATAATCTGAGAATATTTAGATTATCTTATTATCTTTAGTAATTATATCCTAGTAAAAATTAGGAATAGGAGGATGATTGTACTTTCTTCTAAAGAAGTCATACTTAAAATAAGTTAACCCTATCTGTAGTCCTTTTTATTCTTAATATATATAGTTGTTATACTTTATATCTAAGTTCTTTTATATATGTGTTTATTAAAAACAGTTCTGTATATAAGTAATATTACAGGGATAAGAAAAAAATCCTGCTTTATTCTTATATCATAAGATATAATAAAAAGAGAGGTCAGTTACCTTCTTATAATCTTTTTGAGATTTATAAGAAGGTAATCACGTCCTTTGAAGGATTTTAAATACTTTTTTTGCGGAGAGAGAGGGATTCGAACCCCCGGAGATAATTAATCTCAACGGTTTTCAAGACCGCCGCAATAGGCCACTCTGCCATCTCTCCAAGAGATTCTGGCAAAAATAAGTCGTTTAAAAATAGTTTCAAAGTTTTTTAAACTATTATATTCGTTTATTAAGTTTTTTTTAGAGTTGTTAATCTATAACTATAGATGAGGCATACTTACTAAATAAGTATTATACTTTCCCTATAAATGATTATAGGAATAATGAGAAATTATTTTTTTAGTAAATTTGATAAAATTAAACAAAAATATATCTTGTATAAGAAATTTTTTAATAAAATATCCTCTAAAAAAATAGAGGAGATAAAATAATCTTTAATGAGATTATAAATTAAGTTATAGCTAGGAATTTTCCCTATTTATGATACCTATATGTAATCTAAAAAAAAGGTTAAATAACATTTTTTTTACGTATCATATAAATACGTAAAAAGTTGTAAATAGTATACTTTATCTGACATCTAGAAAGTTATTTCCACTATATTTCGAAGTAGATCTTCAAAAGTTTCTCTTTTTCGTATTAGATAATCTTTTCCTTTATAAAGCATTACTTCTGCTGGACGGTATCTGGAATTATAATTAGAAGACATGCAAAAGCAATAAGCTCCTGCGTTTCTAAAACATAGTACATCCCCTTCATGTATTTCACTAATTCTCCGGTTTAATCCGAAAGTATCTGATTCACAAATATACCCGACCACGTTATATATACGCATTCGACCTGAAGGGTTAGAAAGATTCTCTATATGGTGATAAGCATTATATAACATCGGACGTATAAAATGGTTAAATCCTGAGTCTACACATGCAAAAACTGAAGACATAGTTTGTTTAACAGCATTAACGCGAACTAAAAAATATCCTGCTTGTCCTACTAGAAATTTTCCTGGTTCAAAAATCAAAGATAGTTCTTTACCATATTGATGGCAAAAATTCCTAAATTTTTTGCTTAATGATTTTCCTAAGATATTAATATCAGTTTGTATATCTCCATATCTATATGGGACCTTAAATCCACTACCAAAGTCTATGTATTTCAAATCTTTAAACTCTAGTGATGTTTCAAAAAGAATATCCGCACTTCTAAGAAAAACCTCTATTTCTAGAATATCGGAACCTGTATGCATATGAAGACCTTCGACTTTTAGATTAGTAATTTCTATAATTCGCTTAATATGAGGCAATTGATAATAAGAAATCCCAAATTTGGAATCTATATGACCTACAGATATTTTTTCGTTCCCTCCACCGAAAATATGTGGATTAATACGGATCCCTATAGGATAAGAGCAAGAAAATTCTTGTCCAAAATGTTCTAGAACAGAAAGATTATCTATATGAACTCGTACGCCTAATTCCTTAGATTTTTTAATTTCATCGAGTGATACCCCATTTGGGGTATAAATAATGTCTTGGGGCTTAAATCCTGCCAACAACCCTAATTCTACTTCTTGAATGGAAACTGTATCAAGGCCACTCCCTTTCTCTTTTAAAAGCCGTAGTAAGTTCAAATTCGTATTAGCCTTGCAAGCATAATGTATATTTACCTTTTCTATATCCGAAAACGCCTGGATCATATTATCGTATTGACCAACTATTTTATCGGCATCATATACATATAATGGAGTCCCATATGTTTCCACTAAACATAGTAAATACTTGTCAAACTCCGGATCTATATTAGATTTTTTCATATCTTTATAAGATTTACACTTAATCCCATTTTAAAGAAGTTTACTATCTTAGTAATACCATATCAATAACTTCTTTTATTTCCCTTACATAGTGAAAAGTCAATCCTTCAAGATAGTCCTTTTTAATATCAGAAACATCTTTCTCATTATCTTTTGAGAGAATAATTTCTTTAATGCGAGAACGTTTAGCTGCTAGTATTTTCTCTTTGATACCCCCTACAGCCAAAATCTTTCCACGTAAAGTAATTTCACCAGTCATTGCTAGATAGGGTTTTACTTTTCTACCACTATAGCTTGAAACTAAAGAGGTAAGCATTGTAATACCTGCTGAAGGTCCATCTTTAGGGACAGCTCCTTCAGGAACGTGTATGTGAATATTTTGTTCTTCAAAAAGTTTAGGGTCTATTCCAAATTCTTTATAATGCGCTTTAATATACTGCAAGGCTATAGTAGCAGATTCTTTCATAACATCTCCTAAATTCCCTGTAAGGCTTAATACTCCTTTCCCTTTAGATAAGATAGACTCAATATAAAGGATATCACCTCCTATACTAGTCCATGCTAGTCCTGTAACTACTCCTAAGATACTATCCCCTTCATAACGTTCTGGTTCTTGAGGAACTCCTAATATTTTTTCTATACCTTCCATACTTAAACGCTTTGAAAAATCTTGTTTAGTAGCAATATTTCTGGCAATATGACGTGCCAATTTGGCAATTTGTTTTTTTAGTCCCCTTACTCCTGACTCGCGAGTATAACTTTCAACAATTTTTTCAATTTGCTGTTTACCAAGCAATAAATCTGTTTTTTTTAACCCATGTTCTTTAAGTTCTTTAGGCAAAAGATGTTTGCAAACGATTTCAACTTTTTCTTCAAGGGTATATCCGTTTATTTCGATAGTTTCCATACGATCTAATAAAGGAGGTTGTATATTTGAAAGTGAATTAGCCGTAGCTATAAACATCACCTTAGAAAGGTCATAACCTAATTCCAAAAAATTATCATAAAAAGTAGTATTTTGTTCTGGGTCTAATACTTCCAACATAGCTGATGATGGATCTCCGTGAACACCATGTGCTATTTTATCTATCTCATCTAATACAAATACTGGATTAGAAGTTTTTATTTTTTTTATTGACTGTAACAAACGTCCAGGCATGGAACCTATATACGTACGACGATTGCCACGAATCTCAGATTCATCATGCATACCTCCTAGAGAAATACGTGCATACTTACGTTTTAAAGCTGCTGCAATAGATTTACCTAAAGAGGTTTTCCCCACTCCGGGGGGGCCGTAAAAACATAAAATAGGCGATCGCATATCGGCACGTAATTTTAGTACAGCAAGATGTTCGATAATGCGTTCTTTTATCTTTTCAAGACCTGAATGATCCCTATCAAGAATTTTTTGTGCTCTGTTAAAATCAAAATAATCTTTAGAATATTTTTGCCAGGGAAGATCAAGCATTAGATCTATATAGTTATGGTGTACAGTGTAATCAGGCATTTGGGGATTGCTACGTTGTAGCTTTAATAATTCTTTTTCAAATTGCTCAGCAGCTTCCTTAGTCCATTTTTTACGAGTTCCCTTAAGACGCATTTCTTCTATTTCTTTTTCATAAGAAATGTCTCCTAATTCTTCCTGTATAGCTTTGATTTGCTGTTGTAAAAAATACTCACGTTGTTGTTGATCCATATCACTACGAACACGCGATTGAATATCGTTTTTAAGTCGTACTTGTTGGTGTTCTATACTTAGAAAACGATATGCTTTCATCGCTCTCTTTTTTAAGTCATTCTCGCTTAGAAGACTTTGTTTTTGTTTAATCGAAAGCCCTATGTTAGCTCCTATAAAGTCAATTAGAAAAGAAGAACTTTCAATATTACGCAGCCCAAAATTTATTTCTGGAGAAATATTAGGATTTTCTTGTGTAATTTTTATAGCTAGATCTTTTATAGAATCTACTAAAGGAGCGTATTCTTTATCATTAGAAGAAACTTTAAGTTCTTCAAAAGCAATTACTTCAGCCTTTAAATAAGGTTTTTGTTGGATAAATTTTTTAACTTGGAATCTACATTTACCTTGAAGAATCACTGTAGTACTGCCATCAGGCATTTCAAGAAGTTTAAATATTTTTACAACTGTTCCTACATTATGAAGATCCTTCTCAGTAGGATTATCAACATTTATATCTTTTTGCGTAATAACTCCTATGATTTTATCTCCTCGATAAGCTTCTTGAAGAAGCTGTATAGAGCGATTGCGTCCTGCAGTGATTGGAATAACTATTCCTGGGAACAAAACCACATTTCGCAATGGTAAGATAGAGAGATTTTCAGGTATATTATTTTTGAGCAACGGCTCTTCTTGATCTTTATTCATAACTGTTATAAATTCTTCTTCTTCAGATTCTAAATCTACCTCTAAAATAGTTTTTATTAACATGGTTAATTATTAACTTCTTAACCTATAAAATAATACCTACACAATGTCGGGTTAACATGTCTGTATAATTGTAATTTTATGTCAAGCGATACTTTATTATGAAGGACCTTCACAACGTAAATCTTTTAACTTTATATAAAGTTTTATATGATATATGTTTTTAATCCCTTTTAAGATTATTTATTATCAATAGTTATGCCAAGAAATATAAAATGATGAATTTTTTATCCTACAAGAATCAAATGATTTGAATAAACTTGCAAGTTTATATATATTTTTTTTTGATTATTTCCTAAATGAACTTATTATTATACATAATAATACAATATTTTTTATTCTCAACTAACTCCTATTGATTTATAACTTTTTCTTTTTTTTATTAAAAGTTTACTTTAACTCTATAAGAAATAATCACTGGATTTATTTTTTAGAGAAAAATATAAATGCAGATATATCTTATTATAAAACCAGAATTTTATCTATTTATTACTATATACTAAAGAATTATAAAATTATTTATAATATATAAAAATTACATATTTTGGATAAAGATATATTGTTCCATTTATAACATATAAATTGTTATATATAACTAAATTACACGATTTTTTTTTTTAAAAAAAAATATATGATATTTGATATTAATCTGTTAAATAAAAGCTATGATCGTTTTAAAGAATTCACTTTAAATTCCAGAATTTTTAGATATGATCAGTTAATAAGTCACTTAGATTTTTGTCAAAAGGTTTCTGAAGTAAACTCTATAGGTTTTTCAGTGGAAAAAAGACAAATATTTAAGCTTAGTTTAGGCAAAGGTCAAAAAAAAATTTTCATTTGGTCTCAAATGCATGGTAATGAATCAACTGGATCTTTGGCTATGTTCGATGTATGGAAATTCTTATCCCAAGATTATTCTCTTTCCCTGTTTATTAGGGATAAACTTAAGATCTCTTTTATTCCCATGCTTAATCCTGATGGAGCCGAGAAATTTAAGCGTCGTAATGCTATCAATATTGATTTAAACCGAGATGCTTGTGCCTTAGCTTGTCCCGAGACAAAAATTCTTTTTCAACAAGTATTAGATTCTTCTCCAAAATTCTTATTTAATTTACATGATCAACGAAGCCTTTTTCATGTAGGAGCTACTTCAAAACCAGCAGTACTTTCTTTTTTAGCACCTTCTGAGGATTTTTCTCGCACCCTTACCCAAGGAAGGAAAGAGACTATGGGACTTATTGCTTCTATAGCTATATCTCTTCAGAGTATTTTACCAGGAATGATAGGACGTTATACTGATGAATTTTATCCCACAGCTACTGGAGATTATTTTCAACAAATAGGATACCCTTGTGTGCTTTTCGAAGCGGGATACCATTACAAGGATATGCAAAAACAAAAAGCGCGTAAATATAATGCTCTAGCTATTTTAGCAGGACTTTATTCCCTTGCTCATTCAGATAGTTTTGTGTCCCTTTACAAAGATTACTTTGCTATCCCAGCAAATAATCATAATTTATTAGATATAATATACAGAGGAATTCAATTAAAAAAAAATGGCATCGCTATTCAGGCTGATATCGGAATTATCTCTCAAGAAGTTTATGATAAAACTAATAATAGTCTTGTAATTGAAGAATATATCGTACAAATAGGCGATCTAAGTCATTTTTTTGCTCGAGAAGAAATTTTTGCTCAAGGAAAAATTTACTTAGGGGAAAATAAAAAAACTTATCCTGAACTTGGAGAAAAAGTTAATTTTAAACTTGTTTCAATAGGATGAAAGATCATTTTTAACCCCAAATTCTTTTTTTTTATAAAATGTTTATTACATTTGAGATACAGTTAAAATATTTAAGTTTATTTTGAGTTTTTTTTTAGGCATAAAAAAAAAATTACTTTTGTATCCCCTCCTCCTCTCCTATAGGGATAATTATCGTGATTTTTTATAAATGTATTTGATAAAAGGAATTTTAGTTTTTTTATGGCGTTTATGGTTCATAGTAATTAACATTATTTTAGTCCCTTTTTTAGGAATAATATCCGTTCTTTTCCTTTTTAAGGAAAAACATTATCCTTTAGCTTATCGTTTACATCGTATTTGGGGAATTTGCAATCTTTGGCTTATGGGTATAGTTTATAAAATTGAAAAACAAACCTGTATTGATAAATATCAACCTTATGTTATCCTAAGTAACCACAGTTCAGTTATGGATATTATGTTACTTTACGCTCTTATAGACTGGTCTCCAATGGTTTTTATAGGAAAAATTGAGCTTTCAAAAATTCCAGTTTTTGGTTATGTGTATGCAAAAAGTAATATTCTTGTAGATAGGAAAAGTCATTTTAGCGGTATAAGAGCTTTAAAAGAAGCTAAAAGAAGGATTGATTTAGGCTATAACATTTGTATATTTCCCGAAGGAAGGGTGTCTAATAATTATAATTCATTAGCGAGTTTTAAAGATGGTGCATTCGCCTTAGCTATAGAAAAACAAGTCCCTTTATTGATTTTTAGTATTTATGGAATAGCACAAAGATTCCCTCATTGTTTTTTTAAAGGAGGTCCTGGTAGAGTATATATTCAGAGACATGAGCCTATTTTAACTCAAGGAATGACTCTGTTAGATAAAATCTCTTTAAAAAATAGATGTTATCAACTTATTAAAACCCAGTTGAGGAATTTTGCTCAAAAAAAATAATATTCTTTGAACCCTTATAAAAAAACTCTTCCGTTAATACATATCTATTCAGATGGATCTTCCAGAGGTAATCCAGGTACAGGGGGCTATTGTTTAATTATGAAGATGCCTGATAATGGCTATCAAAAACTATTTTCCGAGGCTTTTCGTTTTACCACTAACAATCGTATGGAACTATGGGGTATC
Organism: Candidatus Insignibacter tubulum; assembly: GCF_056790205.1. Lineage (NCBI taxonomy): Bacteria > Pseudomonadati > Bacteroidota > Flavobacteriia > Flavobacteriales > Blattabacteriaceae > Candidatus Insignibacter > Candidatus Insignibacter tubulum. Next base: position 591,194 of record NZ_CP199715.1, read on the forward strand.
ATTTCGGGATTAACATATCTTAAAAAGAAATCACGAGTAGTAATTTTTACCGATTCAAAATATGTAAGCCAATCAGTTAACAAATCCTGGGTTTTTTCTTGGGAAAAATCTAATTTTAAAGGGAAAAAAAATTCTGATTTATGGCGACGGTTTCTTAAACTTTATTTTTTACATCAAATATCTTTTAAATGGATTAAGGGCCATAATAATCATCCTGAAAATGAAAAATGTGATTATATTTCTACTCAAGCAGCTAAAAATGGCCCTTTCAAAATAGATGATATTTACGAGCATTCCCAAATATTAAAACAAGATATATTCTTTTCCTATAAAGGGAAAGATATTCCTTAATGCAGAAATTGTTTTTTTCTATTACTTAGATAAAGCTATAATTTTCACAATGTATATCATCCTGTTCTATATAAAACTGTACACGGTCTTTATAGTTTAAATATCGGTAATTATAATAAGGGAGGTCTGATTTTAATAATCTATAATTATTTTTCTTATACATCAATAAATTATTATATTATGATAATATTCTGATATTATAAAGTATTTTTTTTTTAAAAAAGTTTAGAACATATATAGTAAACGTATAGTTTCATATTATTTTTTTTTTATAACTTGGCCTCCATATGTCTTAATCAATAAGCTTCAATTTATCGAAGACTTTATGAATTTAATAACTAGTAAAAAAAAAGAAATTTTTGAGAAATTTAGCCAATCGCCTCATAATACAGGTTCTGCTGAGGGGCAGGTTGCTCTTTTAACGTATCGTATAAAATATCTTACAGAACATCTCAAAAATCATAAAAAAGATCTCCACACTCAAAAGGCACTTCTTAATATGGTAGGTAAACGTCGTAGATTGATCAACTATATTAAAAATGTGGGTATAGATAATTATCGTAATCTTATAAAAGAGTTAGGCATAAGAAAATAGTCGAAGTATCTTAATTTTGAGCAGCAAAAAAAATGGGGGCAATAGGAAGTCCCCATTTTAGTTAGCAGATAAAAATATATTATAATGAGGTCATCAAATATTTTTTCAGAAAAAATAGTTCTGGAAAATCAACGTGATATCAGCATAGAGACAGGTCTTCTTGCTAGACAAGCTGATGGAGCTGTAGTGGTAAGAATGGGAGATACTATGCTTTTAGCAACGGTTGTAGCAGCTAGAGAAGTAAAAGAAAGAATAGATTTTTTACCTCTCACTGTTGACTACAGAGAAAAATATTCTGCTGGAGGCAAGATTCCTGGCGGTTTTATAAAACGAGAAGGGCGTCCTTCAGATGAAGAAGTCTTGACTATGCGCATTGTAGATCGTGTGTTGCGTCCTATGTTTCCAAAGGATTTCCATTCAGAAGTTCAGGTGATGATTTCTTTACTTTCTTATGACGATCAAGTTCTTCCTGATAGTTTAGCTGCTTTAGCCGCTTCAGCTGCAATTTCTATTTCAGATATCCCATTTAATGGCCCAATATCTGAGGTTCGTATTATACGTTTAGAAGGAAAGTTTATTATTAATCCTAGTTTAACCCAAATTCTGAGAGCAGATATAGATATGATCATAGGTGGCTCTGAAGAGTCTATTATTATGGTAGAAGGCGAAATGAGAGAGATTTCTGAAGAAGAAATGTTAAAAGCTATAGAATTAGCACATTGGGCTATAAAAAGACAGATAGAGGCTCAAATACGTTTAGTTTCAAAGATTAAAGGATCCTTCTTGAGAAGAAATTATACTCCCAATAAGCAAGATTCTGAAATTTATAAAAAGATTCATACAAGATTTTATGATAAACTTTATAAAGCTTCAAAATCTTATGTTGATAAAAAAAGACGTTCTGAATGTTATGAGGAAATTTTTAATGAAGTAAAAAATTTATTTTCTGAAGAAGATTATAAAGGAAAAGAAAGTATAATTTCCTATTACTACGCTGATGTTAAAAAAGAGGCCATTCGTAGATTATTAATTGATGAAAACTTACGTTTGGATGGGCGTTCTTCAACACAAATTCGTCCTATATGTATTCACGTAGATTATCTTCCCGGTGTACATGGATCAGCTTTATTTACAAGGGGTGAAACTCAATCACTCGCTACAGTCACGTTAGGCTCTTCTATAGACGCTAATCGTATAGATAATGCTATTAAAGCTGAACAGGAAAAATTCTATTTACATTATAATTTCCCTCCTTTTTCTACCGGAGAAGTTAGACCTTTGAAAGGCATCTCGCGTCGTGAGATTGGGCATGGGAATTTAGCACAGCGTGCACTAAAAAATAGTATTCCCTCAAATACGCCTTACACTATTCGTGTAGTATCTGATATTCTTGAATCTAATGGATCTTCTTCTATGGCAACGATTTGCGCTGGAACTCTTGCGCTTATGGATTCAGGAATATCCATTACAAGTCCAGTTTCAGGTATTGCTATGGGGTTAATTATAGATAAAAAAACGAATAAAGAGGTAATTCTTTCAGATATTTTGGGCGATGAAGACTACATTGGTGATATGGATTTTAAAATTGCAGGAACGGAGAAAGGAATTACTGCGTGTCAAATGGACATTAAAATAGAGGGCATTTCTTTTGAAGTACTAAAGAAGGCATTGATGCAAGCTTATCATGGACGCATACATATTTTAAAAGAAATGCTAAAAACTCTATCTCAATCTAGAACGTCTATAAAGCCCAATGCTCCTAAAATGGACCTTATTACTATTCCAAAAGAATTTATAGGTGCAGTTATTGGCCCTGGAGGGAAGATTATACAAGAAATTCAGACAGATACTGACACTATAATTGCCATTGAAGAGAAAGGAGCATTAGGAATTGTAGAAATTTTAGGTAAGGATCAGAAAAAAATATATCAAGCACTACAGCGTATTAAAGATATTACTTTTATTCCTGAGATAGGAGGAATATATGAAGCAAAGGTTAAATCAATTAAGGAATTTGGTGCGTTTGTTGAAATAGTTCCTGGAAAAGACTATTTGCTTCACATTTCAGAAATTAATTGGGAACATCTCAACAAAGTTGAAGATGTTCTAAAAATAGGGGACAAAATACAAGTTAAACTTATGGGTATAGACGAACGAAACGGCAAAATGAAAATATCTAGAAAAGTACTTTTATCTCGTTCTAGAGAACATAAATAAGTTTAATATTTTTTACGCATTTTTCCAGTGAAATTTCTTATTATCTTAGTATTAAGTTTTTATTGAATAATATCATTTTATGAGACAGCTTAAAATTACTAAACAAGTTACTAATCGAGAAACACCTTCGTTAGATAAATATCTTCATGAAATTGGGAAAGAGTCCTTATTGACTCCCGAAGAAGAAGTAGAACTCGCCCGACGTATTAAAGAAGGAGACGAGATAGCTCTAAATAAGTTGGTAAAAGCTAATTTACGTTTTGTAGTATCTGTTAGTAAACAATATCAGAATCAGGGATTAAGTCTTGGAGATCTTATTAATGAGGGAAATTTAGGCCTTATAAAGGCGGCGAAACGGTTTGACCCTACCAAGGGGTTTAAATTTATTTCATACGCAGTCTGGTGGTGTCGTCAATCTATTATGCAAGCTATTGCTGAATGTTCTCGAATGGTCCGACTCCCTATGAATAAATGTGCTTTAATGAGTAAAGTAAATAAAACTTCTGCACAACTTGAACAGAAGTACGAACGGACCCCATCGGCACAGGAAATTGGGGATATGCTAGATATGAACGAAGACGATGTAAAAGAATCTATAAAAAATTCTTCAAGATATTTCTCTATGGATGCTCCCTTAGTCCCAGGAGAAGATTCTAATTTATATGATGTAGTTCGATATGGTGAGTCACCTCGTCCTGATGAATCTTTGATTCAAGAGTCTTTACGTATTGATATATTACGACTTATGAGTAATCTTTCATATCGTGAACGGGATATTACTGAAAAATGTTTTGGCTTAGATGGTAAGCCGCCTCGCACTCTAGAAGAAATAGGCCAGGAGCATAATCTTACTAGAGAGCGTGTACGTCAAATTAAGGATAAAGCTTGTAGAAAGCTTCGTCATAGTTCTCGTAGTCGAATCCTAAAAGCTTATCTTGATATATATAGTGAATAAAACTTCTAGAGTTTTATATAAAAAAAAGGTTAGAATAGTAGGGTAGTTTAATTATTCCTTTAGAATATAATTAGAATTATACTGAAAGATTTCAAGTAATTACTTTAAAGTAGAGTATGAAATAATATGGTAAGTCTTTTTTGTAAGATCAAATTTTCTGTTGAAAAATTTTTATAAAACTCTATTATTTTTTGATAAAAATTGTAGTTATAAAACATAGAGTAACACGTTATCAACGTATAATTATTTTATAATGTGATAAAAAATATTATTTTAAAAGAACTTTTATCATGCGAGGGGTCCCTTGCGAATCGTTTTTTAGTTCGATATTTTTATATCCTATTTTCTTAAGAAGACTAAGGCTCTCATTTAGTAAATATTGATTGATTTCAAAATAAAGTACTCCTTGTTCGGAGAGTTTATTTATACCCCAACAGGCAATTTTTTCATAAAAAATCAAAGGCTGCTCCTCAGTTACAAAAAGAGCTATTAAAGGTTCATATTTTAATACATTTTTAGCCATTAGTTTTTTCTCACAGGGGCGTATGTAGGGGGGATTGCTTACTATGATATCAAATAAAGGCAATTCTTCAGAAAATTTTTCTAAAATATTTATCTGATAAAAATGTACAAATATATTATTCAACCGAGCGTTTTCTTGCGCACATTTGAGTGCTGCTAAAGAGGAATCTAAAGCATATATATCCGACTCTGGAAGTTCTTTTTTCAAACTTAAAGCTATACATCCACTCCCAGTACCTATATCTAAAATGCGTAGTCTAGATATTCTAGGAGTTGTCATAAGTATCCAATGAACAAGCTCTTCGGTTTCTGGGCGAGGAATTAGCACATTTTTATTTAATCTAAGATTTAAGTTAAAAAAAAATGTGCTTCCTAATATATATTGTATAGGTTTATAATTTTTTAATTCATTTAATAAATATTTAAATTTTTTATTTTGAGTAAATGAAATAACTTTTTTTTCAATTAAAGATAGATGAACTTTAGTCTTACTACATGACAATATATGCATAGCTATTAAAAAAAATATTTGTTCACGTTCCCTAATTTCAGGGTAATTTTTTTGTAGCTCTTCTTTATATATGTATTGCCATTCTATAAGTTTTTTAGATTTTTTCATTAGATAAAAATAGGGTTAAAAAAATCATTTCTATAAATTTTTTAGATTTTTTCATTATAATTATACATAAATAATACTATTTATATATAATATTTAATTATTTTATTTATGGTAACGTTCGTAATTATGCTTAAATAAAATCCAGATTTATTTATAAAATAACTCTATCTTATCTATTTTATGTCTAATCTAACTTTTTGCTTATTTATTATAATAAGCACTCTATATTAGAGCCTCATATACAGGCTAAAAGTGATAATTTTAAATAGGAAGCAAGAAAATTAATTTATTATTTTTTAGTAGAATTCAAGAAGATTTTGGGTGTATTCTATTAAAGAATTTAATTTAGTTAGTTTGATTAGATCAAAATTTATGAATTTTTTAACTCATATTAAAAAAAATACAAATTTGATTATTCCCATAGCTTTAGGTCAGTTAGGTCAAATTAGTCTGAATATTGTCGATAATATTATGGTTGGATCACTTGGGAATAAGGCTTTGGGTGCTGTAGCTTTAACTAACTCAGTATTTCTTATAGCCATGGTTTTTGGTATAGGCATGGCCTCCTCTCTTTCTCCTTTAATCGTCGAAGTAGATACCCAAAATAATAAAAGAGAAGGTATCATCATTTTAACCCATGGATTGGTTATCAGTTTTTTTCTTTCTTTATCGATGTATTTGATTATTTGTCTGTTTATTCCTATTCTTCCCTTTTTAGATCAACCTAAAGATATCATTTATGAAGCTCGTCCTTTTTTAAATATTATCTCCTTATCGCTTATTCCGTGGATGCTCGCTGAATTTTTGCGTAAATTTTCTGAAGGCCTCTCTTTAACCACTCCTGGTATGATAGTTACTTGGATATCTGTTTTAATTAATATTATTTTAAATTATATACTTATATATGGTTATTGTGGCTTACAAAAGTTTGGCATTATCGGAGCAGCTTATTCTACTCTAATTGCACGTATTGTCTTACTTATTGGTATGATATTTCTTCTTAAGAAATCTCCAATAGTACTTGAATACTATAGAGAATTAAAACCTATCATTTTTCAAAAAAAATATTTCAAAAAAATACTCTCTTTGGGGATACCTTCTGGGTTACAAATGTTTTTTGAAGTAAGTGCCTTTGGGGTAGCTTCTTTTATAATAGGGATATCAGGAGCCAAAGAACTGGCTGCCCATCAAATAAATATGAACTTAACCTCAGCCACTTATATGCTTTCAGTAGGTTTTTCTGTTGCAGCTACTATACGCATAGGCAATCAAAAAGCTCTAAAAAATTATATTGAACTTAAAAAAGCTGGCTGGTCAGTCTTTTTTATGAGTATTATTTTTATGACCACTTGCGGAGTTATATTTATACTTTTACGTCACTTTCTTCCATATATTTTTATTAAAAAAAAGAGTATAGAAACGGCTTGTATAGTTTCAGACTTAATTGTTGTAGCAGCACTATTACAGTTTTTCGATAGTATACAAAGTGTAGCTTTAGGTGCGCTTAGGGGGTTACAGGACGTAAAAATACCTATGTGGTTAACTTTTTTTGTTTATTGGATAGTAGCAATACCTTTAGCTTGGTATTTTTCTATTCAAAGAAATATGGGAGCCTTTGGTGTATGGATTGGGTTAGGGATTGGGCTTGCCTTATCTGCTTTTTTATTGATTATGCGTTTTAAATATAAAAGTAATACTCTTCTGAGAAGTTTATGTATAAATATCTAAGTCTTTTAAAATAATAACCTAATTGAAAAGTAATTTTTTTTTATTAAATTCATGCTCAATTTTTTCTTCTGAAAACAGCGCTCCTTTTGATATAATTTACCTTTTTCCATACAGACATAGTCTAAGTCTGAATTAGAAACCAACTACTACTTATGAATAAATTCACCGAAATAGGATTGATCCCTCAAATCATTAGTGCTCTTGATGAATTGGGGTTTCAATTGCCTACTGCTGTGCAAAAAAAATCGATACCTTATCTATTACATTCTCAAGGCGATCTAGTTGCATTAGCACAGACGGGAACTGGTAAAACCGCTGCGTTTGGGTTGCCGCTCATACAAAAAATATTGCCAGATAAAAGTGAGCCTCAAGCTCTTGTTCTTTGTCCTACTAGAGAATTATGTTTGCAAATTACACAAGATTTTCAACGGTTTTCTAAATATCTTTCTTATATTAAAATTACTCCGATTTATGGAGGAGCTAACATAGATGTTCAAATTAAAGCATTACAAAAAGGATCACAAATTATAATCAGCACTCCCGGAAGGCTAGTAGATTTGATTCAGCGTAAAAAAATAAAACTATCTAGTATTCGCTATTTAATTCTTGATGAAGCTGACGAAATGCTCAATATGGGGTTTAAGGAGGAATTAGATAATATTATTCATGAACTCCCTTCTGAACGACAGACTTTGTTATTTTCAGCTACTATGTCTAGTGAGATGAATAAAATTGCAAATGACTATCTTAATGATCCTTTCGAAATAAGCACAGGGAAACGTAATGTGGGATCAGATGATGTAAGACATGTTTATTATATGGTAAATAGCCAAAATAGGTATCTAGCTCTTAAACGTATTATTGATATAAATCCAGATATCTACGGTATAGTTTTCTGTCGTACTCGAAGAGAAACTAAAGAAGTAGCTGATCATTTGATTAGAGATGGTTATAATGCCGATGTTCTTTATGGAGATCTCTCACAAGCACAAAGAGAGACAGTTATGGAGCGATTTAGAGAAAAGCGTTTACAATTACTCGTAGCTACGGATGTAGCTGCCCGAGGATTAGATATAAATAATATAACACATGTGATTAATTATAATCTTCCTGACGATAATGAGACTTATTTACATCGCAGTGGACGCACGGGCCGTGCTGGGAATCATGGAATATCTATATGTATTATACAATTTAGAGAACGCAGGCGTTTAAAAGAAGTAGAGCAAAAAATAGGCAAAACATTTAAACATATTAATATACCTACAGGTCGGGAAATATGCGAAAAACAGTTATTTCATCTTATTAATAAAACTACTAAAGTGATAGTAGATGATCATTCTATAGAGAGTTATTTGCCTATTATCTATGAAAAACTTTCGGGATTTGATCGTCAAGAACTTATTAAACGGTTTGCTTCAGTGGAATTTAACCGTTTTCTTTCCTATTACAAAAATGCTAGAGATATTAATTTATCACCTGACTTTAGGTCTACCGAACGTAGAGTTCATAAACGTAATTCTGAAAAGTTATGTTTTTCAAAAGTTTCTATTAACATAGGCACTAAAGATGGGTTAACTAAACTTAACCTTATAAGCCTTATTAATAAGGCTACTCGTACACGAAATATAGATATTGGGAACATTCAAGTTTTAGATAAAAATTCTTTTTTTGAAATCGATAGCAATTATCAGCAAAAAGTAATATCTAGTCTTAATAAAATCGTATATCAAGGTAAATATCTGTCAGCACAACTTAAAAATAAAGATGATTCTTCCATAAGCTTCAAAAAAAAAAAGAATACGTTATTCAGGAAGCAAATCAAGAACCTATGAACTAAAATGTATGTGTAATGATTTTTTAAAAGATTAAAGTATTCTTAATTAAAACTGCATTTTCTTAAGATTTTGAATTTTTATATATGGCGGGAAATACTTTTGGAAAGCTTTTTAAGCTTACTAGTTTTGGAGAGAGTCATGGATCGGCTATAGGGGGCGTTATAGATGGTTGTCCTGCCGGAATTCATTTAGATTTTCAACAAATCCAGCGCGAGCTTGATCGTCGTCGTCCAGGTCAATCTAATATTGTAACTCAACGTAAAGAACCTGATAGGGTAAATTTTTTATCAGGAATTTTTGAGGGTATTACAACTGGGACTTCTATAGGCTTTATCATTTACAATGAAGATCATAAATCTCAGGATTATAATCATATTAAAGATTCTTATCGCCCTTCACATGCAGACTTTACTTATGATAAAAAGTATGGTATAAGAGATCATAGGGGAGGAGGACGTTCATCAGCTCGCGAAACAGTTGCTAGGGTAGTTGCAGGTGCCATTGCGAAGCAGCTGCTTAATAATATACAAATTTGTGCTTTTGTCTCTTCTGTAGGCGAGATTAATTTAAAAAAATCTTATAAAGAATTAGATCTTTCACGTGTTGAAGATACACCTGTACGTTGCCCTGATGCTAATATTGCCTCAGAAATGATAAATCTTATCAGAAAAATTAGAAAGGAAGGAGATACTATAGGGGGCATTATAAGTTGTATAATTAAAAATGTTCCTGCAGGATTAGGTGAGCCTGTTTTTGATAAACTTCATGCTGATTTAGGAAAGGCTATGCTTTCTATTAATGCTGTTAAGGGCTTTGAATATGGTAGTGGTTTTTATGGAGTGCAAATGCGAGGTTCTACGCATAATGATATTTTCCATAGTGAAGAAACCACTACAAATTTTTCAGGAGGTATACAAGGAGGTATTTCTAATGGAATGGATATTTATTTCCGTGTAGCTTTTAAACCCGTAGCTACTATTATGCGTTCACAAAATAGTATTAACCGTTATGGGAATAAAGTTTTTATTGAAGGGAAAGGCAGACATGACCCTTGCGTTGTACCTAGAGCTGTACCTATCGTAGAAGCTATGGCAGCTCTTGTACTAGCAGATTACTGGCTTTTTAATAAAATTTCTAGAATTTAATATATTAAGAGTTTTTATATAGAGGAGGGGGGGGGGATACATAGTTAATCTTATTTCTTAATAAGACCTATAACTATATGATCTAAAAACTTATAGATGGCATGTTATAAAGTATTTTATTATATACCTAAAGGTAAAAGTCTTTTAGATTCCCCTTATAAAGAATGTATAGATTTCATATTAATATTTTTTTGCTATGGAAAGAGATTAAAGGTCTTTAATAGTAAAATATAAAAGTAAATTTCATCTAAATAATTTGAGGATTTATAAATAATAGGGATGTCCCGAACACTTATTGCAATTATAGGTCCTACTGCTATTGGAAAGACCGCTACTTCTTTAGTCCTAGCTAAAAATATAGCCAGTGAGATTATATCTTGTGATGCTCGACAATTTTACAGAGAACTTAAAATAGGAGCATGTCCTCCAAATAGAGATAGTCTTAAGAAAATTAAACATCATTTTATTGGACATTTAAGCATTCATCAAAAATATACAGCTGGGGATTTCCAGGTGGATGCTTTAAAAAAATTAGAAAAACTCTTTATTCGATATTCAGAAGTTATCATGGTAGGTGGATCTGGGCTTTATGAGAGAGCGCTTACTAAAGGGTTAGATATCTTTCCAAGGGTGCCTGTAGAAATTACAAAGGCATTACATGAAATTCTTAAAAAAGAAGGACTTAGACCTCTGCAAATAGAACTTGAGAGATTAGATCCATTTTATTATCAACAAATAGATATCAATAATCCTCATAGAATTATTAGAGCTCTTAGCGTAATTCGCTCGAGTGATCAGATATTCTCATCCTTTATTAAGGGACTAAAGATCAAACGCGATTTTCGCATAATAAAGATTGGATTACATATACCTCGTGAACAACTTTACTTACAAATTAATAGACGTGTAGATAAAATGCTTGAACAAGGATTTTTGGAAGAGGCTAAAAAATATCATCCTTATAAACATTTAAATGCCTTACAAACTGTGGGTTATAAAGAACTATTTGCTTATCTAGAGGGGTTAAATACAATGGAAAATACAGTTGAGGAGATTAAAAAAAATACCCGTCGCTACGCTAAAAGACAGCTTACATGGTATCGAAAAGATCAACAAATAAACTGGTTTTCTCCTGGAGAAGATGATAAAATTTTAGCTTTTATTATTAAAAATCTTAAAGAGAGAAAAAATTATTAATAATTTTGACATAGTATCTTATACTTTATATATGGTATAACCTTTGTTAATTTCTTTAAAGGATATAAAAACAAAAAATTATAAATATGGCTAGTGGAACTATTAATGTTACAGCGGAGAATATATTCCCAATTATCAAAAAATTTCTTTATTCAGATCATGAAATTTTTTTGAGAGAACTTATCTCTAACGCTACAGATGCCACTCTTAAACTTAAAACCCTTGCTCAAATAGGAGAGGCTAGTGAATGTACAGAGGATTTAAAAATCGAAATTAAAATCGATAAAGAAAGGAATACTTTGCATATCATCGATCAGGGAATAGGAATGACAGGGGAGGAAATAGAAAAATATATCAATCAAATAGCTTTTTCTGGAGCTGAAGAATTTGTCGAAAAATATAAAGATAAAAGCGATAAAACACAAGGTATTATTGGACATTTTGGTCTTGGCTTTTATTCAGCTTTTATGGTATCTAACAAAGTAGAAATTTTAAGTAAATCTTATAAAAAAAGTTCTCCAGTATATTGGAGTTGCGATGGTTCTCCAGAATTTACACTCAAGGAAACTATCGATAAAAAAGAACGTGGTACTGAAGTGATTTTGCATCTTAATCAAGATAGTAAAGAATTTACCCAAGAGTATCGAATTCAAGAGTTACTTAATAAGTATTGTAAATTCATGCCCGTACCTATTAAATTTGGTGAAAGAGAAGAAACAAAAAAAATAGAGGATAATAAAGAAGAAAAAATAAAGGTAGATCATATCATTAATGATCCTATGCCTGCTTGGATTAAAAAACCAGCTGAACTAAAACAGGAAGATTATAAAAATTTCTATCGTTCTCTTTATCCTATGCAATTTGAGGATCCTTTATTTTGGATTCATCTAAATATAGATCATCCTTTTCATCTAACGGGAATTCTTTATTTTCCAAGATTGAAAAACCAAATTGAGATTCAAAAAGATAAAATTCAACTTTATCAAAATCAAGTTTTTGTAACAGATAATGTAGAAGGTATAGTTCCGGAATTTTTACATTTGCTCCGTGGCGTTATAGACTCTCCAGACATTCCCTTAAATGTATCCAGATCTTATTTACAGGCGGATGCTGCGGTAAAAAAAATATCAAGTTATATAACTCGTAAAGTAGCTGACAAATTAGAAAATCTTTTTAAGAATGATCGTAAAGATTTTGAAGAAAAATGGGAAGATAGTAAGATCATCATACAATATGGAATGCTAAGTGAAGATAAATTTTTTGAAAAAGCTCAAAAATTTGCTTTGTATCCTAGTGTGGATAGTCATTATTTCACTTTTGATGAGTTTACTGAAAAAATTAAATCTTCTCAAAGAGATAAAGATAATAAGCTTATATATTTATACGCTTCAAATAAAGAAGCGCAATACAGCTATATTCAAAGTGCTAAGGCTAAAGGATATGAAATTTTGGTCTTAAACAGTCCATTAATTCCACATTTGATTCAAAAATTAGAAAGAACACATAAAGATATTTCTTTTGTTCGTGTAGATTCAGACTCTATAGATAAGCTGATTAAAAAAGAAGAAAACACTTCATCAAAACTTTCTGAAAATGAAAAAGAAGATCTTAAAAAACTTCTTGAAGAAAATATAGATCAAAATAAATTCACTCTAGTATTGGAAAATTTATCTAGCGATGATACTCCTTTTATTATTACCATTCCAGAGTTCATGCGTCGTATGAAAGAGATGAGTCAAACAGGCGGCGGAACGCTAGGGATGAGTGAACTTCCTAAGTTATATAATCTAATCGTTAACACTAATCATAAGCTAATCATAAAAATATTAGATCAAAAAGATCATAATAATAGAAAAAAGATGATTAATAACGCTCTTGAACTCGCTATGATTTCCCAAAATTTACTTCATGGAGAAGCTTTAAACAAATTTATTTTACGTTCATTTGAACAAATGCTTTCTTAGTTTAAGATAAGAATTACTACAAAAGGCCTAAAAAGGCCTTTTGTAGTAATTCTTATCTTAAACTAAGAAAAACTAAAATTTTCCACTTATTAAAAGTTAACACTTACGTTTAAATGGATTGATATATTTAAATCTGATAACTTAATCGTGTGAAGATGGTTGGGATGTATTCTCCTTTTTATTTCTCCTAAATCTTACGATACCTATCATCATTATCAACATAGATCCCAAAATAACGATCAATAAAGTATTTTCTTTTACTAGTAAAAAATCAAGATGATTACGAGTATTTAAATGTTCGTAAAATTGTAAAAACAATAAAATACTAATTAATCCTCTTGGAGATATAAAGAATTCTGGTGTTATTTCGAAACGTTGTGTAAAAATTAGATAAAGCCCTCTAGTAGCAAAAATAATCAATAAAATAGCGCTACCATATAAGTAGGCATCTAAATGAGTAAGTCGTTCAAGATTAATTGAAAAACCAAAAAATAAAAAGAAAAAAGTACGAATTAAAAAAGCGCTTTCAGCGGTTAATACAAAAAATTGCTGTAAATCCTCTTGTGCCTTTTCAATAGGTATATATCTCCTTATATTATGAGGAATAACCCGTTGGGTATTTTTTAGGAATAATCCAAAGAAAAATATAATGATTAAAGTAGGTAAATGATAATATTTCCCTATAAGGGAGGTAAGAACAAGAATTGAAAGAATAAGAAAAAATTTTACATGATGGTTAATTCTATCTATTAACTTTAGTAAAAGATAAGTTATTACTAATGATGCGATAAATACCAGAAAAATATCTAATCCTAGTTGTCCAAGGGAACTAATATTTATACTATCATTACTAAGAATAAAATTAAATATAATTATTCCCCAGATATCTGAAAAAGTTGATTCATAGATAATGAATTCTTTTTTTGATCTTTTTAAAACGCTTACACTCGGAATAGCCACTGCGCTGCTAATGACTCCAAAAGGCACAGAATGTTGTATGCATACTAGAAAAGGAACTTTATAGTCTGAAAATAAGTAAAAAGCATATGCTATAATTAAAGAAGTTAAAATCAAGATTATTAAAGCTGCTAAAAGACTTCGTAGGATAAGTCCTCTTTTTTTAGAAGTTATTTTTAATTCAAGAGCGCTTTCAAGAACTATTAATATTAAGCCTATATTCCCTAGAATGGGTAAAATTTCTTTCATAAAAGGTTCTGGAACTTCATAATTAAAAGATTTAGCTAAAGCTTTAAGAATCATACCTGATAATATCAATAAAATCACCGAAGGAAACTTAGTTTTCCGCGCTACCATATCAAAAAGATACGAAGCAATGATAAGTAAACAGAAGATAGATATCAATGTGCTGTAATTCATATAATCGTATTATAGAATAACGAAATTAACCCATATTAGTTACATTTGAATAACTAAAATCTTATATGATAAAAGATCAAGAACAAGTTATATTAGTAGATATTAATGATCAGCTTATTGGCTTTATGGAAAAATTCCAAGCCCATAAAATGGGGAGGTTACACAGGGCTGTTTCTGTATTTATTTTTAATGATAAAGGTCATTTAATGATACAACAACGTGCTTTTAAAAAATACCATTCAGCTTTGCTATGGACCAATACTACTTGTAGTCATCCACATAAGGGGGAAAATACTAAAACAGCAGTTCACCGACGATTAAAAGAGGAAATGGGTTTTGATTGTCTCTTGTATAAGAAATTTTGCTTTACCTATAAAGCTATTTTTGGAAATGGGATTATAGAACATGAATTTGATCATGTTTTTATTGGGAATTATAACGATGTTCCTGCATTAAATGACCATGAAGTTGCTGCCTGGAAATGGATTGATATATATGAACTGCAAAAATCAGTTAAGATATTCCCTAACAATTATACGGTATGGCTTAAAATTATTTTAGAGAAATATATAAAGGAATTAATTATGTAAACCTATAGAAATTATAACAAAGCATATCTCTATTCTTTATTTAAATAATAAGGACTCTTATAAAAACGGTAAAAATCATATATTATTATTGTGAACATATTTTTTTAGTAAAAATATAGTCTTATAACAAAAGTGAAAAATATTAAAAAAATATTTTATAAAATTCCATTGACAAATATAGCTTATGATGGAAGAAGATATATAGGTAAAACAAAAGATCATTATGTGATCTTTGTAAAAAATACTGTTCCAGGCGATATTATCGATGTAGAAGTCCAAAAAAAACCGTTTTTATGAAGGATTAGTTTTATGTTTTCATAAATTATCTCAAGAGCGTATAACATCAAAATGCATCCATTTTGGCATATGTGGTGATTGTAAATGGCAATATTTAAAGTATACAACTCAGTTATTTTTCAAACAAAAGCAAGTTAATGATCATTTTAAACGTATTGCAGGGTTTAATTATCCTAAAGTTTTACCTGTTTTAGTTTCTCAGGATCACTATGGTTATCGCAATAAAATGGAATTTTCTTTCTTTGCTGTACACTGGCTAAGTCCAGAGAAAAAAGTTAAAAGGATGGCATAAATATTTTTGATAAACGTTCATTAGGTCCCCATATTAACGGTAGATGGGATAAAGTGCTTGATCTAAAAGAATGTCATTTACATGCCAAAGTTTCCGAAGAAATTAGGAAGGCAGTTAAATATTATACTATGCAAGCGCAATTGTCTTTTTATAATTTTAAGAAAAAAGGGTTCTTAAAAAATCTTATGATTCATCATACATCTATAGGTGAAGTTATGACATTGTTGCAATTTCTTAATGAGAATAAAGAAAAACGCGAAGCATTACTTTGTTTTTTTAAAACAAAAATTTCCTAATATTAAGTTCCTTATTATATGTTGTTAACGATAAGCCTAGTGATGCTATTTATGATCTTAAATGCACTGTTTTACGGTCGTTCATCTTATTCATATGAGATTCTTGGACATATATGTTTTAAAATAGATGCTAAGTCTTTTCCCCAAATTCATTCAAGTCAAGCCTTACGGCTATTCGAAATAGTAAGAGATTATACTAAGTTAAATGGTGAGGAAATTGTTTTTTTTATACCGGGATAGGAGCTATAGCTCAGTTTATTACCGCAAATGCTAAAAGAGTTATAGGTATTGAAGAAGTGCCTTAAGCCATTGATAAGTATAAAGAAAATGCAGCACTCAACAATATTAAAAATTGTCATTTTTTTTATGGGGATATAAAAGATATTTTTAATTATGATTTTGTTTCTCAACATGGTAACCCTCATTTAATTATTACAAATCCGCCCCTTAAAGGGTATGCATAGAAAAGTCATTGAACAAATACTAAAAATTATGCCAAAAAAGATCATATATATTGGTTGTAAATCAGCTACTCAGGCTAGAGATACAGCTTTCATCAAGGATTTTCATAAAATAGTAAAAATACAACCTATAGATATATTCCCTAATACACAGTATATAGAAAATGTGGTATTATTAGAAACAAATAATTAACTATTTCTTTATAAAGTTTCCCTAAATGAGTTATAAAAAAAAAATAGGGATTATAACCTTTTTATAAGAAATAGTTTATACTAAGTGGTTCTTCTAGTATGACCAATATAAATTTGCCTTGGCCTTCCTATAGGTTCAATGTTAAGTCGCATTTCTTTCCAGTGGGCTATCCATCCAGGTAATCTGCCTATAGCGAACATTACAGTAAACATTTCATTAGGGATTCCCATAGCTCGGTAAATGATTCCTGAATAAAAATCTACATTTGGATAGAGTTTACGTTCAATAAAATAATCATCTTTTAAAGCAATATCCTCTAGTTTCATAGCTAAGTCTAATAATGGATCATTAATGCCTAATTGATTAAGAACTTCTTTAGTATATTTCTTGATGATTTTTGCACGTGGATCAAAATTCCGATAAATTCTATGTCCAAATCCCATCATTCGAAAAGGATCGTTTTTATTCTTAGCTTTTTCAATCCATTTTTTTAAGTTACCTCCATCTTTAGAAATGATTTCAAGCATTTCTATAACTGCTTGATTAGCTCCTCCGTGTAAGCGTCCCCATAAAGCGCTTACTCCAGAAGATACCGAAGCAAACAAACCTGCCTGTGCCGAACCTACCAAACGTACAGTAGAGGTCGAGCAGTTTTGTTCATGATCAGCATGAAGAATTAAAAGTTTATCTAGTGCCTTACTAATAATAGGGTTAATTTCATAAGTCTCTGTAGGTAGAGAAAAGAGCATTTTCAACAAATTTGAAGAATAATCTAGTTGATTATCAGGATATGTATGAATAAGGCCCTGGCGTTTTCTATAAGTCCAGGCAGCGAGTACTGGGAACTTCGCTAACAATTTTAATAAAGATTTTTCGAGTTCTTCGCTACAATGAATATTTATCTCATCGGGGTTAAAGGCAGTTAAAGCGCAAGTAAGTGAACAAAGTATTCCCATAGGGTGAGCGGAACGTGGAAATCCATCTAAGATCTTAAAAAGTTCTTCGTTAACTAATTGAAATTTAGCAATTTCTAACTGAAATTTTTTTGCCTGTTCTACAGTAGGCAATTCCCCTTGAATTAATAAATGACAAACATCTAAGAAAGTGCATTTTTCCGCTAGTTCTTCTATAGGATACCCCCTATATAGCAATTCCCCTTTTTCTCCGTCAAGAAAGGTAATAGCACTTTTTGTAGAACCAGTATTTCTAAACCCAGAATCTAAAGTAATATAGCCTGTTTCAACGCGAAGACGATTAATATCTAAAGCCTTGTCGCCTAAACTTCCTTCAATAATAGGCAGATTATAATTCTTGCCTTCAATAGAAATAATAGAGTTTTGCTGCATGATTAAAAACTTATTTCTTATAAACTATAAATTTATATATCTTTTTTAGATAAAATTATTTTTTTACTAGAATTTTATGCTATATTTTATAGTTGTTCCCTGATATGTCTACGATATACATTTCTAAGTTACCACATACATTAGGAATTTAGGTTATCTTAGTAAAAATTTTTTGCCGTGTCTTATAATTTACTGAAAGGGAAAAAGGGCATTATTTTCGGAGCTTTAGATGAAAATTCTATCTCCTGGAAGTTAGCTGAGCGAGCTCATCAAAATGGCGCTTCTTTTGTTTTAAGTAATGCCCCTGTAGCTATACGTATGGGAAAAATTCAAAAACTTGCTGAAAATACTAATGCTATTATTATTTCAGCTGATGCTACTTCTATGAAAGATATTACTAAACTTTTTGAACAGACCCTCGAGTACTTTGGTGGAAAAATAGATTTTATTCTACATTCTATAGGCATGTCTATAAATATACGTAAAGGTCGAAGATATACTGATTCTCAATATGATTGGTTACAAAAAGGGTGGGATATTTCAGCTGTTTCTTTTCATAAGATAATGAAGGCTGCCTGGGATAAGGAAGCTATCAATGAATGGGGATCTATTGTGGCTCTTACTTATATAGCAGCTCAGCGTGTTTTTCCTGATTATAATGATATGGCTGATCACAAAGCTTATTTGGAAAGCATTGCTCGAAGCTTTGGTTATCACTGGGCAAAGAAATATAAAGTCCGCGTTAACACAGTTTCACAGTCACCTACCCCTACTAAGGCAGGTGAGGCAATTAAATTATTCAGTGCTTTTATGAAATATGCTCAGAGTATTTCTCCTCTAGGAAATACTAGCGCTTATCAATGCGCTGATTATATAGTTACCCTTTTCTCTGATCTAACTCGGGGGGTAACTATGCAAAATCTTTATCATGATGGAGGATTCTCAGCTACTGGAGTAAGTGAAGCTGTTCTAGAAAAATTCATATCTAAATAATAAAAAATCTTTAATGAAAAAACGAATTGCCCCTTCGCTTTTATCAGCAGATTTTTCTCAATTATTATCTGTCATAGAGTTAATTAATCAAAGTCAAGCGGACTGGCTTCACCTAGATGTAATGGATGGCTCTTTTGTCCCAAATATTTCCTTTGGGATGTCTATAATTAAAACTGTTAAAAAATATACTCAAAAACCCTTAGATGTCCATTTAATGATTGTAGACCCTGAACGTTATATTAATGATTTTAAAATTTCGGGCGCTGATATTTTATCAGTGCATTATGAGGCTTGTAATCATTTACATAAAACGATTTTTCAGATAAAAGAGACTGGCATGAAAGCAGGAGTAGCAATTAACCCAGATACTCCAGTCTGTTTACTTAAAGATATTATTAAAGAAATAGATCTTTTAGTACTAATGAGCGTAAATCCAGGTTTTGGAGGTCAAAAATTCATTGAACAAACCATGGAGAAACTTCTTAAAGCTCGAGCACTTATCTCTGAAAAAAAAGCTTCTGTCCTTATAGAAATTGACGGAGGAATAAATCAAGAAAATGCCACTAAACTTTTCGACATAGGAGCTGATGTCCTTGTAGCTGGTAATTATATTTTTAATTCCCCTGATCCTTTAGAAAGGATTTACCAAATGAAAAAATAAACGTTTTTTTTAACTAGTTTAAAAACTCTTAAATATGTTGTTTTATAGCAATTTTACATATTTTTCCTTTTGTCTAATTTTCATATGTATTTCTAACTGCATTCAAATATCAAGTATGCTACTAAAGAGCAGATTTTTTACCTGCTTCATTAATAAACTTACTAAAATTAGTATTAGGGAAAAAACAACTGTATCCGATAGTAAACGAAGATATATAAACGGTCGATTATAGATATGACAAATTTGAGCGATGGAGACTGCTTACATTTTCCACATACAATCGCTTTGAGAAAGTACTTTCTAATTTTTATTACTTGCTTAAGTATTGATATAAATGTATCTCCGGTACATATAAGTCCTAAAAAAAAAATCGCAATCCTATATATTTCCCTATTCTCATAGCCTGATTTACAAAGTTAGGATCTGATTTAAAAAATATAGGCAATTTGGTAATTTCCTGATTTATAGCTAAATGCTGCTAAATTAGCATCATGATAGCAAGTTTTAGTGGAAACAGTAATAATCTCCAATACGTAAATTTGTTTTAATATCTCCAGCAGATCCTATATTAAGAATATAGTCGATACTAAAACACTATAATATAATTGTAGTATCTATAGCAGCATTGACTTTCCCATGTATCTCAGGAATCGAGGTAACTATAAATTACATAATTTATTATGCTACAATATATTTTTATTTCTGCTTATTATTTATAATACTTCTTCAAGTATCCATTGTCCTTTTTTTAAAAAAGATTCTGCTTGTTTAAATTTTATATTTCGAATTTCACCTGTAGTTATATGACGTATACATATACGATCATTACGAGATCTTTTCTTTTCTTTTTGATATAGTTTAGAAGAAGATGTTTGATCTTTGTGTTTTTTTAGTTTAGAGGAATCATTTTCAGAATCTAGAGCTTCTATACTATTATTATCTCTAGACAAATCTGCATTATAAAGGAAAAAAACAGTTTCTCTGTTTATTTCATTCATCGTACTGTGAAATAGATTAAAAGCCTCACCTTTATAAATAAGTAAAGGTTCTTTTTGTTCATAAATGGCATTTTGAACAGAACTTTTCAACTCATCCATCTTTCTAAGATGTTCTTTCCATTTATCATCTATAATGGTAAGAATAACACAGCGTTCGAACTCATTAATCAAACTTTCTCCACCACTTTCATAAGCTATTTTAAGGTCTGATTTTACAACTAAGATTTTTTTACCATCTGTAAAAGGAATTTGTATAAATTCAAAACTATCTCTTTGATTTTGATAAATATCTGTGATAATTGGGAGAACCTTTTGTTTAATATTTTCACTTTTAACCTTAAAAGCATTAGTAGCTCTTTTATAAAGAAATTCTATCATTTCCTTCTCTTTAAGCGATTTAAAGCTATCTAAATTTATAGAGCTTTCTATCGCAAAATATTTAAACCATTCACTTTGGAAATGCTCAAAATCTTTAATGTAAGAAATGATACTCTGTACAGTATTATAAAGAATGATAGATATATCTATAGGAAGTCTATCTCCTAATAGAGCATTTCTTCGTTTTTTATAAATAACCTCACGTTGTTTATTCACTACATTATCGTACTCTAGTAAGCGTTTTCGAATACCGAAATTATTTTCCTCAACTTTCTTTTGGGCGCGTTCTATAGAACGCGTAATAATAGAATGTTGTATTATGTCACCTTCTTTAAGGCCAAGACGGTCCATTATGCTAGCTAAGCGATCTGAGCCAAAAAGACGCATTAAGCTATCTTCCAAGGATACAAAAAATTGAGAGCTACCAGGATCTCCCTGCCTTCCTGAACGTCCACGAAGCTGTCTGTCTACTCTTCGCGAATCATGTCTCTCAGTCCCTAATATAGCTAGCCCTCCTGCCTCTTTACTCTCATTAGAGAGTTTAATATCCGTTCCACGACCTGCCATATTAGTGGCTATAGTTACCATCCCTGATTTAGCAGCTTCTGCGATAATTTCAGCTTCTCTTTCATGAAGTTTAGCATTTAGTACATTATGGTTTATTTTGCGAAGTTTTAGAGCTTTTCCAAGCAACTCAGATACCTCTACAGAGGTAGTACCTACAAGAACAGGGCGTTTTTCTTGACTTGAGAGCTTAAGTATTTCATTGATAAGAGCATTATATTTTTCGCGTTTAGTCCTAAATACGAGGTCTTCATAATCTATCCGGTTAACTCTCTGATTTGTAGGTATACTTACTACATCAAGCTTGTAGATTTGCCAAAATTCTCCGGCTTCAGTTTCAGCTGTACCAGTCATACCTGCAAGTTTGTTATACATTCTAAAATAATTCTGTAGAGTAATAGTAGCAAAAGTTTGACTTGCTGCTTCTATTTTAACATTTTCCTTTGCCTCGAGAGCTTGATGTAATCCATCGGAATAACGACGTCCTTCCATAATTCGACCAGTTTGCTCATCCACTATTTTCACTTGTCCATCGAGAACTACATAGTCCACGTCTTTTTCAAAAAGCGTATAAGCTTTTAATAATTGATTCACTGTATTAAGACGAGCTGACTTAACAGAAAAGTTTCTTAAGAGCTCTTCTTTTATTTTATTTTCTTCTTCTTTAGATAGCTGATTATTCTCGATATTAGTAATCTCCGTAACTATATCACTAAGGATAAAAAAATCTGAATCTGATATATCCTTTGAAAGGAAATCTATACCTTTGTCGGTAAGTTCTATCGTATTATTTTTTTCATTTATAATAAAATAAAGATTAGTATCTACTTTATGCATTTCTCTATTGTTATCCTGCATGTATTGGCTCTCTGTCTTTTGAAGAATTACTCGAATATTTTCTTCACTAAGAAACTTAATAAGAGGTTTATATTTAGGCAATCCTCTGTATACCTGCAAAATTTTAAAACCACCTGTTTTCTTATCACCAGATTTTATGAGTTCTTTAGCTTTGATAAGCGTTTTATTTAACTCTAACCGTTGTTGCTGAACAATACGTTCTATTTTAGGTTTAATTACATCAAATTCATGATAATCCTCTTGTGGAATAGGGCCAGAGATGATTAATGGAGTACGTGCATCATCTATCAATACCGAGTCAACTTCATCGACTATAGCATAATTAAGTTCACGCTGCACGATATCTTCTGCTGAACTCGCCATATTATCACGTAAGTAATCAAATCCAAATTCATTATTGGTACCATAGGTGATATTAGCGGCATATGCCTTCTGCCTCATAGCTGTATGTGGCGGATATTGATCTATACAATCTACGCTAAGACCGTGAAATTCCATAATAGGCGCCATCCAAGCAGAATCTCGTTTGGAGAGATAATCATTAACAGTAACTACATGTACTCCTCTTTCACTGAGTGCGTTTAAATAAATAGGTAAAGTAGCTACAAGAGTCTTTCCCTCTCCTGTGGCCATTTCGGCAATCTTTCCCTGGTGCAAAACAACTCCTCCTATGAGTTGGACATCATAATGGACCATATCCCATATAATAGTTTTTCCCGAAGCATTCCAAATATTTTTCCAAAATGCTTGTTGTTGTTTTATACTTACGTACTGTTTACAGGTGGCCAATTCTTTATCAAAGATTGTAGCTTGAACTTTGATTTCTGAATACTCCTTAAAACGTTTAGCAGTTTCTTTAATTACTGCAAAAGCCTCAGGCAATAGCTCTAATAAAACTTTTTCTTCAAGTTCATAACGGTTTTTTTTATAAATATCAATGTCTTCATAGAGTTTTTCCTTTAAATCAATATCCTCTTCCAGATATACCTGATTTTGCAAAGAAGTTATATGATCAGAAATTTTTTTAATACGCTTGTTTAAATAAGCTTTAAAAGCTAAAGTTTTTAAGCGCAATTCATCATGAGAGAGAGCACTTATTTTGAGTTCAAATTCTTTAATTTTTTCTAGATATTTTTTAGCTTCTCTTATATCTAGTTCATTCTTATTCCCTAAGAAACTTTTTAATATCTTATTTAAGAAATTCATTTGATCAAATTATCTATTTATAATAATAAAAGTCGTATAAGGCCTAAGTAGTGTATTATTATTATACTCTAACTTAATATTCATCCTCATTGAAAAAAAAATCTTCATTAGAAGGATAATCTAACCATATTTCTTCTATCGATTCATAACTTTCTCCATCATCTTCTAGCTGTTGAAGATTTTCAACTACCTCCAAAGGAGCTCCACTACGAATAGCATAATCTATGAGTTCATCTTTGTTAGCTGGCCAAGGAGCATCCTCAAGATAAGAGGCTAATTCTAATGTCCAATACATAAAAAATATTATATTAAAATGAATGCTTACTTATTACTATATAAAATTTTTTTTAGATTTCAAAAAATGAAACCCGCAAATATAAACAGCTTTTTAAAATATATTTTAAAACTTTTATTTATTCTCTAAATTTAAACTCTAATTGAAGTTGTCCATACATTTATAATGTCTTTTTATGCGGTTTAATTAAAACTATTTTTTACAATGCTTTCTAGATAAATACCGTAACTATTTTTATTATATTTATAAGCCAATTTTACTAGTTGATCTGCTGTTATATATTTCATTTGAAAAGCTATTTCTTCTATACATCCGATTTTGAAGCCTTGTCTTTTTTCAATAATTTCTATAAACTGTCCAGCGGTTAAAAGAGAATCAAAAGTCCCAGTATCAATCCATACATCTCCTTTATTAATTATTAATACCTGCAAAGTATCTTCTTCTAAATAAACAGCATTTATAGAAGATATTTCAAATTCGCCACGTTTAGAAGCGTGGATATTTTTTGCAATATCCACTACTGAGTTATCATAAAAGTAAAGACCAGGAACAATATAATTTGAGCGAGGTTTCTTAGGTTTTTCCTCAAGAGAAATTGCTTTTCTTAAAGAATCGAACTCAACTACGCAATATAAACTGGGATTTTCAACTCTATAAGCAAAAATATTGCCTCCTTTAGGGTTGATTTTACTGCAAAATAATTTCCCTATATCTGATGCGTAGAATATATTATCTCCTAAAATAAGCGCTACCGAATCATTCCCGATAAATCGTTCTCCTAAGATAAAGGCCTGTGCTAGTCCATTAGGTTTTTTCTGGACTTTATAAGAAAAATTACATCCTATATCACTACCATTCCCTAATAACTTTTGAAAAGTTTTCTGATCTTTCGGAACAGTAATTATTAATATTTCACGTATACCAATAAGCATTAAAGTAGAAAGCGGATAATAAATCATAGGTTTATCATATATCGGCATAAGTTGCTTACTTACCGATATAGTCAACGGATATAAACGAGTTCCTCTACCTCCTGCAAGAATAATTCCTTTCATAAATAATAAATATTTTTCATACTATCACCGATAGTAGATTACAGAAATTTAATTCTTCGACCAGTTTCCGTTTTTAAGACACCAGTTTATTGTAAATTTTAAACCTTCCTCAAATGGGATAGAAGGAGTCCATCCAAATTCTCTTTTTATTTTTGAGATATCTACAGCGTATCTTAAGTCATGTCCAGGACGATCCCGTCACAAAACGGATAAGATTTTCACTACTCCCCTGTTCCCTGTTTAATTTATAATCCATTTCTTTACATATCAAGAGTGCTAAGTTAATATTAGAGTATTGATTATAGCCACCGATATTGTAGGAATTCCCTACTTTACCTCTATGGAGAATAAGATCAATAACCTGTACATGATCTCCTACATATAACCAATCGCGCGTGTGGTTACCATTTCCATAAATAGGGATCGGTTCCTGATTTTTTATATTATTAATAAATAAAGGAATTAACTTTTCAGGGAATTGATTAGGGCCATAGTTATTAGAACAATTTGAAATGACAAAAGGCAACCCATATGTATTCCCAAAAGCACGCACCATATGATCTGAAGCGGCCTTGGGAGCATAATAAGGCGATTGTGGATCATAGGAAGTTTTTTTCAGTAAAAAATCCCTCTGGTCCTAGCGTACCAAAAACTTCGTCTGTCGAAACATGATAAAAAAGCTTATTTTCAAGATCATTCTTCCAAAGAGATAAGGCCTGTTGAAGTAAATTAGTTGTACCTAATATATTAGTCTCAACAAAATCTTCAGGTGAAAGTATTGAGCGATCTACATTAGTTTCAGCTGCTAGATGAATTACAGCATGAGGTTTATAGTATTGGAAAATATTGCAAATATCATATCGCTCTTTGATATCAGCTTTTACAAAAGTATAATTGGAACTATTTTGTATATCCTTTAAATTTTCTTTATTACCCGCATAAGTGAGAGAATCAATGTTAATAATATTATAATGATAATATTTACATATAAAATGTCGGACTACATGTGATCCAATAAAACCTGCACCTCTGGTAATTAATATATTTTTTCTAGCAGATATTACTATTTAGACAGTCCTATATTTTTTTTAAAGGTTAAAAGGCAAAAAAAATAATTTGTTATATCTTATTTATAATTTTATTCACAATAAATTTAATATGAAAGTTGTCGCTTTTAAAATTTTATTATTAATAATAAATAGAAATGTAATTAAAAACCCTTTTATATTTATTATATAACTCATCAAATTATTTATGTAATACTTTCTTATATTCCTATCATGAATCATATAAGATCATGAAAATTTAGTTTTTTAAAAAATTGAGGGTTTAAACTCATGTCAAAATCAGAGCCGATAAATTAGTTTATTATATAGTCTTTTAGAAATTATAAACTACAGGATCAGATATTTTATCGTTTTTAAAGATCTCTTTTACTTAATTATTATAAGTTTCTATTTGATAAAACCTATATGCCATTTCAAATAGCATTTTTTACATAAAAAAAATCAAAAAACGTAAATGTACAAACAAAACTCCTATTTTTACAGAGTTCTTAAAAATTTTTACAATGAGCTTCTATACAGAAAGAGATGAAAAAATTAATATAAAAAATATACAGGATAAAAAAATACAAAAAGAAAAAATAAGTATGCTTACCGCCTATGATTACTCTATGGCAAGATTGCTTGATCAGGCAGGCGTTGATATTATTCTCGTAGGCGATTCGGCCGCTAATGTTATGGCAGGATATCCTAATACTTTACCTATTACTTTAGATCAAATGATTTATCACGCTACATGTGTAACATGTGCTGTGAGTCGATCTTTAGTTGTAGCTGATTTGCCTTTTGGCAGTTATAACACTCCTAATAAAGCAATTAAATCGGCTACACGGATGATTAAAAAGGCAAAAGTAGAAGCGGTTAAACTCGAAGGAGGAAGTGAAATTGAAGAAGCTATAAGAAATATTATTTCTGCAGGTATTCCCGTAATGGGACATCTTGGACTTATGCCTCAGCATATCCATAACTTAGGAAGTTATGGAGTACGCGCTCGCGATGAAAAAGAAGCTGTAAAACTTCTTGAGGATGCGCAAAGGTTATACCAAGCAGGTTGTTTCGCTCTAGTTTTAGAAAAAATTCCAAGTACTTTAGCTAAAAAAGTGAGCACTACTCTTGATATCCCTATCCTAGGTATAGGAGCAGGTTCTTATTTAGATGGACAAGTACTAGTAATTAATGATCTATTAGGAATGGATGAAAACTTCAGGCCCAAATTTGTACGGCCTTACTTAGATCTACATAATCAGATTGTCAAAGCAGTAAAAAACTTTATAAAAGATATAAAAACAAATAATTTCCCAAATAGTAATGAACAATATGAATAAACGGTATAGTTTTATTTAAACTACTTTAAAAAGAATTCTACAAATTATCATAAGCAAAAACTATACAAAAATAACATAGTTTTCTCTTAATATAGCGTAAATCCTATCTTAGAACTTTAAGTCAACGTATTGTATAAAAAAAAATATTTTAAAATTTTTAGTTTATTCAAAAATAATTTTACATAAAAATGTACTTTTTTTTACATGCTTAAATTATTAAAATGCTTATTATAGGCGTAGGAGGTGGAACGGGTTCAGGAAAAACTACTGTTGTAAGTAAAATTTTAAATTATTTACCTGCTCAAGAAGTTATAGTTCTATCTCAGGATCATTATTATCATAATAATACTCATTTATCTTTTGAAGAACGCACAAAAATTAACTTTGATCATCCTCATTCAATAGATTTTGAGCTACTAGTTAAACACATCAAACTTCTTAAGGCAGGAAAAGTCATCAAAAAGCCAATATACTGTTTTATAACCCATACACGCACATCAGAGTATGTGATTATTAAACCTCAAAAAGTAGTTATTGTAGAGGGAATATTAGCGCTTACTCAGTCTAGACTTAGAGAACTCTTTGATATGAAAATTTATATACATGCTGATGCGGATGAACGCTTGATAAGACGTATAAAAAGAGATATTTTAGAACGTGGACGTGATTTAAAAGAAGTATTATGCCGATATCAGGAAACATTAAAGCCTATGCACGAGCAGTTTATTGAGCCAAGCAAATCCTATGCTGATATTATTATACCTAACATGTATCATAATGAAGCAGCTATAAGCCTTGTTAAATCAGCTATTGAGAATAAAATAAGAAAATAAAATTAATCTATCAATAAAAAATGTTTAATCTTAACTTTTCACTTTCTTCTAAAGAAGAAAAAAATAAAATCAGTAAATATCTATTTCTAAAATATAAATTTGTTTTCTTAAGTGTATGCTTTTTAATATGGATGTTTTTTTTTGATACAAATTCTCTATTATTACATTATAACTTATATAAAGAAAGCGTCGAAATTCGGAAGAAACTATATTATCTACAATCGCAAATAGATTTTGAAAAAAACTGGCTAAAGAAAGCTAAATCTGATCCAGATTATATAGAAAGATTTGCGAGAGAAAATTTTTATATGAAACGTGATCAAGAAGATGTTTTTATCGTATCGCAAAAAGGATAGTCTTTCTAAGAATATTTCAGATAGATCAAAAATGAAATAAATTATATAAATATGTTAAAAAAATCGATATTGTTTCTTTTCTTAGAAAGAACATGGTCTTATCTTTTTAAAGATAAAGTTTGCATTAAAAACAGTATTGAAGAGTTGGGAAACAAAGAAAACGATAAAATGACATATCAGGATAAAAATAATAACCTATTTGCTATAGAGATGATAAAAGCATTTTTAGGTATTGTGATAATTGTCATTTTAGGTTATTTCCTTTGGGAAATCAGAAAAATATTTTTCTATTTGATTTGTGCTATAATTTTATCTATTATAGGAACACCTATAGTGAAATTTCTTAATGAGAAGTTAAAATTACCTGTAAGTTTAAGCGCAATAGTCGCCATAATTTTATTTATGTTAATTTTCCTAGGGATCCTAGGAATTATAATCCCCACTATTATAAATCAAGCTAAAGATCTTTCTTTATTAAATACCGCTGGGTTTCGAGAAACTATTAATAAACAATATCTTCTTTTAAACTGTTGGTTACAAAATTATGGCATTAATATTTTATCAAATATAAATAAAGTTGAGTTGCTTTCTCGAATAGATTATAGTATACTACCCGAATATTTAAATGCCTTTATAACAACTATAGGTAGTTTCTTTATTAATGCCTCTTCAATTTTATTTTTAACCTTCTTCCTTATAAAGGATAGAATATTTTTTAGTAACTTACTGTTCTGCTTTTTCCCAGAATCAAAGAGAGAAAAATATAAGGATACTGGAACAAAAATAAAATCGCTTTTAAGAAGATATTTTTTTGGGTTGAGTCTTCAAATAACTATTATGCTCATACTTTATATGAGCATACTACTGCTTTTTGGTATAAAAAAATCGCTAGTTATAGCTTTTCTTTGCGCTCTGCTAAACATAATCCCTTATTTAGGGCCACTTGTAGGCGCTTTGGTCTTTTCTCTTTTATCTATGAGTAGTCTTATACAAGAAGGGGCTAATTTTCAAGAGGATCTTATCCCTAAGATTATACGTATTATGTTATTTTATATTTTAATTCAAGTAATAGATAATTTTTTTAACCAACCTATAATTTATTCAAAGAGCGTAAAATCTCATCCAGTAGAGATTTTCTTAGTTATACTTATTGGTGGGATATTATTCAATATATCTGGAATGATTTTTGCTGTTCCTATTTACACGGTAATACGGGTAGGACTTTGGGAATTTTTTAAAGAATATAAGTGGACTCAAGAGCTTTTTAAAGTAAAAGATAATAGAAACACTATATAACAATTATATAATAATATATCCTTTTTACTTATAAAAAGTTATTAATATCTGATATGAACAACAAAACTAAAGTAACAGTTTACATATTTTAAAAATTCTCTCTATTTCAATAAAATTAATATATATACATATATATTTTTATATAATATTTTTTATGTAAAATTTTTAAAAGAGCTTCATGTCCTCTAATACATTTATCATTTTTTTAACTTGTCTTGCAGAAGCAAGAAAATCCTCTCTTTCTTTATTGTTTAAATCAAGTTCAATAATACGTTCGACACCTTGAGCTCCTAAGACTACGGGAACACCTAAATAAATGTCTTTCAATCCATATTCTCCATTTAGATGAGTACAAGAAGATAAAATTTGTTTAGAATCTTTAATAATCGCTTCTACCATTTGCGCAACTGAGGCTCCTGGAGCATACCAGGCTGAAGTGCCTAAAAGATTTACAATCTCTCCTCCTCCATTTTTTGTCCTTTCTATAATAGAGGTAAGCTTTTGTGGTTTTATAAGCTCGATTATTGGAATTCCTGATACCGTAGTATAACGAGGTAAAGGAACCATAGTATCTCCATGACCACCAAGCAAAATTGCCTGAATGTTTTGTGGCGAGCATTTGAGCTCATCTGCTATGAAAGCCTTATAACGGGCTGTATCGAGAGCACCTGACATCCCAAATATATTTTTTGAAGCCCATTCAGGATGTTTGCCTTTTTTAATAGCGGTACAATAAGCAGCATAAGTCATTATATCAAGGGGATTTGACACAATAATGATTTTAGCTTGAGGAGAATAATCTATGACTTGACTTATTACCGATTGTATAATATTAGCATTAATGCTAATGAGGTCATCTCGACTCATACCAGGCTTTCTAGGTAATCCTGACGTAATTACAACCACTTGAGAATTTTCGGTATACGTATAGTCATTCATTACACCTAAAATTTGAGTACTGTAATTATTTACAGAAGAAGATTGCCGCATATCTAAAGCTTTCCCCTGAGCGAAATTTTTCTTAATATCCAACAATATAATTTCTTTTACGATATCTTTATGAGCTAGTACATCTGCACAAGTAGCCCCTACATTTCCAGCGCCTATAACAGTAATTTTCATATTAGTTTATTATATTTATTTTTTTAAATAGGATGAAAATACTAAAAAAGAGATATGATAAACAATGAACAATTCTGCTTTTTTTCATTAAAAAAGGCAAATAACATTTATAATCATATTCTTTTTCATATTTAAATATCCTAATTAATTATTGAATTATATTATTATATAATAATAATTATGATATAATTTATAATTATAGAGCATATAAAAAATATATATTATGGTTTTAATATCTATTTTTTTTATAATATATCAACACATTAAAGGTATCTAATATACAGATCTATTTTTACTTATACTAAGAGGGATTTTTTATATAAAAAAGTCTAACCCCTTTTATTTTAAAACAAAATAAAATACAGATCTCTTATCGATAGAATACTTAAAGATCTAAAGTCGTAAAAAACATCTTATTATTTTTAATATGTTTTTTCTCATAGGCTGAGAAATTATCTAAAATTTTATAATATTAAACTATAATTCTGAGTAAAAACTATATAATCATAGTTAAATAATACTTAGAAAAAATGCTTATTAAGTTTATTCTGAATTTTCCTTGAAATTTGAAAAATACTTTTTGAGCTCATCAGCATTATTTAATTTCCCAGTGTTTATCTCAAGTAAACTTGCTTGAAAATAATTTTCTATAGGCTCCCAAAATTTTTTTAATTTTTTTTTTAAATTAATTTCTGTATCAGCATACATATAATTCCATAGATACATCGCGCAAAGCGACTTAGCATTTAAGCTATGAGTTTTTACAAAATAATCTTCGACAGAAGATAATTGATTGGATTCAGTAATAAATCGAAATATATCACCCCCTGCATTATTAATTAATATAATGCGAAAACTCTTAGGTATATATATATTCCATAAAGCATTACTATCATAAAAAAAACTAATATCTCCTATGATTAATACTATGGGTTTTGGAGAGATTACTGCTGCTCCAATAGCTGTAGAAACACAGCCATCGATTCCAGATGTACCGCGATTAGCATAAGATATTACATTTTTTTTTCTTTTAAAAAGTTGTTGATAACGAATTGGTGTACTATTACCGAGATATAATAAATTTTTTTTAGGAATAGCTTTAAGAATTATTTCAAAAACTTTTAAATCACAAAAATTTACTTTAGAAAGAAATATTTTATGTTTTTTTTCGCACTTCTTACTTAGAATAGTCCATTTTTTACGAAAATTTGAATTTACGCAAGCCTTAGGTAATTTTTTTAAAAAAGTTTCTGCATCTAAGTTCCAATAAGTAGTAAGCGCATAATAAGTATCCGGTGGTTGTTCCGAAAAAGCGTTTTCCTCAACGTGCCAGTGGTACTTAGGAGTAGCATTTCTTAAAAAATTTTTAATCTCTTTAGAGATAATACTCTTTCCAAGAGTGATTAGTAATTCAGGATAAAAATCTTGTTTCTCTTTTTCAGTTATAGAATATATTATAGGATCTATAGACTCTATAAAATCTATCCCGTATGTATTTGATAAAGTCTCTGTTAATATAATTAAAGATTCATCGTTTAGAATTAGATTTTTTAAAATCTTCTCAAGACATAAAGAACGATTTCTCTGGCCTATAAGGATCATTTTTTTAGAACTACTTTCCCATATTTTTTGATATGGCCTTAATAAAGAATCTTTTATAGAAGACTTAAAAGAAGGTATTGTAATAATTTTAGGATGACGATCAATTTTATTTTTTACTTTATAAAGAGGGTCAGGAATTGGCAAGTTAATATGTACCGGTTTTTTAAATAAAAGTGCGGAGTTAATTGCCTGATTTACTAAATAATCATTATACCATAAACCTTTTTTTGAAAAATTTTCATCAAGCTGTACAAATTTAACAACATGCTCTCCATAGAGATTTTCTTGTTGAATAGTTTGGTTATCGCGAATATTTCTAAACTCTCTAGGACGATCAGCAGTGATAATAATTAAAGGAATACTCTGATAATACGCTTCTACAATAGATGGGTAGTAATTAGTAGGAGCTGAACCTGAAGTACAATTAAGTATAACAGCTTTTTTTAACTCTTGGGCCATACCTAGAGCAAAAAATCCAGCAGAGCGCTCATCTACTATACTATATGTTTTAAAAGAGGGATCTAATGTAAAATGAATAATAATAGGAGCATTCCTTGATCCAGGTGAAAGCACCGCATATAGGATATTATTGGCTTTTAGTATTTCAGCGATTCCTTCTACTATAGCATGAGTTGAAGACATATATTTATTTTTTAATACATTCCTCCATTAACATTAAGTATTTCAGCAGTTATATAAGAAGATAGGTCTGAAGCGAGAAAAAGAGCTGCTTTAGCAACATCTTCTGGAGTACCAGCCCTTTTTAAGGGAATATCGTTCAGCCAATTTTCAATAACTTTTTCATTCAATGAAGTCATCTGAGTAGCAATAAAACCAGGAGCAATAACATTACATCTAATATTTCTAGAACCTAGTTCTTTAGCAATAGATTTGGTAAAGCCAAGTATACCAGATTTTGAAGCAGCATAATTAGATTGTCCAGCATTTCCAGTGAGCCCTACTACCGAGCTTATATTAATAATCGATCCGCTTTTTTGTCTTATCATAGGTTTAATAGCTGCTTGCGTAAGAAAGAAAAATGCGGTGAGATTTGTATATAAAACTTCTTCCCAATCTTTTCGACTCATACGTAAAAGAAGATGATCCCGAGTAATCCCAGCGTTATTAACTATAATATCTAACCTTCCAGATTCTTTCACTACTTGTTCCACGAGCTTATGTGTGCCTTGTTCGTCGGTAGCGTTTAGTTGATAACCCTTTACATAAGGGTTAAAAGATTCCTCAATTTCATGAGCTTTATTAATAGAGTGACTATAGGTAAAATGAACCTGCGCAGATTGTTGAGCAAAAAGTTCAACAATAGCTTTTCCAATACCTCGTGATCCTCCTGTGATAATAGCAGTTTTGCCTTCTAAAATTTTCATAAAAAAATAGCTAAAATTCAGCTTATCTAATTCTCAATAATTTTTTTTGCAAGATTACAAATAAAAGAGAGTTGCTCTTGCATACTTAATAAACCATTGTCAATCTCAATTGCCTCTTGAGCCTTTTTTAAGGGAGCAATCTTTCTATTAGTATCACGTTTATCTCTTATAAATATACTATTTAAGACCTTTGAATAGCTGATATTTGGATTTTTCTGGTATATTTCCTCATAGCGGCGTTTAGCTCGAACGGATAAGGGAGCGTTGAGAAAAATTTTAAGCTCAGCTTTGGGAAATATCACCGTTCCTATATCCCTTCCATCCATTACAATACCTCTTTCTCTACCGGATGATCTTTGAAGATACATTAATTTTTCACGTACCTCAGGGAGTTCAGCCACTGAACTTACTATTTCGGTAATCTCCATACTATGGAGTTTTTTTTCTGCCTCTTTTGCATTAAAATCAATCTTATCAAGATCTAAATTACCACTAATTTGAAATTTAATATTAATATCTTTAAGTGAAGCAATTAACATACGCTTATCTAGCGTACCTTCTTTAAGAAGTCCTCTTTCAAGAAAAAATAAGCTTAATCTACGATACATAGCACCTGTATCTACATGGATGTAATTCAGCATTTTAGCTAACTGAGATGCTAAAGTACTCTTTCCACTAGAGGAAGGTCCATCTATAGCTATAATAATTTTTTTTATCATAATAAGTAAGGTTACTTATAATTCAAAGCGATAACTCAATAATTTATAATAAAGTTTAGCTGCTAGAAAATCTGTAGAGCGTTCTTGAGCATTAGGAGCAAGTTCTACGATATCAAATCCTACTACTTGTCTTTGTTCAAAAACTTTACGTAAAAATTTCAAAGAAACATACCATAATAATCCTCCAGGCTCAGGCGTTCCGGTAGAAGGTGCTATAGAAGGATCAAATGCATCAATATCTATAGTAATAAATACTTTTTCAGTTAAATTATCGATTGCTTTTTGCATCCAATTACCTTGTTCATCAAGAGAATGAGCGTAAAAAATCTTTCCTTTTTGTATGTATTTTTTTTCTTCGATATCCATACTTCGTATAC
Organism: Candidatus Insignibacter tubulum; assembly: GCF_056790205.1. Classification (NCBI taxonomy): domain Bacteria; kingdom Pseudomonadati; phylum Bacteroidota; class Flavobacteriia; order Flavobacteriales; family Blattabacteriaceae; genus Candidatus Insignibacter; species Candidatus Insignibacter tubulum. Next base: position 626,264 of record NZ_CP199715.1, read on the forward strand.
CTACCTGAACTAAGGGGCCTTTATAACTACTTTCGTATAAGGCACAAGCATGATTATAAGGTGTGCCCTGATAATTTCTTCTTAAATCTGCATGCGCATCGAGTTGTAAAATGCTAAGTATTGGGAATCGATCTCTAAAAGCACGCAAACTGCCTATAGAAATAGAGTGCTCTCCTCCTATAAAAGTAACAAATTTTCTATAAGAGATATATTTTTTAGTAGTTATATAAATATTTTCTACCATTTCTTGAACGTTCTTGTTCTTTTTAAGAGTTGGTGCTATAAATATGCCTCTCTTATAAACTTCAGAGTCAGTTTCAATATCGTATAACTCCATATTTTCAGCAGCTTCTAAAAAAGCTTTAGGACCTTTATCAGCTCCTTTCCCCCAAGTACTAGTGTTATCATAAGGTATGGGAATTAATACAATTTTAGCATTCTTAAATTTGGCATATTCTCTAGAAATTCCTGCAAATGTTTTCATATCTATTTTTAATAACCTAGAATACTTAGAACTTCTTGTGGAGTCTGTCCATTTCTAAAAACCTCATAAGTAAGTTTTCTCTGCGCATCACGGTTGATTAATATATGTTTTGCTTGTGGGATTAAACAATGATGTACCCCCCCATATCCACCTATTGTGTCTTGATAAGCTCCTGTGTTGAAAAAACCTATGTAAAGCGAATATTTTTCATGAAAGTAAGGAAGATAAATAGCATTCATATGTTGTTCTGAATTATAATAATCGTCACTATCACAAGTAAGGCCACCTAAAAAAACACGTTCATAGGCATCCTCCCAACGATTAATAGCCATCATGATAAAGCGCTGACTTATAGCCCAAGTATCGGGTAAAGTAGTCATAAAAGAACTGTCAATCATATTCCATTTTTCACGATCATTCTGTCTTTTTTGGCTAAGGACTTTATATAGAATACCCCCGCTCTCTCCTACAGTGTAGGCGCCGAATTCTGTATATATATGAGGCTCTTCTACATTCTCTTCTTCACAGAACTTTTTGATTTGAAAAACAATTTCATTGATCATATATTCATAATCGTAATCAAAAGAAAGAGAAGTTTTTATAGGGAATCCTCCTCCTATATTAAGCGCTTGAAGCTCAGGCGCAATTTTTTTAAGACGAGCATAAATACGTAAACATTTAAAAAGTTCATTCCAATAATAAGAAGTATCTTTTATCCCAGTATTAATAAAAAAATGCAGCATCTTAAGTTCTACTTGATTATTATTTTTGATTTTTGCATTATAGAGAGGAATAATATCTTTATAACCAATACCTAAACGTGAGGTATAAAATTCAAATTTAGGCTCTTCTTCTGAGGCAATCCGTACACCTATTTTAAAAGGTCGATTGATTTCTGCTTCAAGTTGTTCAATTTCTAGAGCATTATCGAGGATAGGAATGGTATTTGTAAATCCTTCGTTAATCAAGTAAGCGATATTTTTTACATAACCCAATGTTTTAAATCCATTGCATATTACCTCTATATTTCTATCAATTTCCCTTTTTTTATAAAGATTGCGAACTATATCTATATCATAGGTATAAGAAATTTCGAGACTGATCCTATTCTTAAGTGCTTCATGAAGCACAAAAGAAAAATGAGAACTTTTAGTACAGTAGCAATAGGTATATCGATTTTTATAATTATTTTTGATAATTGCCTTTTCAAACCATTTTTTTGCCTGAGAAATATTTCGAGAAATTTTAGGGAGATAAGAAAATTGTAATGGGGTCCCATTTTTTTCTATCAGTTTCATGAGGGGTATACCATGAAATTCGAGCTGATTTTTTTTGATTTTAAATTCTTTGGTGGGAAAATCAAAAGTCTGATCAATAAGTTCTGAATAGCGAATTTTCATTTATGAACCATATAAATATTATATATATATTTTTATAAAGACGTAAAATTATTACTTTATCTAGTAAAAATTAAAAAATTATAAATATATTTTACTTAAAAGTAATGCTTAATATTTTAACTAATATTAGTAAGCGAGAGGGGCTATTTTTTTTTTGAAATCATTAGAAATTCTTTCATAAAATTTTCAATTTCGCCATCCATTACAGCATCTATAGAAGAAGTTTCATATCCTGTTCGTAGATCTTTCACGATTTTATAAGGATGCATTACATAATTTCGTATCTGAGATCCCCATTCTATTTTTCTTTTTTGAGCTTCTATTTCATCTCGCTTAGCATGGCGTTGCTGCAACTCTATTTCAAAGATTCTAGATTTTAAAAGTTGTAAAGCTTTTTCTTTATTTTGAAGTTGAGAGCGAGATTCGGTGTTTTCAATGACAATACCAGTAGGATGATGCCGCAAACGAACGCCTGTTTCTACTTTATTTACATTTTGTCCTCCTGCCCCACTTGAGCGAAAAGTTTCCCACAGAATATCAGAGTTTTTTACTTCTATTTTAATATTACTATCTATAAGCGGATAAACATAGACAGAGGCAAAAGAAGTATGTCTTTTAGCATTGCTGTCAAAAGGAGATATACGCACTAAACGATGTACTCCATTTTCTCCTTTAAGATATCCAAAAGCATAATCACCTTCAAACTCTAAGGTTATAGATTTTATACCAACTACATCGCCTGTCACGTGATGGATTTGAGTAATTTTATAGTCGTTTTTCCCTCCCCACATTAAATACATACGTACAAGCATAGCTGCCCAATCACAGCTTTCAGTCCCTCCGGCACCAGAAGATATTTGAAGCACTGCTCCTAACGGATCCTCTTGCTCAGAGAGCATATTTTTAAATTCAATATCTGAGAGAATTTTTTGAGTTTTTTTAGTCTGATTTTTTAATTCTTCAATGTTGCATTGTCCTTCTTTAAAAAACTCATAGAGCACTTCTAGATCCTCGAGAGATTTTTTAGCTTGTTGATAATTTTCCACCCATTTTTTACTAAAACGTAAATTTTTTAAAATACTCTGTGCTTGTAGCGTATCATTCCAAAAATCAGGAGCCACAGTTTTTTTTTCTTCATTGATAATATCTAAATCTTTACCTTTAATATCAAGACTTTGATAAAGTTTTTTTACACGCTCAGCTAGATCCCTAATTTCATCTTGGGTAATCATAAATTAAATATTTTTTAAATATATACTTAAAATAAGCTGTTCATGTATTATAAGATTTTATGGATACAATAAAATTGTATAGTGGTAATGAATTATATTATCCTTTTACCGTGAGAGATTTTTTTTGGATTTTAAAATATTACTTAAATATAGTTTACTTATTTTAAATGGTTAAAATAAATAAATAGATAATTAATAATTTAGTAATGAATATTTCCTTCTCTGTTATAACTATTTCTCTTTTAAAAAATTTTTCTTTAAAGAAATATATAACTATCATAAAACGAAACTTATAATTATTTTTCTTAAAGTTTTTAAATTATCAATCCATACGATTGATAATCAAATTATAAATTTGATAAAAAAGTAGTTATAGTTGCAAGTTATAAAAATTATTATGATCCTTTTAAAGGATAAAGAAGAGACTTAATTTCTGTAAATTCTCATGAAATTTTTCGGAAGACAATACCTTTTTCCTTAAAATAATCGACTAATAAAACACTTCCATCAGAAATTTCACCTGTGAGCATTTCTTTAGATAGTTCATTAAGTATTTTATCTTGAATCAGACGCTTAAGGGGGCGTGCACCAAAATAAGAATCATAACCTTTTTCACTTAAATACACTATAGTTTCTTCGCTTGCCTGTATAGTTATATTTTTATGAGCTAGGAGTTTAGTAAGTTCTTCGAGTTGTAAACGCACAATATCAGCGATTTCTTTTTTAGATAATGGGCTGAAAAGTACGATTTCATCTATGCGGTTAATAAACTCGGGACGTATAGTTTTTTTTAATAATCCTAATACATCTCTTTTTATCCCCTCTGTACTTTCATAATTTTTTTGATAATCTTCCTCCTCAAAATACTCATAAATCATCTCAGATCCTATATTGGAAGTCATGATAATGATAGAATTCTTAAAATTTACTGTTCGTCCTTTACTATCGGTAAGCCGTCCATCATCAAGTACTTGTAATAATATATTAAAAACATATGGGTGGGCTTTTTCAATCTCATCGAGTAAAATTACACAATAAGGCCTACGGCGAACTATTTCGGTAAGCTGACCTCCTTCATCATAACCTACATAACCTGGAGGGGCGCCTATGAGGCGACTTACTGCGTGTCGTTCCTGATATTCACTCATATCGATACGTACCATATGGTTTTCATTATCAAAAAGGTACTGAGCTAAAGTTTTAGCAAGTTCGGTTTTCCCTACTCCCGTAGTGCCTAAGAAAAGGAAGGAACCTATAGGGCGTTTTTTATCGTGAAGTCCTGCACGCGATCGTCGTATAGCATTAGAAATAGATTCTATAGCTATTTGTTGACCTATTACTCTTTTGTGTAATTCGCTCTCTAAATTTAAAAGTTTTTCACGTTCACTTTGTAGCATACTTCTTACGGGTATGCCAGTTGAACGGGAAACAACTTCAGCTATTTCTTCTCGTGTGACTTCCTCCTGAATCATTTTTTTCCCTTTATTTTTATTATGTAGCTGTTCTTCAAGATTCTTTACTTTTTCTTCTTCTTGTTTTATTTTGCCATATCTTAACTCAGCTACTTTCCCGTAATCCCCTATCCGTTCAGCTTGCTCAGCTTTTATTTTAAAATGTTCTATATTCTCCTTAGCTTTTTGTATCCCCTCTACAAGTTCCTTCTCGTGTTGCCATTGGGCATTGAGCTCTTTACGTTCTTCATTAAGTTGTGCTAGATCTTCCTTAAGTAAGGCTACTTGCTTATCATCATTTTCACGTTTAATAGCCTCTATTTGGATTTCGAGTTGCATAATTTTACGATCGAGAATATCAAGTGACTCAGGCTTAGAATTAATTTCCATTCGGAGTTTAGAAGCAGCCTCATCCATGAGATCTATAGCTTTATCGGGAAGAAAACGATCGCTTATATAACGTTGTGAGAGTTCTACAGAAGCGATAATTGCCTCATCTTTAATTCGTACTTTATGATGTGTTTCATATCTTTCCCTAATTCCTCTTAGGATGCCTATAGCTGATTCAAAATCAGGCTCATCTACATATACTTGCTGAAATCTACGTTCTAATGCCTTATCTTTTTCAAAATATTTCTGATATTCACTTAAAGTAGTAGCCCCTATTGCGCGTAGTTCTCCTCGTGCTAAAGCAGGCTTAAGGATATTAGCTGCATCCATAGCACCCTCACCACCTCCAGCACCTACTAAAGTATGAATTTCATCGATAAAGAGTATTACTTCCCCTGAAGACTGAATAACCTCTTTTACTACGGATTTTAATCGTTCCTCAAATTCTCCTTTATATTTAGCTCCTGCTATTAAAGCACCCATATCTAAAGAAAAAACATGTTTTTCTTTTAGATTCTCAGGCACATCTCTATTTATAATGCGATGTGCTAGACCTTCAGCTATTGCGGTTTTTCCCACCCCGGGTTCCCCTATAAGAAGGGGATTGTTTTTAGTACGACGCGATAGAATTTGCAAAACTCGTCGAATTTCTTCATCGCGTCCAATCACTGGATCGAGTTTGCCTTGGCGAGCAGCTTTATTTAGGTTTTTAGCGTATTTTTCTAAGGCATTAAAGATAAAATCTGAAGTTTGTGATTGAACTGGACCATTTTTTTTATGAATCTCTTCTATACACTTTTCAAAATCATTCTCAGTGACTCCCTGATCTTTTAAAAGGGCTGCTACACTATCTTTTCCCTGAAAGATAGCCCATAGAATATGTTCTACAGAGATAAAATTATCTTTGTTTTTTTCTGATAGTATTTGGGCTTGGTTGAGTGTTTGTATAACTTTTGAACTCCAATTTTGGCTACTGTTTCCACTTATGCGAGGGGACTCATTTAGTAGTCGATCAAGTTCTTGTTCTAAATTTTGAATATTTACCTGAAGTTTTTTTAATAAAAAAGGAGTTATGTTATCATCAGTGTCGAGAATACCCTTGAAAAGGTGGATATTTTCAATTATCTGATGATTTCGATCCTGAGCAATACTTTGAGCCTTTTTTAGGGCTTCTTGTGATTTTATTGTGAATTTATTTAGATTCATAAGACAGATACTATTTCTTATCAGTTTTTTTGTAAAAAACTTTATTGAGACCCCTATGCAGGGGGTCTCAATAAAGTAAAGATAATAAAATATTGTAATATAATTAGATAAAGCATGTGCGGGTTTTTAAGTTAAACCTATAGTAAATCGGGTTTTAATAGGTGCATTTTCGGCTGCCTCAATACCTTTACTTATCCAAAGACGGGTTTCAACAGGATCAATGATGGCATCACTCCACAAACGAGCAGCTGCGTAATAAGGGGAACTTTGTTTTTGATAATCCTTCTGAATAGTATAGAATTGTCCTTTATTAAGGATTTTGTCATCATGAGATTTTCCATGGGAATTTTGTGTTTGTGATAATACTCGAGCAGCCTGTAGACCTCCCATAACGGCTAATTCTGCAGAGGGCCACGAAAGGATTAAACGTGGATCGTAAGCTTTCCCACACATAGCGTAGTTGCCTGCTCCATAAGAATTTCCTATTATGACAGTAAATTTAGGAACTATTGAGTTAGCTACAGCATTGATCATTTTCGCGCCATCTTTTATAATTCCCCCCTGTTCAGATCGAGATCCTACCATAAATCCTGTAACATCTTGTAAAAACACTAACGGTATTTTCTTCTGATTACAATTAATGATAAATCGTGCTGCTTTGTTAGCTGAATCAGAATAAATAACCCCTCCAAATTGTATCTCACCTTTTTTATCTTTGACCAGATTACGCTGATTTGCTACAATACCTATAGCCCATCCTTCTATACGGGCATAGCAACAGATTAGTGTTTTGCCATAAAGTGATTTATACTGATCATATTTGCCTTCATCTACTAGATGTTCGATAACTTCGTGCATATTGTACGGTTCTGTGCGACTTATAGGTATAATCCCATATATTTCCTCTATAGGTTTAAGTGGGGGAAGAGGGGTTTTTCTGTTAAATCCGGTTTTTCCCCCAACACCTACTTTCTCCATTATATTTTTGATTTTATCAAGAGCCTCCTTGTCATCTTTCACCTTATAATCAGCGATTCCCGATAGCTCGCAATGGATAGAGGCTCCCCCTAGGCCTTCATTATCAGTAATTTCTCCTATAGCGGCTTTAACTAGATAAGGACCTGCTAAAAAAAGGTTAGATGTATTTTCAACCATAATTATCTCATTGCTCATCACAGGTAAGTAAGCTCCGCCGGCAACACAGCTACCCATAACTGCTGCAATTTGGATAATACCTAACGCATTCATGCGTGCGCTATTGCGAAAAATGCGTCCAAAATGTTCTTTATCAGGGAAAATATCTGCTTGCAAAGGGAGATAAACTCCAGCGCTATCTACTAGGTAGATAATAGGTAGATGATTTTCAATAGCTATTTCCTGAGCTCTTAAATTTTTTTTGACGCTCATAGGGAACCAAGATCCTGCCTTTACTGTAGCATCATTGGCTACTATTATACAAAGATGACCGCTTATATAACCTATCTTTACAATGACGCCTGCTGAAGGGCAACCTCCTTGTTCATTGTACATTTCATAACTGCACAAGGCTCCGATCTCTATAGAATCTGGATGAGTATCTAGCAAGTAATTAATGCGCTCTCTAACGTACATCTTTCCCTTTTCTTTTTGCTTTTTAATTTTCTCTTCTCCTGTCCCTTCATAGATTTTTGTAAGACGATCATTAAGTTTTAATATGAGAGATTCGTAGTGAGTTTTTCTTTCTTTAAAGAGCCTGTTCATTAATCAATTTACTTGGAGTGGTTTTTTATGAATTTTGATTTTATATCAAGAAGAATGTTTAAATATTACCCTTATACTAAAAATATATGAATACCCTATAGATAAAGGCACTAAAAAATAGTATGTAACTCCCTACCTACCCCCCCCTTCCCCCTCCTAATAAAATTAATTGTCTTCTAATTGGTGGATTACGTATATTTTTAATCAAGGAGAGCCAATAGAGCTTTCGTTTTTTTTGATCAATATTATTTCCCTCTGTTACTAAAATACCTATATCCGATATTTAATACAGAGTTTTAATTCTCATTTAATAGAAAAGATAACATTAGGAAAATTTAATAAGCTTTGTAAGGAAACAATTATTCTATGACTTTTTTTATATTTATAGATAAATATGTTCATTTATTAATGGTAATCATAAAAAAACCTAGCGATAGGTATACTACTTTACCATATAATTTTTATAAAATTTATAATTCTAAAATTTTATAGTGCTACTCTGATTATATAGTAGTATCCATTACATGCTAATTGTTTATTTAGTGTATAAATAGAGAGGCCCTAATTAGTTTTTATGATCGATATCTTGCATAATTTTATTTTGAATATTTATAGATTCTTGATGAATTAACTTAAAAAAAGATTCAGCAAATTCCTTAGAAAGACCAATACTTTGAGTAAAACTTTTTAGTCTTTCAGTAATTTTTTCCCAGCGTTTAGGTTGAAATATAGCTATGTTATAATTTTTTTTTAGCTTTCCCACCTCTTCAGCTAATCGGAATCTTTGAACTAGTAGAGCAAATATATTTTGATCAAGATCATCAATTTGAGTCCTTATGCCAGATAATTTTTTTTGATATTCAATATCTTGCGAATTATCTTTTCCTCTAAATTTTATTCCCTTAAGAATTTCTAGAAGACGTTCAGGAGTAATTTGCTGATTAGCATCGCTCCAAGCTTCATCTGGATTGTGATGTGTTTCTATTATTAGACCGTTATATTCAAAATTAAACGCTTGTTGTGCAATTGTCATAATTCCTTCTCTCTCTCCGCAAATATGTGAAGGATCACATAATATAGGAATATTAGGATAATATCCTTTAAAATCTAAGGCTACTTGCCAATTAGGTTGGTTACGATATTGTGATTTTTTATAAGCTGAAAATCCACGATGTATTACCCCTAATTTCTTTATCCCTTGTGCTATAAGTCTCTCGAGTGCGCCTATCCAAAGATCAAAATCTGGATGTACAGGGTTTTTTACTAATATAATTTTCTCTGTATTTTTTAGTGCTATAGCAATTTCTTGAATCGTAAAGGGATTTACTGTGCTTCTAGCGCCAATCCAAAGTATATCGATATCATGTTCTAGGGCAGCTTTTACATGTTCTGCATTAGCTACTTCCGTAGCAATAAACATGCCTGTTTCTTGTTTTACTTTTTGAAGCCAACGCAGGCCTATTTCACCTACTCCTTCGAAACCACCAGGTTTGGTACGAGGCTTCCAAATTCCAGCGCGAAAAACCTGTATGTAAGATGTGTCCATTTTCATAGCCGTTTTTAACACTTGTTCTTCGCTCTCGGCACTACACGGACCTGATATAATCAAAGGTTTTTTAAAGCTAAGAATCCAATCTTGATGAAGATCTTTAAGTTTAGGGGGCATAGTTTTTATTTTTAATCATTAAACTAATGATATCAATATGTGTAACATTGATATCTTTTTCTTTAAATTTATAATAGCTTTGGAGTATTCTCCTAAATATCATAAAATAATGGATAATTTATTTTATAATAAAATTTCTCTTGAGTTTGAATTTAAGCCTGAGACTTAGTTTCTATGATGGGATAAGCAGCTATAATAAATCGATATATTTTATAATATTAAGATGCTACTTGATCTGTTTCATATTTATATGGTATCTAGCATAGTAGTTTCATCATAAATAAGGCATATAAAAAGTCTAAAAATATATTTTTTATAGCATTATTTATTAACATTCTATAAATAATAAATTTAATTAGCTATAATACATTTATCAAAATCAAAATTTTTGAAAAATATCACTATTAATCCATCTATCAATGTAAATTCTATAATACTGAGATGGACTCATGATAAAAAAAGTTGTTTTTTTGCTTTCTCAAGCAAGGTAAGGGAAGAACAAAGAGAAAATCGTACATAACCACATCCACTTTTACCAAATATGCTACCTGGGGTAATAAATACATTTTTGTCATAAAGTTGTTTATCACTCCATATTTTATCCTCTTCTCCGGTAGTTAGTTTTGCCCATACAAATAACCCAGCACTTGTTGTATTATAATTTAATTTGAGAACTTTACAAATATCCCAAATAATATCTCTTCGTTTTTGATATTCTAAGTTAAGTTGCTTAAACCATTCATTTGAAGATTGAAGAGCCTTTATTGCACCTATTTGAAGAGGAAGATACATTCCTGAGTCCATTTGACTTTTTACTTTTAGTATCTCTGTAAGATACTCTTTTCTCCCTGCAAGCATACCTTGTCTCCATCCAGCCATATTATAACTTTTACTTAAGGACTGAAGTTCAAGACAATTCTCTTTTGCGCCTTCAATTTGAAAAATACTTATCGGATATTGATTAAGAATAAAACTATAAGGATTATCATATACTAAAAGTAATCCATGTTTTTGAGTAAAATTTACAATCTTTTCTAGATCGTTCAATCTTATTGAAGCTCCTGTAGGCATATGAGGATAGTTTACCCACATTATTTTTACTCTAGATAGATCTTTTCTCTCAAGATTTTCTAAATCTGGCAACCAATAGTTCTTTTCCGTAAGCAAATAATAAATCGGCTCAGCTCCAGCAAGTTGCGTTATATAAGAATAAGGAGGATATCCAGGATCGGGGATTAATACTTGATCTCCCTCTTGAGCATATGTCATGCTAATGTGCATAATACCTTCTTTAGATCCCATAAGTGGTAAAACTTCTTCTTCAGCGTCTAGAGAAACTTGATAATTTTTATTATACCAATCAGACCAGGCCTCACGAAGTTTTTTTATTCCAATATAGCTTTGATATCCATTAGCTTCTATTTTCTCAGATGCTTGTTGCATTCTCTTTATCACATGATATGGAGGATATCCATCAGGATTACCTATTCCCAGATTAATAATCTCTCTTCCTTGAGCTTTAAGCTGTTCAATTTCTTTAAACTTTTTAGAAAAATAGTATTCTTTAAGGGTATGCGTTCGTATAGCAGGGAAAATATTCATAAGTTCCATCCGTTTTTATACTGACCAAGTATCGAAAATTTACATTCTTGTTTTTCAAATTTTGATTTGATACATGCATAAGCATCTAGATCTTTAATTAGTAAATCTATATAAAAAGAATAATCCCAAGGTCTTTCTATAATAGGGACTGACTGTAACTTAATAATGTTTATATTTTTTTCTGAAATAATATTTAGTATTTTTGATAAACTTCTAATTTGATTAGGAATCTTAAAATTTAGTGAGACTTTATCAAACTTACCTATAATTTCTTGACTATTTAAGAAACTGATAATTAAAAAACGCGTGTAATTATTAGGTACATTATGAATATTCTGAGCTAAAATTTCTAGTTTATACTCTTTTGCCGCCTGCGAAGAAGCTATAGCGCCTATAGAGGTTAAATGTTTTTTCACGATATTATAAGCCGCTTGAGCTGTATCTGAACATTCAGACATCTTAATATGTTGATACTTATGAAAAAAATCGGAACATTGTTGTAATGCCATAGGATGTGAAGAAATCTCATGCAAAGTATCTATTCTTTGTCCAGAAAGTGCCATTAAATGCTGCTCAATATGTATGTAAATCTCCCCTAAAATCTTAATATTATTTTCAGAAATTAAATTATAATTGGTAAGAATACTACCTACTATAGAATTTTCTATAGCCATTACACCTAAATCTGCTTTGTTTAAAACTAGCATTTCTACTAGTTTTTTGAAACTATCACATTCTAAAATCTTAAAAGGATTTTTATAGAAATATTTTATAGCGGCAATATGATGAAAAGACCCTTTTATGCCTTGTATAGCAATTACTTTCATGTAAATTCCTTAAAAATAAAAAAATCCCTTTTTCGGGGCTTTGCATTTTTGATAAAAAATATTAAATAGTATAACAAAGCTCCCTTTTGGGAGTTCAAATAAAAAAGTTCCTTATATATTGAATATTTATAAACTATAAATATTCAGTCCCTTGTTTTATCAACAAAACTAATAATTGTTTTTTGCTTTTACAATTATTTAAGTCTTGAGATATTTATTTATTTCGAATAAACTCAAATATTATCATGTATTTCTATAACATAGAAACTTTGAAAATAAATAGTTCTTAAATATCAAAAGATCATTAGACCTTTTGGTATTTAAGAACTATACTCTATTAAAACACTAAACGTAATTTATAATGAGACATAATAATCCCTATCTCACTAATTTTTGAGATTATAAAAAGATTAATTATAAAATTTATATAAACAGTAGTGTTAAAAAACATTATATCTTCATTAATAATTTTTTATCAGCAACAAGTCCCCCATATGGGGGACTTGTTGCTGATAAAAAAGAATATAGAAAATAAAAATGTAAAAGATAAAATTATTAGTGAGTTTATCTCTTAAATTTTAAAAACGCGGTCTGGACGGGACTCGAACCCGCGACCCCGTGCGTGACAGGCACGTATTCTAACCAACTGAACTACCAGACCTGTTTCAGATTGCGAATATACAATGTTTTATTAAAGTTCTAAGAAAAAATATTTTTTTTTTAAACATTTAATTTATCATTTTATTAAGTTGATCATTAATAATTATTTTAGAGACTAATCCTACCTTCCTATCTACTTCTTTCCCATGTTTAAAAAACATTAGGGTAGGAATACTTTGAATACTATAAGTCGAAGCGATTTTAGGATTATCATCTATATTTATCTTAAATATTAAAGCCTTGTCTTTATATTCATTAGAAATCTCATTGAGAATAGGTGATAATCCTTTGCAGGGACCACACCAAGGAGCCCAGAAATCAACTAAAACAGGTTTATCTGATTCAAGTACCGAAGATTTAAATTCTTTATCTGTTATTTCTCGCGTCATAATTATTGATCTTTGGTTTTTTGTGATCTAAATTTATAATAAATTACTTGCCTCTTTAAAAAATAGATCCTAAAAGGAAAAATCCTTTAATAAATTTATATAAATATCTATCCCAGATTCTATTTCTGAAACCAATATAAATTCGTTAGGTGTGTGTGAACGAGCGCTCTCACCCACTCCTATTTTGATAGTATCAAAGCTCATTATACTTTGATCAGATAAAGTTGGAGAGCCGTAGGTTTTTCTTCCTATAGCTAAAGCTTTTTGTACAATAGGATGTTCTGGAGATATTTTAGAAGAATTTAGATGATAAGAACGTGGCGTAATTTCTGAGTGAATATTTTCCCGAATAGTATTAATCACTTCATCATTACGATATAGTTCATTAGTTCTAATATCTACTACATATTTACATAAATCAGGGACTACATTATGTTGATTACCAGCTTGTATTTGAGTAATACTAAGTTTAGTAGACCCTAGCAGTTCAGATATTTTTTCAAATTTATGACGACGCATCCAAGCAATATCTTCTAGGGCGATATAGAGGGCGTTTAACCCCTCTTCTCTAGCTGCATGACCTGTTTTGCCATGGGCAATACAATCTAATACGATAATTCCTTTTTCAGCAATGGCTACATCCATACTAGTAGGCTCACCTACAATACCTAAATCGATCTTTCCTAATTTAGGTAGAAGTGATTTAATACCTTTTTCTCCGGATATTTCTTCCTCAGCTGTAATGGAAAGAATTAGCTTATAAGGTAAGGTGGGTAACTGTTGTAAATAAATAAAAGCACTCATAAGTGCTACTACTGAAGCTCCAGCATCATTTGCCCCCAGCCCGATAAGACGATCATCTTGGAAAAAAGCTTTATAAGGATCTTTTAACCAATTCTTACCTGGTTTTACTGTATCATGATGCGAGTTTAATAAAATTGTCGGGACCTTTTGTGGATGATTTTGGCTTTCTACCCATATATTATTGTACTTGCGATGAGACTTTATACCATACTCATCTAAAAAAGACATTAAAAGTTTAGCGGTTTTATCTTCCTCCTTAGATAAGGAAGGTGTTTGAATAAGTTGACTTAGCCATTGAATCGAACGTGATTTAAGCTGTGATAAATCTATAGACATAAGATAGTTTTATCTTTAGGATGGGTTAAAAAAGTTGGATGCCCTATACTTACTTGATACACTCCTTTATTAAGGGCCTCAAAAGCACTTTCAAGTTTTGGAATCATTCCACTGCTAATAACATGTTCTTGTTTAAGATTCAGAAATTCTGAAAAAGTGATCTCAGCTAAATAAGAATCTTCTTTCTTCGGGTCTTTTAATACTCCTTTTTTTTCAAAACAATATTGCAAGATTACTTTTCCTTTTTTAACTAAGCTAGCTGCTATAGCGCAAGCTATAGTATCAGCGTTAGTATTAAGTAAACTACCTTTTGTACTGAAGGTAATAGGTGAAAATACAGGCACTAAATCTAAATCTAAGAGCCTTATAAGAGATGATATATTAACATTTTTCTCATTAATATCACCTACGTAACCATAATCTATAGCTCCAGAAACTCTTTGGGTAGCAAATAGCAAATTAGCATCAGCTCCACATACTCCTAGCGCATTGCAACCTATAGCCTGTAGCTTTGCTATAAGAGTTTTATTGATAAGTCCTGCATAAGTCATTACAACAATATCAAGGGTTTGAGCATCAGTAACACGACGACCTTCTATAATTTTAGGGATTACCCCCCCTATCTTTTCTGAAAATCTGCTTGCAGCGCTTCCTCCTCCATGTATGAGGATTTTCTTTCCCTTAAGGGCTATAAAGTTTTCGAGAAATATGCTTAATAAATAAGGATCATCTATGATTGTACCTCCTATTTTAACAATATGCAACATTATTTAATGTATCTATTTAGGATTCTTTTAAAAATCACTTGAGCGGCAAATATACGGTTTTGCGCTTGTTCTAGAACTACGGAAGTATTTACATCATCTAAAACAGCATCTTCTACTACTATATTTCTCCTTACAGGAAGGCAATGCATAAATTTACCACTATTAGTGAGTGCCATTTTATTTTTGGTGACCATCCAGCGATTATCATTAGAGAGTACTTGTCCATAATTATGATAAGAGCTCCAATTTTTTGCATAAATAAAATCTGCTCCTGTAAAGGCTTCATTCTGATAATATGTAGTATAAATATCTTTTGTGAATTCTCTATCCAATGCATAACCTTTAGGATGGGTTATTACCAGATCTATATTTTTAAGTTTATAAGCCCATTCTAAAAAGGAGTTTGGAACGGAATGTGGCAAAGCCTTTGGATGAGGGGCCCAGCTAAGCACTACTTTGATTTTTTTTTGATAAGGCCGCATCTCTTCAATGGTCATAACATCAGCTAAAGATTGTAAAGGATGACGTGTAGCGCTCTCTAAACTTACTATAGGAACGCGAGAGTAGCGTTCTATTTTTTTAAATAGAATTTCCTGATAATCATATTCCTTATTTTTGAGTTCAGGAAATGTACGTACGGCTAAAATATCACAATAAAGACTCATAACTCCTATAGCTTCTTTGATATGCTCTTGGCTATTTTCCATAATAGTCCCTCCATCCATCTCTATTTTCCAGGAATTACCATCTATATTTAGTACCCAAAGATCACATCCTAAATGAAAAGCAGCTTTTTGACTACTTAGGCGTGTGCGTAAACTAGGATTAAAAAATACCAGCCCAATAGTTTTGTTTTTCCCAATAAGTTGGTCATAAGGATCTTTTTTAAGAATCAGCGCTTCTTTCACTAAACTATGCATATCGCATACATCTTCTATACTAAAAAATCGGTTCATTTAGATTGACTTTTCTAAGAAATAATCTTTCCACTCAGTTACTGCTAGACTTCTAGAATCACTTTGGCAAAAAGCACGTATAAAAGCAAGAGCTAAACGTGCATTAGTTAAAAGTGGTATATTAAAATCCACCGCCGTACGCCGAATGAAATAGTCATTATCAAACTTAGACTTACTTAAATTTTTTGGAATATTTATAATCAAATCAAATTTTTTTTCTCTAATATGTTCTAGTATATTAGAATATGACATCATATTCGACCAGTGTAAATATATAGAAGACAAATTATATTTATTAAGAGAATTATACATTTTGTTAGTAACAAAAAGATGATAATTCTTTTCTATTAAGTATTTTACTACTTCTAAAAGATCTATTTTTGAGTGAGAGGGATCCCCTGAGATTAAAATATTTTTCT
Organism: Candidatus Insignibacter tubulum; assembly: GCF_056790205.1. Taxonomy (NCBI): domain Bacteria; kingdom Pseudomonadati; phylum Bacteroidota; class Flavobacteriia; order Flavobacteriales; family Blattabacteriaceae; genus Candidatus Insignibacter; species Candidatus Insignibacter tubulum. The sequence continues at coordinate 642,593 of NZ_CP199715.1, forward strand.
TAGGGATAGTATAACCTACAGCTAACATAGCTTTTATCAAAGCTTCATTAAAGCTTTTTCCGAAGGCCCCTACCTCACCAGTAGAGGCCATCTCTACACCTAGAACCGGATCAGCCCTCCTGAGTCGTGAGAAAGAAAATTGAGAGGCTTTAACCCCTATATGATTTAAAGTAAGAAAATCCCGTTTGTATAATTTATAAGGCATTTTACCCAATATCACTTTAGTGGCAAGTTGAATCATATTAAAACCTGATACCTTAGAAACAAAAGGGAAACTCCTTGAGGCACGAATATTACATTCAATTACTTGAAGTTGATTATTCTTTGAAAGAAATTGGATGTTAAAAGGACCTGAGATTTTAAAATGTTGAGATATTTTACAAGCAGTTTGCTCTATTTCTTTTAAAGTAGATATACATATATTTTGAGTAGGATATACTAAAGTAGCATCCCCTGAATGTACACCAGCAAATTCTACATGTTCAGAAATAGCATGATAAATTATATTCCCTTGAGAAGCTATAGCATCAAATTCAATTTCTATGGCATTTTCAATAAACTGAGTTACTACTACTGGGTGCTCTGGAGAAAGTTCGATAGCTTCTTTTAAATAATGTTCAAGTTCATTAGGATGATATACTACATTCATAGCTGCACCTGATAATACATAAGATGGTCGAATAAGTACAGGATAGCCTACTTCTTTTATAAAATCATATATCGCCTCTAGTTTTGAGAGTTCCCTCCAGCGTGGTTGTGATATACCCAAGGTATCTAAGACCTTAGAGAACTTATAACGATCTTCTACTTTATCTATAGATGAGGCTGAATTGCCTAGAAGTTTTTTACCATGTAAATGTAATTTTAAAGCCAGACCGTTAGGAATTTGACCTCCCATGGAGACTATCGTACCTTTAGGATTCTCAATATCGAGAATATCTAAAACCCGCTCTAAACTGATTTCCTCGAAATATAAGCGATCGCATTCGTCAAAATCTGTGCTTACAGTTTCAGGATTACAATTAATTATAACCGACTGGTAATCTTCCTTATGAAGACTTTTTAGGGTGTTTACACAACACCAGTCAAATTCTACACTACTACCTATGCGGTATACTCCCGACCCTAAAACTACAACCGATAAATGAGTCCTATCATAGTTGATATCGTGATGTGAAGAATGATAGCTCATATATAAATAATTCGTTTGGGCTGGATATTCAGCAGCCAAAGTGTCTATTTGACGTACATATGGGATAATACCTAGTGTTTTTCTTTGTTCTCTCAAAGAACAGACTAGAGAGGTCGTATCATTACTTTTAGGGTGAAGAATTTGAATAATTTGCAGATCTGAAAAACCTTGTTTTTTTGCTATATGTAAAAGTTCTCTAGGAATTTGTTCCGATATTTTATATTGACTTAAAAGCTCTCTAGTTTGATGAATATTACGCAATTTATAAAGAAACCAAGGATCAATATAAGTTAACTCATATAGTTTCTCCACTGTATATCCGAGGTTAAAAGCTTCTTCAATAGCCTCTATTCTTCGATCGGTAGGCTTTTGTAAGATTTCCTCAAGGTTTTCTTTATCTACTTTCTTATTGCCTTTGAGATTTATGAACCCTTCTAAGCCGATATCTAGCATACGCAATCCTTTCTGAAATGCCTCTTCAAAAGAAACTCCGATAGCCATTACCTCTCCTACGCTTTTCATGCTGCTATCTATATTATGGGATACTCCGTAGAATTTTTTGAGATCCCAACGTGGCAATTTACAAACAACATAATCTAGTGCAGGCTCAAAGAAAGCCGATGTAGTTTTAGTAATAGCGTTTTTTAATTGATGCAACCCATAACCTAAAGATAGTTTCGCTGCTATAAAAGCTAAGGGATAACCTGTAGCTTTTGAAGCTAGAGCACTAGAACGTGAAAGTCTAGCATTAATTTCAATAACCCTATATTCTTCAGAATGTCTAGAGAAAGCAAATTGCACATTACATTCACCTAATATGTTAAAATTTCTAGCTATAATCATAGAAAGATCACGAAGTTTTTGGTATTCACTATTAGTCAGAGTTTGAGAAGGAGCTACTACTATACTCTCACCTGTATGTATCCCTATTGGATCAATATTTTCCATATTGCATACGCTAATACAATTATCATAACGATCTCTCACTATCTCATACTCTATTTCCTTCCAACCCTTTAAAGATTCTTCGATAAGTATTTGAGAAGAACGTGATAAAGCCTTCTCAACTAGCTTTTTAAGCTCTTTAAAGTTATGAGCAAATCCACTACCTAGTCCCCCTAAGGCATAAGCAGCTCGAATAATCACAGGGAACCCTATTTCTCTAACTGCGATAAAAGCTTCTTGAATTGAATTTACTGCTTTACTTCGTGCGGTTTTTATTTGTAAACTATCGAGTCGGGCACGAAAAAGATCACGATCTTCACTCTCTATAATACACTCAACTGGCGTGCCTAATACTTTAATAGAATATTTTTTTAAAATACCGCTTTTAAAAAGTGTTATACCGCAATTAAGCGCACTTTGTCCACCAAAAGCTAACAGTATCCCATCAGGCCTTTCTTTTTGGATAACTTTCTCTATAAACTCAGGAAGAATAGGTAAAAAATAAATTTTATCGGCTATCCCCTCAGAAGTTTGGACTGTGGCGATATTTGGATTTACTAAAATCGTTACTATCCCCTCTTCTTTTAAAGCTTTGAGTGCTTGAGTTCCCGAGTAATCGAATTCTCCCGCTTCGCCAATTTTTAGGGCACCTGAACCTATAATAAGTACTTTTTTCATTGAATTTCTTCCTTAACTTTATATTTTTCTATACGCTGTATAAACCAATCGAATAAAAATTCTGTATCCCTAGGACCTCCTGAAGCTTCAGGATGAAACTGAACTGAAAAGAAAGGTTTAAATTCATGTATTAATCCCTCACAGGAATGATCGTTAAGATTCTTAAAAAGAATTTTCCAGTATTTAGGTAATTTTTTTTCATTTAAAACATATCCATGATTTTGAGAAGTGATATAGGCCCTTTCACTTGACTCAAATAAAATAGGTTGATTATGACCTCTATGCCCATACTTTAGTTTATAAGTATCACATCCAGCAGCTAATCCTAAGAGCTGATGACCTAAGCAAATACCGAAAATGGGACGATGGTCCTTCTTAAGGACATACTGTAGATACTGTATGGTTTTTTGATATGTTTTAGGATTACCAGGGCCATTCGATAGAAAGAGACCATCATAAGATTCAACAGTAAAATCATAATCCCATGGGACACGTATTACAGTGCAATTTCTACTAAGTAAACAACGTAAAATATTATTTTTTACTCCAAAATCTACAAGTAATACTTTATATTTTCCATTGCCATAAAAGGTTTTATTTGGGATGCAAACCTGAGCTGCAAGATTTTCCTTATGAGGATTGTAAAAAGGAATATCATTATCAATGATAATCTTTCCTAACATTGACCCTTTTTCACGAAGTTTTTTAGTAAGCGACCGTGTATCTATGCCATAGATCCCCGGAATCTGATTTCTCTCAAGCCACTGTGAAAGCGTATAAAAGATATTCCAATGGTGAGGATTCTTTGAATACTCCGAAATGACCAAAGCGCTGATATGAGCTTTTTCTGATTCATAAAATTCATCAATAGATTCAAGCTTTTGACCTAATGGAATGCCATAATTGCCTATAAGAGGATACGTATGTACTAAAATTTGTCCTTTATAAGAGGGATCGGTAAAACTTTCGGTATAACCTGTCATTGCTGTATTAAAAACGACCTCCCCAGCAACTGATAAAGACGCGCCGAAATGATAACCGATATATTCACTCCCATCCTCAAGAAATAAATGTGCCTTAGAACTATTCATAGTTAAGATAAACTAAAGTTTTTTTTAATTTTTCAATAAAACTTTTTACCTGCTCACATGTAAGAATAAGAGGAGGCAAAAGACGTAAAATATGCGTATCTGCTGCAACACCTACAAAAACTCTTTCTCTGTTTAAAAGACTATTTTTTAAGGCATTTACAGCAAAATCAAAACGAAGACCTAACATAAGACCACGACCTCTTATCTCTTTGATTTGAGGAATATTTCTTAATTTTTCTATAAGCAGTTCTCCCATATTTTTGGCATTCTTAATAAGATTCTCTTTTTCTATAATCTGCAAAACCGTTAAGGCAGCTGTACAGGCCAGGTAATTCCCACCAAACGTAGTCCCTAACATCCCATAAGTAGCCTTAAAATAAGGAGCAATAAGCACTCCGGCGATAGGGAACCCATTACCCATCCCCTTAGCTACTGTAATTAGATCTGCACGGATACCAGATCGTTGATGGGCAAAAAAATCTCCGCTTCGTCCATAACCGCTTTGAATTTCATCAAGTATTAGAATAACCTTATATTTAAAACATACCTTTTGGAGAAAACGAAAAAAATCTATACCAGGGTCAATAATCCCAGCTACCCCCTGAATGCCCTCAATAATTACTGCACATACATCACCTTTTTTTAATTCACTCTCTATTTTATTAAAATCTCTGAATTCTAAAAAAATTCTCTCATGCATATCGTTAAAGGGAGTTATGATCTTAGGATTATCCGTAATAGCTACTGCTCCGCTGGTTCGTCCGTGAAAAGCTCCTTTAAAAGCAACGACTTTCTTTTTTTTGTTATGAAAAGAGGCAATTTTTAAGGCATTTTCTACTGCCTCAGCTCCTGAATTACATATAAATAAGCGATAATCTTCATATCCTGAAAGTATGCCTAATTTTTCTGCAAGCTCTTGTTGTTTAAAAATTCTAACTGAATTAGAATAAAAACCTATACACTTAATTTGCTCATTCAAAGCCTTAATATAATCTCGATGACTATGGCCTATAGAAATTACAGCATGTCCACCGTAAAAATCAAGGTATTCCCTTTGCTGCTTATCAAAAACAAACACGCCCTTACCTTCAACGAGTTCTATAGGTAAGCTAGGATAAACATTAAATAAGTCCATTTTTTTTTACTTTAAAATGCGATAGGCTTAAGATGCAATGCCGTCGTTTGATTATAACCATAAATAAGATTAAAATTCTCAATCGCCTGTCCTGAAGCGCCTTTTAAGAGGTTATCAAGCACACTGCTGATAATTAAACAGCCCTTTTCTCGGGAAAGATGCAATAAACACTTATTAGTATTTACTACTTGCTTAATATCTAAATAAGTTGAAGATATATATGTAAAAGGATGGAATTTATAAAAATTTTCATAAAGCTGATAAACTTCCTCAAGAGGAATAGTTAAACGGGTGTATAACGTAGCTAAAATACCTCGGGTGAAATTTCCCCTATAAGGCACAAAAAAAAGCTCACCTGAAAAATCAGGTTGTAACCTGAGTAAATTTTCTTGTATTTCACGTAAATGTTGATGAGTAAATATTTTATAAGCAGAAGCATTATGAGCTCGCCAACTAAAGTGTGAACTCATACTTAAATCTCGACCTGCGCCGGTAGAGCCTGTAATAGCGCTAATATGAACATCCTCTTTAAGCAATCCTGCTTTAGCAAGCGGTAACAAAGCGAGTTGTATAGCAGTAGCGAAACAACCTGGATTAGCTATATTTTTAGCCTTTTTAATAAGATCCATATTTAATTCAGGTAACCCATAAATAAAATTTCTATTATCAAAATATGTATTTTGGGAGAGTCTAAAATCTTGACTGAGATCGATAATGCGGACACTATTAGGAATTCCTTTAAGTGCTTTTTTAGAATGGCCATGCCCTAGACAAAGAAAAACCAGATCAATATCAGGATCTAGACTATCTGAAAACACCAGATTAGTATCACCTAGAAGGTCCTTGTAGAAGGAAGATACAGTCTTCCCATATTGACTTGTACTTACTAAGCTTTTAATGTTCGCATAAGGATGGTAAAGTAAAAGGCGCAGAAGCTCCCCCCCAGTATAACCAGCGCTTCCTAATATTCCTATTTTAATCATTATCAGTAGGTGTGAGCGCGTGATATATTTTCATTTGATTGCTAAATATCTTAATAAAACCTTTAGCGTCCTGAGCGCTCCAGGATTCATTGATTTCACCGTATTGTCCGACTTGCGATTTCATCATATCAAAATCAGATTCAATTCCCTTTAACTCAAATCTATAAGGATATAAATCTACATTAACTTTTCCACTAACTCTCTCTTGAGATCTTATTAAAAAAACTTCTATGTCCCGCATTACCGGATCTAAATACTGTGCTTCATGTAAAAGCATACCATAGCCATTGCTTAGTTGATCCTTCCAGTATAGCTGCCATTTAGTAAGTACATGTTTTTCTAAAAGATGATGTGCTTTTAAAATGATCATGGCTGAAGCCGCTTCAAATCCTATGCGTCCTTTAATCCCTATTAAAGTATCACCTACATGAATATCGCGGCCTATAGCAAAACGTGATGCAATCTTCTCAAGAATTATAATATTCTTGAGTGGATCGGCTTTTACCCCATCAATAGCAACAAGTTCGCCTTTTTTAAATTCAAGCTGAATCCTCCTAAAACTACTTTCCTCTAAAGTACTAGGATAAGCATTATGAGGAAGGTCTTTATCTGAATTTAGGGTCTCTTCTCCACCTATGCTAGTACCCCATAGACCTTTGTTGATGGAATAGCGTGCTTTTTCCCAGGGAATATTTAATCCATATCTTTTAAGATAATCCATTTCCTCTTTTCGCGAGATCTTTCTATCTCGTATAGGAGTAATAATAAGTTTATTAGGACATAGTATTTGAAAAGCGGAATCAAAACGTACCTGGTCATTCCCAGCTCCCGTACTCCCATGTGCAATAGCCCTAGCCTCGATATGATTAGCGTGTTCAGCAATTTTAATAGCCTGAAGAATACGTTCGGCACTTACCGATAAAGGATAGGTATTATTACGTAATATATTACCAAATATTAAATATTTAATACAACGTTCGTAGTAATCTTTTAAAGCTTCTATATTGTGATGAGATCTTGCTCCTATATCATAGGCTTTTTGCTCAATATCATAAAGTTCTTTAGGATTAAAGCCACCTGTGTTAATAAAGGCAGTATGAACTTCATATCCCTCGTTTATAAGATATTTTAAACAATATGACGTATCTAAGCCACCGCTATAAGCGAGTAAAATTTTTTCTCCGGGAAGCAGGTTGTTCCCAGGCTTTTTTTCATTAGGATCATATAATAACCCTGTACATAAACACATCTTTTTTTGATTTTTAATAAGTATATCATAATTAGTGCAGTTTCGACAGCCCTTCCAAAATTTCTCAGACTGAGTTAAATACTTAAAAGATACTGGTTTAAATCCTATAGCCTTATTGATTTTTAGTACGGCAGCACTAGTAGTAATACTAAATATTTTAGCTTTAGGAAATTTTTTACGCGAGAGATTAAAAATTTTCGATTTGATCAATTTAGCTATACCAAGTTGACGGAACTTAGGAAATACGATCATCCCTGAATTAGCTACAAATTCCTCATTTTGAAAGGTCTCTATATAGCTAAATCCAGCAATATGATCATCACAGAAAGCTATAACAGCGTCACCATCACTCATCTTTTTTTTAAGATACTCAGGATCTCTTTTGGCAATGCCAGTCCTTCGAATTCTAGCAGATTCCTCTATTTGCTTGCAAATAAGAAAAACGTAAGTGACATCATCGCTTTGAGCAATTCTAACCTGGATATTCACTTTTAGGAAAAAGTGTCTGATAAGTTAGCCATATTTTTTAGAAATTCGTATTTTTATAAATTAAAAAACTCATATAACATAAATATGTTTACTAGTGCAGGTAAATTTAGTAAATATTTAAGGGTAAAAATTTATTTAAGGTGAAAGTTAAGGGCTGGTATTTTCTCTAGATCCATAAATAGATTTCGCTCAAGATGGACTCTATATTTTCGAGAGGACATTTTAAGACAGATTTTTTCTTTATTATCTAGTATTATTAACTTAAGTTTTCCCGTACCTTTGTACTTTGAAATGACATGATCTATATGTATGATCATCTTATTACTTAGCTTTTCTAGATCAATTTCCAGATGAAGATCTTTATTAAGATTTTCAAATACTTCACTAAGTAGTTGAATTTGTAAAAAATGAATACGGAGCTCCCCACCTCTCCAGCGATCTAGGGAGATTTTTATAGCTATAAAAGTATTAGGAATGAATAGATGATGAAATTTCATATATGCTTCTCCTAGAATTCTAAATTCACGTGTTTCTTGATAATCTTCTAAAGTAAATACACCATAACGTTTTCTGCTCTTTATAGCAATTTTACTTTCAGCACGCACAATGATGCCATAAAGATAAAACTCCTTACCTATCCATTGTGTCTCATTAGCGTTGAGTTCTTCTAAAGAAATGCCTTTTATAGCCCATATTTCATAACGATAATCATCTAAAGGATGTGCGCTAATATAAACGCCAATCACCTCTTTTTCTTTAGAGAGTTTTATGATATTAGTCCATGGAGCGCAATCAGGTAACGAAGGTTCTATAAGAGAAGTATTAGATATTTCTTCGAAAAGCGAGGTTTGAGAATGTTTTTTATTTTCCTGATATTTAGATCCTAATCGAAGGATTCTATCAAGCGTACTCAAAGCATTTTCTTCATGAAAATATTGTGCCCTGTGAATGTATTTAAAACTATCAAAAGCCCCAGAAAGGGCAAGAGCTTCGAAGGTTTTTTTATTAACGATACGTAAATCTACACGTTTAACTAAATCAAAAATTGAACTATAAGAACCATTTTTGTTACGCTCAACTAAAATAGTCTCTACTGCAGCCCCCCCTAACCCTTTAACTGCTTCTAGACCAAAACGAATAGCCCCCTGTTGATTTACTGAAAAAGCATGTTGACTTTCGTTAATGTCTGGACCAAGGACTGAAATTCCTAGACGTCTACATTCCTTCATAAGAAAGCTTACTTCTTTAATATTACTCATATTATTACTCAAAACAGCTGACATATATTCAGCAGGATAATGAGCTTTTAAATAAGCAGTTTGAAAAGCGAGATAGGCATAACAGGTAGAGTGAGACTTATTAAAAGCGTATGAGGCAAAAGCTTCCCAATCCTGCCAGATCTTATTGAGAATTTTTTCAGAATATCCACGATCTAAGGCTCCCTTTATAAATTGGGTTTTCATCTTATCAAGTATATGCTTTTGCTTTTTACCCATAGCCTTGCGTAATATATCAGCTTCGCCTTTTTTAAAACCAGCAAGTTTTTGGGCTAGTAACATAACTTGTTCTTGATAAACAGTAATACCATAGGTATTGCTTAGAAACTCTTCCATTTCAGGAAGATCATAAACAATAGGTTCTTTTTTATGCTTACGAGCAATAAAATTTGGGATATATTGCAGAGGGCCTGGACGGTAAAGTGCGTTCATTGCAATTAGATCGTCAAAAGTGTCAGGTTTGAGCTGACGCATATAACGCTGCATCCCTAAAGATTCGTATTGAAAAACAGCTATAGTATCCCCTTTTTGAAAAAGCTCGTAAGTTTTGCGATCTTCAAGGGAAATTTGATCTATATGAAGTTTTATTCCTCGTTTCTTTTGAAGTAGCTCTACAGTATCTTTAATAATAGTCAGAGTTTTAAGTCCTAAAAAATCTATTTTAAGTAACCCTGCACTCTCAACTACATTATTATCAAACTGCGTGAGTAATAAATTTGAATCTTTTGAAATGGACATGGGGACATATTCTGTAATATCATAAGGTGTAATAATTATACCACAAGCATGTACTCCGGTATTACGCACCGATCCTTCAAGAATACTAGCTTGCTGTAAGACCTCTGCTTCAGAATTCTTTTTTTTGCATATCTGTTGTAATTTTAAAGCCCTTTCAAGATCTTCTGAGTTAAGTTTCTCACTAAGTTGGGTACGACTATGAGTTAAAAGTTCCTTTAAAGATATAATAGTAGGCATCATTTTAGCCAAACGATCAGCCTCAGTAAGGGGAAGATTAAGAACACGTGCAGTATCGCGTATGGCTGACTTAGCGGCCATACATCCATAAGTGATAATCTGTGCTACTTGATGGCTCCCATATTTATTTACTACCCATTCTATAATATGATCACGTCCACGATCATCAAAATCCATATCGATATCAGGTAAGGAGATACGATCAGGATTTAAAAAACGTTCAAAAAGAAGATCATATTTAATCGGGTCTATGTTAGTAATACCTGTACAATAAGCTACTAATGATCCAGCTACTGAGCCGCGTCCAGGCCCTACAGATATATTCATTTTTTTAGCTTGTTTTACAAAATCTTGAACTATAAGAAAATATCCTGGATAGCCGATCTTTTCTATTGTTTTGAGTTCAAAATCTAGACGTTCTATCAAAGCTCCATTAAGATTTTTATAACGCTTTCTAGCACCTTCAAAAACTAGATGGCGTAAATAAGTATTTTCTCCACGTTTTTTACCATCTTTATCATCTAAAGGATTTATAAAATCTATAGGAATTTTAAATTTAGGTAATAGAATCTCTCGATTAAGAGAGTAAGTATCGATTTTCTCAACTAATTCATCTAAATAATCGAAAGCTTCTGGAATATCAGCAAAACATTCGATCATTTCATGAGAATTTTTGAAATAAAACTCTTGATTACCAAGTCCGAATCGATGTCCTCTACCCACTCCTATAGGAGTGGACTGTTTTTCTCCATCACGTACACAAAGTAATATATCATGAGCATTAGCATCTTTTTTTTCTAAATAAAAAGTGTTATTTTGCACAATATACTTTACGCCATATTTTCGAGCCATCTTAAGCAAGATCTCATTTACATGATCTTCCTCTTGTAAACCATGACGGAGAAGTTCTACATAAAAATCATCTTTAAAAAGTTCATGCCACCATTTAAAAATCTCTTCGGCTTGACTTTCTCCTCTATTGAGAATGGTATATGGGATTTCTGCGTTCAGGTCTCCGGTGAGAGCTATTAAGTCTTCTTTATATCTTACGATAAGCTCTTTACCAACTCTAGGACATCCTGCGTAGTATCCTTTGATATACCCTTCGGAGCAGAGCTTAGCGAGATGGTGATATCCCCTTTTATTTTTAGCTAATAATACTTGTTTATAACGACGATCAGGCTGATCTTTAGTAAACTTCTTTTGGAGGTAATCCTCTGATAAGAAGAGCTCACAGCCAATAACTCCTTTAATCTGAGTATAATTATGATCCTTATCGCTTCTTTTAAGAATACGCGCATTAGCAGCTTCTATAGCATTTAGAAAATAGAAAGCCCCCATCATATTCCCGCTATCAGTTATTCCTACCGAAGCCATATTCCATTGCAAAACGCGATCTATAAGAGAAGGAATATCAGTAGTAGCTGATAAAATAGAAAAAGCGGTATGATTATGTAAATGCACAAATTTTTTCTTAAGCTTTAGATTTTGCAACTCGTTTTTTAGAGGTTTTACCTCTTGAATATATTGATGCTTTTTATCTTTAATAATTTTCTCTTGGTTAAGATAATTATTTGTATGCTGGATTATCTGGATATTCTTCTTCCTAAATTCCTCAATAGCAGAGATATCTATGCCAAACTTTTCAGCCGATATAATCTTTAAACGTAAGAGTTCTAAAAAACAACGTGCAGTAGCTTCTACATCTGTTACAGCATTATGTGCTTGAGAAAAAATAGCGCCAAAAAGCTTTTGATGAAGCTCAGTAAGATTAGGCCACTTAAATTTCCTACCTATTCCTCCAGTTAGTGCACAATAATCTACTGCTTCTTCTTTAGTATCAATAATCTTTTTTTCTAGTAAAGTAGATGTCCATCCTAATCGGAAAAATTCACATCCTACTATATTGATATCAAATCTTATATTATGTCCTACAAGAAAATGAGTTTTTGAGAGTGTTATCTGAAAAATCTCTAATATCTCCTCAAGAGGCATTCCTTCTCTTTGCGCTCTTTCTGTGGTAATTCTATGTATTTTAGAGGCATTAAAGGGGATATCAAACCCTTTAGGTCGAATAATAAAATCTTTGGCTTCAATAAGTTCACCTGAAGTCTCATGTAATTGCCAGGCAAGCTGAACCATACGAGGCCAGTTCTCGATATCCTTAAAGGAAGCATTATAATTATTTGGAAGACCAGTAGTCTCGGTATCAAAAATTAAATACATAGGCTATAATATATTTTTTAGAGTAAAGAATAAACTTCTCTAGCTATTTCCATTTCCTCGTCTGTGGGAAGGATTAATATTTTTATGCAACTCTCAAGAGTTTGTATTTCCCTAATCCCCTTTTGTCCCATTTTGTTTTTATTTCTATCGAGTATTATACCTAAAAAATTCATATCAGTGCAGACTATATCACGAATTAAAACATCATTCTCACCTATACCTCCCGTAAAAACAATTGCATCAAGACCATTCATGACAGCGATATAAGCACCTATATATTTTTTGATACGATAAGCGTATATATCATAAGATAATTGGGCTTTAGGATCTCCTTTTTTATAAGCCTCCCCTATATCACGCATATCACTTTTCCCTGAAAGTGCTAACATACCGCTTTGTTTATTAAAAATATCAGAAAGATTTTCGAAAGTATAGCCCTTGCCTAATAAGTAAAAGAGGATAGTTGAATCTAGATCTCCACTGCGTGTGCCCATGATTAGACCGCTATTAGGGCCAAATCCCATACTAGTATCTATACAAATACCTGCTTTAACGGCTGCTACGCTAGTACCATTGCCTAGATGGAGCGTAATAATACGAGCCTTAGGATTTTGTAGGTAAGAAAGAGTCGTTCGAGATACATATTGATGGCTGATGCCATGAAATCCGTAAACACGCACATGATGCTCTTTATAAAAATATTCAGGTAAAGCGTAGCGATGAGCTATTTCAGGAATAGTATGATGAAACGCCGTGTCAAAGACAGCAAACTGTCTCGCTTTAGGAAATACTTCTTGAGCTACTTCTATGCCCATAAGATTCGCTGGATTATGTAGAGGAGCTAATGGAAAAACCTTACGAATTTCATTTTTTACTTCTTTAGTGATCTCTACAGTTTTAGTAAGAGTATTCCCTCCATGTACTACTCTATGCCCAATAGCTGAAATATCACTAGGTTTTTTAATTACTCCAATAATAGCATCTAAGAGCAGAGCATGTACTTTTTTTAAACCTTGTATATGATCTATCACCTGAAAAGGAACTTTAAACTCTTTCCATCGTTTTTCATCATCTACATATTGATGTCGAATATATCCTCCTTCTATACCTATACGCTCTATAAGCCCTTTAGCTAAGAGTTTTTTTTGAGGCATTTTAATAAGTTGATATTTAATAGAAGAGCTTCCTGAATTTATGATTAATATTTTCATGAGTTTGATGCTTGTATAGAGGTAATAATAATAGTATTGTAAATATCTTCAACGGTAGCTCCACGACTTAAATCATTTATAGGTCTATTAAGTCCCTGTAAAATAGGTCCTATCGCTATAGCTTTAGTCTCACGTTGAACGGCTTTATAGGTATTATTACCTGTATTGAGGTCTGGAAAGATTAACACATTGGCCTGTCCAGCTACTAGAGAGTGAGGCATTTTTTGTTTTCCTATAGTTGAATCAACGGCAGCATCATACTGTAAAGGACCTTCAATAAATAATGCAGGATTCCTTTGTTTAACTATTTCAACGGCTTTTCTTACTTTATCTACCTGTTGACCCGATCCAGAATTTCCTGAAGAATACGAAAGCAAAGCTATTTTTGCATCTATACCAAAATTCTGAGCTGTTTTAACTGAAGCAATTGTAATATCAGCTAGTTGCTCAGGATCTGGATCAGGTACTACAGCACAATCTGCATATAATAGCACGCGATTGTTTAAAAGCATAAAAAAAACTGAGGAAACGGTTTTTACCCCTGGAGTTGTTTTAATAAACTGAAGTGCTGGTCGTATGGTGTGAGCAGTAGTATTTATAGATCCCGAGACCATTCCATCAGCTAGGCCTTTGTAAATCATCATAGTCCCAAAATAAGAAGCATCTAGCATAAGATTTTTGGCCTGAACATATGATAAGTTTTTCGCCTTTCTTAACTCGAATAAAGTTTTTGAAAAATCCTCATGATAAAGCGTAGAATAAGGATCGATAATAGAAATACGATTTTCATCCCAAAAAAGCCCAAGGCGATGAACTTCATCAAGGATTTTCTTAGGTGACCCTAAAAGGGTAAGTGTCCCTAATTCCTCATTGACAAAAAGAGAGGCGGCATGTAAAATGCGTTCTTCTATACCTTCAGGTAGAACAATATGTTTTTGTGCTTTTTTGCTATTTTTTATCAAGTTATACCGAAATATTTGGGGAGTAAGAGAATATGACTGAAAAGAGGTAATTTTTTTCTCAATTAAAATATTATTAGTATATCTCTTAAATAACTCAATATTACCTTGAATTTTTCTAATGTCATTAGGATAAATGCTAGGTTTTATATTAACCATTTTTTGCATAACTTCTAAAGTGCCAGTGGGGATGGATAAAATAGGAATAACATAAGGAATACTTTTAATAAGGTTTAGTATGTTTTTCTGAGGGAGAAGTCCACTAGTGAGAAGGATACCTGCTACAGGTGGGTAAGATAAAGATATATTAGCCATAAAAGTAATGAAAATCATATCAGCTCGATCCCCAGGGATTATTACTAGGCAATCCTCGCAAATACGTTCAAGATAATGATCCAGTTGCATATCTCCTACAATAAAGGTCATTATGATTTTATTCAAATCCTTATCTTTCCCTATAACAAGGTCTGCTCCTAGCTTGTTTTTAAGCTCTATAAGAGTAAGTTTTTCTAAAAAAGGTTCAGGCGGCAAGGTAGCTATAACAATATCTGAAGGTAAGTTATCTTTTAAGTAAAGACGTAATTCTCTATCGAGGATATAGGTTTTATTAATTATAATCATAACCACTTTTTCCTCTACGTTATTTTTTTCTATAAGTATATGCTGAGCAAGAACACTAGCTGTTTTCCCCTCACCGTTTAGCACAATAATTACTGGTAAATTGAAATTTTTGACTATTGCATTATTAAGCTCAAAGTCAAAAGAATTGCTTTTAACTGAAAAGTTAGTCCCTTCTACTACTACGAAATCGTAGTTCTCATCAAGCTTTTTATACTTACTAAAAATCTGATCAAAGAGTTGAGCTTTCTTACCCGAGTTGTAAAGATTAATGGCCTCATCACGCTTAAAACCAAAGCCTTCTTCGTATTTCATGCTTAATTGAAAGTAATTAATTATTGTAATAATACGGTCATCTCTCTGGTAATTATCATTTTCTTCAATAAGAGGCCTAAAAAAAGCTACACGCGTGGTTTTTTTTATAATTGCCTGTATAATACCAAGGGAAACTAAGAATTTTCCACTATTAAGATCTGTAGTGAATATAAATATAGATCGATTCATATAACGTATGAAATATTTATGGTTAATTTTTAAAAAACCGTTTTAAGGTAAAAAATAAATATATTTATAATTAGGCTATATGGGGCATACTATTTTTAGAATGCTTACTAATTATTTCTTATAGTAATAAATGGTCTATAAGAATCTCTATAAAGAATGATGTAATTATAATTACGGGTTACTCTCTCTATTATATTAAGAATACTATAACCTTTTTTAAAAGGTTACTATTATATAGATATATAACTTATAATAACATAATTATTTGTTTTTCACAAATACTATTTATAAATCTAATAAGCACATTTATAATTATTTAATTTATTTTGAATGATGAGATATTATTCTCCTAAGCATATAATAGGTATCGCTCTAGATCTAATGCTGCCATACAGCCACTTCCGGCTGAAGTAATAGCTTGACGATATATAGGATCCTGAACATCACCAGCAGCAAAAACCCCGGGAATAGCTGTTCTTGTACTCGATTTTTCGGTAATTATATAGCCTAATCTATCTAAATCAAGTTGATTTTTAAATATTTCGGTATTTGGATAGTGGCCAATAGCTAAAAAAAGCCCATCTATAGCTAGAGTTTTTTGTTTTTGGTTTTGATTATTAACTAACCGGACACCTTCAACAAATTTCTTGCCTATAACCTCTATAACCTCGTGGTGAAAATGAATCTCTAAATTAGGTATATCTTTCATATGATATTGGATAGCTTTTGAAGCCTTTAATTGGTTTTTTCTCACCAAGAGATAAACTCTTCTGCAAAGTTTTGAAAGATATATTGCCTCCTCTACAGCTGTATCTCCCCCTCCGATAATAGCTACTACTTTTCCTTTATAAAAAAATCCATCACAAGTCGCGCAAGCGGAAACTCCCTTCCCTTTTAAACGTTCTTCACTCTCTAGGCCTAGATATTTAGGACTTGCTCCCGTAGCTATAATTACACCCTTAGTATGTATCTCTTCGTGATTTTCAGCATATAAAATATGGATCCCTCCCTTATTTTTAGAAAAGTCAATTTTACTTATAGTTTCTAGTTTAATGAGAGCATTAAAACGTTCGGCCTGTTTTTTGAGGTCTTCCATTAACTTAGAACCACTAACTCCTTGGGGATATCCCGGATAATTATCCACTTCACTAGTTCTTATAAGCTGTCCTCCAGGTTCAGGGCCTGCATATACTATAGGCTTAAGATCAGCACGAGCGGCATATATTGCAGCGCAGTAACCTGCAGGTCCAGAACCAATAATGATACAATCAAAAATAAAATACGATGACATAAAATAAAGGTTTTCTACAAAGGTATTTAATCTAAGGACGAGAGATAAATAGTTTTTTTTTTAAAAAATTTAACTTCACTTACTTATTTTAAGTAATCATCAAAAGATATAGATATTGTATTAATATAGTACTTTATATTCGAAATATTAATTTTTATGTTATTTCAAATATTTTTTGAATGAACAATTCAAGCTTATTCATTTAAAAAAATCTTATAGGTTAGTTCTTGCAAAATTCCCAACTCAGTCTTAATAGAAGAATTTATCCCTTTTGCTTGCCTATCGGCTTGACGGAGATAGGAAAAAATTTTGAGAATTTTGTTTAAGGGGTAAACATGAGCTGCTTTTTCATAATCCCCTATAAAATGCGGAGATATATTTAACACCTTCGCAAGATGAGCTTGATGATTAGGTATGCTGAGATGGTATTTTGCTAGATTTATAAAAAATCTAAAAACTGTATTAATTAAAAAAACTAAAGGATAGCCTTTTGGATTTTTCCCAAAGTGCCATGCGATTTGTTGGGCTTTGGGAAAATTTTTCTCAGCAATAGCTTTTTGCCACTCAAAAGAATTAAAATACTTACTTATGCTTATATGTTGAGATACGGTCTCAAAAGTGATTTCTTCCCCCTCAGGAAGAGTCCAATGGATTTTCTCTAATTCATGAGCAAGATTAGATAAGCAAGTGCCTAAATATTCGGCTAAAAAATGTTGTGCCTTTATACTTATATGTCGATTCATAGTATATAGGTGATGTTTAATCCATCCAGGAATTTGATATTCACGATATTTTTTACTCTCAAAGAGTATCCCATTTTTCTCTATGAGATTACAGAGTTTAGAACGTCTATCAAGAGATTTGTTTTTATAACAAATCACTAAAATAGTACTCTTGAGAGGGTTTTCTATATAATCGACTAATTTTTCTATGCTTTTTAAGAGGAATTGAGCTTCTTTAACAATAAGCACTGTATAAGGGCTCATCATAGGATAACGTTTAGCATATTCTAAAATATTAAATACGTCTATTTCACTAGCATAAAGAATAGTTTGATTAAAAGCTTTTTCTTTTTCAGAAAGAACATTTTTTTCTATAAAATTGCTTATCAGATCAATATAGTAAGGCTCTTCACCCATTAAAAAATAAATAGGTCTATATTTTTTCTCTGTTAATTCTTTAATAATATACGCTTCAGGTGATTCCATATATTTTTAAAAGTTTTGTCTCATGATAATGTTAAATTTTCCAAACTATTCTTTTAGATACCGAATTAAAAAAGGAAAAGCTTTTATTTTTTGTATTAGCAGAAAAAAATTTATTCATCTAAGTGCTGAAGAATGGGTACGTCAGCATGTGCTACACTTTTTGATCAGAGAAAAAAAATATTCCTTAATCTCTATAAAAGTTGAACCTTTGATTATGTTCAATGGCTTAAAAAAACGTGCTGATTTAGTAGTCTTCCAAAGAGAAGGGGGCCTAATTCTTATAGAATGTAAAGCCCCTCATGTCTCACTTACACAAAAAACTTTTGATCAGATAATTAAATATAATTTTCAATTAAAGTGCCCCTATTTAATGCTTACTAATGGCATACAACATCTTTTTTGCCAAATCAATGAGTCTAACGGTAAGCTTTATTTTATTAAAACACTTCCTGAGGCGCAGCTTATTTTATAAGCATTTCTAGAAAGTTTCAGTTTCGGAATGATATGCATTGTATGATAGCGCATAAGGCTATCTATAGGATTTTTAATAATCTCACCTATTTTAAGGTGATACTCAGAAGCTACAGCTGCAAGAGTATCTTCATAAAAATGAGCTATAGATCCTATAAAGTTAAGTTCTACACTCTTCGCTTGTGGATATACTAAAACTTGATTGATCATAAACTCATTTAGCGAATCATAAATAATTTTCTGTATGAAAGGTTCATGTTTATGGTCTATAACAAAACGACTAAAGGAGGCTAAATAAGCATTAGCAAATTTATTATGATAAATATTTTTATTAAGCTCTTTTAAAGTCAAATTAAAGCAATCCTGAAAAGCTAGAGATAGGCGTTTAGGCATTTTCTTTAGAAAGAAAGCTCTAATAATACGTTTCCCCAGATTACTACCACTTCCTTCATCACCTAGTATAAAAGCTAAAGAAGGTGTTTCTTCATAGAGTTTTTTACCATCGAAATAACAAGAATTTGATCCGGTCCCTAATATGCACACAATGGCTGGATTATCTCGGTAAGCTGAATAGGCTGCTGCTAAAAGATCATGTTCAACTCTAATTTTAGATTTTTTAAAAATCTGTGCTAATCCTTTTTCTACTACTTTATTATATTGGGGGGTAGAACAACCTGCGCCATAAAAAAATATATGAGAAATCCCTAGAGCCTCTTTTATGAGATTTGGATTTTTTCTTATTTCATCAACAATATATTCACTATTTACAAAATAAGGATTCATCCCGATAGTCTTAGTCCTAAATTGCTCTATTCCTTGAGGATCTACAATCAACCAGTCACTTTTAGTAGATCCACTATCAATTATGGCTATCATAATAGAAAGAAATAAAAATTGTTCATTTTATTCAATTAGTTTAATTAAAATAATAGGGGCCTGTTTTATATTTATTCTGTTATTTATAATTTAGAGTTGACTCATGTATTCTATAAGATCTATAAGTTTATTTGAATAAGCAGTTTCATTATCATACCAAGCTACTAGTTTTACAAACTTCGGATTTAACATAATACCTGCATCAGCATCAAATATGCAAGTACGGGTATCTCCCCTGAAATCCATAGAAACTACTGCTTCTTCAGTATAGCCAATAATACCTTTAAACTCATTTTTAGAGGCTAGTTGTATCGCTGCTTTGATTTGATGATAAGTAGTATTCTTTTTTAAATGTAGAGTTAAATCTACTACAGAAACATTAGCAGTAGGCACGCGAAAAGCCATTCCAGTAAGCTTCCCATCAAGTTCAGGAATTACTTTTCCCACAGCTTTTGCTGCTCCAGTAGAAGAAGGGATTATATTAAGTAAAGCTGAGCGACCTCCGCGCCAGTCTTTCATCGATGGTCCATCTACTACTCTTTGCGTAGCAGTAGCAGAATGTATAGTAGTCATAAGCCCCTCAAGAATACCGAAATTATCATTTAATACTTTAGCTAAAGGAGCTAAACAATTAGTAGTGCAAGAAGCATTGGAAATGATATTTTGATCTGGTCTTAAGGTTTTAAGGTTTACACCCATGACAAACATGGGTGTATCATCTTTAGAGGGTCCTGATAAAATTACTTTTTTAGCCCCAGATCTTAAATGAGAGCTTGCTAATTCTTGAGTAAGAAAAATTCCTGTAGACTCTACTACATAATCAGCCCCTACTTCGGACCATCTAAGATTAGAAGGGTCTTTTTCAGCTGTAATTAAAATCTTTTTCCCATTGATAATCAAGTAATTATTTTGCACTTCTACATCTAAGTTAAAATTTCCATGTACAGAATCATATTTTAACATATAAGCTAAATAATCCGGAGCCATCAAATCGTTAATAGCAACTATCTCAAAATTTTTTCGCGCAAAAGCGGCGCTAAAAACAAGACTTCCTATCCTTCCAAATCCATTAATACCAATTTTTATGATTGACATATTTATCTGTTATTTTAATATTTTATATTGCTATGATATCTGCTATTTTTATGAGGTTTTCATTTATTTGATTATGTTTTTGAATCGCCTCTTCAAAGAGTGTAAAAATGATTTCATTACCTTTGATCCCCGCCATAAGATCTCGGCCTCCACTAATAAGGGATTCGACTGCAGCTACTCCGAGACGACTTGCTAACACTCGATCATAGCAACTTGGATCACCTCCACGTTGTAGATGCCCAAGTATAGAAACTCGAATATCATAATCAGGATATTTCATCTTCGTAGCTTCAGCTAAATCATATACTCCCCCTAGCTTCTCTCCTTCAGCCACAACGATAATACTTGAAGATTTACCCTCTTTATTTCCGCGTTCTATAGAAGTAAAGAGTTGATCGAAATTATACTCTTTTTCAGGAATTAAAATATCAAGTGCCCCTGCAGCAATCCCACTATTTAAAGCGATAAAACCCGCATCTCGGCCCATTACTTCTACAAAAAAAATTCTATTATGTGAGGTAGCAGTATCTCTTATTTTATCTATAGCCTCTACGGCAGTATTTAAAGCCGTATCGTAACCTACTGTAAAATCAGTTCCATAAATATCGTTATCTATAGTCCCTGGTATACCTATAATTGGGATATCATATTCATCGCCGAATATTTTAGCTCCGGTAAATGAACCATCTCCGCCAATAACTATAAAAGCCTCAATTTGATGTTTTTTTAGATTTTCATAAGCTTTTTTACGACCTTGGACGCTCATAAATTCCTTAGAACGTGCAGTTTTTAAAAATGTTCCACCACGATGGATAATGTTTTTAACATCTCTGGCGCCTAGATCTAGCAAGTCATCCTCAATAATTCCTTGATAGCCCAATCTAATGCCAATGCACTGTATCTCATAATGCGTTGCCGCACGCACTACCGCGCGAATTGCGGCGTTCATCCCAGGAGCATCTCCACCAGAGGTCATTACTCCTATTTTTTTTAGCATCATAATATAACTTAAGAGCCTTAAATTTAAATTCTCTATAAATAAAAATTTCGGAAAGCAAAACTAAATATTTAAGAATTAAGATCAATAGATCGTCCCATCTAATTCAATCTTACCCTGAACAAGATATAGATAATAAGGGTGATGTAACTAATTACTCAGAGAGCTACTTTTACTAGTTAAAAACTAACATTACATTTTTTGATATACTTCAAAGTACATAAGTCTTTAATATAAGAATTAAACTATCATAGTGAAAAACAAAAACTTCCTCTCTAGTTAGCTAAATTTTCCCCTAAAAACACACAATATATAACATCTTCACTTATTATAAAGCAGGTGATATAGTTATATCTATGTGAAAAAAAACAATATAAAAAAAGAACATATATATGCTAAAATATGACGTTATATTTATATCTTTTCTTAAAGGAATCCTCTTTCTAAGATGAAAGAATTTCTTTCATCTTGAAATAGCTAAGTTATCGGCTAGCATTATCCCCTCAGGGGTTAAGGTTTTTAAACGAACTTTCTCTAGGCTATCTACCCTCTCGGGTTCCCAAGGAGCTTTTACTTTAATATAATTCCTCGTATACCCATATATATATCCAGCTTTGTTCTCTTTCTCAAATAGTACTTCACCTATTTCCCCTATTTGACTTTTATAAAATTGAAGTTTTTTCTTTATAGATAGCCCTCTAAGAATTTTATTACACTTATGCATAACAGCAGTAGGCACTTTTTCTTTTATACTAACCGCCTCAGTACCTGTGCGCTCAGAATAAGTAAATACATGCAAATAAGAGATCTCAATATCACTTAAAAAATCAAACGTTTCCATAAAATGCTTATAATTCTCTCCTGGGAACCCTACGATGACATCTACTCCGATACAAGCATGCGGCATAAGAGATTTTATTTTATTTACTCTATCAGCATATAATTTGCGTATATAACGACGACGCATCTTTTTCAAGATATAATCACTTCCTGATTGTAAGGGAATATGAAAATGAGGCATAAATCTTTCGCTTGAGGCAACAAATTCTATAATCTGTTCACTAAGTAAATTAGGCTCAATGGAAGAAATTCGTAAACGTTCTATTTCTTTTAAACGATCTAACGATTTAATAAGTTCAAGAAAAGTATGCCTGTGTTTTTTATTCCCAAACTCTCCTTTTCCGTAATCTCCTACATTCACTCCGGTAAGCACTATTTCTTTAATACCACTACGGGCAATTTTAGAAGCATTTTTAAGCACATTATCTAATGTTTCCGAACGTGATATACCTCGAGCTAGCGGAATAGTGCAATAGCTGCATTTATAATCACACCCATCCTGAATTTTAAGAAAGGCACGTGTACGTTCTCCCATTGAGTAAGAACTTACGTAAAAATCAGTCATTTCTATTTCACATGAATGTACCTCTGTTACGGTTTTCTTTGAAAGATCTGAGAGATAATTGAGAATTTTGAACTTTTCAGCTGCCCCTAATACCAAATCAACTCCCTCGATAAGGGCTATATTTTGAGATTTGAGCTGAGCATAGCAACCAGTAGCTATGATAAAAGCATCTGGATTATTTTTGAGAGCTGATCGCACTATATATTTAAATTCTTTATCAGCATTTTCAGTTACTGAACAAGTATTAATCACATAAATATCGGCCTTTTCTCTAAAGTTAACACAAATATAACCCTGATCTGAAAATTGTCTTGAAAGAGTTGAAGTTTCAGCAAAATTTAATTTACATCCTAGTGTGTAAAAAGCCACTCGATTTATAGAAGTGATAATTTGTTGCATAGTTGAAAACTAAGACTCATCCTATAAATATTTTTTTTTATTTTCAAGTCCCCTTCCCCTACAAGGGAAGGGGACTTGAAACCCTAATTTAGGATCTATTATTTAGGATCTATTTGTGGATCAATGATTAGATAAATAATGAGCTACTGATGCGTGGGTTGCCTTCATCCCTTTTTCTCCCTTTTCCCAATTAGCTGGACATACCTCTCCATTAGCCTCGAAATATTGTAAGGCATCTACTACGCGAAGAGCCTCTTGTATACTTCTACCCAAAGGTAAATCATTGATAAGTTGATGACGCACTATGCCTTCTTTGTCAATTAAAAATAACCCTCTATAGGCAATAAGCTCACCATTGACCTTAAGTTGATTATGATCATCATAAAACCATTTACCAGCAAGTACCCCGTAATTATGAGCTATAGTTTTATTAGTATCAGATATTATAGGATACGTAATACCTTTAATACCCCCTTGATCTTTTCGAAATTGTAGCCATCCCCAGTGTGATTGTTCAGTATCGGTAGAACAAGCGATAATCTGTACATTTCTTAATTCGAACTCACTTAATTTTTCCTGAAAAGCATGTAATTCGGTCGGGCAAACAAAAGTAAAATCTTTCGGGTAGAAAAATAATAATACATATTTTTTATCTCTGAATTGCCTAAGAGTAAAATCATTAATGATCTTATTACCTGATATTACAGCGTTTGTTTTAAAATCAGGTGCTTCCCCCCCAATTAGTGAAACCATAAGTATATTGTATTAAATAATTCTTTAGTCTAATTTAAATCAATTTCATAGAAGAAAAAAGATTTAAAAATAAAGATTTACGAAATAAGATAAGATAAAACTATCCCTAATAAAAAAAGTAGTAATTTCATATAACTCATCTGATGGCCATCAGAACTTTCAAACCAGATCACCGTAGCGATGTGAATAAAAATACCTCCTACAAAAGCATTCATATAAGTTTCATATCGACTAAATAATTTAAGTCCCCCAATCCATACCCCTAAAGGCGCCGATAGACTAAAAATAACCATCAAACTCCATATTTTTTTTTTATCTTCAAATGCATTTGCAAGAAAAAAATATAAAATAGCTACTACAGGTATTTTGTGAATTAAAATAGCATAAAGTAACCCATAATGATTTGAATCTATAGCTATGGCTTCGAGTAAAGAATGAGTGAAAAGACCTAAGAACATTCCATAAGGAAAATGATTTTTTCCTGTATGATGAATATGACCGTGTTCTATACCCTTGGTAATGGTTTCAATAAGCGCTTGAGTAAGAATTCCGCCAAGAATAAAAAAACCTATCTCTTGTTGATTATTATTTCTATATACTTCAGGAAAGAGATGATTAAAAACTGTCCCAAATAAATAAGCACTACTAAAGCTTAAAATACCATTAGTGCCTATTTTATGAGTTTTAATCCATTTTGTAATCAGTATACCAATAAAAATTGGCAGAAAAAGTAATATATAAATCATAAGTATTAAAATCTTAACAAATACAAGTAGCTGCGTTGTTCCCCTTTTAAATTAATTGATATCGTCATTATTCTATTATTTTAAATTTCTTATGATATTTTTTTTATAATGTCTTATTACATGAATTTTATCTACTTTTTTAATCTTAGAACTAAGATTAACTCAATCCAGCATAGTAGATTTTTTTAAAAAAAAAGATAAAGGAACAACGTCATTTTTTAACCTAGCTTTACAAGCTAGGTTAAAAACTTGGGGGGTTAAGTAGACTAGAGTTAATTTTTTATATTCAAGTATATCAATAACAATACTTTTCTTCTTATATGGCATTTAAGAATTTATAGTTCTTTAATTATAATATCCCGAGTTAGGAAGAGGGCCCTATCTTATAGGGCTTTTAATATACTTAAAATTAGTATAAGTATAACCTGACAAATTTTCTAAGTAATGGTAGATTATAATTATTATTTAATTAATTTCTATGAATATTAAGCCAGATATTTTTTAAATTATGTTTTTTCCCGTAAATATGAGTCGTTATCATCCCAAAAAATCGGGTTCTATACCTAATAAAAGGTTAATAAATGGTAAGAAACATTCAGATAAAACCCCTCTAACTCTAAGACATAACTTTTGCTAAAGTCATGCCTATTTCTGCCGGAGAAGCTACTACATATAACCCGCAATCTTGAATTATTTTCATTTTAGCTTCAGCAGTATCATCTTTTGAACCTACTATAGCGCCAGCATGTCCCATAGTACGTCCTTTAGGAGCAGTTTGCCCAGCGATAAATCCAATTACAGGTTTTTTATTGCCCATTTTCTGAACCCAACGTGCAGCTTCAACTTCAAGCGTCCCCCCTATTTCACCGATCATTACTATCCCGTCGGTTTGGGGATCTTCCATAAAAAGAGCCATTGCATCTTGAACGGTCGTGCCGATAATAGGATCTCCTCCTATACCAATAGCGGTAGAAATACCATAACCAGCCTTTACAACCTGATCGGCTGCTTCATAAGTAAGCGTTCCTGATTTGGATACAATACCTATACTTCCTTTTCTAAATATAGAACCTGGCATAATCCCCACTTTTGCTTCTTGGGGAGTAATGATACCGGGACAATTAGGCCCGATAAGACGTGAATTACGATCTTGAACATATCGCTTTACTTGAATCATATCAGACAAAGGTATACCTTCTGTTATACAGACTATTAAAAATATTTGTGCATCAGCAGCTTCCATAATAGCATCAGCAGCGAAGGCTGGAGGGACAAAAATAATACTTATATTGGCATTAGTAGCCTTTACTGCTTGAGATACCGTATTAAAAACAGGTCTTTCCAAATGTTTTTGACCTCCTTTAGTTGGAGTAATTCCACCTACTATCTTGGTGCCATATTGAATCATTTGTTTAGAATGAAAAGTTGCTTCCTTCCCAGTAAAGCCTTGAACAATAATATGTGAATTTTTATTAACTAATATACTCATAATCCATTATTTTAATATATCTCTACTAGATAGAGAAGGAGAGGAGGTAGGATGAGGAACTTCTTTAGGTATAATATAGAAAGGTATTATAAAAAATCATAAAAAAGTTCTATTTATTTGTATATATAATCCAAAACAGAAGATTCCTAATTTTATCATTTAGAATGATAAGTAAAATACAATTTGTTTTTTATCCTAAAAATTTTATTAAAACTGTTTAGAGGTAAAAAAAAATTAATATCTCTCGAACTTTTAGTCTTTATGATCCTAATCAGCTTTTCTAATAGATAAGTTTGTGAAAAAATCATAATTATCTAGCTCTTTCGATATAGAGGCCTTCATGAATATTCACTTTAATAAAATCTCCTGTGTTAATAAAGAGTGGGACTTGTATTCCCGTATTTGTTTCTAGAATAGCTGCTTTAGTGGTATTTGTAGCAGTATCTCCTTTAAGCCCAGGTTCGGTATAGATGACCTTAAAGATTTCACTTATAGGCATTTCTAGACTTAGAGGTATATTATTTTCTTGTTCAAAACTAATCGTTACTTCCATGCCTTCTTTTAAGAATCGATCTTTAATAATCAATTCTTTAGGAAGTTGAATCTGATGGTAATCTCTGGTATTCATGAAATAAAATCCAATCTCATCTTTATAGAGATAAAGATAATTATCCGATTCTATACGGACTTTTTCTATTTTATATCCAGATGAAAAAGTATTATCTAATACCTTACCATTAGTTAAACTTTTAAGTTTAGTTCTAACAAAGGCAGGACCTTTCCCTGGTTTTACGTGAAGAAAATCCACGATTTTATAAAAGTCGTTATTAAAACGAATGCACAAACCTTTTTTGATCTCTGCAGTAGATGCCATATTTTATTTTAAATATAATTAAAAATTTATTCGAATACTATTTTAGTATAATACTCCTCATCCTTTATCTTTATGTAATCTATATAAAGAGATATCATTCAAAGTTTTTGATAAATCTAAGGATTTTTTTTTAATAACCAAATAATAATATTTTAACATCTGCTTTTTAATATATATTAGTATATAGTAGAAAAAGAGTTTATAAAATATCATAGTAATTGGTCCTAGTTTGAGGCCTTATCTAAATTTAGATATTAAGTTTTTTTAACTTAAAAACTAAAGATTTTTAGTTTTTACTATTTGAGCTACTATCTGAGCTTCTACAACCTTTTTTTTATTTACATATCCCCTCCCTTGCATATAAATTATATTCATTCTTATATCTTGTAGTAATTCCATTTTGAGAATCAAAAGATCTCCAGGAATAACTTTTTGTTTAAAACGTACATTATCTATTTTTAGGAAGTAAGTGGAGTAAGCCTGTGGATCTTTTTTTTTATTGAGGACGAAAATACCTCCTGTCTGAGCCAGAGCTTCTAATTGCAATACTCCTGGAAAGACAGGTTCCTTAGGGAAATGACCAGTAAAAAAAGGCTCATTTATAGTAATATTTTTAATACCTATAATATAGTCATCTGTAATCTCTATAATTCTATCAACTAATAAAAAAGGCGGTTTATGAGGTAAAAACCTCATAATATCTTTAATATCATAAATAGTTTTGTTTAGATCAAATTGTGGAGGATGTTCCTTGTTCGCTTTTATATTACTATAGAGCTCTTTAATAAATTCTATATTGATTTTATGACAGGGCTTATAAGCTATAATTTTAGCTTTCAGGGGTTTACCTACTAGAGCTAACCCTCCTATTATATCTAAAAGTTTATGTCGTGCCGCTTCATTAGTATAATTTAATTCCAAATTATTTAACATCCCATTAGGGAGTATTTTTAAATTCTCTTTTTGAAATATTTTTTGAAGTTTTAAGCTTTGTAATTCATCAATATTTTTATTTATATATATGATAGCATTTTTTAGGTTGTCAGCTTTAATTAAATTAGCTTCTAAAAGAATTTTAATTTCATGAAAAAAATAAAACGTTCGTGCCGGGGCGATTTCTTTCTTAAAATCACAAAGATCTGAAAGAACAGCGTTTTGAGAATCTAACACTTCCATTCCAAGATCAACCATTACTAAGAGTTCAAAATCCTTTGAAGGTATGGCTATAATTTTACCTCCCGTTTCTATATCATTATAGCATATAACATCTGAAAGTTCATAATAGTCCCTAATCATTGTCTGTTCTATCTTACCTCCTCTTTCAAGAGCATTAAGAAAAGGTAAAGCTGAACCATCCATAATAGGAAGCTCTTCGGAATCGATTTCTATAATAACATTATCTAACCCCGATCCTGCTAGAGCAGCAAGTACATGCTCTACATTAATTATCCTAGTTTTATTTTTTTCAATATAGATACCTCGGTAATCATATCTAACTAAATCTATATGAGCCCTAATCTGGGGTTTCCCTATAAGATCTATACGTATAAAGACAAACCCTGTATTTTCCGAAGCAGGATTAAAGTTAACATTAACCTCTTTAACTGTAATCCCGTATCCTTTTAAATGAGTTTTTTTTAATAAAGTTTTTTGTTTCTGAAACATCTTATTTAGAGATTTATTTTTTTGAAAAAAATATAATCAATTAGTTATATAAGTTTTTTAAAACTATATATAAAGTTTTACTATGTATTTTCAAGAAACTTCATAGGCTTAATGAAAAAATAAAAATTTATATTATATATCTTATCATATTTAACACATGACACTATAAGATCTTTTACCCTAAAAAAAGATATAAAGTATTTTATTTAGGAGATAATTTTTATAAATAATGGTCATTATGATTTCATAGAAAAATGATTATAATAAAAATACTTAAAATCAAGTAAAAAATATAACTCCTTTATTAAATTTTTCTTTATCTATTCATAGTATGTTCTATCTTTCTTATTATTTATCCTTTTATGACGGGGTTATCTTCTCATGAAGATACTTAATAAATGTTATCAGCATTAAGAATATTTCTTTTCAAGAAGAAAATTTTTTATTCTTTTAAATAAAGAAGGTAATATTTATCTATAGATTATAAAATATTTTTGCTATTTAAAAATAAAGATCTATGTAAAATATTACTAATATATCCATTTTTTTATTAGAATTTTTATAGGATCTTTTTTAGGATTATATACTAAATTTTCTACTTTTTATTGATATACAAATACTCTCCTTCTAGAGTTCGCAATTTTTTTTGGACTGATATATTATTCCCCT
Organism: Candidatus Insignibacter tubulum; assembly: GCF_056790205.1. Taxonomy (NCBI): domain Bacteria; kingdom Pseudomonadati; phylum Bacteroidota; class Flavobacteriia; order Flavobacteriales; family Blattabacteriaceae; genus Candidatus Insignibacter; species Candidatus Insignibacter tubulum. The sequence continues at coordinate 672,063 of NZ_CP199715.1, forward strand.
TAATAAGGGCTTTTTAGAAAATTTTACGCTTAAAGTTTTGATTTATTAGCATTTGTAATATTAATAAAAGAGTAATATTATGAGTATATTGCTCTTTCCTTAAAGAATATCAAAGGTATTGAAGTCTTTATATCCTCTCCTAAGAGGATCTATTTTTTAGTACGCTTAAAAATTAAATAAGCAGTTTTTAAGTTTCTGAAACTGGCTTTATGAAAAAAAATTGCTAACATATGAGCATATTCGCAATGGGAAATTTTTCTATTGAAGGTATGCTTTTATATTCAAAAAAACCCAACTCATTATCCGAAACATTTAACATATTAATTAAACGATCAACTAAATATGTATTAAAATAGCCTATACAAATTTTTGATATATCATCATGATGAATACCATTAAATTATAGATTTTTTTTAATGCATTGAGAAAGAGTCATGACCGATATCATGAGAGTAATTATAGATATTAGCATATTCTTCTTTTTTTAGTAATTAAGATTTTTTCATTTTAAGCATATAGATAACTTTTTGCATTAGACATAATGCACCGATGCATACGAGACGATATTATTATTATATAGAGGTTCTAAAATAACAAATTAAAAACTCTAGAGATTAGAAAATTGATTTGGAATAAGTCCTTTTTTAAAAAAAAAACTAGAAGTAAGTCACTTTATTTTTTTTAATACATAAAATTATGTTAATAATTATAGATAATCATATGCTATAAATCCATTTTAATTATATTAAATAGGGCTTAACTTCTCGGTTTAAAACTAAATTTATATAGAGCCTTATAATATGGGATTAAAAATTTTTTAGCAAAATATATTATTTACTATAGTAGTCTGATTGCCATCTAAACAATCATTAACTTTTATTATCTAATTTATGAGAAAAATAGAGTAGTTTCGATAAATAATTTTAATATTGACAAATATTTTTTTTTTTAGTAACAAGAAGACATTTTATTAAAAAGTTATAAAAAACGTTAATTTAATTTTTACCTAATTTATTTTTTTTTGGTCATGAATTTTATAAAACGTTTAAAAATTTTTCTTTTAGGTACAGGTATCGGAACGCTTATAATAATAGGTTTTTTTGGAAACCGTATATTTTCATGTTCTTATTTTCCTAATAGTAGAGTCTTAAATAAGATCTCTAAGAAAGAAATTGTTATTCATAAAAAATGCTATAACTCTTTACCCAAAGAATTTAAATTCTGCGCTGAGTTAAATTTTATTAAACAAAAAGTGCTTACGTTAGGGGAAATTTATTTTTCAAGAAGCTTACCGAGAAAAAAACCTTTTCCTATATATCAAATTTATTATACTGACAAGGTAAATGGTAAAACTTATATTTTTGAAATTGAAAATCAAACAAAAAAGGCTATTGTAGAAAAGATAAGAGTGATATAAGAAAATTAATTATTAATAAGATAATCTTACTATTAAGGGTAATAGACTATGACCTATATACTATATTGCTTATGATAAAATTTCTTAAGGTTATTAACTTTGAGTTAACTAAACTAAATTAGTTCTCATTTTTATCTTGCAAACAAGCATTTCTTACCTTTAAGGATAATAAATAAAAAGACTACAGACTTTATACAAAATCCCATCAAAATTGGATGTCTATATAGATAATACTATTTTAGTATAAGTTATAAATAGTAAGTTTACTTAATCTTAGTAAATCCTCTTTTTATAAAGATATATTTTAGAGTTTAATAATTTATAAAAAGTTTATAAAAGATAAATAATATAGTTATAATTCCAAGTTTATGATTATACTTATAAAAACAAGATATAGTAGCATGAACATTAAAAAGCTTACCATTTTTAAAAGCATATTAAAAAACTGTACTATAGTTTCCTACTAATGTCGTAAGTTTACATTTTGTAAAGAACATACTACGAAAATGAAAAGGACTTATCAGCCTTCAACAAGAAAAAAAAAAAATACTCATGGATTTATGCAGCGAATGGGGACCAAGTCAGGTCGTAAAATATTATCTAGACGCCGTGCAAAAGGACGCAAAGAACTATCAATAAGCAAGGTGGTATACAAACGTTAAAGTCTATAAACTATATTTAACAAAATATTAGAAAGTTATTTATTTAAATGAAGTTTTTGTTTATTATAATTAATACTATAGGCAGTACTCCCCTATTATTGAATAGGGGGGAGGGGGGGGGAAGAGGGGATATAACTAATACTCTCTAATAACTTGGAGGATCAGTTTATATAGATTGTTCTTATGCATAACCATTTATTTGAGGGAACGTCTATAACGTTATCTTATATAAAGATGCGAATAAGTAAAATAAAATGGACTTTTTTAGAGTAAAGAATATATTGAGTATAGAAACCCTGATTATAAAAGATAATTTACTTTTTCTTCCTAGTTTGTGAAAGGCAGTTATATTATTACATATAATTTTTGCCTCTAGTTTTTAGCATAAACAATAGTCTATCTAGACTAATATATTTCAGGATCTGAAAAATACATAAAAAAACTTATTTTCTCCATCTGAATTAAACACTAATATAACGAATCAACCCCTCAAAAGGTTTCTCCTATTACTGTTAGGGAGTCCATTTAGATGTTTATATAATAGATAATCTATTTAATAATAGATATCCGATATATAACAGAGATATCTGATTGAACTATACTTTATTCAGACTCTCTGATTATAATATATTTCTATATTTCCATAAACTAACATAGATATTAGGATGCAATGAATAGCCACTTAAAGCTTTATTTAGTTATAAATAAAGTTATTATGACTGCCTATATACAGTATATTTTTATTATTAGATTACACAGCTATTAAAAATGAGCATTAATTAATGATATGATCCCCGATAGAATTGACTTTTTAATTCATGACATTCTTAAATATTAAGAAGTCAAAAATATATTTACATTTTTTCTATGAACTTATAGATTTAATTGAAGAATTTATAATTCACTTTTTTGATAATTTCTATTCTATATAAAAAAAATAAGTTTTCATATATAAGATCATAAATGTAAAAAACGCCTGGCTAATTCTATCATATCAGGATCACCACTCAATTTTTCTTTAATATCAGAGAGTTTCACTGCTGGAGTCCATGTTTTATTTTCAGAAAATACTTGGGTCATTTTAATAACTATATTCATCGAAATAAGTCCTACATCGTTAGTAAAATTCGTACCTATACCAAAAGACATTCCTATACGGGAACGACAATACTTAGCAATAGTAGCCACCTTTTTTGGATTTAATGCATCAGAAAATACAATTGTCTTACTTATAGGATCAATTTTAAATTGTTTATAGTGCTTTATAGCATTTTTAGCAAAGATTATTGGATCTCCGCTATCATGACGAATTCCATCAAAAAGCTTAGCGAATTTTTTATCAAAACTATTAAAAAAAAAATCTGTCGTATAGGTGTCTGATAGTGCTATTCCAAGATCACCACGATAAACATTTGTCCAGTTTTCTAAAGCTATCCGATTAGCCATTTTAAAACCATATTTAGCTCCATGAAACATAAACCATTCGTGAGCATGTGTTCCAATAGGATCCATTTTAAAAAGATGTGCAAAATGCACGTTACTGCTCCCTATAAAAGAGTTCTTACCTTCTCCTTTTAAAATTTTTAACACTAACTTATGTACCTCATATGAATGCCTCCTACGTGTTCCAAATTCAGCTACAGATACATTAATGGCCTTATACCCTAATATTTTTTTACGTGTAATACGTATAATTTCCTCATCAGGAACTCTATGCAACGCCTTCATCTTATAGTAAAGCTCCGAAATCATTGCCATAATAGGGACTTCCCATAAAATAGTACGATACCATAATCCCTCAATAGTGATTCCAAGATCATTTCCTCTCTGAATAACATTCACCTCTGAAGGATTATAACGATAACTTTTAAGAAATTCTAAATAAGTGGGATCAAAATAAGGGCAATGTTTTTCAAGATAGTCACACTCCTGATTGGTAAGTTTAAGTGTATGCATTTCCTCGATTACTGTTTTTAAAACTTGTCCGAACCCCTTAGGAAAGGAATGATTTCCGCGGTTTACAAAATTATAACAAACCTTAGCACAAGGAAAATGCTTTATCACTGCATTTTGCATGGTAAACTTATAAAAATCATTATCTAATAATGAAACTAAGTTTAAAGATCTTGACATAAAAAAAGTATATTCTAATCTTTAGGTAAATATGCAATATTTTATACAGGGTATAAAGTACTTTACTAATAAGAATTAACTATTTAGATAGATAAATAATAAAGAAAGCTATATTCTAACGGCGATTTTTGGCAGTCAACCGTTCGCTTTCTTTTAAAAGAATTTTTCGTAAACGTATATTCTTAGGAGTAATTTCAACATATTCATCATCTTTAATATACTCAAGTGCAGTTTCTAAAGAAAAACGAATAGGTGGAAAAATTCTAGCAGAGTCATCTTTAGAAGTAGTTCTAAAATTAGTCAATTGTTTTGATTCGGTAACATTAACCGTTAGGTCATTATTACGCGAATTCTCACCTATGATCATTCCTTCATATACTTCCTCCCCCGGAGCAATAAAAAATTTTCCTCGACCCTGAAGTTTATCAATACGATATATCGTAGAGATCCCCTTATCCATAGATATAATAGATCCAAGAGCCCTGGAAGGGATCTCCCCTTTCCAAGCTTCATAGGTATCAAAACGATGGGTAAATATTGCTTGTCCAGATGAAGCAGTTAGAAATAGATTTCTTAATCCTATTACCCCACGTGAGGGTATCCTAAATTCTAAATGTTGCAAATCACCTTTGGATTCTATAACAAGTAACTCCCCCTTGCGTTGAGTGGCAATTTCTATAATATTACCAGAATATTGTTGTGGAACCTCTACTATGAGTAATTCTATAGGTTCATGTTTTTTACCATTGATATTCGAGGTAATTACCTGGGGTTGTCCTACTTGAAATTCATATCCTTCACGACGCATCTCTTCAATAAGAATAGAAAGGTGTAGTACTCCACGTCCACAGACTAAAAAAGCATCTGAAGAATCGGTAGGCGTGATCTTCAAGGCTAGATTTTTTTCTGTTTCTTTATAAAGACGATCTTGTAAATGCCGGGAAGTAAGAAATTTTCCATCTTTACCATAAAATGGAGAATTATTAACAGTAAAAAGCATATTCATCGTAGGTTCATCTACCTTAATATGAGGCAATGCTTCAGCATGGTCCTCATGAGCTAACGTATCTCCTATTTGAAAATTTTCCACTCCTACTACAGCACATATATCTCCACAGCATACCTCTGACGTCTTAGTTTTGTTTAACCCATCAAAAATATATAACTCTTTAATACGCGATTTGCTAATTCCCCCTTTGGGATTTATTAAGGCTAAACGCATCGTTTCTTTAATCGAACCTCTTATCACTCGTCCTATTGCGATAGGTCCGACAAAAGTAGAATAATCAAGTGATGTAATTTGCATTTGCAAAGGACCTTCCCTTATTTCTGGCGCCGGAATATGGATTAAAATAGCATCAAGTAAAGCAAAGATATCTCTAGTTGGTTCTTGCCAGCTATAACTCATCCATCCTTGTTTTGAAGATCCGTATAATACGGGGAAATCAAGCTGCTCTTCCGTGGCATTTAAATGAGAAAAAAGCTCAAAAACTTGTTCATATACTTTTTCAGGGTTACAATTTTCCTTGTCTACTTTATTAATAACTACTATAGGCTTTAATCCGAGAGAGAGCGCTTTTTGCGTAACAAAACTAGTTTGAGGCATAGGCCCTTCAAAAGCGTCTACCAATAATAAAACCCCATCAGCCATTTTCAAAACGCGCTCTACTTCACCACCGAAGTCAGCATGCCCAGGGGTATCTATAATATTAATTTTGGTATTCTTATATTTTATAGAAACGTTTTTTGAAACGATGGTAATACCACGTTCTCGCTCTAGGTCATTATTATCTAATATTAGATCTTGTATTTGATAACAATCTCTAAAGAGATTAGAACTATGAAGAATTTTATCTACTAAAGTAGTTTTGCCATGATCTACATGTGCTATAATAGCAATATTTCTAAGAGATGGAATCATTAAACTAATTAACTAAAAAAAGTTAGCAAAATTAATATTTTTTTTATCATCTGCTTATTTTTACGATAAAAATTAGTTAATAGATAGATGATAAGTTGATATTTATTATTGTAATTTATTATCTATAAAAAGATAATAAAATCTCTATCAGAACTTATATATTTTTCTCCTAATTAAAAAAAAAAGGAGGGAGGGAGGGGTACATAGTATATAAAAAACTTTTTATATATTATACGTTTATGAAATTAAATGTAAAAAGACATTGCTTCCTCTCCAAGGATTAATCATTTTTTAAAAAAAATAATAATTTTGATTAAATAATAGTTGATTTTTTATAGAGAAACCTATAGTGATAGATCCTTAATGCAAGGATATATGAAAAAATGGGAAACATTTATTCTATTGACAATAGAATAGAACGCGATAGGTAGTTATTTTTGCTTTGCAAAAGCAAATCTTTAAGTCTATTTAATTATAATTAAAGTCCTTATTACCTATGGAAAAAATAAAAGTAATTAACCCTATAGTAGAAATAGATGGTGATGAAATGGCCCGTATTTTATGGAGATATATTAAAAAAAAATTAATCTTTCCATATCTTGAACTTAAGATAAATTATTTCGACTTATGTATCCAGTATCGAGATCAAACAAATGATCAAATAACTATACAAGCTGCTAAAGCTATAAAAGAACATAAAGTAGGAATAAAATGCGCTACTATTACACCTGATGAGTTGCGTATGAAGGAATTTAACCTGAAAAAAATGTGGGATTCGCCTAATGGTACTTTGCGAAATATCATAGGAGGGACCGTATTTAGAGAACCTATCCCCATTAGCAATATTCCTAAACTCATATCAGGATGGAAGAAACCTATATGCATAGGAAGACATGCATATGCTGATCAATACAAGGCTACTGATTTTCTTATTAAAGGGAAAGGATCCCTTAGCATTGTCTTTACTCCGAAAGAGGGAAATCCAGAGATTTATCATATACATGAGTTTGACGGACCTGGCATAGCTATGGGTATGTATAATACGGATGATTCTATTTACGGTTTTGCACGTTCCTGTTTTAATCAGGCGTTAGCAAAAAAATGGCCATTATACTTTTCTACTAAAAATACTATCCTAAAATCTTATGATGGCCGTTTTAAAAATATTTTTCAATTGGTCTATGAAAATGAGTTTCAAAAAAAATTTGAAGAAGCAAATATTACTTATGAACATCGACTTATTGATGATATGGCAGCCTCTATACTTAAGTGGGAAGGAGGTTTTGTCTGGGCTTGTAAAAATTATGACGGGGATGTGCAATCTGACTCTATAGCTCAAGGTTTTGGTTCTTTAGGCTTGATGAGTTCAGTATTACTTACGCCCGATGGACAAATTATAGAATCAGAAGCAGCTCATGGAACAATCACACGTCATTACCGCCAATATCAGAAAGGTAAAGAAACTTCTACTAATCCTATAGCTTCAATATTTGCCTGGACAAGAGGGTTAAAACATCGTGCTAAACTTGATGGTAACGAAAAATTAAATGATTTCTGCGATAAACTAGAACAAATATGTATTTCTACAGTAGAAACCGGGAAAATGACTAAAGATCTTGCTCTTATTATACATGGGAATAAAATCTCAAGAGAGAATTATCTTATAACAGAAGAGTTTATAAACGTTCTTGAGAAAAATCTATATTTAATTCTTTCTTAAACACTTAAGAGAGCTAACCGTTTTGATTTAGACTGTATCTCCTACGAATTTTGCCAGAAGATGTTTCAATAAATTTTGGAACAAAGTGAATTTCTTGAGGTTTGCAAAAAACATCCTTGCCCTTAAAAAATAGTTCATCGGGAAGCTTAATATCAAAGGGTTCGCCTTCGATAATCATTATGAGCTTTTCTCCTAAAGACTTATCAGATAAAGAAGAAAGGAAAAATCGTCTAGAAATGAATTTTTCAAGTTTAGCTTCCCATTCCTCAGGAATAATTTTTATTCCGCCACTGTTTATTATATAATCGTAACGTCCTAGCCATTTAAAACAATTTGGAGTTTTTATGTATACTAAATCATTCGTCTGAAATGGATGATCCATAATAAAAGGAGAGAAGACTTTTAAGCACCTCCTTTGATCTACTTCAATATGCACTCCTGGTAAGATAGTATAATACTGACTCTTATAAGGGCCATTAGCTATACGTAAAGCTATATGGCTAAGTGTTTCAGCCATTCCATAAGAAACGTAACAAGAAGTATTAACTTTATCCAAAGTATTTTCCATGGCTGTAGTGAGAGGAGCTCCTCCTATTAAAAGCTTTTTTATCTGACAAAGATGATCATTAAAGCTATTGAAAAGCTGTAGAGGGACCATGGATGCAAAATCAAATGACAATCTTAAATTTTGTAAAGGTCTCGAAGAAGGAGCTACACAATAAATTTGTAACCCTAAAACAGCTGAACGAACTAGCAGCATTTTTGCCGCTATATATTCAGAAGACAAACATAAAAGTATCTTATCTCCCATTGCAAGCTTAAAGAACTTCCCGCTCATGATAGCACTATTGCGCATATATTCTTTTTTAATAGAAATCTCTCTAGACTTTTTGATAGTACCTGAAGTTCGTACTAAAATAAAAGATTCTTGATTATACCACTGTTCGAGAAAATAAAAAATAGACTGTTGCCAATTTTCAGAAAATCTGCTTTTAAGAGCTGATATATTAGGCATCCCTTGACTAAAATCTATCCACATAATGTATATAATATTTATTTAATTAAAGTTGTTAAATCCCATAATGACTTAAATTTATAATACAGAAACTGACCATCTAGAGATAAAGGAGAAGGAATATTGTTACTGTATAGACTACCCGTTCCTAGCCCTTGAGATAAGGAGCTCCCTAATAAATATGTCCACTGAGCTATAGCGCTTAGTCCAATATTACTCTCAAGAGTCGAAGTTATCCACAGGCGGATATTTTTTTCTTTCGCAATATCTATCCATTCTTTCGCCATAGTAAAACCTCCACATAAACTCAATTTTAATACAAAATACTGTGGTGCTATTTTATTAAGTAATTCTTTCTTTCCTTTATAGGAAAAGTCTCCTATAAGTTCTTCATCTAATACAATAGGTATAGGTGTTTGTTGACAGAGTTTAGCCATCAGCTCTATTTGACCAGGGGATATAGGCTGTTCTATAGAATGAATTTTAAGCGATGATAGCTTTTCTAGTCTTTGTAAGACTTCTTGAGAAGAGAAGGCTCCGTTAGCATCAAGACGTAACTCTATATCAGGATATTTTTCTCGAGCTCTAGCAAGAAAATCATATTCCTTATTAAAGGAATGGGAACCTATCTTTATTTTTATACATTTAAATCCCTGTTGAACTTTGTGATCTAGTTGAGCTTGCATAAATTCTATAGAGCCCATCCATATAAGTCCATTAATACTAATACCCTTAACTCCTAAAGTGAAATCAGAAGGGAAAAGAACCAAGTCATTCCTTTTAAAACTTAAAAAGGCTTGTTCTAACCCAAAAACAATGGAAGGATAAGCTCGTAATTGCTGACATAGCTCATCCATTCCTTTATCAATATTATCACAGACCCATTGAATTTTTTCTTCATAATTAGTAATATTATCTCTACTCAATCCAAGCAATGGGGCACATTCTCCTATTCCAAAGGATCTTTGTTTTTTAATACAAATAAACCAACTTACACGTTTCCACAATATTCCTCTGGAAGTTTCTGAAGGTATAAGAAAATTAAGAATATATTTTTTGTAATATGCTTTGATTACTTCATTTTTTTTTAAATATTAATTTGCTCATCTCTTTTTAATAAAATAAGATTTTTACCCTTAGTAGCAAATTTTTCTAAAGCCTCTTGATGATTTATTTTAATAGTTTCAAATGTATCATAATGTACACCTAATATTTGATCACACTTGATAAAATCCGAAGCTATGATAGCTTCATCAATATCCATTGTAAATAAACCTCCAATAGGCAAAATTGCCAAATCTATTTTTTTTACAAATAGAGAAAGTAATTTCATTTCCTGAGTAAGACCAGTATCTCCAGCAAGATAAATATTTTTATCTTCTGAGCTTAATAAAAAACCCCCGGAATGTCCTCCACAAGAACCATCGGGGAATACGCTAGAATGGGCCGCCCATAAATATTTAAGTTTTCCGAAATCAAAAGATTTAAAACTACCAAAATTCATTCCAAAGGTGTTTTTAACTCTTTTTTTCTCGAAATAATAGGCAATTTCAAAATTTGAAATGATCGTTGCATTATTACGAGCAGCTATATGAACTACATCTGAAATATGATCAAAATGCGCATGAGTCACTAAAACATAATTGGCTACTATGTTCCCCAAATAATCTTCAATAAGATCAGATTTTTTAGAAAAAACTGGATTATTTGTAAAAAAAGGATCTACAATAAGATGTTTCCCCCAACATTCTATAGAATACGTAGAATGAGTATAAAAACGGATTTTCATTAGCAATTTTAATTTAAAAAATTATTTTCTTTTAAAGAAAAAATTAAAACATTTGTCCAAATCCAATAATAAAAGCATAAAAAAGCGTAAGAAGTGCTATTTTTTTAATCTCAGGGTCAAAATTTTTTGAATCAGTAATAGAAAAAATTCTTTTTAAATGAAAAAAAATAGGAATGATCAATATCAAAAAAGTCCATATATATACAGATTTATATTGATTATATCTAACAAAAATACTACTTAATATAAAAGGGGAAACTACTAGAAAAATATGATATATTTTAGCTTTTTCTAGGCCTATTCTAGTTGCAAGGGTATGCTTACCATTTTTGGTGTCACCTTCAATATCACGCATATTGTTAATATTTAGAACTGATACACTTAATAACCCTATAGCAGATGCTAAAAGCAAAACACCCCAATCAAATATATGAGTATATAAGAAATAACTCCCTTGTACGGATATTAATCCGAAAAATACAAACACATATAAATCCCCCCAACCTTTATAACCGTAAGCATTTTCTCCTATAGTGTATTTAATTGCAGCGAATAGACAGGCACATATAGTGAATATAAAGAATATAGGAATAAGCCCTAAGTAAGTTTTAAAGGAAAAATAAATCAAGAGTATCGCTGTAATAAAACTTAAAACTCCCCAAAAAAATAGGATTCTCTTCATGGAAGAGAGAGATATTATACCTAATTGTATAGTGCTCTTAGGGCCTACACGTAATACATCATCAGTCCCTTTTATTCCATCCCCATAATCATTAGCCAGATTGGCTAAAATTTGTAAAAATAAAGCAGTTAAAGAAGCCATTAAAAAAATATAAAATCCTTTATAGCCTCTTGAATATGCAGTCAAATAGGAAAGGAATATACCTGATAAAGATAAAGGTAAAGTATGCAACCGGTAGCGTATATGCAATATCTGATATCTACTTATAGAATTAATATAGCTGAATTTATAAATTTCATGCTGTCAATTTAACACATTTTATGAAGTCGATCAAAACTATATTGATCTTTTTAAAAAAGACTTATAAATAATCTATCTCTCTTAATTATAGATAGATTCCTATTAATTCTGGATGAAATTTCATTATATTGATATCCATATGTATATCTAGTTTAAGCGATTAAAATATTCATAACCATATTTATCATGGTAAAAAAAAAAGAAATTAGGTTATAGTAATGCATTTTTCAGAAAATATATAAAAAGCAATAAGATTTTGTTAAAAATACAATAATCCTGATTTAGGAGTTTATAAAGACTCAGGATTAAAAATAAAAGAAAAGTATCTAAAAAATATTGCAATTATTTCTCTTCCTTATAGGAAGAGAAAATATTCCTTTCTTAAGGAGGAACTATTACAATGAATTAATTCATAATCACCGTGTTTTTATACCGTTATAGAAGCTTAAATTCTTTATTTTATCTAATTCTTTAATTTAGTCTTTACTGCTTATACTCAAAAAATAATGCATAGAAAAAAAAAATTAAAACCTTAATCAATAAACAGTTTTTTACTAATTTTGATAAAAACTCAATTTTATGAATTCATCGGAAAAATTATTCCAAGAAGAATCCTTAAAATTTCTTGAAAATTATTTAAATACTCCTTCTCCCACTGGTTATGAAAGTAAAGGACAGATAATTTGGAAGGACTATATTAATCCTTATGTAGATAAGGTTACCATAGATACTTATGGTACTATAGTAGGCGTAATTAACCCTCAGGCACAATATAAAGTAGTTATAGAAGCACACGCTGATGAAATCTCTTGGTATGTTAATTATATAGATGAGAATGGATTGATTTATGTGGTACGTAACGGAGGCTCAGATCATCAGATCGCTCCTTCAAAACGGGTGCAAATTCAAACAAATAAAGGACTTATCGAAGGGGTTTTCGGATGGCCTGCTATTCATACACGTAAATCCTCGGAAGAAAAGAGTCCCGAGGTAAAAAATCTTTTTATTGATATCGGAGCTACAAATAAAAAAGAAGTTGAAGAAATAGGAGTACACATAGGATGTGTAATCACCTATCCGGAAAATTTTTTCGAATTAAACAATTGTTATTTTGTTTGTCGTGCTTTAGATAATCGAATTGGTGGTTTTATAATAGCTGAAGTAGCAAGAAAACTTAAAGAAAAAAAAATTCATTTGCCCTTCGGGCTATATATAGTGAACGCTGTTCAGGAAGAAGTGGGATTAAGAGGTGCCGAGATGATTACTCAAAGTATTCGTCCTAATGTAGCTATAGTAACCGATGTCACCCATGATACCTCTACTCCTATGATGGATAAAAAAATACAAGGAGATATTAAATGTGGATTAGGGCCAGTTATTAATTATGCTCCATCAGTACAAAATAAACTTCGCGAACTTATCATTAAAGTAGCTAAGAGTCATGAATATCCGTTTCAACGCCTAGTATCTTCGCGTTATACTGGGACCGATACTGATGCGTTCGCCTATTCTAATGGAGGAGTTACTTCAGCTTTGATTTCCCTGCCTTTGCGTTATATGCACACTACAGTGGAAATGGTTCATAAAAAAGATGTACAAAATGTTATTCAACTTATTTTCGAAAGTCTTAAATGTATACGACCAGATCATGATTTTAAATACCTATAAAAATATCTTTTTGATATCCCTAATTTTAAAGCGCAGTAAGTTGCCATTAAGCCTATTATCCAAACTGTAAGGCTGATAAATATAAAATTTTTAGTAGTAAATACTATAGGGAAGGCAATGTATTCATTTATCATAATCCAGTTAAATTTCTTTTGCCCCAAAGCTAGACTATAGCCTATAAAAGTCCCAAATAACCATCCACTTAAAACAATAAAACTTCCTACATAAAAAAACACATTTCTTATCTCATATAATGACATTCCCATATCCCATAAAGTTCGAATTTGCTCTTTTTTATCAATAATCAATATAATAATAGCTGCAATTAAACTAAAACTTGTAATAATTAAAATCATACATAGCAGTGAATAAAGAATGAGATTCTCGATGTTAATCATCTTAAAAATCGCTTCTTGTTGTTCTTGTCGTGTTTTTATGGTAAATTGATCACCTATAATTTTATAGAGATCTTTTTTTATTCTATTTAAACTATATTGAGGATTCACTTTAATTTCTATAGAACAAATAAAACCTCTTTTATCGAATAAATCTTGTGCAAATTCAAGCGAACTATAAATATATTTTTCATCAATATCTTCCAATATATGGAAGATACCTGTAGTAATAGCCTGTTTTTTATAAAATGAATTTCTGTTGATAAGTCCTTTGCCTGGCTTAAGGGATAAAATATATATTGGATTTTCATAATCTTCAAGCATTAAAGAAAGTCGTTGAGATACGCCTAACCCAGCCCATATAGAATTTATAAAATAAAGGGAATCATGATTCCCAAGTAGCAAATTTTCATTAAAAGGCAGGACTTTATTGTAATCTAAATCTACACCCTTAAGGTAAGCTAAATGATTATAATTACGATATAGTAAATACACTTTCTCTTCTATAGTTTGGGAAAGATTAATGATTCCTTTAATATTTCTAACTTTATTGATAATAAAAGGAACACTATAAAAATATTTGCCATTTTTTGGCTCTATTTTAATATCAGGGCTAATCTTTTTATATATATTTTCATTAAAGGCTTGTAATCCTGAAAATATAGAGAGAAAAATACTTAAGGCCATATTGCCTACAACCAATGCCAAAACAGCAATCCAACTAATAATATTTACTGTTTGTGTATTATTCTTTGAGAGAAAATATCGCTTTGCTATATAAAAAGATATTCGTGACACCTATTAAAACTTAATAGGATTTTCTTTTCTTACGTATAGTTCACGATCTATAATTTCTAGATTATTAAGTGAATTATCAAAATGAAAATTAAGATTGGGAACTTTTCTTATATGATGTCGGCGAATACGCTTCGCAAGAAGATTTTTATAATGTTTTAATTGCTCATTAATATGTAATAAAATTTTTTCTTTTTCCGTTATAGGGAAAATGCTTAGATAGATTTTAGCTGAAGATAAATCAGAACTTATCTGCACTTCACTTACGCTAATAAGTCCTTTTTGATCACTTATTTCATAGTGGAGTATTTCAGCTATTCCCTTATAAATAAGGGACGTAATTTTTTTTTTTCGAATATCTTCCATTTAATTTATGCTTTTTAAGCATTTTTTATACAATATCCTATGAGGGTAATATATTACTGATTTATTCCCTCTTAAATCATCTACTAAATATTTATTAATCCTTTGATATCTTCCTTTTTTAAAGATAAGCTTTTAAACTAATTTTCTTGTAATTGAAGTCTATTTTTAAAATCTCTCTTATAAAAATGCACTTTTTATCTTGAGTATTGATATAAATAAAGTTAAGAAGTTAGTTTTTTCATATTATACCTATAGTCTAATATTTTCATAACTACGAGTGTAGCTTAAAAGAAACTTTAGTAAAAAAAAAATATTTGCAAAGCAAAAAATAATGTTCTTATATTCTATAACTTGCAAGTTATAAAAGTTTATCGTAAAATTGTAGTTTATTTAAGGTCCCATAGCTCAGTTGGTTAGAGCACCTGACTCATAATCAGGTGGTGGCTGGTTCAAATCCAGCTGGGACCACTCACTTATTATACTTTTTTTTTACAAAAATTATATAGTTCTATCAAAAGGTAATTTGACTTAATAAAGCAACAAAAAATTCATTTTATATCTAAGTTTGGATATAATTAGCTGGATACAAAACATTCAACCTTAATATAGGAAGGATCATTTGCAAGTTTTTAAACGTAGCACATATTTATATTATATATTACCTAACAGCATCTAAATCGAAAAGGGATAGCTATATAACGGGCCTTTATTTTATAGTTATTATATTAAGTAATATTAATTTATATCAATCATCATTAATATCAAAATTCTCTAAATAATACGCTATTTGCTTAATAAAGCCCCCTCCTAAGGCGCCATCTATCACTCGATGATCATAGGAATGTGATAAAAACATTTTATGCCGTATAGCAATAACATCTCCTTCATTTGTCTCGATAATAGCTGGTTTTTTTTCTATAAATCCTATACCCAGTATAGCTAATTGCGGTTGATGAATGATAGGAGTGCCAAATATATTTTTAAAACTTCCTATATTACTAATAGTATAGGTCCCCCCTTGCGTATCATCAGGGTTCAAGGTGCCCTCACGCGCACGAACTGATAAATCATTAATAATTTTAGCAAGGCCTACAATATTATAAGTTTGTGCGTTTTTAATAACTGGGACTATTAAGTTACCATTAGGTAAGACTGTAGCTATACCAATATGAATATTTTTTTTACGTATAATATAGTCTCCTTCAACAATGCTGTTAATAAGTGGAAAATCTTTAATAGATAATACCACCGCTTTTACAAAAAAAGGCATAAAGGTTAATTTTTCACCCGTTCGTTTTTTAAAATCTTCTTTAACTTTTTCACGCCAGCGTACTATTCTTGTCATATCTACTTCTATAAAAGAAGTTACATGGGCTGATATAGATTGGCTATCGAGCATATGCTGGGCAATATGTTTTCGAACACGATCCATTTCTATAATCTCTTCTTCTTCTGGTGAAGAAGAAATCCCAATTTTTGATAGTTCGGATCTTGGAGAGGTTTTTTTTTTAGAGCGTTGATTAAGATAAAGTTGTATATCATTTTTAGTAAGGCATCCTTTTTCCCCCTTTATTTGGGACAACTCTTTAAGAGAAATTCCTTCTTTTTTAGCTATAGAACGAACTAAGGGAGAATAAAAAGTAAACTTTTCATCTTTTTTTTCCGAAAGTTTTTTTGACAGTTCTAAAGTATCTATCTCAGAAAAAGAATTCAATATTTCTTCTTGTTTCGAGATGGGTTCTTTTAGGTGATTTTTAGGCTCTGTGACTTCACTTTCTGATTCAATTTCTAGAATAGCAATTACTTGACCAACTTTGACCACTTGATTATCTAAAAACATCTTCTTCTTTAGAACACCACTTACTGGAGATATCACTTCAGAATCTACTTTATCCGTAGCAACTTCGACTAAAATTTCTTCCTCTTTTATGGGATCTCCTTCATTTTTTAGCCAGCTAATAATAGTAGCCTCCATTACGCTCTCGCCCATAGTTGGTAAATTAAGATAATATTCAGCCATATATTTTTTCTAAATCTTTCTCAAAATTAAAAATATATTTATTTTAAAGAATTAATTCTTTTTAATAGTCCCTATAAAAGGGGGATTTCAATCCCTTTTTTCATAGAGCAGATCTTTATAAGGGATTCTATTTAATATAGATCGACCTAAGGTAATCTCATCAGTATACTCAAGTTCATCTCCTACGGAGATACCTCTAGCAATAGCAGATATTTCTAACTTTAGATGTTTAATATGTTTATATATATAGAAAACAGTAGTATCTCCTTCCATGGTGCTGCTTAGAGCAAAAATAATTTCTTTTATTGATGTATTTTGAGATCTTTGAAGAAGACTTTGTATATAAAGTTGAGCAGGCCCTATACCTTCTATAGGGGAAATTTTACCTCCTAAAATATGATATACTCCTTTATATTGCCCAGTATTTTCAATGGCCATGACATCACGTATATCTTCTACTACGCAAATTATTTGTTTATCACGATATATATCGGAACATATCTGGCAGATTTTTTCATCTGAAATATTATAGCATTCTTTACAACGATGAATTTTTTCGATCAGTTCCTCTAGTGCAAGTGTTAGCGCTTTAATTTTTTCTTTTGGATATTGTAAAAGATGTACTACCAATCGCTGTGCTGTTCGTTTCCCAATACCGGGCAAATTACTCATTTCATATACAGCTTTTTCGAAAATTTTACTTGGATACTCCATAAAGAAAAATACTATAATTTAGTTCTATCGAGATTAAAAATAGACTTAATATTTATTTTTAATAAATTTAAGTTTACTTAGAGCATCTAAATTGTCTGAATACTAAAAAACTTTTTTTTCTTAACCATAAGAAAAAACGGAATATACTCTTTAAACTATTTGTAAAAAGAGTATAGATATAAAAAATGCTTGCAAGAAAAATCGCGAAACGAGCTATGAAATCTCCATAAAGGCTATATAAAGTAAGTTTATCATTTGCATAAATACTCTCTATAAGAGCACCTTTCTTACCATAAGAAAAAGCTGAAATAATATCACCTCTTTGATTAATAAAGGCTGAAATACCTGTATTAGCTGAACGTGCTATCGCACGACGATTTTCTATAGCGCGTAAACGCGCATAGGCTAAATGTTGTTTGTGTCCATCTGAGTTGCCCCACCAACCATCATTAGTAAGAATGAAAATTAGCTGTGCTCCCTTTAGGATATATGCTGAAACATATTCTCCGAAAATCGATTCATAACATATTACTGGAGCAACTGATATTCGTTCGTAAGGATGTCTAAAAATAGATGGCTCTGCTTGATGTCCTAGTCCTTTTATCGTGCCTCCGAAATTCAATAGTATATTCCCTAAAATAGGTTCAAGAATTTTTTTATAAGGCAAAATTTCTACTCCTGGTACTAATTTAGATTTATGATAAACTAAAAAATTTCCTGATGCATCTACCTGTATAGCACTATTGAAACTATCAATCCAAAGGTTGGATTCTTTAGAAAGATAAGTGCTCTCACTTGTAGTTCTTTTAGATTTATACTGAGTAAAAATTTCCACACCTATTACAAAGGCTAAATTAGGTACCGAACATACAAATTTATAAAAGTATTTAATAGGTAGATTTTCTAATAAAATATTCATATGAATAGGATAGGGAAAAGCTGTTTCAGGCGCTACTAAAAAACGAGTATCTTCTCTAAGTTTACTTTGACTTAGTTTAATAAGATCTTTAATAATAGTACTTTCTGATCCCCTATATTTTTCTTTATAGGGATCTATATTAGGCTGTAGTACTACTACTTGAATTTTACTACCGCGTTCTTGATAAGAAGTATAAAGAATATATGAAAAACCTATAGGGAGAAGGATTTTTAATAAGTTAAAAAATAATCTACTATATAGTATTCTTTTATTTTTATTTAAATAATAGTTTCTAGATGTATTAAAAAAGCTCAAATTGATGATCCATATCCAAGCAGTTCCACCTAAAGTTCCTGTATACTCATACCATTGAATCCATTTATAGTAATGAGCCATTCCATTGCCTATATTAATCCAAGGCATAGCAAACTCCCAATGGAGATGCAATTTCTCAAAACTTATCCATAGACATACTAAAAATATCTGTCCCATAGAATTCCCTATTTTGTTTCTTGACCAATTATAAAATTGGAATACAATAGACATAAGTAAGGCGTTAATTAATACTGGTATTATGTAAACTTCCCAAGCATAAGAACCGTCAGGATGTCGTGCATAGTGTAACCACCATACTGATATGGCATTCCAAAGTAAAAAGGAAATAAAGGCAAAAGGGAAAATTAAATATCTATCACACTTTCTATCCGAAGCCTTAAGAACATCTTCCATCCATAATAAAGGCACAAACCCTATAAATAATAATGGTGCCCATCCAGAACTAGGCCATGCAAGTGCCATTAATATGCCCGAGATGATAGCCATAATACAACTTTTTAGCGTAGATATTTTTATTCCCATAATAATATCATATAATGAAAAAGAGATATATCGTTTACTTTTAGCTTTGATTTAAGATGTGCTATTTTTAATCATGAATTATTTGTTTAATTCCAGTTTTAAACAATATTATATTTTATAGTTATATACTTTTATGAGATAGTATTATCATGATGTTATTATATAATTAATAAAATTTTATTTTTTTTATAAACTAAGATCGATATAACTTATTATTTGCTTATTATCATATATTTATGATATTAATAAAGAACTTGGTGAAGTTTAAGAGTACTTTTTGATAAAAAGGATATAATATTTATTATACAATAAAAAAAACTTAAGCAGTTATAATAAACTACCTTGCAATAAATAGAAAAGTAGTTTTTTTATACACTTATAACACCTTGGAATACACAAAGGGCTTGACCATGAAGCCATATTTCAGTAAAAATTCCTTTTTTTTCATGAAAATTGACTGACAGAGTCCCTCCTCGGCTATAAACCTTTACTGAGTTGTACTTAATATAACCTTTATAATAAGCAGCTAAAGCTGCTGCTGTTATACCCGTTCCGCAAGAAAGGGTTTCCTCTTCTACTCCACGTTCATAAGTGCGAATACACAAACTTTTCTTATTAAGAAGTTTAACAAAACTAACGTTAGTCCCCTGATCAAAATAAGGTATTCTATAACGAATTAAACTTCCTTCTTTAGCTACATCGATACTTTCTATGTCCTGAGCAAAAACGATATGATGGGGAGAGCCCGTATTTATAAATACATGTTCAGGGTGGGTTTCAATAGTAGAAACATCTTTCATTTTTAGAGAAACATAATTCTTATCAATCGAAGCATAATGCCCTCCATCTTCGGCATTAAAATAAGTATTTTTAGCAATAATTCCTAGCTTTTTTGAAAAAGCTACAGCACAACGCGCACCATTGCCGCATAAACTACCTTGATGACCGTTAGAATTAAAATACTTCATAAAGAAGTCTGAATTATTGATATCATTTTTGATTAATATTAATCCATCAGCTCCTATCCCAAAACGTCGATGACAAAGTTTTGAAATTAAAGAGGGTTTTTCAGGAAATGAAAGTAAACGAGCATCAATCATAATGAAGTCATTACCCGTGCCTTGATATTTATAAAAATCTATTTGCATTAATAGTTTCATTTGAAAATATGAGAAACTAATTTAACATTTGCTAATAGCTCTAAAAAATTTTTTACATTTTATATATTGCGTGTAAAAAAATATTCATTTATGAAAAAAATATTATTTTCTGGATTTGTTATAGTCTTATCTAGCTTGGGCTTAAGTATCCTTGTATATAAGAAATGTTTTAATCAACAAAAACCTTTTATAGGTAACTCAAATTACTCAACTACTGTAGATAAAGTAATCCCAAATCCAACCTTTAATGCGATAAGATCAACAGCACTATATCCTGATTTTACTAAAGTAACAACTAGAGGAGTTGATGCGGTGGTTAACATAAAGAATTATTCAAACAAGATACGCCCACGAGAGTATATCAATCCCTTTGACTTTTTTTTTAATTTTCCAAAGAGATTTCGGAGAAGAGTAAGATCTATAAATAATCATAAAAATATAATGTCTATTGTGCATGGTTCAGGAGTTATCATTTCTCCTAGAGGATATATAGTGACTAATTATCATGTGATAGATAGATCTAAGAAGATAGAGATTAAACTTAATAATCAAAAAATTTATGAAGCTAAAATCATTGGGAAAGATATAAATAGTGATATAGCGCTTCTTAAGATTGAAGCTGAAAACCTTCCTTATTTAAATTTTGCTAACTCTGATGAAATACAAATAGGTGAATGGGTCCTAGCTATAGGTAATCCTTTTAGTCTTAATTCTACGGTAACAGCAGGTATTGTGAGTGCTAAAGGACGAAATCTTGATATTTTTAAATCTAATTCTCCGATAGAGTCTTTCATACAAACTGATGCAGTTATCAATCCAGGGAATAGCGGAGGAGCTCTAATAAATATTAATGGAGATCTTATCGGGATGAATACAGCTATTGCGTCTAAAACAGGTAGTTATATAGGTTATGGCTTTGCTATCCCTTCTAACATAATTAGGAAAGTAATCCAAGATATGAAAGAATTTGGAGTAGTACAACGTGCCTTCATCGGGATAAAAGTATTAGATTTATCTGATGAAGACAAACGTAATATTTATTTTAAAATGAGAAAAATAAATATTATGAGTAATACAGGTATAATGGTTATACATGTGTTAAAAAATAGTAGTGCGATCGAATCAGGTCTTAAAAAAGGAGATATTATTAATCGTATAGATAAAAATACTATTAAAAGCTATGCTGATCTCTCTGCTATCATAGGAAGGAAAAGACCTGGTGATAAGATTAATTTATACATTTTAAGAAATAATCGAGAAATTAGTTTAATTATAACTCTTAAAAATGAAAAAGGGAATATAAAACACAGTACACTAGAGCAAATAAGTTCTTCTGAATTATTAGGTGCAAAGTTCTCTCCATTAGAGGGTTTGGGTAAATATAAACTTGGCATTAACTATGGCATAAGAGTAATTGAGATAAGTCCTGGTTATCTACATAATATAGGCTTAAAAAAAAATGATGTTATTTTATCGATTAATCATAAGAAAGTAAGAAAAGTCTCTGATATAGATAATATCCTAAAAGGACATATAAGAGATATAACTATAAAATGGATTAACTCTTATAGGGCTATATGTGTAAAAAGATTTAGGATAAATTGATTTTGTAGTTAATATTTTTTTTTTCTCATACAATTTTAGTACTAGTATAATTTCTAATTACTTAGAATAAGTAAAGTTCTCTGTTTTTAGAAAGCAACCCGATTATCTATATATGATTGTATATAATTAAAATTATAATATAAGACTTAAAGAAAATATTTTTTATTAAATAATTCTATATGGACTATTTATTAGTTAGTAATAACTCGTTTTTTTGATAAAAAAAATAAATATAAAATTTATACTAAATATTAATATTTGCTGCGTATAATATAGAAAAAGCATGTTATTATTCCGAATAATATATTTGGTAACCATACTGCTAATAAAGACCATATATAATATTTAGAAGAAAAACTTTTATATACTTCCATAGAAAAAATATATATAAAGGAAATTACCATGTCTAAAGTTAGATTAATTCCTATACCACCATAACGTTTTTCTGATAAAAGAGAAAAGGCTAGAAGAGTTAAAATAAAAATGGGAAAAGGTAAGATAGTACGTTGATAGTATTCGTTAAGGAATATATTAGTATAAAGAGTACCTTTTCTTTTTTCATTTTTATTTTAACTCTTCTTAGTTCAAGAGTATTCATAACTTCAGCTGTATATTCTTCAGGTAAAAGTTGTTTAGGAGTTAAAGGAAGCTTAATTTTAAATTCCTGGCCTGTTTTAAAACTATCTTTAGGATTTTTTATATAACATTCTATATAGTTATATAGATAGTATATTTTTTTAATCGGATCCCCTTTCAGCTGAAAGGATGTATAAAAGTTTTTTATCCTTAAATTTTTGATAAACAAATTCGCCACTACTCTGCGTTTTTTTAGAAAAATTATCAATAAATACATATTCTCCCTCAGCTATATAAGCATTTACCCTACGGTAACGTTCATAATTGACTTTATGTTGTACACTGAGAAGGTATCAGTATTAAAAATCATTTTTTATGCTATTGGTAATAGGTAAGATAAAATGGTTTAATAAAAAAGAAATTAATGAGATAAAAAATGTACTTAATAGATAAGGACGTAGTCAGTCTATAAAAACTTATACCTACAGCAGTGATAGCTATAAGTTCGGTATTATTAGCTAATCTAGAAGTGAAAAATATAATAGATATAAAGACACCTATTGGCATAAAAATATTTCCTAGCCGCCCATACCGGATAATAGTAAAGTAAAGCTTCTCTAACTGATCCATGATGTGCTTCAAGACGGTGTAATCTTTAAGAAAGATCAATAACCACGGAAATTAAAAGTGGAAATAAAGTAATAAATAAGAATGTGCCTAAAAAATTTCGAATGATATATCGATCCAAAATTTTCATAAACGTATTTGATAACTCAATAAAAACTTAAACATTTCAAATTAAATAACTATATATGATGATAGAGAGTTATTTAATAATCTTTTTTTTTATACAGTTCGAAATTAAAAAATTATTCATATAAGTACTAAATTCCTATATATTCATGAATAAAAAAGTGATTGATAACTATCTAAATATATAATTTGTAAAAAATATCTTATTAACTAATTTTTATGTATATGGAGAATCCTAAATATATATAATCCTATTTCGATGTCTATTAAAATTAAAAAGATCATGGTTTGTATAACTATCCATTTTCGCCTGACTTTATAAGAAAAAATTGTAAGTAATTATTTACAATGAATCTTAAATCTTCTATAAGATTATTAACAAATATCTTTATTAAGAAATAATTAGCTTTTATTGACTTAAAAAATTAAATTCCCTATTTACTACTATAAAAGTTATAGTTTAATATAAAATATTTATAAAAAACTTAATTCTAATAATATAATTATATCAATAATACTAATAAAGTATTTTTTATTTATTGATCGTAAAAAAAAATTATCAATTTTGCTAAAAGTAAATTTTAAATATTCATATTTTAAGTCAAACTTATTATTAAAGTAGGAAACGTAATCCCTCAAAGAGAGTAAAAATTAGCTTGTCTTCTAGCAATAAATTATAAAATATAATGGGGAAAAATAATATAAATCTGTGCTATTCTATAAAATAGATAAAATCTTATCATAAGATATTTTTTTTAACTCAACTCGCAGTATTAGAAATAGCATAAAATGCTGATTTTAAATTAAATAGGCCATCTATGCACATATATAATAACAAAATAGGAGTACCTTTATTAGATATAATGTTCAGATATAAAGAACTTAAAAAGTTATTGAAAATCGTAATTTCTTATCAACATTTAATTTAAAAAAAGGAGATTCTTATTCAAGAGTTATATGAACAGATAGATAAAAAAAAAACTCCGACTTTATAGGGGGGTAATTATTATTCCTTTTATATTATATTTAATTATAAAATATCTAAAATAAATTCTATGTACGGAAAAATTGGCCACTATTTATTTTACTGTCTTTTTTTGTATAATCATAAAATATAACTAAGAAAACTTTACCTGATATTAAAATAAAAATATTGACTCTTCTTTATAGGCGCCTCCTATTAGGCCGCTATTTATTTCACAGTATTATCGGAATTAGATCAGGCTTATAATAAAACATACTGTAAAATCACTTTAAAAGGACTTTTAGAGATTAGTAGTCCTTATGTTATTACTTATATATAAGAAAAATTACAATCACTCCTATAGTAGATTTTTGAGATAACCTAAAAAATGGGGGGGGCGAATATGATATTCAAAAGTCTACATATAAGGGGAAAAATTAGAATACTATATTATTATAATAGTATCACTCTATTTGTTTTAGTTTTATGCACTTAATATTATAGATACAGATAGTAGATGCGCACTTTTACGAATTATATTATAAAGGATTTTTTTATCATTTTATCATCATTCATCTCACAAAGAAACATGGACTATCTTGCGAGAATTTCTTTAAACATAAAATTTAAAAATAAATGAAAATAGCTTTAATTGGATATGGTAAAATGGGTAAAACCATAGAAAAAATTGCTTTAGAAAGGAAGCATAAAATAATACTTAGGAGTGATAAAACTCCTGATTTTAAATCCCTAAAAGGGGCTCAAATAGCTATAGAATTTAGTCATCCTAAATCCGCTTTTGAAAATGTTAAGGTATGCATAGAAAATACTATCCCCGTAGTTTGCGGTACTACTGGTTGGCTTGGAAAACGCGATGTCATATATCAACTATGCAAAGAAAAAAAAGGCACTCTTTTATATTCTTCTAACTTCAGCATAGGGGTTAATATTTTTTTTGAAATTAATAGAAAACTCGCAAAATTAATGTTGCCTTACAAAGATTATAAAACTATAATTCGAGAAATTCATCATATTGAAAAAAAAGATGCTCCTAGTGGAACAGCTATTACTTTAGCTGAAATTCTTATAAAACAAGGAATTGCTAAAAAGTGGGTTCTGGGACATGAAAAAAAAGAAGATGAACAGCTACCAATTATCTCAGAGCGTCTTGATAAAATACCAGGTACACATATTGTATTATATCATTCATATATAGACGAAATAAGTTTACATCACAAGGCTCATACTCGAGAAGGTTTTGCTCTAGGGGCCGTTATAGCAGCTGAGTGGCTGATTGGGAAAAAAGGAATATTTTCTATGAAAGATGTTTTAAATATTGGTGTATAACCTTTTATAAAAAAAATAAGATAGATATGAAGTATATTTTTGTTTTTGCTATTCTACAAATAATACATTTTTTAGGAACCTGGAGACTTTATAAAAAAGCCGGACGAAAATCATGGGAAGCAGCAATACCTGTATATAGTCTGGTCACTATTCTTAAAATTATTAAAAGACCACTATGGTGGGTCCTATTGTTTTTCATCCCTATTATTTGTGTGGTTCTTTATTTTGTATTGTGGGTAGATTTCATACGATGTTTTGGAAAGCGAAATAATAAGGATACATTATTAGTAATTATAACGTTGGGTTTTTACATATATTATATAAATTACCTCCGCAAAATACACTTCACGGGTATAGAAAATAGGAAGGAAACTACTTTATCTTCTCTCTTATTTGCAGTGGTTTTAGCTTCTTTTATACATACTTATTTTATACAACCTTTTGTTATACCTACCTCTTCTATGGAGAAAACTTTATTAGTAGGCGATTTTATGTTTGTGAGTAAGCTTCACTATGGTCTTCGGATACCTATGACTCCTATAGGATTGCCTTTTATGCATAATACTATTCCTATTATATCAATACGTTCATATATCGATAATATACGTTTACCTTATATAAGACTTCCGGCATTCACTCCAATTAGTCGAGGGGATATAGTAGTATTTAATTTTCCTATCGATCCTCAAAAAGCACCGGATCGTAAAGATCATTATATTAAAAGGTGTATAGCGCTTCCAGGAGATACTTTAGAGATCCAATCAGGTGAAGTTAAAATTAATAAAAAATTTGATATACTACCTAAAAATACTGAAAAACAATACGCTTATATAGTACAAACGAAGGAAATGCCGTTAAGTGAAGATTTTTTAATAAATCATATGGGTATTAAAGATTTTAAGATGATTGAAGAAAATGGTAGTGGAGGGGCTATTTATGAAATTATGCTCACCGATGAAAATGCTAAAATCTTAAAGAGGATGCATAATGTAAGTTCTATAGAAAAATACCTCTTTTCAAGAGAAATTATAGAAACAGATATTTTCCCTAAAAATTCATTTTGGAATCGTGATTTCTATGGACCACTATATATCCCTAAAAAAGGGGATATTATAAAACTATCACAAAAGAATATATCTCAATATCGAGATATTATCACTCGTTATGAAGGACACATTTTAGAAGGTCTAAAAGATAAATTCTTTATAGATAACCAGCTGGTACAAAAATATACTATAGGACAGAATTATTATTTTATGATGGGAGATAATCGACATAATTCATTAGATTCTCGTTATTGGGGGTTTGTTCCAGAGGATCATATCGTAGGAAAACCCGTTTTCACTTGGCTTAGTATCGACTGGGATAGAGATCAACCTCTTAATTTATTCAAATGGAAGTTAAGATTAGAACGGATTATGACATTTACAAATCAAAATACTCATATGAAAACTTCTTATCTATCTTATGGTTTACTTATACTAGTACTTTACTTTACATATTCTTTTTTAAGATATAAAAAAAAAGAAAAACTATAAAATTCTTTAGAAATGATACTTCCCTATAAAAGGGAAGGATCTATCATTCGATAGATCCTTCCCTTTTATAGAACTAAGATATGCTTATTCTAACTATATACCAACCAATAATTCTCTTAAATATGAGAAAAATAAGGAACTTAAAATAATAATACTAAATAAAATTCTTTTAAAAACCATAAGCTAGACCTATATTAAGTGTCCAACTTTTACTTAAAAAATTACCAATATCATCAAATTTGACATTATTAGCGTTTATTAATCTTATAGCACATCTTGCAGAGATACCTAGATTAGAAATATTAAAAAATTGACCTATATCATAGGTTCCTCCTATAGCTATATTAAAATCAATTTTATCTGTTTTTATTTTCCCATCAGAAGTTTTCCCATCAGAAGTTTTCTCATCAGAAGTTTTCCCATCAGAAGTTTTCTCATCAGAAGTTTTCCCATCAGAAGTTTTCCCATCAGAAGTTTTCTCATCAGAAGTTTTCTCCTTATTAAATCTTCTAAGATTAAATCCTATTTGAGGACCAAGTTCAAGAACAAAGCTATCTTCTAAACGGTATCTAAATATAAGAGGAATATCGAAATAAATATCATTCAAGATATCTTTAATAGATTTATTATCGATTTCATGAATATAAAACGAAACCTCAGGTTGTACAGAAATATCATCATCTAAATTATACCTTGTATAAGCACCTAAAAAAAAATCTGATGAATAAGGTTTATTTAAAGTCTTAGGACTATTGGCTGATCCACCATATTTAACCTCAGATTCCTTAGAAATAGCCTCCTTAATACTATTATCCTTAGTATTAGGATCCTTATAAATATAATATTTAGAAAGCATAAATCCTGTTTTTACACCAAAATTAATATGTTTAAATATTTCCCGAGAAGAGGATATAGTCCTCTCTATTTTTTGATTTATAATTTTATTCTTAGATGATCTAATCTGATCATTAGATGATATAATGCTAGCATCATCATCAGATAATGTAACCCGATCGTCAGACGATGTAATCTGAGCCCTACGAGCCGCCCTAGATGATATAATCTGAGCCTCAGATGATAAAAGAATACCTATAGCTAAAGCCATAGTCATAAATAATTTATTCATATTAATAAGTTTTTTCTCAAAAGTAAACAAATCTAATGTTATAATAAAAATCTTCTATAATAAATATATTAATATCAATACTTTTTTGTTTGTATAAAAACAATTAAACCATAATTTAATAACTAAGTCCCTTATCCTTAAGGAACTTTAAGATAATCCATATCTTAAATTAAGAATAGAATATTTTAAAAAAAATATGTAAGAGAAATGAAATCGGGTTGACCAATAATTATTGGATATTGGGTAGGAAAATTCAGTTTAGCCTTTATTTTAATAGAACGCACTTTATAAAAAATATAAAGAATATTAATTATATTTAAAGTATTATTAGAGATAAATATTCTTAAATCATAAATCAAAACGATTATTTATTAATAAATCCCTAAAAATAAAAACTCTAAGATAAAATTCTTGATTAGAAGCAAAGGTGACTAAACTATTAAATTAATTTGCTATATTTATAATCTACTACAAGATAGTAACGCACTCCTAATTTAAATTCTCTATAAGAGATTTTCCCCGATTTAACACTAATTATATTAATATTAGCCATATCATTAATTATTAGTAACTATTACTTTAAATCTATATATTTTTATTTTATGTTTATCTCTAAATAAGAGATAGTTTATTTAATTTCTATGAAAAAAAATCAAGAAGTATTTATGAAACGAGCCTTATTTTTAGCTAAAAAAGGAATAAGCACTACGCGCCCTAATCCTATGGTGGGATGTGTAATAGAAAAAGATGGGAAAATTATTGGAGAAGGGTGGCACTATGAAAGCGGAGGACCGCATGCAGAAGTTATAGCAATAAACTCAGTGAAAAACCCTTTGAATTTTAGTACTTCTACTCTATATGTCACACTAGAACCCTGTTCACATCAAGGGAAAACTAGCCCATGTGCAGATCTTATCATCGAAAAAAAAATTCCAAGAGTGATTGTAGGCACTCAAGATCCTTATGAAAAAGTAAATACAACTGGTATCAAAAAACTTAGATCGGCCGGGATAGAGGTTATTGAAGGGGTACTTAAAAAGTATTGTCGCGCACTTAATCGGCGTTTTTTAATTTTCCATGAAAAAAAAAGGCCTTATATAATCTTAAAATGGGCACAAAGTCAGGATGGTTTTATAGATGCACCAACTCATAAAAAAAACGTGGAAGAAATTTTCTGGATCAGCAATATTTATTCACGTCAACTGACTCACATTTGGCGAACCCAAGAGGACGCCTTACTTATCGGGACACAAACAGCCCAAAATGACAATCCTAACTTAAATGTTCGAGAATGGTACGGGAAAAATCCATGGCGTATTTTACTAGATAAAAAACTTCGCTTACCTTATTCTTTAAATCTATATGATCAAAAACAGCCCACTATGGTTTTTACTGAAAAAACCCCTCCTAATGATAAAAATAAATTGAGATTTATACAAATTTCTTTTGATGAAAAATTTATTGAAACATTGTTAAAAAAAATATATTATAATAATATACAGTCACTTATAGTAGAAGGTGGTAAAAAAACTATAGAAAGTTTTGTTAAAAAAAAACTATGGGATGAAGCAAGAATATTTATCGCTAAAAAAAAATTAAAAAATGGATTATTAGCGCCCTTAGTGCAAGGGAAAATTAAGGAACGAAAAGATATCTACGATGATCAGCTTTTGATTATAGTCCCTAATGATGTAAAATAATAAAAAAAGATTTTCTTAAATGATCAATAAAAATAAAATCCATACACTACTCTTATTTTATCCAAAAAAAATAATAATTTAAATAGGTTAGCCCCTTGGTTTACAGAATTTATAAAAATTTGTTATTATTGTCATATTCTAGCTAGTTATATTCGGTAGAATATCGTTCAATTCAGATAATTAAATAATTACAATCTTAAAAAAGTAAACTTAATTATTAAGTACAATTTTATACAATCTTATATTTTTAAAAAATGTTCTCAACATTTATCATTTCATTTTCATATATTATAAAAATATAAATGGATCCTCATTGCAACGGGGATTATAACTTAATATCTGTCCCTTAGATATATTATATAAATGAGATGTATTGTTTTCTATTACTTTCTTTCCTCGCAGAGGAAAATAAGATATATATATTCTAAAATTCATCCTAAAAATAAATAAAATTTATATTATTACTTAATTTTCGTAAAAAACTAAAATTATTCAAATCTTTAAAAAGATTATCGGAATCGGGAAGCAAATAGACTCATACTCGATAAAATACCCAGTTTTAGACTGGTTATTTTTTTATATACAATAGCAATATCTATAAAATCATTATAGCCTTCTCTTATTACATTGCATAATGTAATCTTTATAAAAAGACCTAACAAATAAAGAGAAAGTATTCCAATAAATTGAAAATTATTAGGGTTAAAGTAAATAGTTTTTTTATATAAACCTCCTTAGGTCCTTTTTTTACTTTTATAAAGAGCTAACTGTATGTTATCCATACGCTTAGCCTCGAAATTATTAGGATCTCAATACACTAATAAAGGTATGAGGTAATCTTTAAGTTCTATAAAAAAAAACAGCTACAAAATTTTAATTATAAATTATATGAGTTAATATATAACTTTTGAAAAAAAAGTTGTAGTTAATAAAATTAATATAATAAAAATATAAACCTTTATTTTAAATAATGCTATGGAATTGACTAAGAAAACGTAAGTCATTTTCAAAATAAAAACGTATATCTCCGATTTTATAGAGTAACAGTGCAATTCTTTCTATACCCATGCCAAAGGCAAAACCTGAGTATTTATCGTCGTCAATACCTATATTTTGGAATACCTTTGGATCAACCATTCCACATCCCATAATTTCTAGCCATCCAGTGCCTTTAGTAATTCGTCGATCGGTTTCAGTTTCTAATCCCCAATATACATCTACCTCAGCACTAGGTTCAGTAAAAGGGAAATAAGAAGGCCTTAATCTAATTTGAGACTTTCCAAAAAGTTTAGTAGTAAAATATTGAATCGTTTGTTTTAAGTCTGCGAAAGATACTTGTGTATCCACATATAGACCTTCAATTTGATGAAACATGCAGTGAGAACGTGGTGAGATTACTTCATTTCGATATACTCTTCCAGGTGATAAAATACGAATAGGTGGTTGATGATTTTCCATATAACGAATTTGCACAGAAGAAGTATGTGTTCGAAGAAGCGTATCAGGATTTTTTTCGATAAAAAACGTATCTTGCATATCACGCGCTGGATGACAAGCAGATAAATTTAAGGCAGTAAAATTATGCCAATCATCTTCGATTTCAGGTCCGTGAACTGTTATAAATCCGATATGATGAAAAATTTTAGAAATACGATTTTTTATCATTGATATGGGATGTTGTGCTCCTAGACTATAGCAAATGCCAGGCTTAGTTAGATCTTCAAGTTTTTCACTATTTTTTATATGTTGTAAAAAATAAGTTTTAGCTTTTATAATTTTATTATGCGCATGATTCTTAAGATCATTTAATTTACTTCCTAATTGTTTTTTTTCCTCAACAGAAAATTTTTTAAGTTCTTTAAAAAGAGAAGTAATTTGTCCATTTTTACCTATGTATTTAGCCTTAAAAACTTCAATTTTTTCTTTATCATCAAATATAAACACATTAATATCTCTCTGTATTTCATGAATTTTTTGCTTCATTTTAAGCAATTTGACGTTGGATTTCTATTTTACGAAAGTTTTTATACAACAAACATTCCTGATCAAAAAAATGAATGATAGATTTTTTAATGAGAATAATTTGTTCACCTTCTTTTAGCGATGGGAGGGCATCGTAAACCTTATAATGAGGCCAACCTTGTTGATCTCTTCCTTCATAGAGATAATATCCCCAAGGTTCTAAAAGATGACATACAGCTATATGTATAATATGTAGTTTTTCATCCTTTTTATATTCAAGTCTTCCCTGACCTAGTACTTGTATTCCTATGAGGAACAGGATGCCTTCAAGAGTAATTAAATCTTTAGGTGAAAAGCGCTTACTCATATAATATAAAATTTCTTCCCATTTTTTTGCGTCTATTGATTTTTCTATCTCTTTCATAAGACAAAAATAAATTATAATTTTATTTATCTATTTATCTTAGTAAGTGTTTCTTTTTTTTTATTAAAAATAATAACTAAAACATTTTGAACTGGATAGACATTATCATTATAATCCCTATTATTTTAGGGATTTATCGCGGATACCGAATAGGTATTATTACCCAAATAACTTATTGTTTATCATGGATTTTAGGATTTTATGGTATGGATAAACTCGCTATATTTATTGCGCCTTTATTAAAAAAAACATCAGTAATAAATGGTCAATATAATTATCTGATTTCTTTGATTCTCTCATTCTTACTTATTTTTTGGTCTGTACATCTTTTAAAAATTCTTATCTCATATGTTATGAGTATTAGTTATACTTATTTTATCAATAGGTTTTTTGGAGCATTATTAGGTTTGATAAAATCCTTTTTATATATGGCGATAATTGTATTTTTATTCAGTAAGTTAAATAACTACATATCTTTGATATCCTCAGATTATTTAAACAATTCTATTCTTTTACAGAAAATATTTTCTTTCAATCATTTTTTATATGATAAGGTATCGGAGATCTTTTCAAAGATTGAAAATACTATGAATATACTAATATAGCTACTATAATAGTACTGTTTTTTATTATTGAGAATTTTGAAAGATATATCATATATAATGCTTTATAATACATAATAAATAACTCTACATATGGAAGTTATAGTCTTTTCTAAAGAAAGAAGTGTGTATTCCTTATTATAATGAATTATTGAGCAGGGCACTATATAAATAAAGGTTCTCTATCTTAAGAGAAAGCCTTATTGCCTTGCTACTATAGTAAGCTAATTAGATGATATTTTACTAGATTTTAATAAAAAAGTTAAAGTTCTATAATCTATAGAATAAGATTTATATCTTAATATATATCTAAAAAATTTTGTTTAGTTATCAGTTTAATTGAGCGATCATTTTTTAAGTGTAGTTTCTATTAAATTAAACTCTTTATAAACTCTATTATAGAGATGCAATATTTTTTCAAAAACTTCTAAAAGATCTTTAGATTTTAAAAGAATAGTAAATATCAAAGTACTGTTTTTAGAACCATATTTTTTATTCACTATGCCCATTATTTGGGAGTCTAATTGTTCATCTATATCATCTATAATTTTATTCTTAAGCGAATGTGTTTTATAAGTATAAAATTTTTTTGTTTCAAGAATGATTTTTATCGAATTCATATATTCGAGCATATTCTTTTTTAAACGCAAAATACTTATTTTTTGTTTATATTTTAATGGTTTATGACTATTAATAATATGATTTAAGGAGCGTTGTGAAATAATGTCTAAAGCATTGATTATTAATTGTACCTTTTCGTAAGTTCTAATATATATTTTTCCAGTGGAAGGTTCATTAGCTTTGGTTTTTTTAATAACCTTGACAATCGTATTTTGCATAGCAGTAAAATTATCTTGCAACTCTTCATATAATTTTCTTTCCTTTTGAAGCATTTTTAAATTCTCACTGCAAACTCCTTCTATAGATTTTTCATAAATATGCTCAGCATTTTCTATTATTATGTTCAAACGATCTGAAATCTTTCTTAAAGCTTTAAATAAGTTTAATTCATCTATATCTATCGTATGAGTTTCTTCTCTAACTTTTTTTAGTTCTATTTTTTTATGTTCTTTATTACTTTTATAAAAAGTAAATATTACTAATACTGTTGCGCTGAAGAGAGCCAACATTTTAAATTGGTAGATAAGAGGGGCAAGTATTCCTGCTACAATAAAGGCAATTACTCCAGTTAAGAGCCATCCACCAATAATTTTGAGAACTCCTGCTACTCGATATACAGCACTTTCTCTATCCCATGCTCTATCGGATAGAGAGGTGCCCATAGCTACCATAAAAGTAACAAAAGTAGTTGATAGGGGAAGTTTTTTTATAGTGGCTATTGCAATTATAACACTTGATATAGTAAGATTAGCAGAGGCTCGAACTAAATCAAAGGCTACGTTCTCATTTTGTTCTTTCTGTTTGAAATTCCGTCCGATTTTTACAAGTGTACGTTTAGGAAATAAACTGAAAAAAAAATTTCCTACTACTAAGAATACCCTTACGATAATTTGTGCTAGAGTGTTAGAAGAAAATTTTTCAGTACCTTCTTCTTGTCGACCTAGATTAATCTCAGTTTCAGTAACTGTACGTGCTTTTCTTGAAAACCATAAAGTCAATGTCATAATAATTCCTGCTACAAGTAGCATTATAGGTAAGCTCTGAATATTCCCATTTAAAACTTTCATACTAAAACTATCTGGATCAGGCTTCCCAGCATTTAACCAAATTTGATAAGATTCAAATCCTGCCATAGGAACACCCATAAAATTTACTAGATCGTTTCCAGCAAAAGCCATAGCGAGAGAGAAAGTTCCAAATAGCACAATAAATTTCAACATGTTGTAACCCAGGGAAAGAAAAAATTGAGAAATAAACAGCCAACTCATAAACAAAATGCTGATAAATATATAAAAGTGAGCGTCTATCCATTTTATAAAATTATCTATATAGATAGTAGTTCCCATAATAATATCTTTAGGATCCAGGCCTTTTAAGGCACTATGAACCCCTTCTATAATTAGAAAATAGGTCATACTGCTAAGTGCTATAGCTGACCAAAGACTCCCTACGTATTTAATTCTCTTTTTATAATTAAATCCGAACATCAATCGTATGAAATAATGAACTATCATTCCAGTGATAAATGAGATACCTATGGAAAGGAATATACTAGATATGATAGTAAAGGTTCGTTCAGCTTTAATATAATTTCCCAGATGATATAATGTATCCTGACTTAAGGGTGAGATAATTTTGATAAGCGCAATGCTTAGTGAACTTCCTAATAAAGAAAATACTAAAGAAACCGTAGTAGAAGTAGGTAATCCTAAAGTGTTGAATAAATCTAAAAGGACAACATCACAAATCATTACTGCTATAAAAATGCAAAATAAATCCGATAAATAAAACGCCCCAGGATTAAAGATCCCTTTGCGGGCTACTTCCATCATGCCGCTTGATAAAAAAGTCCCTATAATTATACCAGCACTTGCAAAAATCATTATAGTATTACGTGATGCTACTTTAGAACCTATAGCTGAATTAAGAAAATTTACCGCATCGTTACTTATCCCTACAATAATATCGAAAACAGCAAATACAAATATCATAACAAGAGCTACTGAAAAAAAATATTCCATTGATTCCTTAAATTTTTGACTACATAAAAGTACATTTAAATAATTTTCCTTTATAAGGGTTTTATATTATATAATGAGATAATATCTTCTCTCTCTAGAGAGAGCATAGAACTATATAGTTTATACATTTTATATCAAGACATAAAATAATTCTAATAGCACTTAATTCTTCTCATTATTAAATATTTTTTTTATAAATGAGTATCTCTATTTTCTTATAGAAGATTATCATTTTACTTTTAATTAAAAAGTTTCCTAAAAAAATATAGTTTTATAAGAAATATACGTGTAATACGACGTATCCCGACCTACCCAAAAAAAAATTGGGAGGAGAGATGGGGAGATGAAAAGATTAAAGAAAAAGAATAAGTATTATAATATTAAAACGATCTATCATACATGATAGATTATAGAAAGATTTTCAGTGGGCGATACTGGGTTCGAACCAGTGACCCCCTGCTTGTAAGGCAGGTGCTCTGAACCAACTGAGCTAATCGCCCTGTAAAAATGATGATTACAAATATAAAAGCTTTTTATCAACTAACAAAATCAAATAATATCAGCTACTACAAATGTACTCCCACCTACAAATATAAGATCCTGTTTATGGGCCTCCTTTTTAGCTTGAATAAGTGCTTCATTTGCATTATTAAAATAGTAAGCTTTATCATAGATATTCTGAGTTAAATTTTGTAACTCTTCTATAGTAAAAGCTCGATCTAAAGAAGGCTGGCAAAAATAATATATCGCATTCTTTGGAAAGAGAGATAATATCTTTTCTATTTCTTTATCACGAACAAATCCTAGTATCAATCGTAAATCCTTATAATAATACTGAGTGAGTTGTTCAACTACCTTACGAATCCCATCTTCATTATGAGCAATATCAGCTATAATAAGTGGCAAGTGCGATAGGTACTCCCATCGTCCTTTAATCATAGTGTTTTTAATAATTTTTCTAAATCCATTTGCTATATTTCTAGAAGAAATTTTCCAAAATTCTTTTCTTAAAATATCTATTGCTTTTAGAACAGTCTGTTGATTAAAATACTGATAATTTCCTTTTAAAGGAGTAAAATATAACTTTTCTGTCAAAGACTCTTCTACAAAATAAATAGGAGAATTTCTCTCTTTAGCAATTGTCTGAAAAACATCCCGTACTGTATCAATACATATACCCCCTATAACTACAGGAATTCCTTTTTTTATAATTCCTGCCTTCTCCAAGGCAATTTGTTCAAGAGTATTACCTAGCACTTCAGTGTGATCATAACTAACATTAGTAATAATAGAGAGATTGGGTAAAATAATATTTGTAGAGTCTAGACGACCTCCAAGTCCTGTTTCTATAACAGCAATATCTACTTTTCGTTTGCGAAAAGTATCAAAAGCCATAGCAGTAGTCATTTCAAAAAAAGAAAGTCCATATTCTTTGATAACCTTATTATGACGATTTATAAAATCACTAACAAACTTCTTAGAAACCATAAGACCATTACAACGAATACGTTCACGAAAATCCTTTAAATGAGGGGAAGAAAATAAGCCTACTCGATAGCGAGATTCTTGCAAAATAGAAGCTAGCATACAAGAGGTAGACCCTTTTCCATTAGTGCCCGATATATGGATGCTAGCAAAGTTATGTTGGGGATTACCTAGGTATTGGCAAAATTTTAAAATGCGACCTAATCCTGGCTTATAAGCAGATATTCCTTGTCTTTGATATGCAGGAAGATTACTTAAAATCCATTTAAGTGTTTGTATATAGTTCATAAGTATGAAGTTAAAATTAAAAAATAAGCACTTCACTCCCTCCTGTTATCCTCCTTTAATATTTTCATTAAAGGATTCTTTAATAAGAAGAAATAATTATATCAGTTAATTTTATTCACATTATCTTAACAACAGATTGCTATTCTATAGCATATTATGAAGATTATAATCTTTTAATTTTAGCACCTAACGCTTGTAAGCGTTCATCGATACGTTCATAACCTCTCTCTATCTGTTCTATATTATATATGGTGCTTTTACCCTGTGCTGAAAGCGCAGCAATAAGTAAGGCGATCCCTGCTCTTATATCAGGAGAACTAATATTTGATCCCTGTAAAGGAGAACTATGATTCATCCCTATAACTGTAGCACGATGTGGATCGCAAAGAATTATTTGCGCTCCCATCTCTATAAGTTTATCAACAAAAAATAAGCGACTTTCAAACATTTTCTGATGAATTAATATGCTTCCTTGAGCTTGAGTAGCTGTTACCAAAAGTACGCTAAGAAGGTCTGGACTCAGGCCAGGCCAAGGGGCATCAGAAAGTGTCAGTATAGAACCATCAATGAACTTTTGAATGCAATAGTGATCTTGAGAAGGGATATAAATATCATCCTGTTGACGATATAATGTTATGCCGAGTTTTTGGAAACTATTTGGGATTACTCCAATATTATTCCAGGTTACATTCTTTATTCTTATTTCAGAACGAGAAAGAGCTGCTAAAGCTATCCAACTACCGATTTCTATCATATCGGGTAATATTTTATGGGAGCATCCTCCTAAAACATTCACTCCCTTTATAATCAACAAGTTTGAGCCTATTCCTTCTATAAATGCTCCCATAGAAATAAGCATTTTACATAGCTGCTGAATATAAGGTTCACAAGCAGCATTATAGATAGTGGTTGTCCCCCTAGCTAATACGGCTGCCATCAAGACATTTGCTGTTGCAGTAATAGAGGCCTCTTCCAAAAGGATATACGCTCCCTTAAGATATTCTGCATGAAGTTTATAAGCATAATTCTTGGTACGCTCAAAACGAGCTCCTAATGCGATAAGACCTTGAAAATGAATATCTAATCGACGCCGTCCAATTTTATCGCCTCCTGGTTGGAAAATAAAAACTTTACCAAAACGAGCTAATAAAGGACCTGCTATCATAATAGATCCGCGAATCTCATGAGCTTTTTTTTGGAATTTTACTGTAGATAAATACTCAAGTTCAATATCTTGGGCTTGGAAAGTATAATCATTATGAGAATTCTTATAAATCTTAACTCCTAGATTTTCAAGAATACATATTAAATGTTTAACATCTTGAATTTTAGGTATATTTTTAATACGTACGGGTTCTGATGTTAAGAGTGTAGCACATAAAATTTGTAAGGTTTCGTTTTTAGATCCTTGCGGAATTACCTCCCCTTTGAGGCGGAAGCCTCCTTGAATTTCAAATATCCCCATTAGACCCAAAATATTTCTTTTTTTTATAAGGATTGTTCCTATTACGTCTTTTCCCATTTTGAATAATATCCTCGCTCTCAAGTAAAGAATCTGTCAAAGTCTCGACTACAATTTTTCCTGCCGACAATTTTCGTATATCTTCAAAAATTATGCTATCCTCTACTGTATCTTTATTCCACTTTATGTAGTTTTTTTTCATAGTGTTAGCAATAATGTATATCAGACCCTCCTTTTTATCGGGATCTGAACATTCTGCTGCTACGGTAATCATATCTCGTATAATTTTTCCATAATAACGAGCCTCAAGTAGATATTTAGGATAAGGAACGTTTTTAGGAAGACATTTAAACTGTTCAGGCTCAGGTTGAGGAAAAGGTGAATCTACTTTTAATTTAAATTGAGACATAATAAAGAGCTGATCCCATAGTTTATGCTGAAAATCAGGAACATCTCGAAGGTGGGGGTTTAAATCTCCCATAATTTTAATAATACTCCAAGCACAATGGTTGCGTTCATTTTTATCCTTTATCCTCGTTGCATACCAGATCATATTATGAATGTGTCGACCATATTCAGGGATCATCATCTTTGGACGATCAGTATTATATTCCATAAAATTTAAATGTGATCATTTTTTTTATCAAAAGTAGCGTATTATGGTTAATAATTACATAATTTGTTTATTAGAATTTATGATATTTTATCCTCTATATTAAGAGAATCTTAATAAGTATTTTTAAAAGTCTAGGACAAGTTGGTATTTAAAATAGGAAATACTTACTGGCTAATTTTCTTTAGCATGAATAGAGGACATAAATAGGTATCCAAACTAATATATCTACTTCATTATAAATCTTAAATGGGTTATAATAACCATATGGTTTATACATAGCTTCTATATTTTAATATATTCTTAAATAATCTATAATTTAACTAAACGAGAGTTTTTAATCAAATTATCTATTACTTTTAAAACGGGTACTCTAAGTAATCATATGCTGATATATATGCTTAAAAAAAAAATAAAAATCAACGCCGAGATAGTATCAATTATAACTCACTTTAAACTAAAAGTAATAACTAACCTGTTATCCTTAGTATAATAGTATAAGTATAATTACTAATTATTATCCTCATGAAATTATATCAATTTTAGCGAATTTTAATAAAAGTTTTTTTTCCCCTATTTGATCAAAATGAACGATTAGTATTTTATCAGAATCATTCCCTCTAATTTCCATCACCTTACCTTCTCCAAAACGATTGTGACTAATACGTGTACCTTCTCTTAAGAGAGATATATGATTTCTAAGGTCTTTGTTATAGGTCTCTTTTAGAGGAAGTTTCTCTTTGTAAATATTCTTTAAAGAATCACTAGAAGAAGATGACTTTTGAAAAAGTTGAGGATTAATAGAAGGAGAAAATTTTTGTTTTTGTATACCTAATTTAGTTAAACGATCCTGAGAAATTTCCTCGATAAAACGACTTGGTATGTTCTCTATAAGTCTTCCCCAACGATAACGCGTGAGAGAATAGCTAAGTATAGCTTGTCTTTGAGTTCGAGTTAAGGCTACATAAAATAATCGTCTTTCCTCCTCAAGATCAATCTGAGTAGTGAGATTAAATATAGAAGGAAAAAGATTTTCTTCTAGACCCACGATAAAAACTACTGGAAATTCAAGACCTTTTGAGAGATGGATAGTCATTAAAGAAACACGATCTCTCTCTTGATCGTTTGTTCTATCGGTATCATCAGCTAAAACTATGTTTTCTAAAAAAGATGCTAAAGATATATCTCCGCCAGCGAGTTGAGTCTGTTCCTCGACATATACATGTAAACTGCTCATAAATTCTTGTATATTTTCACAACGTGAAATACTTTCAGGTGTATCATCCTTATAAACTTTACTAATCAAGCCAAAGTTTTTAATTACCTCTTTAGCTACAGCATAAGCTCCTTGAGGCAACTTCAGAGCACAATATTTGATCATT
Source organism: Candidatus Insignibacter tubulum (assembly GCF_056790205.1). Lineage (NCBI taxonomy): Bacteria > Pseudomonadati > Bacteroidota > Flavobacteriia > Flavobacteriales > Blattabacteriaceae > Candidatus Insignibacter > Candidatus Insignibacter tubulum. The sequence continues at coordinate 713,066 of NZ_CP199715.1, forward strand.
ACAATAAACTCTTCTAGTATTGTAATAATCCTCTTATTAAGAGGAAGAATTTTAGGATTTTGAAGTAATTCATAAATGGATTTGTTTTTTTCAGAGGCTAACATCATAAGTTTGTTAACCGTAGTTTGTCCAATACCACGAACGGGATAGTTGATAATACGTAAAAGAGCTTCCTCATCTCTAGGGTTAATTAATAGACGAAGATAGGCAATTAGATCTTTGATTTCCTTGCGCTGATAAAACGAAAGGCTGCCATAGATATGATAATAAATATTTTTCTTACGAAATACTTCTTCTAATACGCGAGATTGAGCGTTAGTACGGTAAAGAACAGCGAAATCCTGATATTTTAACCGCCAAAACTTTTTAATATCAGAAAGTTTATTAGCGACAAAAGCGGCTTCTTCTCCATCTGAGATGGCTATATAGAGTTCAATTTTTTCTCCATTTTCATTTTGGGTCCAAATCCTTTTTTTTAACTGTTCTTTATTATAAGAAATCACCTCGTTAGCTGCTTGAACGATATGACCGCTAGAACGATAATTTTGCTCCATGCGGAAGATTTTAGCATCAGGATAATCGGATTGAAAATTCAAAATATTACGAATACTTGCCCCACGAAAAGAGTAAATGCTTTGCGCATCATCACCTACTACACATAGATTTCCAAAACGCGCAGCTAAAGCTTTTACAATAAGGTATTGCAGATGATTGGTATCCTGATACTCATCGACCATAATATATTTAAAACAATTTTGGTATTTATATAAAATTTCGGGAAACCGTGTTAAAAGTTCGTTGGTATATAGTAAAAGATCATCGAAATCCATAGCACCTGACTTAAAACAACGATCTACATAAGAGCTATAAATATCTCCCGTACGAGGCCGTAACCGTTTCGAATCATATTCTTGTAGTTCAGAACTATCAAAGTACGATCTTGCGGTAATTAAATTATTTTTTAGTTGAGAAATCCGTGAGAGTAAAACTTTAGGCTTATAAAGATCTTTTTCAAGTTGAAATTCTTCTATAATCTTTTTAATAACATTTTCAGCATCTTGTTGATCGTAAATAGTATAATTCGAAGAATATCCTAAATATGAAGCTTCGATACGAAGTATTCGAGAAAATATAGAATGAAACGTGCCCATCCAAACGTTTTTTACTTGTATAGAATCTACCAAATCTGCAATACGTTGTTTCATCTCTTGAGCAGCTTTATTGGTAAAGGTTAGAGAAAGAATATTATAAGGATCAATACCTTTTTTTAAAAGGTAAGCAATGCGATAAGTAAGCACGCGCGTTTTCCCCGAACCAGCTCCAGAAATAACCATCATCGGACCACTAATTCTAGTGACTATTTGTGATTGAATAGAATTAAGATCAGGCATACTATGGGTTTTTATCACAAATATGTAGTTAAAATGTATACAAAAATGTTCTCTGTCTTATATCTTCTACCTGGATAAAATTAAATCAAATATTAAATATTAATATTTAATATCTTAATTCCTAGGGGAAAATTTGATACTTACCTACAAGTATATACTTTAAAAAAGTATCTTTTTAAGATCTTAAAAAACTATGAAGAAAATATACTGTTTTTTTAAAAAAAAACTCTTCAAGTAACTAATAATATATGATATTACCTTTAATAATTTTTAGTAATTAAATGAAAGACTACGATTACTCTTTTACTTATTAAAATTTTCAGTTCTTCTTAGCTAAGAGCTAAAGAAATAAAACAGAATTAGGTAGCTAATTTTTTAGTTAAAAGCTCCTTACCAAGATTTAGGTGGTGCTCTATTATTTTTATTTATTTTGAGTATAGTATAATAATTTACTATAATACATATATAAGTTCCGATGTTAATCCTATATAGGATTAACATCTAAATATAGTGAGACTTTTAGCCTATCATATTTTAAAAGTATTCTTTTGGTACCCTCATTAAGTTGGACTAAAAGTCCTTTAATTTTAAATGTTATAGAAAATTTTTCATGTAGAAATTAAATATAATTTTTCTCTAAGTTTAGAGAATTTTATTATAACTAACTATAATTATTTAGTTATCTAACATACAATTATATATTTTGATTCTCAAAAAAAAATCATTTTATATCTTTTTTTTTTACGGAAGTATACCGTTTAAAAATTTTGATTAATAATTACTTATTTTTTTTTGTTTATTAGTTGTAGTTATTTTTATAGTAGTCATTTCCCAATACAAAATTTGGAAAAAATATTTCCACGTAATTCCTCATTGCTTATCTCTCCACTTATTTCTCCTAAATAATCAAGTGCGTTTCTAATATCTATTGAGAATAAATCTCCAGATATATTCCCATTAATAGCTTCTTTAATAGCATGTATTGCTTTTAAAGTGCCATGTAATGAGTTATAATGTCTACTATGCGTAATCATAGTACGATTCCCAAGGGGTTTATAATTTACTAAATTGGATAAGGCTTCTAAAAGTTTATCTATTCCTTCTTTTTTCTTTGCTGAGATAGAAAAAATTGTCTCATAAAACCCATTCTGGGAAAAACTCTCCGTGAAGAGATCTGACTTATTAGCTATAAGAAAAAGAGTTTTATCTTTATCAATATAAGATTTAGAGAACCGTTTAAATTCTTTCAAAAATTCTTTTTTATTAAAATTGACTCTGTCAAAGACATAAAGAATTACTTGAGCCTGTTTTACTTTTTCTATAGTTTTTTGGATTCCAAGAGACTCGATTTCATTTTTAGTCTGACGAATTCCTGCCGTATCGATAAATCGGAAACGTATACCATTAATTATTATTTGACCTTCTATAACATCTCTAGTAGTTCCAGGAATATCTGAAATAATAGCTCGATCTTCTTGTAATAAAGTATTAAGCAAAGTGGATTTACCTACATTTGGTGCGCCGATAATAGCGACATAAATACCTTGTTTAATAGCACTCCCAAGAGTGAAAGAATCCAGTAATAATTTAATGTTTTTTTCAATATTTTCAAGTAATTTTAAAAGATCATATTTATCGGCAAAATCAATATCTTCTTCAGAAAAATCTAAATTCAATTCGACAAGAGAAGCAAAGTTAATAAAATCAGACCTAAGAGATTTCACCTTATCTGAAACGCTTCCACGGAGCTGATGCATAGCTAAGGTATGATCAGCTTCTGCCTCAGAGGCTATTAAATCTGCTACGGCCTCAGCTTGAGAAAGATCTATTTTCCCGTTTAAAAAAGCTCGCATTGTAAATTCTCCAGCACTAGCTATACGAGCACCTTTTTGTATAATTAATTGTATAATAACACGTACGATATAAGATGAGCCATGACAAGAAACTTCTATAACATCTTCTCCAGTATAAGAATTTGGTGTTTTAAACAACGCCACTAGCACCTGATCAAGTAGCCTATCCTTATCAAGGATATACCCTATATGTAGGGTATGGGAAGCTTGATCTATCATTTTTTTACTTTTATCCAAAGCTTGGAATATGCTATCGATAATAAAAAAAGCTTGTGGCCCGGAAATACGTATCACAGCTATAGCTCCTCGGCCATCAGGGGTAACTAAAGCTATAATGGTATCTTTATCTAACATCTTGCAAAGAATATACTTATGCTCATTAGGTAATAATCTATCCTGTAAAAAGGCAAATAATCAGGATAGTAAATTCATACTTTTAAAAAACCTTTGACAATTTACTAATTTGCATTAAAATAAGGCTACTTATTTTTTAGAAAAAAAAGATTTCTGATTACAGAAAGAAATTAAATTGGATTTAAAAAAAAAATCCTTATTTTCTAATTATCTTAATTATAGACTCTCTCAACTTTTAAACTTAAAAGTGAATCTTCTCTAAAATAATCCATAATATGATTATTATTTTATAGCTCTCTATCTAAGAAATTTTTAATATGTAAAAGCAAAAAAAACTTTAGTTTTTTCTCCTCAAGGCTCTAAAATAACAACAAAAAGGTGGCTAGCAATATATTGGGAAATATTTGCGTAAATTTTACCCTCACAACATATAAGAAAAGATCCGTCAAAATCTAGGCGATCAATAACTTTTATAGAACTTCCTATACAGATATTGAGTTTTTGAAGATATTTCAAAAAATCAGTAGTATCTTTTTTTACCCCTGTTAAACGTACTAAATTACCCGGTTCCATGCTAGAAAGGGCTTGGTTATTTGAATCAACTATGGATCCATTAGATGATGGGATCGGATCGCCATGTGGATCAAAAGATGGATGATTTAAATAATTCTCTAGTCGTGTAAGTAATTCAGGAGCTCTTATATGCTCTAGTTCTTCAGCAATAGTATGTAACTGATCCCAACTGTAATGCAATTTTTTTGATAAAAAACATTCCCATAAACGATGTGCACGTACTATATCTATAGCTATATCGTGTCCATTTTCACTTAGACGAACTCCTTTTTTCTTTTCATAAAGGACAAAGTTATCTGCGGATAGTTTTTTAATCATATCGGTTACAGATGAAGGGCTAACTCCTAGTTTCTCAGAAATAATAACTGGCGAAACTTTAGTTTCTTCTAAAGTGAGTTGATAAATCACTTTTAAATAATTTTCTTTTGAATGTGCTATCATAAGAAAAAAAATCTTAAATCAGTAAAAATAAACAATTCATCTAAAAAAAATTAGCTATACCTAATTTTTAAAATAAACCATAACGTATATTTTACCTATATTTACACAGTAATATCTAAACACTGAATGTCATCATATAATTCTAAAGAGGGTTGGGAAAGAAAATCTAAAATAGATTCTCTTTCAGAATCTTTTTCATCAATTGATATACCAGAAAAAGCAGGTTTTTTAAAAAAATTGCTCTCTTTTACTGGTCCAGGCCTACTTATCGCCGTAGGGTATATGGACCCAGGGAATTGGGCAACCGATATTGCTGGAGGCGCTCGTTTTGGCTATATGCTATTATCCGTGATTCTAATCTCGAACGTTTTTGCTATTTTATTCCAATATCTTTCTATAAAATTAGGAATAGTAGCAGAAAGAGATTTGGCTCAAGCTTGTAGAGATCACTATAGTCCAGGAGTAAATTTTATTCTTTGGATCCTATGTGAACTATCTATTACTGCCTGTGACTTAGCTGAGATTATCGGTTCTTCTTTAGCTCTTAATATCCTTTTTGGGTTACCAATATCATGGGGAGTGGTTATTACTACAGTTGATGTGTTTATCATCCTACTTTTTCAGTATAAAAGTTTTCGATATATTGAAGGGATAGTAGCTGCTTTAATATTTACGATATTACTGTGCTTTAGCTTTGAAATTATAAGATCAAATCCAGAAATTTTCCCTCTTCTCAAAGGATTAATACCCGAGGTTAAGATTATAATGGATCCAAGTGCTTTATATATTGCTATAGGTATTTTAGGGGCTACATTAATGCCTCATAATCTTTATCTTCATTCAAGTATTGTACAAACGCGAAACTATCCTCGGAATTTTGAGGGGAAAAAAATGGCTATTCAATATGCTACCATAGATAGCGTATTAGCTCTATCACTAGCTTTTTTTATCAATGCAGCTATACTTATATTATCTGCAGCTACTTTTCATACAGCAGGATATACAAATATAGATGATATCAAGGAAGTTCATAGGATGCTCTCTCCTTTGCTAGGATCAGGGCTTTCAGGAGTTCTTTTTGCCTTAGCCCTGCTCGCTTCAGGGCAGAATTCTACTCTTACAAGTACCTTAGCAGGGCAAATCATAATAGAAGGGTTTATAAACATTCGCTTTAAGTCATGGATCAGAAGATTAATCACAAGACTAATTGCTATTATACCGGCTATGATAGTAGCTATTTTTTATGGAGAGGAAAAGATTCGTGACTTATTAATTTTAAGTCAAGTAATTTTATCAATGCAATTGGGGTTTGCTATAGTCCCTTTGGTCACTTTTACAGGATGTTCAAAAAAAATGGGAAAATTTTCCAATGGAATTTCTTTAAAAATAGCAGCATGGACTATTACTGTAGTAATACTTGCTTTAAATTTATTCTTACTTTATGACAATCTTAAAAAAACCACTCTTGTAAGCTTTTTTCGTGAAATATTGCTATAAATCATAACAGAATTTTTTCAGATAGAAGTAAAAAATATACAAGAATAATCTTATTTTATCCATGAAATATCAAAAACTAGAAAAACTTTTTATACAGAATAGTTATAACTTTTATATGTTATAAAGACCTGTTTACTATATAGATTAATTTTTAAATTTCACATCTAGTCTATATCTCTTACATAAGATGTGAGAGAGGGTAGTTTTTTTTACATTTCTGTAAAGAACTTAATATGGAAAAACCTAACATTCCAAAAGGCACTCGCGATTTTTCTCCTAAAGAAACTCGCAGACGTTATTACCTTATAGAGGTTATAAGAAAACATTTCGAATTATTTGGTTTTTCTCCTATAGAAACACCATCGTTAGAAAATATATCTATACTTACAGGGAAGTATGGCGAAGAAGGCGAACGTTTAATGTTTAAAATTTTAAATTCAGGAGATTTTATGAAAAATTCTCTTAGAGATTTTGATAATCAAAAACATTCTGTTTTAGAATATTTTAATACACATACCCTATTACCAAATATAACTAAAAAAGCATTACGATATGACTTAACTATACCATTAGTACGTTATGTAGTTATGCATAGAAATGATATCCATTTCCCATTTAAAAGATATCAAATAGAGCCTGTATGGCGGGCTGATAGACCCCAGAGAGGGCGTTTTAGAGAATTCTATCAATGTGATGCTGATATAATAGGCTTAGGTTCTCTTTGGCAGGAAGTGGAATTTTTACAGCTATATGACGCAGTTTTTACAGAACTTAAGTTAGCAGTTATTATTCAACTCAATCATAGAGAACTCCTTGCTGCCTTAGCTCAGAGCGCTAATCTTGAGCAAAAGCATTGGATAAGCTTCACAAGAGCTTTGGATAAATGGGATAAAATCGGAGCAGAAAATGTATATCAAGAGATGTTAGAAAAAGGAATTTGCAAAAAAACACTAGAGAAACTAATGCTAATCTTTAGAGGAAACACAGATTTTGAAGACCAATACCAAAGGTTATCTAAAATTCTTATCCACTCTAAAATAGGGAATAAGGCTTTAAAGGAGCTAGATTTTATTTGGAAAAAAACAAAAGAGATCGGAATGAAAAGTGCAAAATTATGCTTTAACATAAAGCTCGCTAGAGGGTTAGATTATTATACTGGGACTGTGTACGAAATTTTACCTGAGAATATAACCTTTAATTCTATAGGTGGTGGTGGTCGTTATAATAAACTTACCGAAATTTTTGGAATGAAAAATCTTTCAGCAGTAGGTATGTCGTTTGGTCTTGATAGGATATATCTTGCAATGGAAATTCTTGATCTTTTTAACAAAAAAAAAATAGAGATACCGCCTATTTTATTTGCAAATTTTGGAGAGTTAGAAGCTCTTGAATCTATACGTAAGATCCAGATCCTTAGAAAAAAAAATATTCCCTCAGAATTATATCCTAAGGCAATCTCATTAAGCAAACAATTTAAGTATGCTGAAAAAAGAGGAATACGTTGGATAGCACTCCTCAACGATAATGAAATTAATGATAGAGCTATTTTAATTAAGGACCTTATAAACGGTAGTCGAACACTCTATAAGACTCTTGATCAAGTAGCAAGGGATTATTTTGAGATTATGAAATAAAGGTTTTATAAAATTTGAAGTAGTTCCTTTATAGGGGTAGATAATAGTCTCTATAAAATCAAGAACTTTAAAAGTTATAGAACCGATGATAGTAAAATATTCATTCTTGCCTTAAAAAATTATATTTACCGTTGTTATCTTAATACAGACTCTTCTTCTCTAAATAGTATAATATTAACATTTTTTTTTAAAAAAAAACTCTTAAAGATATCTTTAAAAAGACCTTGTAAGACAAGATACTTTAAATACCTCCTGAAAAATAGTTTTAAACTTCTGAACTATTTCATGCATAGAAATGGAATAACCTAGTTCTAAGTGCATTGAGCTCACGCCTTTCCCTTTAATCCCACAAGGGATAATATATCTAAAATAACTCATATCAGTATTTACATTAAGTGCTAGTCCGTGCATACTCACCCAGCGGCTCATACGAATGCCTATAGCGCATAGTTTGCGCATAGAAGGTTTACCTACATTTAGCCATACACCTGTTTCTTTATGTGATCTTTCTGCGTGAAGTCCATAGTTGTTCAAAAGGCGAATGATAACTTCTTCTAAAAAACGCAAATATTTATGAATATCTCTAAAAAAATATTCTAGATCAAGTATCGGATAAACCACCATCTGCCCCAACCCGTGATACGTAATATCTCCTCCTCTATCAATTCTATAAAAGCTAGCTCCTAGTTTTTTTAAAACATCAGAAGATAGTAAAAGATGATCCTCTTTTCCTCCTCTTCCTAAAGTATAAACGTTAAAATGCTCAGTAAAGAGAAGATGACCAACAGTTGTTTGTAAAGAAGAAAAATTTATTGGGTAAATACGGAGCTTTTTATCAATCATCTCTTGAAACAATCGTTTTTGATATTCCCAAACCTCTAGATAATCTGAGATTCCTAAATCTTCTGTCCAAATAATTTTACCCATTTTACCCATAGTATTTTTATTAATAATAACTTTCTTCTAAAAGAAGAAATCTTTTTATTAACTATATACTTCTAAATTAGAAAATAAAATACTTACTAAGTATAGTATAGTAATGAAATATCACTCTGCTAAGTGCAGATTACTATGTATTTATATCATATAAATATATTACACATTAATTATATTTTTTTATTTGAATTTAACTATATAAATACTTTATAATAATATAGTTTTTAATTCTTTGCTAATAGAAACAAGTTTTTATAAAAAAAGGTGTTATTTTAAGCAAATAACACTAAAATTCCTATTAGACTTCTATTAGATAGAAAAAGCAAGCATATAAATTATAAAAAAAGTATATTATTTTTTTTTTCTAAACTATATTTTAATGTATTTTACATTACACTATTAAAACAATAATATGGCACGTACGATTTCTACTATGCTCCCTTTAGAAACTAAAATTATAGATTTTGAGCTTTATGATCCTATATCGGGAGGTAAAAGATCATTACAAGACTTTCCCTCTGATAAGGGCACTCTTATTCTATTTATATGTAACCATTGTCCTTTTGTAAAACACATTAATAAAGAACTCGTATGTTTAGGTAAATATTATCAAGATAAAGGGTTATCAATAATAGCAATCAATTCAAATGATATAGAAAACTTTCCAGAGGATTCTCCTAGAGAGATGAAAAAAATTTCTCAGAGCTTAGGATATACATTCCCTTATTTATTTGATCAAACTCAAAAAATAGCTAAAGCTTATAAAGCAGCTTGTACTCCGGATTTTTTTCTCTTTAACGTTACTGGTAACCTGGTTTACAGGGGACAACTAGATGACTCACGACCAGGCAATCAAATTGAAGTTACAGGAAAAGATCTTCGTAAAGCGATAGATGCACTATTAAACGGTAAAAAAATTTCGGTTAAGCAAAAACCAAGCATGGGATGTAATATAAAATGGAAATATTGATAGTATAGTTAATTATTAATAAAACTGAAAAATTCAAAGATTCAGAGATTATTTATTTGTAATAAACCAGTTAATTAAAGCCCTTTCTAAGGTTATTAGAAAAGCATGATAGGGAGGAGATGGCAGAAATTAACTCTAGAAGAAACTAAATTATACTTTATAATATTAAATTTTAATATAAATGCAATACAAGTATATTTATTTCAAATGTATTTAATTAATATCTATGCTATAGATAAATATAGCAAGTAAAAACCTAATTGCTAATTTTTAAGTATTAATTTATGATAAGAACAATTATTCTAGTCTTTTTTTTCAGGCCTCATCTGTGGGAAAAGTAATACCTCTTGAATCGAAGTTTGTTCTGTAAATAACATAACTAATCGATCTATACCAATTCCTATACCTGCAGTAGGAGGCATACCGAATTCTAAAGCACGTAAAAAATCATAGTCAATAAACATAGCTTCGGCATCTCCTTTTTCAGCTAACTTTAACTGTTGTTTAAAGCGTTCTAACTGATCAATTGGATTGTTAAGTTCAGAATAAGCATTAGCGATTTCTTTCCCATTAATAAAAAGTTCAAAACGTTCAGTTAATCCTTTTTTTTTACGATGTCTTTTAGCTAGCGGGCTCATTTCCATAGGATGATCGATGATAAATGTAGGTTGGATATAATGTTTTTCACATTTTTCTCCAAAAATTTCATCTATGAGTTTACCTTTACTCATAGTTTTATCTGTTTCTATATCTAATTTTTTACATACTTCTTTAAGTGATTCCTCATCCATATAGCTTATATCAAAGCCTGTATAATTTTTGATAGCCTCATAAATAGGTATACGAGGGAAAGGTCTTTTAAAGCAAATAATTTGACCATTTATATTCATATCTGTATTTCTATAGAAAGAAATATATAATTCCTCAAGTAATCTTTCTATAAAATCCATCATCCAATAATAATCTTTATAAGCAACGTATAATTCAAGTATCGTGAATTCTGGATTATGCATCCGATCCATGCCTTCATTACGGAAGTTCTTAGCGAATTCATACACCCCGTTAAATCCCCCTACAATCAATCGCTTAAGATATAACTCATTAGCGATGCGAAGATATAATGGAGTATCTAAAGCGTTATGATGAGTCATAAAAGGCCTCGCATTTGCTCCTCCTGCAATAGGCTGAAGTATAGGAGTTTCTACTTCAATATAAGCATGTCTATTTAAAAAGCATCTAATTGATTGTATAATAGAGCTTCGTTTAATAAATATTTCTTTTATCGATTTATTGACAATAAGATCTACATAGCGCATGCGATAACGTTGCTCGGTATCAGAAAAAGAATCATGTATTTTATTATTCCCATCAGTTTTTACTTGTGGTAAAGGCCTTAAAGATTTACTAAGAAGTTTAAGATTTTGAACATGCAAGGTAATTTCACCCATTCGGGTTTTAAATAAAAAGCCCTCCACTGCGATGATATCACCTATATCTAGTAATTTTTTAAACAAGACGTTATAGGCTATTTTTTCAGAATTCTCTGAGATATTATTACGGGTGATATAAAGTTGTATTGATCCACTATAATCTTCAAGTTCAGCAAAAGAAGCTTTACCCATAACTCTTATTCGCATAAGACGACCTGCGATACGCGCATTTTGATTTTCTTTATAATCTTTAACAAGAAATTTGATACATGAACTTACATTATAAGTCGATGATGGGTAAGTTTCTATGCCTAGCGCATGAATTTGTTCAAGTTTATTTCTACGCACGATCTCCTGTTCAGATAAAGACATAGGATGAATATATTTTATAGCTCAAAAATAACGGAAGTTTTTCAAAAAAAAACAAGAAATTTGATACATGAACTTACATTATAAGTCGATGATGGGTAAGTTTCTATGCCTAGCGCATGAATTTGTTCAAGTTTATTTCTACGCACGATCTCCTGTTCAGATAAAGACATAGGATGAATATATTTTATAGCTCAAAAATAACGGAAGTTTTTCAAAAAAAAAATTAAATAATCCGGTTTTTTTATAAAAAAAAAGTCTATCTATTTGTAATAGATAATTTTATATAAACTAGATTTATCTTTTAATTCGATTTAATTCAAAAATAATTGAAGGGATCTAGTTATAGATAGATATAAGTAACTGACAAAAGATACAATGTGTATCTCTATTTTTTAGCAGTTTTATCATTTCTATTAATAATAGAATATGTTTTTCCTCTAAATTAAAGAATAAGTATTTAAAGAAGTAATTGAGACTATTACTGATATTTATATTAGTTATAAAAAGGCCTAAAGTACTTCACTTAAATATTTTAATTTATATAATTGCTAATTATAGCATGTATTAATATATATTTTTATATAAAAAAACAACCGTGTCTAAAGCTATAAATAATGCTGAGAGTTTTTATTATAAATATTAACTTAAAAGCATTATAATATTTCATAGTTTTTTTTTGATATTAATTAACTGTATTATTTGATAAGCAATATACTGATATTATATTATAATTTTTATTACTGTTTTTTAATAATCTTTTATCATAAGATAGTTTTAAAAATTCTTAATTATGTTTTTATTATTTTTTTTTGATTGAATATGATTTATATAAGTTTAGTCAAAAGCGATATTATTTTAAAAATAACCATACCGTAAAACCTATATACTAATATTTAAGTATGTAATATGTCCTATTAATATGTATATTAAAGAGAAGAAAATAAACTGTAGTGCAGAGTTTTATTTTTATATATACTAGCAAATAGATATAAAAATGATATAAAAAACATTCCACCAATTTTTATCACTCTATAAGCCTTCGATAAAATACTACTATGAAAGACTTTTTTATATTGTTTATTTTTTTTATGTTAAAAGAAAATAAAGCTGAAATATAATGAAAAAACTTATTTTCTTATTTGCGCTCTTTTTCTCTCTTATCGTTCTAGCTCAAATTAGAGGAAAAGTAGTTAGAGTTCTCGATGGAGACACCTTTTATCTTTTAACACAAGATAAGCATCTTTACAAGATTAGAATAGCTGATATTGATGCCCCAGAAAAGGGACAGGCATTTGGCATAAAATCTAAGCAATTCGTTTCTTATCAAATATTTGGAAAGATAGTTGAAGTTAAAAAAACAAAAAACGATATATATGGCCGTATCGTTGGTTATGTCTTTTACGATCAAAATAAAGATCTCGCACAAGAACTTCTAAAGGCAGGACTTGCATGGACATGGCATTTCTCGAAAAATGAGAATTATAAATATCTTCAAGATCGAGCTAAAGAAATAGGTAAAGGTCTATGGAGTGATTATAACCCTATTGATCCTTATTTATGGAGGGGAAGAAATAAAAAAAGAGAGAGGGATTAATAGTTAAGATTTCATAAACCGAGTAAAAAAGTGTAGACCCGGAGGGATTCGAACCCTAACTAACAGAACCAAAATCTGCTGTGCTACCGTTACACTACAGGTCCTTAAATAAGGGCATAGAATAACAAAGTTATTACTATTTTTACTTTATTACAAATAAAAAATTACTTAATATTTAGTTTAAAAATATATGGAATCTTTTATTTTATTTTTATTTCTATGAATTGCTAGAAATGGAAACTTTTAGAAAAATCAATAACCTTTTAGGTTGGGTTTTATTTTTTATATCCTCTTATATTTTTATTTCTACAGTTGAACCTGTATTAAGTTTTTGGGACTGTGGAGAATATATTGCCTCTTCAACAAAACTAGAAGTAGGACATGCTCCAGGCGCAGCTACTTTTCAGCTAATAGGCGCTCTAGTTTCACTCCTTGCTTTTGGTAATTCTACTAAATATGCTCTTATTCTCAATATAGAATCAGCACTTTTCAGTTCTTTTACTATTCTTTTTATGTTTTGGACTATTACGCATTTTGCTCGTAAACTCATAATCAAAAGCTTATCTATTAATGGTAAATATCATATGGGACTTGCTGAACAAATTGTTGTTTTTAGCGCTGGTGTGATAGGTTCTTTAAGTTTTATGTTTGGCGATACTTTTTAGTTTTTAGCGGTAGAAGCAGAAGTGTATGCTATGGCATCGTTTTTTACAGCACTTCTTTTATGGATAATGTGTCGTTGGGAAAATGATAAAGATCCTTATAGTTCGCGTAAATGGCTTTTACTGATCTGTTTCCTCATTGGCCTTTCAGTAGGTGTACATTTTATGGTATTATTGGTAATACCAGCACTTGGTTTAATCTATTATTATAAAATTTATATCCCTACAAAGAAGAATTTTATTATAGTTAATCTTATATTATTAGTTATTTTATACCTTTATTTTAAAGGAATATTCCTATTTATCATAAAGTTATTTGGATACGTCGAAATTTTTTTTTTTGTTAATACTATAGGATTACCATTTAATTCGGGAATTATAGCTGTTTCTATTTTTATTATATTATTTTTTTCCTTCCTTATTCAATACACTCATAAAAAAGGACTTGTTTTTTTAAATATACTAGTTCTTTGCATTATTTATAGTTTCATTGGTTTTTCATCATGGATTTTATTTCCCATACGTGCCGCTGCTAATACTCCTATTAATTTAAATAATCCAGATAACTTCTATTGCCATACGAAATTATTATACACGTGAAGGACAATATAGCAACTGGCCTATATTATACGGGGAAATGTATACGGCTTATTTAGATAAAGAGGGTATTATCGGATATCAAGAAAAAGGACCTATTTATGAAATAAATATAAAATCAGGAAAATATATAATTATCGATCAACAGGTTTCTTATAAATTTAATCCTAGACATCTCGGTATTTTCCCGAGAATGTATAGCAGCTTACCAGAAGTCATAGAAAATTATCAGGCTATGACTGGGAAGGCTAAAACGTATATCCGAACAGATATATATACAAATCAAAAGATACAGCTTTACCGAAAGCCTACTTTAGGGCAAAATATATTATTTTTTCTTGATTATCAGATAGGTTATATGTTTTTGCGTTATCTTTTTTGGAATTATGTTGGACGTCAAAATGATTTACAAGGAAATTATGAAGTGACTAAGGGTAATTGGAAAAGTGGTATTTCTTTTATAGATGAGATACATTTAGGTGTACAGAAAAATTTTCCAAAACATTTTCAGGATAATAAAGCAAATAATACTTACTATGGACTACCCCTAATTTTAGGATTTGCAGGGATGTTCTTTCAGTTACGGAAAAAATTTGGAGATTTTTATGTACTAATGTCTATTTTTTTGCTTACTAGCGTGGGAGTTATCATTTATACTAACGTAAAACCTTTTGAAATTAGGGAACGCGATTATGCTCTAGTAAGTGCTTTTTATGCCTTTGCTATTTGGATAGGATTAGGGGTAGTATCTATTTTTTATTGCTTTAAAGAAAAAAATCATTCTTTGAGCTTAGCTTTAACAATTTTTGGAATTTTGATTTTTGTTCCTATACGTATAGCAGAACAAAATTGGGATGATCATGATCGTTCTTACCAAACTTTACCAAGGGATATTGCAAGAAATTATTTGGATACTATGGGCAATCAGTCTATTTTATTCGTATATGGAGATATACGATACATATCCACTATGGTCTTTACAAGAGAGTGAAAATTATCGCAATGATGTACGCATTCTTAATTATACTTTATTAGGTGCTTCATGGAATATTGATCAGGTACAACGGAAATTTAATCGCTCGCTCCCTATAACTATGACCCTTAAATACAAGCACTACCGTCAAGGCACACGATATGCCATAGCAATTTTTCCTTCAGATCAAACTATTACAGCTCAAGAAGCCATAGAATGGCTGGTTAGAGATGATGAAAAAAAACATATGCTTAAAAAGAAGTTTCTAATAGATAACGAATCAAAAATAGATTTTTTGCCTACCAATAAAATCATCATTCCAGTAAATAAAGATTCAGTACTTAAAAATGGAATCGTAGCACCTGAGGATGCTCATAGGATGGTTTCGGAACTTATTTTAGAATTTCCCGTAAAAGAAAATCAACCTTTTTTTTTTAAATAAAAATGATTTAATCCTACTGGATATATTGGCTAATTATCAGTGGGATCGTCCTATATATTTTAGTGCAGGGGGGAATTTATAATCAAGCTAATACACTTTATTTAAATAATTATCTTCAATATATGGGGTTTCATTACAAATTAGCACCTATACTAACGCCTCAAAATGCTAAAGAAGAATGGGGATACGTAAATTCAGAGGCTAT
Source organism: Candidatus Insignibacter tubulum (assembly GCF_056790205.1). Classification (NCBI taxonomy): domain Bacteria; kingdom Pseudomonadati; phylum Bacteroidota; class Flavobacteriia; order Flavobacteriales; family Blattabacteriaceae; genus Candidatus Insignibacter; species Candidatus Insignibacter tubulum. The sequence continues at coordinate 728,990 of NZ_CP199715.1, forward strand.
GTATAAAATCATTAAAAAATTTCACTGGGGCCATCTTAAAGATCCTCGAGCTTATACGGATTATAATGGTCGTCGTAATATCTTAACATATCTAAATGCTGTAAATAGGACCTCTAGAGCTCTTATTGCTGAAGATAAAAAACAAAAAGCTCAGGAAATTATGAATCTTCTCGAGAGAGAGAGCCCACAAAAACTCTACGAAGAGCATTCTTCTCTAATAGAAATTGCCGCTTCCTATATAAGAATTAAAAATATAGGTAAAGCAAAAACAATTATAGAATCATTTGAAAAAAAATCTTCTTGAAGAAATAGATTATTATTTAGAATTGCCTATTAATCATAAATATTGTATACATAATGATATGTTACACACTATGTATAAATATGCTTTTTTATCCGATGAAATCTCGCAAGCTTATTTTGAAATAAACTATCCTAAAATAGCTATCTCTTATCTCAAGAAATCATGTAGGCAAATAGATTTGCGTATAAAGCAACTCATAAAAAAGTTTAGAAAAATCTCAGGTTATTTTTTATATGATCAAGATTTAAAAAATTTAATCATTATTTATAATAGTATAATTTCAAAACTTGAAAGATACGATGTAGTTTTAGAGGAAAATAATAAATAAAATAATAGGCAAATATCAGAAATAAAAATTCTAGTTTTCTTCTTTTCTTCGAGAAGAAAGTTTTAAAACTAAAAACATTTCTGTATGGAATCAACCTTAAATGTAAAGAGACTAGGGATACATATAAGCTCATAACAAAAAAACCTCGTTATCTTAGTATTATGGACTACATCTAAAAAACAGAAATATAAAGAATGGGAGCTTTAGATAGCACAATCTCTTTTCATAATATGACTAAATTAATAAATATAGAAAACAACATAATTTAATATAATTCTTATAAATTATATAAATTTGCTATCTCTTAACTTAAGATATGTTCCTTAAAACAAAATATTTATATGCCTACAAGGATTCGTCTTCAAAGACATGGAAGAAAGTCTAAGCCTTTTTATCATATCGTAGTAGCTGATGCGCGTGCACCACGAGATGGGAAATTCATTGAAAAACTAGGCACTTATAATCCATTAGTTTGTCCTGCTTCAGTTAAGTTAAAACTCGAAAAAGCTATCTATTGGTTACAAAAAGGAGCTCAGCCTACCCATACAGCTAGATCTATACTCTCCCGTATGGGAGTCCTCTATAAGAGGCATCTTCTTGAGGGCGCAAGAAAAGGTGCTTTTAATAATGATGAAGTTGAAAGACGTTTTCAGAAATGGATTAAGGATAAGAATTTAGAAGGGTTAAAATAAAAAAAATAATTTAGGTGAAAAACTTATGCAGATGATGCTGAAAAATTTAATCTTAATTTATTAAAAACATAATATTAAGAAAAGTATATTTAATGATTGAGCAAATTCCTGATAAAAACGTATAAAGTGTTTTTTTTTGGAAAAATTCTTCGTAGGCATGGTTTAAAAGGATACTGGATAGTTCATACAAAATGTATTAAAATAACTGAATCTTTTAATAAACCTTTTTTATTTATAGATATCGATGCACTTAAAGTGCCTTTTTTTGTTCAAGATTATAAGATATTTTCTAATGATCATTTACTCATCCAATTTTTTGGAGATAATATTCAGAAAGAAGATTTAGCTCATCATTATCTTTACCTCTCTCTAGAGAGAGAAAGCTCTTTTGTAATTGAAAAGAGTTCTGATGATCTAACCCTCATAGGGTTTAACGTCCAAGATATTCATAAAGGCCATGTAGGGATTCTTATTGGAATTAATGAACAATCTTCTCAGAAACTTTTAGAACTAAGGTTTCAAGATGTCCAAATATGGGTTCCTATGGTAAAAGAGTTTATTGTAGAGATAAATTATAAGAAACGTTTTATATTATTAAATTGTCCGAAAGGGTTATTAGATCTTTATATTTGAAGGCCATGAGTTTGTTAAAATCTCACTATTGGCATCTTTTATTGAGTATCCATTGATTTGCTCACGTCTTAGCATAATTAAATAAGCTCCACTTTGAAGTTTTTTGCCAAAATCGTGAGCTAGAGATCTTATATAAGTGCCTTTTGCGCAATGTACGATAAAGTCGATATAGGGTATATTTATAGAGGATATATTTAGTTGAAAAATCTCTATCTCTCTAGGTTTTACTTGTATTTCAAGTCCTTTGCGTGCTAATTGGTAAAGTCTCTTACCTCCTTGTTGGATCGCTGAAAAAATAGGTGGATATTGTTGTGTTTTACCTACAAATTTTTTCGCAGCTTCATAAATATCTTTATTTGTAATATGATCAATGGGAAATTTATGATTTTCCTCCATTTCAGTATCATAAGATAGAGTAGTAGCCCCTAATTTTAACCTTCCAGTATAAATTTTGGAGTAGTTTTGCAAACTAGAGATTTTTTTTGTTGCATTACCTATACATATAATTAAAAGTCCAGTAGCTCTCGGGTCGAGAGTTCCTGAATGTCCAATTTTAATTTTCTTTAAATCACAAAATTTACAAATCTTAAAGTGAATTTTTTTTACTACTTTAAATGATGTCCATCCTAAAGGTTTATCTATAAGTAAAACTTGACCTTTTTGAAAAAATTCAGCTCTATAATAGGACATTTAAAAATAGTATTAAATAATAAGTAAAAAATATAATATTTCTTAAATACAATATAATAATAGTAAAAAGATTTAACAACATTTTTTTTAGCAAAATTCTAATTACTTAATTATAAGTTTTATAGTCGAATATTTAATATATAATCCTTTAAAGATAAGTCTATAAGTTTTTTTTGAGATATCTATTAAATATAGTAGTATATATACAAAAAATAAAAATATAGCCTAATTATTCTCAAGTTTATATATATAATACTTCTCTCAGTTTTAAATAGGCTTTTACAATATATAAGTATATAATAAATCACTATAAATTATCATAACTATGACAATAAATAATTAGTAAAAATTCTTTTAAAGAAAGTGATAGTACCATTATTACTAACATGTAAAAGAGACAAACTATCTAAAGGCTTTTTAGAAAAAAATACTATATAATTTTATATTTTTTTACTATCTGTAGGGTTATTAGGCAATAAAATAGATATAATTTGAACTATAAATCCTATAATGATAAAAAAGGGAGCTAATCTTATGCGACGAAAGCTAAAAATAGTTTCATTAAAATAATTTTTATCATAAATATTTTCTGGATTTGTATTAGCATTAGCTCCGCTCATAAGTGTAAATCCTAAAATTATTAGCAATAACCCTACTAACATAAGGTAATAGTTTTTTTTTCTGAAAATAAAATTATTTTTAGTATTCCCCTAACATTTTTTTTTTATGAATGGTAAAATTAGTATTTTTAAGTTTAAAATTCCCAAACATGGGAAATAAGGACTCAATAAGAAAATAAATATATTTATACTTACTAAAAAAAAACTTGTAACGAATTTATAATAAGTAAACTACCCTTTTTTAAGAAAAAAAGTTTTAAATAACTAATCTATAAATATATAAACTACGAGAGCTAAAAAATCATGGCATAATAATAACATGCCCCTAAAAAACTTTAATTAGAAAAAGTTTATAAACTAACCTTTTTTTTTAATACTTATTAAGTATATTTTATCTATCGGATCTTTTTAGATATACTATTTTTTACCTATGATAGTATTACTTACTAAGTACTTCAATAATATCAGGCAATATTTTAGGTCGAACATAATCTTAAAATTAATAGTTAGCCCCATTGATAAGGGAATGTATTTTAGCTCAAATGGATCTTTACAGAAAAATATAATTCTTTCTAGCAAATATTTATATACTTCCCTAATATTTATGATAATATATTATTTTTAATATAGATTAAAAAATTTAATTAACCTAGCTAATGGATTTAGCTAAGTTTATCTAAGCTCATTTTTTAATGGAAAAGTTTAATAAAAATTGTTTGTAATAACAATAAACTTAACAACCCTAATAATTTGTTATAAATAGCTATCTATATATCATCCCTATAGTAAATAGGGAGCAAAGCCTGGTATAATATAATATATCCGAGAAAAATTATAGGTTATTATCAGTTGATTTGTATTTTTTTACACATCTATATTTGCATAAACAGCATTTTTTTCGATAAATTCTCTACGAGGGGACACGTCCTCCCCCATAAGCATTGAAAATATGCGGTCAGCCTCAGTAGCGTTTCCTATAGTGACCTGTCTTAGCGTACGGTTTTGAGGATTCATAGTCGTATCCCATAGTTGTCCAGCATTCATTTCTCCTAATCCTTTGTAACGTTGTATGTTAACCCCTTTGTTTTCTCCAAACTCTTCAATGATTCTCCTATCACGTTCTTTATCATCCCAGGAGTAGAACTGTTTGCTACCTTTCTTTACCAAATAAAGTGGCGGGGTAGCAATATAAATGTATCCATTTTCTATAAGATTTTTCATATATCGGAAAAAGAAAGTTAATATAAGTGTAGAAATATGACTTCCATCTATATCAGCATCGGTCATAATTATAATCTTATAATAACGTAATTTTTCGGTATTTAGAGCCTTACTATCTTCTGCAGTTCCTATAGAAACTCCAAGGGCTGCAAATATACTTCTTATTTCTTCACTCTCGAATACTTTATATTGCATAGCTTTCTCTACATTGAGTATTTTCCCTCGCAATGGCAATATAGCTTGAAATTCTCTATCACGTCCTTGTTTAGCAGTTCCTCCTGCTGAGTCTCCCTCAACTAGATAGATTTCACAGGCTTTTGAATCAGTTGATGAACAATCAGCTAATTTCCCTGGTAGTCCTCCACCACTCATAGGATTTTTTCTTTGGATTATTTCTCTAGCCTTTTTTGCGGCTTGCCTCGCCCTTGTTGCTAAAAGTACTTTTTCAACAATTTTTTTGGCTTCTGATGGATGTTCCTCTAAATAAATATTGAGCATTTCTCCCACAACCCGATCCACTGCTCCACTCACTTCATTATTACCTAGTTTAGTTTTCGTTTGCCCTTCGAATTGAGGATCTATGACTTTTACTGAAATTACTGCTGTAAGTCCTTCACGAAAATCATCGCCTATAATTTCAACTTTTTCTTTAGATAAAATTCCTGATTCATCAGCATATTTCTTTAATGTGCGTGTAAGAGCTCTACGAAATCCGGATAGATGTGTACCCCCTTCTTGGGTATTTATATTATTGACATAAGAGTAAATGTTCTCATTAAATGAAGTATTGTAATGCATAGCAACTTCAACAGATATATTATCATGCTCGCCTTCCATACATATAACTTCTTCAATTAGAGATTCTCGAGAGCCTTCGATAAATAAGACAAATTCTTTTAATCCTCCTTTCGAAAAAAAAGTTTCCTTGCGAGGAGACTCCATTTCTTTAGAGTTGGTTCTTTCATCACTTAGAAATATAGAAAGGCCTTTTTTAAGAAAAGCTAACTCTCGTAAACGAGCTGCTAGCATATCATAATTATACTCGATAACTTTAAATATTGTATGATCGGCTTGAAAATGTATTTCCGTACCGCGTCGATCTGTTTCTCCTATGACTTGAATTTCATCTATTGTTTTTCCGGAAGCATATTTTTGATAATATATTTTCCCATTTCTGTAAACTTTCGCAGTTAGATAGCTTGAAAGAGCGTTTACGCAAGATATCCCTACGCCATGTAGACCTCCAGACACCTTATATGAGCCTTTATCGAATTTTCCTCCGGCCCCTATTTTAGTCATAACTACCTCAAGTGCTGATTTACCTTCTTTTTTATGAACATCAACAGGGATGCCTCGCCCGTTATCAAGTACCCGAATAGAATTATCACTATGAATGGTCACCCATATTTTATCACAGTGCCCTGCTAGGGCTTCATCTATAGAATTATCTACTACTTCATAAACCAGATGATGTAATCCTCTAAGACCTAGGTCACCTATATACATTGAAGGCCTAAGTCGCACGTGTTCAATTCCTTCTAGAGATTGAATACTATCGGCATTATAATTATTGAGAATTTTTTTATCCATAAGATAGAGCTTTTAAGTGCCTGAGTTAGAAACTTAACTATTCTTTTTTTGCTCTACGATTTTCTCATATCACTTTTTATATAAAAAAATAAAAACTCAGTAAAATTTTTCTAATGGTTATTAGAAAATTTGAGGTTCTATATTTTTGTGATTTTTATATAATCGTATACTTTACTTAATTAGTGTTTTAATATGATTAAATAAACTTTTATATACATTGACTTTTATTTTTTACTCTTAAGTAACACTTGGAATAATTATATCCTGCTAAGATAGCAAGATTTCCTTTGAAGCACAGAATCTTTAGAATTTTATTTTACTATAGTAGTCTTAAAACGTTGATTACTTACGTCTATCTATTTTTTGTTTTACTGGTATATGATTATTTTACTATTTTTAGTTTTTAAAAAAAAAAAATATGATAATGCTTTTCTCCTAGAATATAATTAATAATGATCCTCATCTTTAGGATATTACTAATTAAATATATTAAATAACGCTAGTTAATGCATTTTAGTTCTTAACTCATAGGTTAAGAAAGGCATTATACGATATTAATAAAACATTATTATATACTAAATATCATATCTCTATATGATCTTTTAAAGACTACTTAGTTTTGCTATATATTATAATTTAATAAAATGTTTGATAATTTACAAGAACACCTCGATAGGGCTTTTCATATCCTAAAAGGAAGAGGAAGAATTACAGAAATTAATGTTTCTGAAACTCTCAAAGAAATAAGACGCGCGCTATTAAATGCTGATGTTAGTTTTAAGGTAGTTAAAGAATTTACTAATAAAGTAAAAGAAAAAGCCTTGGGCGAGAAAGTGCTTACTTCATTGCAACCTGGCCAATTAATGATTAAAATCATGCATGATGAGCTCATACAGCTTATGGGAAGTGAAAATATTAGTCTTAATATCTCAAAAACACCTACGATTATTTTAGTTGCTGGGTTACAGGGTAGTGGGAAAACTACTTTTTGTGGAAAACTTGCTTACTTTTTAGCAAACAAAAAACATAAAAAGCCTCTTTTAGTAGCCGCGGATGTATATAGGCCTGCTGCTATTGAGCAACTCAAAATTTTAGGAGAAGGGATCCAAGTCCCTATTTTTGCTTTAGAAGAAAGTAAAAATCCACTCCAAATTGCCAAAAAAGCTCTTGAATATACAAATACCCACTCTTATGATGTTATGATTATTGATACTGCTGGCCGATTATCTATCGATGAAATTATGATGAATGAAATTAAAGCTATTCATGAACATATTCATCCCAACGAAACTCTTTTTGTAGTAGATGCCACAACAGGGCAAGATGCGGTAAATACCGCTAAAGCATTTGATAATGTTTTAGATTATCAGGGAGTGATACTAACTAAACTTGATGGAGATACGAGAGGAGGAGCGGCTTTAAGTATTCGTGCTATAGTGAATAAGCCTATTAAATTTATCAGCAATGGTGAAAAAATGCATGCACTAGATATATTTTATCCGAAAAGGATGGCTGATCGTATTTTAGGAATGGGAGATGTATTATCTCTAGTAGAAAGGGCTCGTGAGCAATTTGATGAGAAACAATCAAGAAAACTTTATAAAAATCTAGCTAAAAATAATTTTGGCTTCGATGATTTTCTTAAAGAAATTAAGAAAATCAAAAAAATGGGACCTATGAAAGATCTATTAGGAATGATTCCAGGTATGGGAAAGATAGCTAAGAATATTGATTTGGAAGAAGATGGGTTTAAATCAGCTGAAGCCATTATTTACTCCATGACACCTCAAGAGCGCAAGCATCCTAAAATCATCGATATAAATAGAAAAAAGAGAATCGCTAAAGGTTCAGGAACAAAATTTGAGCAAGTACAACGTTTATTAAAACAATTTGAACATATTAGCCAATTAATGCGTCAAATGCAAACTCCTTCAGGAAGGGAATTATTAAAAAATGTAGCCCATATAAAAAGTAGTAAAATAGTAGAGAAATAATAAATATAGAAAGACAAATATCTTTTTTTTATGTAAAATTTAATATTTTTCAATTTTTTCATTGACTTCATAGATATAGTTTAATAAATGAATATAATAATATTATGGAAGATATTTATTAAAAGTTCCTTTACAATTTAAGGATAGGGTTAAATATCAGATCCCTATAAATGAGACAAAACGATTCTTCTCAAAGAGATTAGGGTTTTTATTAAATGACAATAGAGAAAGATGTTTAAACGCTTAGATTTTTTATATATTGAGAATATCTATAAAAGATACTAATAATCTATATAGTAATTATTTAATCATATAATTAATAAGAGGTATACTGTAAAATAGATTTTTTATTATATCTAGATAGATCATAATTAGCATAATTATAATCTATTTAACTAAAGATAAATATTCAGGTTTATATATTTTAAATAGTATTTAGATAAAAATAGTTATTATAACATAACTCATCGGTTTAATTTTTTGCTAAACCTGTAAAGAATCAAATTTTAGAAGAAGATATAAGTTTTAAGTATTGTAAAAAATTAATTTAATATATATATGGATAATTTTATTTTATCCTTAGATCAAGGGACTACAAGTTCTAAAGCAATTATTTTTGATAGATTTGGTAAATCTATTTCTATAGCACAAAAAGAATTTAAGCAGATCTATCCTCATCCTGGATGGGTAGAACATGATGCTAAAGAAATTTGGTCTTCTCAAGCAGCTGTTATCACAGAATCTCTAATAAAAGCTAACATAAATGATAAGAATATTGCAGCTATCGGTGTTACTAATCAACGTGAAACTACATTGCTATGGGATAAAAATACCGGCGAACCTATTTATAATGCTATTGTCTGGCAAGATCATAGAACTTCTGATTATTGCGATATACTTAAAAAACAGCACTGGATAAATAAGATTCGAGAAAAAACCGGATTAATAATTGACTCTTATTTCTCAGCTACTAAAATTAAATGGTTACTAGATCATATTCCCGGTGCAAGAGAAAAAGCTCAATCTGATACATTAGCCTTTGGCACTATAGACTCTTGGCTTATCTGGAACCTTACAAATAAACAAGTGCATGTTACCGACATAACGAATGCTTCAAGAACTATGCTTTTTAATATTAATACCCTTTTCTGGGATGAAGAATTATTGGAACTTTTTAATATTCCTAAATCTATTTTACCTGAAGTAAAGTCTTCTAGTGAGTTCTATGGGGTTACTAATATTAGCATACTACCGCATAGAGTACCCATAACAGGCATCGCTGGGGACCAACATGCTGCTCTTTTTGGTCAAATGTGTACTGAAGTAGGTATGGTAAAAAATACTTACGGCACAGGGTGCTTCATGCTTATGAATATAGGCAATAAACCTATTCTTTCTAAGAATAATCTTCTTACTACCATAGCTTGGAAAATCAAGGATGAAATACAATATGCCCTTGAAGGAAGTGTTTTTATCGGTGGAGCGGTTATTCAATGGCTTAAAGACGGGTTGCATATTTTATCAAAATCTTCAGAATCTGAAAAATTTGCCAATTCAGTCCCCGACACTCAAGGTGTCTATTTAGTACCTGCTTTTTCAGGGTTAGGGGCGCCTTATTGGGATCAATATGCACGGGGGACTATAGTAGGAATTACTTGCAGGACTACCGCAGCTCATTTGACGCGTGCTGCACTTGAGAGTATTGCCTTTCAAAGCATGGATGTTATGCAAGCTATGGAAATAGACTCAGGTATTTCTATTGAGGAATTACGTGTCGATGGAGGCGGTTCTAATAATAAACTATTATTGCAATTTCAGGCAGATATCTTGGATACTAAGGTCATTAGACCTAAATATTTAGAAACTACAGCCTTAGGTGCTGCTTATTTAGCAGGCCTTGCTATAGGTTATTGGTCAAGCATTGAAGAAATTAAATCCCAATGGGGAATAGGACATATTTTTAACCCTAAGAAAATGCCTAATCGTGTTCAACGTTTACGTGCTTGGTCTACAGCAGTAAAAGCTACACAATCTTGGAGCTATTATACCAAAAAAATTATATAATTAGTGTTTTTTTATTTAGAACTTGTAGGTACTATATTACTTATTATATTGGGAAATGGTATAGTGATAAACGTAGAATTTTTTCGAACAGAAAGACTCGAGTTCAATGATAAATACTATCGGCTAGGCATTAGCTGTTTTTATTGCCATTATAGTATCCACTTCTTATAATGAAATGCATCTAAACTAAGCAATTAAAAATTGCTGGTTAATTTTTTTTTTAGCGAAATTATATAAACTTTCATATTAGTATTTTCTATACTTTATTTTACTATAACTGAAATGGTATAGGATAAAATATACATAAGAAATTAGACGCCTTAGATGCTTTACCTATAGAATTAGTAGTTTAGAGTGTTGAATTTCTTATAGGAGAAATGTTATTAATCCTATGCGAAAATTTAAGTTTAAAGAATTGTATAATGTTTTATGCCTATTCCTAATACATAATAAGCCTACAATTAGCCTATAACCTGGATCCCTATTTAGGTATCCTCTTCTTGGTATAGTATACAAACTGCTTTATTTATAAAAAATGATAAATCATTTTAAAAACAGTTTGACTATCACTAATAGTTTTATGTTTGCAATTTTTAAATAGATTTCTATAAGATAAATGATTCAGATTACATTTCCTAATGGAAGAATAAAGGAGTATCTATCAGGGATAACTCCATTTGAGATAGCTTATGATATAGACAAAGCATTTGCTAGAAAAGTATTATCTGCTACGTTTAATAAACGTCAAGTAGAACTCTCTATCCCAATAACTGAAGATGGGCATCTTATTTTTTATACTTGGCAAGATCCATTAGGCAAAAAAGCTTTTTGGCACTCTTCAGCTCATCTGTTAGCTCAAGCTATTTTAGAGCTATATCCTAAAGCTCAACTTACGATAGGTCCACCTATTGAGAATGGTTTTTATTACGATGTTGACCTAAATGACGATAATTTTTCAGAAAAAGATTTTCCTAAGATTGAGGCTCTAATACTTAAGCACGCTAGAGAAGCATCAACTTTTAAAGTATATCAGGTCTCCAAACTTGAGGCATTAAAATTTTATAAGAAAAATCCTTATAAAACTGAACTTATAGAAAATCTTCAAGAGGGCACAATTACTTTTTGTCGTCATGAGGATTTCGTAGACTTATGTCATGGAGGTCATATACCAAATACATCTTGGATAAGAACTATTAAAATTTTAAATACTTCAGGGGCTTATTGGCGTGGTAATAAAAAAAATAAGCAACTTACACGAATTTATGGGATTTCCTTCCCCAAAAAGGAAGAATTTGATGAGTATATCTCTAAAATAGAGGAAGCTAAAAAACGTGATCATCGAAAATTAGGTAAAGAACTAGACTTATTCACTTTTTCAGAACGTGTAGGTATAGGTCTTCCTCTTTGGAAGCCTAAAGGAACTACTTTAAGAAAAACTTTAGAGGAATTTTTGACACGTATACAGCAAAAAGTAGGCTATGAAATGGTAATTACGCCTCATATTGGACATAAGGATCTTTATATAACTTCAGGTCACTGGATTAAATACGGAAAGGATAGTTTTAATCCTATGTCTACCCCTAATCAAGGAGAAGAATTTTTGTTAAAGCCTATGAATTGCCCATATCATTGCGAACTTTATCGTTCGCAGCAATGGTCGTATCGGGATCTTCCCAAACGTTTTGCTGAATTTGGCACAGTATATCGATATGAACAAAGCGGAGAACTACATGGCCTGACACGTGTACGAGGATTTACTCAAGATGATGCACATATTTTTTGTACACCTGATCAACTTTTACAAGAGTTCCAGAACGTTATAGATCTAGTCCTATACATCTTTGAATCCCTTGGATTCAAAAAATACAAAGTTCAAATTTCTCTTAGAGACTTAAAAACACCTGATAAATATATAGGCTCAGATGATGATTGGCAAAAAGCTGAAAACGCTATTACTCAATCGGCAAAAAATAAAAATTTACCTATAGAGATAGTTTACGGAGAGGCGGCTTTTTATGGGCCAAAACTTGATTTTATCGTTAAAGATGCTTTAGATAGGAGTTGGCAGCTTGGTACTATTCAGATAGATTATAATCTACCTGAACGATTTAATATGTATTATAAAGGAGAGGATAATCAATGGCATCGACCTATTATGATTCATAGAGCGCCTCTTGGTTCCTTAGAAAGATTTATAGCTATTCTCATAGAACATACAGCAGGAGATTTTCCACTATGGTTAGCGCCTGTTCAAGTAATAATCCTTCCAATTAGCGAAAAACATAGTACTTATGCCAAAAAAATTTTAAATTTGCTATCCGAATTTTTTATTCGAGCTATTATCGATATCCGTAATGAAAAAACAAGCAAGAAAATTAGGGATGCAGAAATATCTAAGATTCCGTTTATGATAGTGTTAGGAGATAGGGAAATGGGCTCTAATACGCTCTCTGTAAGAGAACATAAAAAAGGAGATATAGGGGGTTATCCTATAAAGGATTTTTTGGCTTTAATAAAGCCCCAATTAAATAATCATTAAAATCAGATAATCATCGCATTACAGAAAAAATTTTTAAAAAAAAGATCTAATTACCGGCCTAAAAATCAACAAGATATTCATAGGATCAATTACCGTATTACGGTTCGTGATATACGTCTTGTAGGAGATAATGTGCAGAATGGTATATACTCTATAGACGAAGCCTTAGTTATTGCTCAGGATTTAGGGTTGGATTTAGTAGAAGTTAATCCTAAACTAGATCCTCCTGTTTGTAAAATACTTGATTACAAAAAGTTTCTTTATGAACAAAAGAAAAAACAAAAGCAACTTAAGTCTAAACAAACTAAAGTAACAGTAAAAGAAATACGTTTTGGTCCACAAACTGACGAACATGATTATGAATTCAAGAAAAAAAATGCTAGGAAGTTCTTAGAAGAAGGTTCTAAGGTCAAATCTCTAGTATTTTTTAAAGGTCGTTCTATAGTCTATAAAGATCAAGGGGAGATATTACTACTGCGTTTAGCTCGTGATCTAGAAGAATTCGCAAAGGTAGAACAAATGCCTTATATGGAAGGGAAACGAATGTTCCTTATTTTAACTCCTAAGAAATAAAATAATGTTTAAGCTAAAAACTAAATCTAGCGCTAAAAAGCGTTTTAAGCTTACTGCAACCGGTCTTATAATGAGAAAACATGCTTTTAAAAATCATATATTGACAAAAAAATCTACTAAGCGCAAGCATCGTTTAACTCATTTTTCCATTGTAGAAAAAGCTGATGAGAAAAATGTAAGGAAACAATTATTAGTAGGTTAATCTTAAATAAGATTTCACCTCTTCTATTTTAAAAAGAAAAAATCAATATGCCAAGATCAGTCAATGCGGTAGCTGCAAAAGCCAGAAGAAAAAAAATACTTAAAGCTGCTAAAGGTTATTATGGGGCACGGAGTAAAGTATTCAGCGTAGCGAAAAATGCTGTAGAGAAAGCTCTTCAGTATTCTTATATAGGACGCAAGAGAAAGAAAAGAGACTTTAGAAGTTTGTGGATTCATCGGATTAACGCTGGAGCTAGAGAATATGGTCTCTCCTATTCCCAATTTATGGGAAAACTATCAGAAAAGAAAATCAATCTTAATCGTAAAGTACTATCTGATTTAGCTTTAAATCATCCAAAAGCTTTTAAGACAGTAGTCGAAAAAGTGAAATAATAAGATCTTAAATACATTTTTTTAAGAGGATGCCTCATCATTTGCTTTCATTTCTTTAAGATTTTCCATAGGAATAAATCCAGTATTTTTTAAGATATTATACCAACGATATATCTTCCTCAAATCCGACTTATAAAGACGGGTTTCATTACAATTAGGTAAGATTTCTTTAAAATGTTTGTATAATATCTCATGGTTTTCTTTAATGTTTAAAGGAACCCCATTTTTCTCTTTATCTCTTATTTTTTTTATAATTTCGCTTAGACTAACTTCTTTACCATCAGTAGTATATATACTAATATTTTCAATCAGAGTTACTTTACTCTTAGAAGAGATAGGGAAACGTCTATTATCTGTAAGACATTGAACTATAACCCCATTTCGGGTTTGTGAAATAAGCTTATATAAGCTTGGTTTCCCTGATATGTTAATAATTTTTGATATATCCATATTTTGTTAACGTAATTGTTTATAAAATTTAACTTTATACTCAGGATGAATCATACCTTTCGAAATTTTTTCTAGTTTTTTACTTATCATTTGTCGTTTCATAGGCGAAATATAGTCGATAAATAATTTTCCACCAAGATGATCATATTCGTGTTGTACTACTCTTGCAGGCGCCCCTTTTAAGGTTTCTTCACATTTTTCCCAGTTCTCATTATAGTATTTTACTTGTATGTATTCAGGTCTATCTATATTTTCTCTGATTCCTGGAATGCTCAGGCAGCCTTCTTTAAATTTCCATGAGCCATGACTTTTAATAATTTTAGGATTAATAAATACTCTTTTAAAATGTTTTATGAACTCAAGAGTATCTTCCCCTATAAAAGAAGAGGTATCAACTATAAATAATCTTATGTTTAAACTTAATTGAGGTGCAGCTAACCCAACTCCATCAGCTTGATACATTGTTTCAAACATATTGGAGATTAAGCTTTTTAAATCAATAAAGGAATCTCTAATTTCTTTATTTTTTTGTCTCAATACAGGATCTCCATATAGAGCGATAGGCAAAATCATTTTTTTTTATCCAAATATGTTTGTAAAATTAATATAGCGCTAACCTTATCTATAATCTCTTTATTTCGCCGTATTTTTTTTTTAAATCCACTTATAACTAGAGTATCTTGAGCTATTTTTGAAGTAAATCTTTCATCTACACGTTCAATGTGAATATCAGGGAACTGATCACAAAATTTTTTAATAAATTCTTGAATATCCTTCTCTATGTAAGAAGGATGATTATTCCATAATTTTGGTTCTCCAATTACTACAGTTTGTATAGATTCCTTAACGGTATATTTCTTAAAAAAAGATATCAATTCCTCAGTAGCTATCGTTTCTAATCCCGATGCAATAAGCGATAACGGATCAGTTATAGCTAATCCTGTTCTTTTACTTCCATAGTCTATAGCTAATATGCGTGACAATTCAATTTTCTTTTAAATATGCATTACAAATATACTCGTATATCTTTTGCTTTTTTACTTTTGTAGTAAAAAATCTTATAAAGATGTCAGAGCTGAAAAAATATATAGAAATCGCATGGGAAAATCCTGAAAAACGTTTATTATCTAGAACTAGAGATACAATATATGAAGTTATTTCACAACTTGATATAGGAAAGTTAAGAGTAGCCGAGTTTACAAAGGGAAATTGGCATATTAATGAATGGATTAAAAAAGCTATTTTAATGTATTTTACCATATCGGACATGAAACAAACGGAATTAGGTCCTTTAGAGTTTTACGATAAAATTCCTTTAAAAAAGGATTATAAAAAACAAGGCGTTCGTGTAGTACCTAATGCTATTGCTCGTTATGGGTCTTATATCTCTAAAGGAGTTATATTAATGCCTTCTTATGTTAATATTGGAGCTTATATTGGTGAAAACTCTATGGTAGATACATGGGCTACAGTAGGTAGTTGCGCACAAATCGGAGCACGTGTTCACTTAAGTGGAGGTGTAGGTATAGGAGGAGTCTTAGAGCCTTTACAAGCAGCTCCTGTCATTATTGAAGATGATGTTTTCATAGGTTCGAGATGCATTATAGTAGAAGGTGTCCTTGTAGAAAGAGAAGCTGTCTTAGCAGCAGGTGTAGTTTTAACGGGATCTACAAAAATTATAGATGTAAGTAGTTCATCCGCCATAGAAACCAAAGGAATTATATCCGGTGGCTCTGTTGTGATTCCAGGCACTTACCCCAAATTATTCCCTGCAGGGAAATACCAAGTACCCTGTGCTCTTATTATCGGGAAACGTAAAGAAAGTACTAATAAAAAGACCTCTTTAAACCAGGTGCTTCGTGAATATGAATTATCTGTTTAGTCCTTTTTATTTTCATTATATCCATAATTACTATTATAATAGTAGTTTCCCTAATATTTTAGGGTTTAAATTAGATAAAACTACATCGTAAATCTGATTCCCCTTTTATAGGAATATATTTTTTTTTTAAATGGATCCCTTAATTTACTATCTCTCTCTCTCTGAGAGATCATATGCTTAAGATAATTAATAAGTTCTAATAATTATTGAGGAATAATCTCTCTAATTTTTTATATAGGTAAAAAGATTAATAATATGATATTATTATTAAATAATTATTGGGTTATAACATTTCTAATGTTTCTTATTTATTTTTGATCTTTTAGACAAAAATAAATTCATATTTTTTCCATCTCTAGATATAGATGCCTTTTTTCGATTTATTTAGTTAAACTTTATATATTTTAGTTATATACACATATATTATGTGTTTATATCTTCTCCCTTTAATATAAGGTTGTTTGACTATCTCTTAAGAGATGTAGAGATAATCTATGATTTTTTCTCAAAATTAGATAATCTCTTTATTTTTTTTACAAAAAAAATATTGTTGTTATAATAATCTTAATAAGATAAAAACTATATTATGCTTGATCAATTCTTACAAGAGATTTCAAAAAGTTATGATATTTTAAAGCGAGGAGGTGTCATTTTATATCCTACAGATACAGTGTGTGGAATAGGCTGTAACCCACTTTATATAAAAGCTCTCCAAAAACTTTATAAAATAAAATGTAGAGATCCTAAAAAAGCTCTAATTTTATTAGTAAGTTCTTATCAAATGCTCAAGCGTATAGTTAAAGTACCTAAACAGGCTTGGCAACTTATGGAAGAATTTTCTCATCCTTTAACTATCGTCTACGATAATCCTATAGGTATATTCTCTGCTCTTTCTGCTGACGATGGCACCCTAGCTGTACGTATTACAAAAAATCTTTTTTGCCGAGAACTTATAAATACCTTTGGGGGTCCTTTGACCTCTACATCAGCTAATCTTTCAGGGGATCCTACACCTTTATCTTATAGTCAGATTAGTTCAGATATTTTGGAAGCGGTAGACTATATTGTAGATTTGCCTCAAAAAGATCAATTAATTCCTACAAGTGGTTTATCTACCATTATAAGGTGCTATGAAGATAAACCCTGGGAGATACTACGTAAATGAAAATTTTATGGATTTAACCCAGGCTATTGAGAAAAGCCTATTTAATACTATTAGCCGCTCAGCTTCACAACTTCAACAAGAAGTTTATGTTATTGGAGGGTATGTTCGAGATTTTTTACTCAGTAAAAAATTATCTAGGGATATAGATGTAGTAACTACCGGTAATGGTATAGCATTAGCTATACAAGTTTCTCAAAATCTCAATCCTCAACCTAAGATTAGTATATTTAAACGATTTGGGACGGCTATGCTTAAATATAATGATCAAAAGATTGAATTTGTGGGTGCTCGTAAGGAATCTTACCGAAGTGATAGTAGAAATCCAATTGTTGAAGATGGTTCTATTATAGATGATCAAAATCGCAGAGATTTTACCATTAATGCTATGGCTATTGGTCTTAATGCCTATAATTATGGGAATTTAATAGATCCGTTTGGTGGGTTAACTGATATTCAAAAAAAGGTTATTCAAACTCCTTTAGACCCTTTGATAACTTATTCCGATGATCCACTTCGTATGTTACGAGCTATACGTTTTGCTAGTGAACTCAATTTTGTTATCGAAGCTTCTTCTTTTAAAGCTATATGCCAGAATCGTGAACGTCTTTCTGTTGTTTCTATTGAACGTATTATGTTGGAATTTCAAAAAATTATGTGTTCCCCTAATCCTTCTATTGGGTTAAATCTTTTACATGAAACTGGATTACTTTCTATGATATTACCAGAACTTTGCGCATTAAAAGGTGTGCAAGAAAAAGAAGGATATTCTCATAAAGATAATTTTTTTCATACACTTGAAGTAGTCGAAAATATAAGTAAGGTATCGAATTTTTTATGGCTTCGCTGGGCGGCATTATTACATGATATAGGTAAGACTCTTACTAAAAAATATATAATTAATACAGGTTGGACTTTCCATGCTCACGAATTTGTTGGTGCTCGTATGATTCCTACTATATTTAGGCGTCTTAAATTGCCAACTCGACCTATTAAATATATTCAAAAAATTATTCAATATAGTTCTAGACCTATAGCCTTAGTAAGTCATGATGCTACTGATTCGGCAGTACGCAGATTATTGTTTGATACAGGTGAAGATATAGATGATCTTATGTTGCTCTGTAAAGCAGATATTACTACTAAAAATCCAGAAAAACAGCGCCGTTATCATAATAATTTTCTATTAGTGGAAAGAAAACTTCGTCAACTTGAAGAGAAAGATAGGATACGTAATTGGCAACCTCCTATCTCAGGAGAGGAGATCATGAAAATATTTAACTTGCCCCCTTCTTCAAGAGTAGGTATTATAAAAAATGCTATAAAAGAAGCTATATTAGATGGGAAGGTATCTACCGATCGTGAATCTATATTTTGTTTTATGTATAAAAAAGGTAAAGAATTAGGTCTTGAACAAATGAATTAAATAGAATCGTAATATTTATGTTCCTCTCTTCGTTAAGATTTATGAATTGGCTATAATCAAAATATAAATAAATGATTTATAGAATACGAATTTCTTTGGACACTGAAGAAAAGATTTATATAGATATAAAAGATAATCAGACACTTTGGCATCTTCATGAGGGGATCAAAAGCCCCTTTAGTTTATATAGTCAAGAGTTCGAATATTTTTGTTACGTAGATAAAGATATTAACTTAGTTAAAAAGATTACTATAGAAGATTATATTAATAATCAACTATATATTAGTATAACTTATATAAACATAAAAGAAGCCTTTTCAGGGAAAGAAGAAGTTCAACTTATATACATTTATGATTTTACTAACATGCGATATTTCCTTCTCAAGTTAGTAGAAATTCTAAATAAACCTCCTGTGCTTAATTATCCTCTTACAGTAAAGAGAGAGGGAAAAATTCCATTAAAAAATATAAAAAAGATATTTACTCCTTCTACTAAAGAAAAGTGTATAGTAGAACAGCAGGATTTTGATAATTTTTTTAACTGTCTTCAGATAAAAGATAGCCAGGAAGAATACTATGAGGAAAATCTTTAATCATGGGTTATAAAAATTTTTTGAATTGTAAAAAACATTTAATTCATCTTAAAAAGAAATTTAATGGCCCGTCTATAAAATTTCTTATTATACCTCATAAAAATCCTGATGGAGATGCTATGGGAGCTTCTTTAGCTCTATCTATTTACTTACAAAAATTAGGGCATCAGGTAAATATAATTTCTCCAACTGGATTCCCTGACTTTTTGTATTGGTTGCCAAATATTAATCAAGTAATAGTATTTGCTCAAGAGCGCATGAATAAGATAGAGGAAAAAATTTATCAGGCTGACATTATTTTTCTTATCGATTTTAATACCCTCTCAAGAGTTAAGCCTCTAGATGTTTTTTTACAATCATCACCTGCGTTTAAAATTCTTATTGATCATCATCTTACTCCAGATACTTTTGATTTAATGCTTTCAGATCCTTCAGCCCCTGCTACAGCAGTACTTATATTTAGATTAATAGAGCAGATGGGGCATCTAGATTATATAGATCAAGATATTGCATCCTGTTTATATACAGCTATAATTAACGATACAGGTTCTTTTCGTTTTCCCTCAGTTACTTCTGAGGCACATATTATAGCTGCACATCTTATAGAAAAAGGTGTAAATATAGCAGAGATGCAAGATCGATTATATGCTGTATATACTCCTGAACGGATAAAATTATTAATAAAAGCCCTTAAAGGAATGAAAATTCTTTCTAAATACAATACAGCCTATATGTGTGTAAACTCAGGAGATATTCAAGATCATAATTTGCAAAAAGGGGATACCGAAGGTTTTGTTAACTATGGATTAAATTTAAAGAACATTTCTTTTTCAGTCCTTTTTATTGAAGATTGTATTAAGAAAATTATAAAGATTTCCTTTCGTTCAAAAGGTGATTTTAACGTTAACAGTTTCGCTAGTAAACATTTTCAAGGTGGAGGACATCTAAATGCTGCGGGTGGAATTTCAAAAGAAAGCTTAAAATCTACTCTAGAACGTTTTTTAAATATTTTACTTTTATATAGGGGGCAACTTTTTTAAAAGTATAATTTTTATCTTATTAAATACATTTATAGTTGTTGTTTAATAGCATAATTAATATATTTTTTCTAGAGTAGATAATACTAATAATTTTTAATTAATAGCTTCATAAGTTTCTATGTGAAGAAATTTAATCTAGACATTTTAAAAATTAAAAAAAATATTTTATTTGCTTATGAGTGGATCTACACCTTACTTATTTTATATAAAAAAAATATAACTCAAATAATGAATCAACATATAATTTTTCAAACAAAATTCTTTTCCTATCAGGCGATCATTATAACGGGATTTTCTAAAAATCTCTTGAGAGATTGTAAATATTCACTTGCTATAGCTCCATCTATTGTACGGTGATCACAAGCTAAACTAAGTTTCATAAGATTTCCAGGTATGATCTGAGAATTTTTTACAATAGGTTTTTCTAAAATAGCACCTACTGATAGTATAGAGGAGTTAGGTTGATTAATAATAGAGGTAAACATTTCTATACCAAACATACCGAGATTAGAAATCGTAAAAGTGCTTCCATTCATTTCTTCTATCTTCAATTTACTTGATCTAGCACGAGTAGCTTTATCTTTTACTTCAAAAGATATCTCACGAAGACTTTTATAATCAGCTCCAGCTATAACTGGGACTAACAAACCATGTTTTTCAATAGCTACGGCAACTCCAATATTAATGTCATTATGATAAATTATTTTATCTTCCTTCCATGAAGTATTGATTTGAGGATGTTCCCTTAAAGCCATAGCAGAAGCTTTTATCACCATATCATTAAAAGATATTTTTCCCTCTTTTATACTTGCATTAATAGCCTCTCTTGAGGCGATAGCATTCTGCATATCCACTTCTATTATCAAATAATAATGAGGAGCGATAAATTTAGATTCACTCAAACGCTTAGCAATTACTTTTCGCATAGATGAATTAGGAACTTCATGAGCTTGAGATGTATAACGACATGGAATAGGTATTCTTTTAGGTAAATATTTTAAATCTTGGCTTTCTGGCAGAGAGTATAATTGATATTTTTCTATATCTCTTTTAATGATACGGCCATTCTCGCCACTCCCCTTAATTTCAGATAGCGAAATAGACCTTTCCTTTGCTATTTTTTTAGCTAAAGGTGAAGCTAAAATTCGAGCTTGGGCATTAGTAACTCTATTTTCTATAGAGATATTATCTTTATCTAGAGATAAAGTATATACTTGATCTTGAGTTCCGGAATCTCTTGCTTTAAGAGAAGTTAAAATACTTTTTACCTCGGTCCCTTTAGGTCCTATAATAGCTAATGTACTATTTACAGTAACGCTATGACCTTCAGGTACACCTAAATGGAGAAGATAGCCATCGTATTCTGATTCAAATTCCTGAACGGCTTTATCTGTTTCGATTTCGGCAAGTAAATCACCCTCAGAAACTTTATCTCCAAGCTTTTTATGCCATTTTACTACGGTGCCTTCTTCCATAGTGTCACTCAAACGAGGCATAGTGATTAGTTTTGCCATATGCTTTTTTATTTCTATATTTTTAGGGGCTATTTTAGCTTATTAAATATGGTTCCGATTTTAAATATGACATACTCTATCCCAAAAAGGATAATTTTTTTGCTCATATACCAAGTCATACATGTAATCCACCGGAGGGAAATCTGATTCCTCAGCAAAACGAACGCATTCCTCTACTCTTTCTTTAACTTGCTCATTTATTATATTAAGTTGATTTTCATGAGCCCATTGATTTTTTAATAAAATTTCTTTTACTCTTAAAATAGGATCTTGTTTTTTATACTGTTCGATTTCATCCTTATTTCGATAAGGTTCAGCGTCTGACATAGAATGGCCCCTAAATCTATAAGTCTTAATTTCTAAGAAGGTAGGTCCATTACCTGAACGGGCTCGCTCTATAGCTTCATTAGCAGCTTCAGCTACTTTAATAGGATCCATTCCGTCTACAGGAGCTGATGGCATATCATAAGATAACCCGATTTTATAAATATCTTGTAAGTTGGTACTTCGCTCTACAGAAGTTCCCATAGCATATTGGTTATTTTCGCAAATAAAAACTACTGGTAGTTTCCAAGTCATTGCTAGATTTAAAGTTTCATGAAGCGATCCCTGACGTACAGCACCGTCACCCATAAGGGTAAGTGTAACAACACCTCTATTAAAATAATCATCAGCAAAGGCAATACCTGCCCCTAAAGGGATTTGTCCTCCTACAATACCATGCCCCCCATAAAAACGATGCTCTTTACTAAAGATATGCATAGAGCCACCCATACCGTGAGAAGTACCGGTGATTTTTCCACAAAGCTCAGCCATGATTTTTTTAGGATCTACTCCCATAGCCATAGGTAAAATATGGCATCGGTAAGCAGTAATCATACGATCTTTATTTATATCCATAGCATGCGCCAACCCTGCAGGGATAGCTTCTTGTCCATTATATAAATGCAAAAAACCTCTTATTTTTTGCTTAAGATATAGTGAGCGACATTTATCTTCGAATCTTCTCCAAAAAGACATATCGGTAAACCATTTTAAGTAGGTATCCTTAGTAATTTTCTTCATTTTAAATAACTTAAGTCATATCAAGGAATTGATCTTACAAAGTTAAGCCTTATACCACATTTTCACAAACTCATATTTTTCACAAACTCACATTTCTCTCTAAAGAAGATATACCAATTTTTCAAGAGCCCATTTTCGCGATCCTTTGATTAAAAAATAATCTGCATATACAGGATTTTTTTTAAAAAAATCTTCAAGCGCATGGCTATTATCAAAACATCGTATCCTATCTTGATTAATTCCAGCCATTGAGAATGCTGGGCCTACCAAAAAAAATTGGACTATATCGGTATTTTGTAATCTTTTAATTACTTTCAAATGTTCCCAATATGAATAAATACCTAGTTCAAGCATATCGCCTAATATGGCAATTTTATTTCCTCTTAGACATTCAAAATGAGCAATGGCTGCTTCCATACTACTTGGGTTAGCATTATAAGCATCTAAAAATATATGCGATGACCCCTTTTTTAAAAACTCAAAACGGTTATTGTATGGATAATAGCTTTCAAGAGATATTTTGATTTCCTCAATAGGAACTTTAAAATAATCAGCAATAGCTATTGCTGCAGAAAGATTTGTAAAATTATGAATTCCATATATATTACTTTGAATAAGCATTTGATTAAAAATTAAAGATACCCCCCTATCGGTATTTTTTAAAAACTCTATTTTTACACCTATACTTTTAGTTTTAGAAAAAAAACAACGTGAAAGACCCTCGCTCCTTTGCATTTGTAGGGGATCATCAGCACAGACAAAAGCTATTTTTTCATGTTTTTTTAAATAGTCATAAAGTTCAGATTTAGCTCTAATAACTCCTTCCTTACTTTT
The DNA here is from genome assembly GCF_056790205.1 of Candidatus Insignibacter tubulum. NCBI lineage: Bacteria > Pseudomonadati > Bacteroidota > Flavobacteriia > Flavobacteriales > Blattabacteriaceae > Candidatus Insignibacter > Candidatus Insignibacter tubulum. The sequence goes on from NZ_CP199715.1 coordinate 752,798, forward strand.
AAATCCTTCGAGATGTGCACTACCAAAATTGGTAATATACCCATAATTGGGTTGTACAATGTTACATAGTGTTTTAATTTCACCAGGGTGATTAGCTCCAATTTCAATCACCGCTATTTCATGAGTTTTACAAAGCTTTAAAAGAGTAAGTGGTAATCCAATATGATTATTTAAATTACCTTCAGTAAAAAGAGTTTTATATTTTCTTGAAATCGCTGTTGCTACTAACTCCTTAGTAGTAGTTTTACCATTACTCCCAACAATAGCAATTACTGGAATATGGAAATGGGTCCGATGATAACTAGCGAGTTGCTGTAGAGCATAGACTGCATTTTTAACATAAAATATTTTCTCTTGGGAAGAGAACGTAAGATAAATATTATCTGTAATGATTGCATGAGCATCTTTAGAAAGTACTTCTTCTATAAAATCGTTTCCATCAAATCTATTCCCTCTTAAAGCAAAGAATAAACTTCCTTTTATTACATATCTACTGTCTATAAAGACTGATTTACTTTTTAAGAAAAGTTTATATAAAATATTTATATTAGTATACATGCTAACAAAATAAAATGATTAAAAATCAATTAGTGGTATAGATTTTTTCTTTCTATATATATTATATATTTCACTTGTCTAACTATATCATATTAATTTGGATATTTTATGATCAAAATATTGCTTATTGCAATATACTTGAAAGAAAGTTTTTCTTCCACATTTAGATAATTATTTTAATAAATGGCAATTATCTATCTCAAAGAGATACAATATTTTATCTATTCCTATATAAAGCCAAAATTATAAGGCATGTAAATTATATGTTAAAATTCCTAACAAAAAATTAGGAATAGCCTTAGTCATTTCTATTATACTCTTCTATACCCTTAGAAAAAAGGGTTAGATCCAGGTTTTAAAATTGAGATTTTATAAAATGAGGTTTTTTGTGTATATGTAAGAAAAGAATATATTATTAGATCATTTTTTTTATGTTTTTTATAATTGGTAAATAGTTTAAAAGAATTCTAGATCCTATCTAAAATTATAAAATGAAATTTATTTTAATATTACTTAATATTAAGTCTTTATTACAATATAATTTCTCTTTGATATTTAAGAATAATTATTATCCTTAATTTGTTATGTTATATACTAATAGCTCTGATAATTGATGATAGATAGAGTACATTCTTAATTATAAGAGTGATTCTTATACTAAGTATAGATTACGCTAAATAATATGTTAACGGAATTGATGTATTTAATAATTTAAAAAAAATCTCTTCTTAAGAGAAAAAAATATAGTACTAGTATAAATATTTTTACGTTTCCTTTTAGAGGATAAGAAAAGTAACTATAAAAATAGATTTTTCCTATATAGGAAGAATTTCATCTCCAATGATTTTTAAAAATTCTATAAATTAACTATTAACAGTCAACTTTTATTTATCTACTATTCAAAATAGATAAATATACAAAAGTTTATAAATGACAATATTTATTGTAAAATATGATCGAACTCATCAGATAAAAAGAAATGTTAAATAAGCTCTTAATAGCATAAGAACATATATAATTATGAAACAATTTAATATAAGGGTATATGGAATACTTAAGGAAGTAGGAAAAATTTTATTGCTTGAAGAACCTTATGCTGGTAAAATGCTTATTAAGTTCCCAGGAGGTGGCCTTGAATTCGGTGAAGGTCCTAAAGAAACCATTCAAAGAGAATTCCTTGAAGAATTAAATTTGAAAATAAAGATTGACCAACATCTTTATACGACTGATTTTTTCCAACCTTCATCCTTTATAAAAAATGAACAACTCATATCTGTATATTATAAAGTTTATACACATAATATAAATGCGTTACAGATAATGGAAAATAGAATACAAAAACTTCACTGGATAGCCCTGAAAGATTTAAGAGAAGATATGATGACGCTCGAAGTGGATAAAAAAGTGATTGAACTTTTAAAAGTCATTTAATAAAGTAAAGGATATTTTTGTGGGATTGCCTTATGCATTAAGGCGTAAACAGCTTCCACTACATCTTCAACTGAAGGCTTTGAAAAGTAATTACCATCAGATCCATAAGCTGGGCGATGTTCTTGAGCAGTAATAGTGATAGGTTGACTATCTAATTGATAATAACCATCTTGCTCTTGTAATATCTTTTGCAAGATATAAGCTGATGCACCTCCTGGGACATCTTCGTCAATAACAGCTAGACGATGAGTTTTCTGTAAACTTTTGACAATATCATGCGAGAGGTCAAAGGGAATTAACGACTGAACATCAATAACTTCAGCCGCTATACCCTTTTGACCTAATTCATCTGCAGCATCCATAACAATATGCCAAGTAGAACCATAACTAACTAAAGTTATATCTTCTCCTAACCTAGTACACTCAATTTGTCCTACAGGTGTTTTAAATTCCCCTATATTTTCAGGAATTTTTTCTTTGGCACGATACGCATTAAGACATTCAATAACAAGCGCTGGATCATCTGCTTCCATAAGCATATTATAAAAACCAGCTGCTTTGGTCATATTACGTGGAACAAGAAATAACATCCCTCGCAAAAAATTTATAATTCCCCCGATTAAAGAGCCTGAGTGCCAAATACCCTCTAAACGATGTCCACGCGTGCGGACTATGATAGGTGTTTTTTGTTTCCCTTTAGTACGATATTGCATAGTAGCTATATCATCACTCATTAATTGAAGTGCATATAATATATAATCGAGGTACTGTATTTCAACAATAGGGCGTAATCCTCGCATAGAGAGCCCAATTCCTTGTCCAATCATACTAGCCTCACGTATTCCTGTATCTCCTACACGCATCTCACCATATTTAATCTGAAGACCTTCTAACCCTTGGTTGACATCACCCATCTTACCTACATCTTGACCAAGAATTAGTAGTTGAGGATACTTTTTAAGTAAAAAATCAAAATTATCTCTTAAAATAATACGAGCATCTAATTCCATAGATGTGCTAGAATAAACAGGAGCAACTCCTTGAATCCTAGAAGCCGATAGACTTGATCGACTATAGAGATAAGAGGAATAATTTTCTTTTTCTATTTTTAGATTTTCTTGATACCATCTAATAAGAGGTAACTTTTTATCAACAGAAACATAAGAAGTTAGATAAATAGCCTTACGGATTGCAGAAAATAACCCTTTTTTACTAGGATGTATTATTGAATCTAGTTTTTTTAAAATCGACGATAGTATCTTTTTGTTATGGTTATCAGAAACTTGTTCATAAAAATCTTTTATTAACTTTAAAACTGTATTTTTAGAACTGATAAAGGGTTCTTGAAAAGCAATCCAAGCATTTTTTTGTTCCTGTCTAACATATGCTTTAGCATCTATCTCTATCTGGTTAAGTACTTCACAAGTAGTTATTTTAAATGATTGTTCATTATTTATAAGTTCAAAATCAAGAATCCATTGACGAAATTTTTTTAAACAATCATGAGAACGTTCCCATTCAAGACGTTTAGAAGATTTATAGCGTTCATGAGAGCCTGATGTCGAATGTCCTTGAGGCTGAGTAAGCTGGGTAACATGGATCAATACAGGTACGTGTTTTTCGCGAGCGATCTTTTCAGCACATTCATATGTTTCAACTAAAGCAACGTAATCCCATCCTTTTACAGAAAATATTTCAAAACCCCGCTCAGAACTTGTACGTTTAAAGCCTCTTAACATTTGAGAAAAACTTTTTTTAATGTTGTGATATTTTCCAGGAACTGAAATTCCATAGTGATCATCCCATATTGAAATAATCATAGGAACTTCAAGAACACCTGCGGCATTAAAAGTTTCCCAGAACAAACCTTCAGAGGTACTTGCATTGCCGATAGTTCCAAAAGCAATTTCATTACCATCATTCGAAAAAAGCAGCGAATGAGATTTTAAAGAAGGAGAATTTTTATAAATTTTTGAAGCCTGAGCTAATCCGAGTAATCTTGGAATCTGAGAAGCTAGAGGAGAAATATCAGAAATCGAGTTTTTCTGTTTTGAAAGTATTAGCCAATGGCCTTTTTCATCTAATAAAGGCGTACCGAAATGACTCGTCATCATTCTTCCAGAAGATGAGGGCTCTACTTTAGAATCGGTATGTGCATAGAGTTGAGCAAAAAAGGCCTTTACCTTAAGGGCCCCTATAGCTATCATAAAAGTTTGATCACGATAATATCCTGATCTAAAGTCTCCTTCTTTGAAAACACGGGCCATTGCTAGTTGTGGTAATTCTTTACCATCGCCAAATATTCCAAATTTACTTTTGCCGTTTAAAACTTCCTTACGCCCAAGAAGACTCATTTCTCTACTAGTGCAAGCGAGTAGATAATCGTTTAATACTGATTGACGAAATTCTTCAAAAGATAAATTATTATAGATTGGTAGTTCTTCTGATCGCATTAAAAATATTTTACTATATTAAAAGTAATCGAATTTAATAATTCGATAAAAGATCTATCATAGATTTATAAAATTTTATACTAAACTAGTTTATCCCTTAAATATAAGCCATACGTTTCTACACTTACTCCTATAATTTAAATTCCCCGATTATAGGGATTAGTTATTAAAAAAAAGAATATCATAGAAAAACTTATAAAGCTCTTAAATAAGGTAAAGGCCATTGTGTTTTCACACCAAGCTCTCGCGCAGCCTGTAAAGGAAAATAAGGTTCTCGTAAGAGCTTCCTACCTAAAAAGATAAGATCAGCCTGTTTTTTTAAAAGTATTTCTTCAGCCTGAAAGGCTTGATCAATAAAACCAACAGCAGAAGTCAGTATTCCTACTTGATGTTTAATACATTCTGAAAAAGGAACTTGATAAGCCGGTCCTAAAGGGGCATCAACATTAGAAAATACTCCACCAGACGAACAGTCTATTAGATCTACTCCTCTTTGAGAAAGTATATCAGATAAGCGCAAACTATTCTCTATTGTCCAACTATCCTTTTTATAATCCACCGTGGAAATTCTCACAAAGAGAGGTTGGTTTTTTGACCATACTTTTTGTATTTTATCAATGACTTGAAGGAGAAAAGAAATACGATTATCAAAAGAACCTCCATATTTATCTAATCTAATATTCGTTATAGGAGAAAGAAATGTATTAAGCAAATATCCGTGTGCAGCATGAATTTCTATAATTTCAAACCCAGCTTGTTGCGCTCTAAGAGCAGCCGATTTAAAATCGTCTAAAATTTTTAAAATATCACTTTCTCTAATTTCTCTAGGTATACGATCGTTTTTATAGAAAGGGATAGGAGAAGGCGCAAGCGTTTCCCAGCCTTTCTGAGCTAAAGTTAGCTGTTTCCCGCCATTCCAGGGAAGATCGCAAGAGGCCTTCCGTCCAGCATGTGCTAGTTGTATAGCAGGAATAACTCCTTGTTCTTTAAGAAAATTTGTTATCTTTAAAAGACCTTCTATATGCTCATCTTCCCATATACCCAAATCCCCATGAGTAATACGGCCCTCAGGCGAAATAGCAGTGGCCTCTAGAACAATAGAACTGATCCCTCCAATAGCACGAGTGCCGTAATGAGTAAAATGCCAAGAGCTAGCCCTACCTTCTTTGGCCATATACATACACATAGGTGATTGAACTAAACGATTTTTCAATCGAACATTTTTTATTTGCAAAGGAGTAAATAAAATAGACATAACAGAAATTTTTAATAAAAAAATAAGATTATTTAACTTTTTTTTAAAAAGTCTCATAAAAAAAATTGTTTGAATGTAAAATTATCAAAAATATGGTGTTTTCTTAATTAAGCTTAATTTTATGTTCTGATACATTATAAATATTCTAATCATATATATATTGTCTAATACCTTGTAAAAGAAAGTCTACTATAAAAATCAACTATTAGAAATAATATTTTAGCAAAAAAAATGCAAAAAATATCTACAGGTTATAGACTTACTCATTAAAAATCACTTTAAGTGGCCTATGCTTAGCTTAAGCATTTAAAAAAAAACTAACATAAAATCTCACTTATTATAAAAAAATACTATCTAATTTTAATCAAAATAACTATCTAAAAAAATAAAAAAAATGATCTAGTTGATTAGATACTAACTTGCTGATTAAGTATCAGATATATTTAACTTAAGGTTTACTTGAAAGGTATATATCCTAATTTATTTAATAAATATTGTAAAGAATTGATTTTTAATTCACAACGCTAATTGAAATAATTATAGTATTTTAAGTGAAATTTTTATATTATATATGTATTATGTATTGTAACAGGGTATATTTTTTATATAGAAGAATAAATTACTAATTATAGCATATCAAAAATATAGATCTTTGCATCTAAATATTTTTTGTGGCAAATATCATATTTATTCAAAAATAAATGGAAATAATTATTTACATTCTTATAGCACTATTAGTGATATGCTTAATATTTGTCTCCATTAATTATTTACAAAAAAAAGAGTTGATGCCTTTACAGAGTCTTTCTAAAGGTGTAGATATGATAGGAAATCTTTTAATCAAACTAGAATCTTCCTTTAAACAAGAATTTACATTTCATCGCAAAGAATTTAACGATTCCGCCAGAGAAAGTAGAAAAGAACTTAGTGAGTCATTAATGCAATTTCGTCAACAACTCACAGAAGAACTGGGAAAAGATATCGAAACATTAAAAGATATGCAACGGGATAAGTTAGATAATTTAGAAAAAGAACAAGAAAAACTTATCCTGATTACAGGTGGGAAACTCGATGAAATGCGTCGAATGGTAGATGAAAAACTTCAAAAAACTTTAGACGAACGCCTAGGTCGTTCTTTTGAAACTGTAAGAAAACAGCTATCGGCAGTACAAGAGGGGTTGGGTGAGATGCGAAATCTAGCACAGGATGTTGGAGGATTAAAAAAAATTCTCAGCAATGTGAAAATGCGAGGAGGATTTGGTGAAATGCAACTCTCTATGCTACTAGAGCAACTACTGGCGCCTGAACAATATCAGGCGAATGTCACTACTCGAAAAGGATCTTCTTTCACAGTAGAGTTTGCTATAAAATTACCCGGATCTGATAATAAAACAAATATATGGCTTCCTATAGATGCGAAGTTTCCTAAAGATGCTTATGAACAATTACAACAAGCCTATGACAATCCAGAAAATAGTGCTATTAAGATAGCGCAGAAAAATCTTGAGAATACTCTTAGAAAAATGGCAAAAGAAGTAAATGAAAAATATATTGAACCTCCGCATACTACAGACTTTGGAATTCTTTTCCTGCCTTTCGAGAGTCTATATGGAGAAGTGGTAAAAAAAGCTGCTTTATTAGAGGAGTTAATGTGTATTTATAAAATATTAGTTACTGGACCTTCTACCTTAGCTGCTTTGCTTAACAGTCTTCAAATAGGATTTCGTACACTTGCCATTCAAAAACGCAGCAGTCAGGTATGGGAGATTCTTAGTACTGTAAAGACCGAATTCCAAAAATTTGGAGGCCTACTTCAAAAAGCTCAAAATAATCTACATACAGCTTCAACCCAACTTGAAGAAGTCATGGGAAAACGTACACGAGCCATTGAAAGAAAGCTTAAAAATATTGAAAGTTCTGAGACAATAAAAACTCAAAAATTTCTTACTAATCCGGAATAATCTTAAGAAAAGATTAACTAATATTTAACAAATAATCTCTAAAATTTTCATAATTATTAGACAGCTTTTGTACTTTTTTATCCTTTTTTAGGAGTGTTTTCAGAATATTAGGAATAACTATCTTATTACATAATTCCTGAGGAATTCTATCTATGAATTTTACTGGATGAGCTGTTTGAAGAAATATTCCTATAGTATTCTCTCCTAAATTTTTATCCTTTATATATTCCTTAAGTCCAAGATAAGCAACCGCTCCATGAGGATCAAGCATGTATTCTTGATCCTCCCAAATTTTTTTCATAGTTTCAACCGTCTCAAAATCTGTAAAAGATCTAGCTGACATCCTATTTTTAAGATCCTTTAAGTTAGGATGCAAATGTAAGATTCTTGCAAAATTACTCGGATCTGATATATCCATTGCACTTGAAAGGGTAGTTATTGCTGACTTTGGCAAGTAGACCCCACTTTTCATAAAGCGTGGGACTGTATCATTACTATTAGTAGAGGCAATAAAATGCTCGATAGGAAGTCCCATTTGAGCTGCTAGCATACCTGCACATAGATTTCCAAAATTCCCGCTAGGAACGGAAAAAATAAGTCTTTTTTTAGATAATTCATGAGTTAAGTTACGATACGCAATAAAATAGTAAAACATTTGTGGCAACCACCGTGCTATATTTATAGAGTTTGCCGAGGTAAGAAAGCATTTTTTTTGTAGAGATTCATCAAGAAATGCCTGCTTAACTAAATTTTGACAATCATCGAAGTTGCCTTCTATTTCCAGAGCAACTATATTTTCCCCAAGAGTAGTTAGCTGTTTTTCTTGTAACTCGCTTACTTTTTTTGACGGATATAGAATTACTACTTTTACTTTTGGAACCTTATAAAATCCCCTTGCTACTGCACCTCCCGTATCTCCTGAAGTAGCTACTAATACGGTAATTGGATTATCATTTTTTTTTTGAAAATGACCTAGGCAACCTGCCATAAACATAGATCCTACATCTTTAAAAGCTAAAGTAGGTCCATGAAAAAGCTCAAGCGAATATAAGTTTTCACTTATAGCTGTTAATGGAAAAGGGAAAGTGAGTGTTTTTTCAATGATCTTCCAAATAACCTCTTTTTTAAGGGCATTTTGAATATAAGGATAAATAACCTTAAAGGCAAGTTCATGTATTTCATAATCATAAATATTTTTAAGAAATCGTTTCGGAAGTTTGGGAATGCTCTGAGGAAAATATAAACCTTTATCCGGTGCTAATCCTCTAATAAGAGCCTCTTGGAATCCAACATGGTGATTTGGATTTTTTAAGCTATGATACTGCATATTTCTATAAAATTTTATTTGCTTTTAAAATATTATTGAATTAATCAATAAATTCCCATTTAACTCCTTGGTTATTAATAGAAGATATATATATATTATACTCTAAATCTAGTTTAGCATAAACTTTATTCATACACTGGGCGATTATTTGAGCTTTTTCTCTTCCCTTACTCAACATAAATACTGATGGCCCTGATCCTGATATACCTCCACCAAGAGCCCCGGAAGCTTTACATTCAATTTTAAGTTCTTGAAAAGCCGGAATTAACATCGATCGCACAGGTTCTACGATAAAGTCCTCTAGTGAACGACTGATAAGAGAATAATCTTCCTGATAAAGACCTGCTACTAATGCTCCTACATTCGCCCATTGACGAATAGCATTACTCATAAGAACGTTTTTTTTCAAAATTTCTCTTGCTTGGGAAGTTTTTACTTCTATTTGCGGATGAAGAACTGTAGCCCATAATTCTTTGGGGGTATGAAGTGAAACAAGATCTAAAGGATGATAACTTCTTACAAGAGTGATCCCGCCTATAATAGCTGGTGTTACATTATCTGCATGAGCGCTCCTGCTAGCTAAACGTTCTCCTTCCATAGCAAAACGCACTAACTGAGTAGGTAAGAATGGGTTACTTAATAAAACATTAGCACCTACTACAGCGCCTGCTGCACTAGCTGCACTTGAACCAAGACCACTTCCAGGATGAATATTTTTAAATATCTCTACTTCAAAGCCCTGATCAAAATTAGGTAATTGATTTAAAAGACTCTGAATAGATACTCCTACCACATTTCGACTAGGATCTCTAGGGAGATCAGCGCCGTGAATTTTATGTATATATATACCTGTTTGCCTAGATTTCCTAATGATTATCTCATCACCTAGTCCTTCCAGAGCCATCCCTAGAACATCAAAGCCACACGAAATATTAGCGATGGTAGCAGGAGCAAAGACTTTAACGGAATTTTGCATAAATATAAGGGAGGGGGAATATTATCTGGAAGCTTTAATAATATCTGAAAATATTCCGGAGGCTGTTACCTCAGCGCCTGCACCAGCACCTCTGATAACAAGAGGTTGTTGGGCATAGCGTTGTGTCGTATAAAGAATCATATTATCTTTTCCTTGGAGTTCATAAAATGGATGCTTAGGACCTATATCTTGTAGGCTTACAGAGGCTTTTTTATCAGTATAGGTAGCCATAAAACGCAGTCTGTTCCCCTTACTTTGGGCTTTTTCACGCAATTTCACAAAATGATCCTCATTTTGAGTCAAAGCCTCATAAAAATCCTCTAAGCTTTTTGTTTTTATACAGTCATTAGGAAGAAAGGTTTTTTGCACAATATCTTCTAATTCCATAGATTCTCCACACTCTCTAACCAAAATAAGAATTTTTCTCATAACATCTATACCACTTAAATCAATGCGAGGATCAGGCTCCGTATATCCTTTTTTATGAGCCTCACGTACGGTGTCGGCGAAAGTACGATTTGATTCATATGTATTAAATATAAAGTTTAAACTTCCTGATAAAACTGCCTCTATTAAATGAATCTTGTCTCCACTATGGACTAGATCATTCAATGTGCTTATGATAGGTAGACCTGCCCCTACGTTAGTCTCAAAAAAGAAAGGAGCCGTAAAACAACGTGATAAATCTTTTAAGTTTTTGTAAAATGTATAAGAAGAGGCACAAGCAATTTTATTGCAGGTGACTACGCCGATACCTTTTGCAAGAAACTGATCATATACCTGGGCTACTTCTTTACTAGAAGTGTTATCTAAGAAAATGCTATTACGTAAATTGAGTGAGCGTATTTTTTTGATAAAGGTTTCCAATACCATTGGCTCTTTATCTTTTATTTTTTCTTCCCAGTTTCTCAGATCTATTCCGAGTTCTTCAAAATACATTTTCTTACTATTACAAATAGCAATAACTCGTATTTGCAATTTAAGTTCTTTTAAGAGATAGTCTCTCTGACTATGTAGTTGTTCTAGTAACTTACTCCCTACTTGTCCCAAACCGGCAATAAAGAGATTTATTTGTTTAGCGGGCTTTTCAAAGAAAGTTTCGTGAAGGGTATTCAAAGCCTTTTTAAAGTCTTTGTTTGAAATGACAGCCGAGATATTTTTTTCAGTAGATCCTTGCGCTATAGCTCGTATATTGACGCTATTCTTACCTAGAGCACTAAACATTCTACCTGAGGTGCCATGACGGTTTTTCATATCATCCCCAACAACAGCTATAATACATAGATCTTTTTCCACAAAAGCTGGTAAAAGACGCTTTTGGTAAATTTCTTCAGCAAATTCACTATCTATACTACCTTTAGCTAATATCAAATCGTCTTTTTGTATGCCTAAAGTGATTGAATATTCTGAAGAGCTCTGAGTGATAAAAATCACATTAATCCCATGATATGCTAAAGCAGAAAAAAGACGTTTAGAATAACCTGGTATACCTATCATACCGCTTCCTTCTAAAGTAATAAGAACTATATCAGACATACCCGATATGCCTGTAATCATAGATTTTATCAGCCGATTATCATACTTATCTATGCAAGTCCCTTTTTCTTGAGGAGAAAAAGTATTTTTGATTAAAATAGGGATGTTTCTTTCCATAGCAGGTTGTAGCGTAGGCGGATAAATTACCTTAGCTCCAAAATGGGAAAGTTCCATAGCCTCTTTATAAGAAAGTTTTTCAATAGGGAATGCTTGAGAAACTAATTTTGGATCAGCAGTCATAACGCCGCTTACATCAGTCCATATTTCTAATGCTTCAGCTTTGATTGCTGCGGCTATAATAGATGCACTATAATCTGAACCTCCACGTCCTAGAGTAGTAGTTTCTTGAGTAATCGAAGCGGCTATAAAACCAGGCATTACTGTATAATAGTCAGACGATATTTTCAAAAAAAATTCTTCAATACGATGATAACTGTTAATAAAATCTACTTGTGCATTCCCGTATCGTTCATCGGTAACGATGAGATCTTTGCTGTCTTTCCAAATACTCTTTAGCCCCAATTCTTTTAATTTTTCATATATAATAAAAGAAGAAATAAGCTCTCCATAACTCATAATTTTATCAAGTGAACGTTTAGAGAGCTCTAGTAAATGAAAAATACTTTCGCAAAAAACTTCCAGCTCATTAAAATATTTTTTTGTTTGACTAATTAATCCGCTTTGACGGACAATAGGGAATAACTCACGTATGACATTCATATGTCTTATCTCGATATCTTGAAGCAGAACGCGGTATTTCTCATCCTTTGAAGCAGCTAATCTCCCACATTTAATCAATTTATTAGTAATACCAGATAGAGCTGAAACTATAACTATACAAGGTGTTGATACCTTTCGATTTTTAAGAATATAACATATTTGTTCTATAGAACTAGAGTTTGCTACAGAAGTGCCACCAAATTTAAGAACTTTCATATTTATTTTGTAATTTTTTAATAATATAAAAAAACAGCTCTTATTTATTAATAATAAATAATATTAAAGACAGGTATAGTAAAATTTATATTTTCTATAATTTAATTTTCACTCTTATCTATTATTAAATATCATACCTGATAAATAGAAATTCTAAAATGTTAATTTTTAGAGAGCAGAAAGATATCATTTTTTAAATATAGTTTTTATATATAATTTACAATTTATGTTCCTTATTTTTAGACTTGTGATTATATATAAAAAACAAAACTAGTTTTTAAAACTATAATAACTTAATTATGTTATCCTTATCTTGATAAGGGATGAACCCTGAAAATTTTTATGAAAAAAAAGTATTTTGTATTTACTCTAATACAATTGTAGACTTTCTTTAAAAAGAAAATATTTTTTATATACTATTCAGTATAAAAAATTAAATCCTTAATTATTTGCAAGCTTACTTTCTTTATATTAATATAATAAAAGGGGATTTAAACTAAATAATTTATCCTTAAAAAAGGATCTATCAGAACTTGCATAAGTTTTATCTAAAATATTTATAATATTAGGAAAATATTTATTTGAGATACTAAAGTATTAGTAAATATAATATTTTATTATTTTTTTTTCTATAAGCTCATATAGACATTTTTTTTGATAAGTTTCTTTTTTATTTAAGCAAAGTAAATACTAATTGATTTTTACTATTGGAAATAAGTTTTTTTTGCTAACTAGATTCTTTTTACAGTAAATGTGACATAAGAAAGTGTTGATTTTAGGGCTCTATAGGTATATCTTTTTTTAAATGCAAACTTAACTCTTGTAATTGTTCAGTATCAAGTATTGAAGGGCTCTCAATCATCACATCTCTTCCGGAATTGTTTTTAGGGAAAGCTATGAAATCACGTATACTTTCATCTTTTGCTAATATAGCGGCTAATCTATCGAACCCAAAAGCAATACCCCCGTGAGGGGGTGCGCCATATCGTAAAGCATCAATTAGGAATCCGAATCGCTTATAAGCTTTTTCCTTTGAAAACCCTAATAGTGAAAAAATATGTTCTTGAAGTTCGCTTTGACAAATACGAATAGAACCTCCCCCTATCTCACTCCCGTTGATTACAAGATCATAAGCTTGCGCACATACTTTTTGTGGAGAACTTTCTATAAGAAATAAATCTTTTTCTTTTGGAGCTGTAAAAGGATGATGCTTAGCACGATAGTTCCCATTATCTTCTTCCTCAAGTAAAGGAAAATCTACAATCCATAATGGAGCTAATTTATCAGAATTAAGTAACCCAAGTCTTCGACCCATCTCTAAACGTAATTGGCCTAGCTGTTTTTGCACCTCTTTTGTTTCCCCAGCAAGTATAAATAATACATCACCCACTTTAGCATTCAATTTGTGAGCCCATGTTTTAAAATCATCCTGTCTAAAATACTTATTTATAGATGACTTAAAGTTCTCTTGTTCGAGATATTTCACCCAAAAAAGCTCCTGAGAACCAATTTGGGGTTTTTTTACCCAGGAGGTGATCTCATCTAATTGTTTTCGGGTATAATATGCAATATTAGGAACAACTATACCTATAGTGAGCTCCTGTGTATCAAAAGGAGTAAACCCTCTACCTTTGACTAAATCAGTCAACGTTTCGATAGTCATTTTAAAACGGAGATCAGGTTTATCTGAGCCATATGTCTGCATAGATTGGTCATAAGAGATTCTGGTAAAAGGAGTAGATAATTTAACTCCACGTATTTTTTGAAATAAATGAACTATAAAATTTTCAAAAAAGATTAATACATCTTCCTGTTCAACAAAAGCCATCTCACAGTCTATTTGTGTAAACTCAGGCTGACGATCAGCACGCAAATCTTCATCACGAAAACATTTAACAATTTGGAAGTACCTATCTATACCTCCAATCATAAGCAATTGTTTAAAAGATTGTGGTGATTGTGGCAAGGCATAAAACTGTCCTGGATGCATCCGAGAAGGCACAACAAAATCTCTAGCGCCCTCAGGTGTAGATTTTATTAGCATGGGAGTTTCTATCTCTATAAAATCAAAATTAGAGAGATAATTTCGGATTTCTAGAGCTAATTTATGACGTAAAAGAAGTTTATTTTTTATGGGATTCCTTCTAATATCAAGATAACGGTAACGCATTCTAAGAAGTTCGTTTCCATCAGTTTGATCCTCTATCGTAAAAGGAGGTGTAAGGGATGAATTAAGTATTCTAAGTTTAGAGACTATAACCTCAATAGCCCCTGTAGAATTTTCTAAATTTTTAGAAGCTCTCTCTACCACTATTCCATGGACTTGAATAACAAATTCACGCGCTAATTCATCAGCTTGTACCTTTAACGGATCTCCTTTATAAAAGATTAACTGTGTTATGCCATAATAATCTCTTAGATCTATAAAACTCACTGATCCTAGATTTCTTATAGATTGAATCCAGCCGCATAAAGCTATTTTTTCGCCTATGTTCTCTTTACTAAGCGCTCCACAATCATGAGTTCTGTACATTTTAGAATATATATTTTAAGGAAAGTCATAATCACATAAAAATTAGATTTCTGTTATAAACTTAATATAAAGTTATATAGGCCTTAATAACTATCAGATTTTTTAGATACTAAAAACAGTAGATTTTATAAAAAAAATATTTTTTTAACCTATTTGCATTATTTTTTTTTCTTAATAAGAAATTTAATTAAATAATAAATAAAAAAAACTCTTAAAAAACAGATCTTTTTAAAATTGGTGTAAAAAACAGATGATACATCATGATTTTTTTTTTAGCTAAAAGTAATTACAAATTTAATTCTAAAAAAAATCATCTAATTGGCAAAAAAAATACTATTCAATCATAATAGGATAATTAAAATAGTAATTTTTCCAAAACACAAAATAGAGCAATGCTTTAATAAAGTTATTCTTTTTTAAAAAGAGTATAATCATTAAATACTTTTTTATAATGATGTATCTAATATGAAAAAGTATTTAATGATTATATAGAGTTATTTATGACATATAAAATTTGCATTTCTACTAGCCCTTCCTAAGAGTGAATTTAAATTTTCTTATAAAGAAAAACATGTGATAAATAAATGCTGAGTGACTTTTAGTAAGATTTAAAAGGGTATGTTAGAATAAAATTTTTAAAAAATATTTCTGATAAATCAAACAAGTAAAATTTATATAACAAACTAAGTTAGTAAAACTTCCTAATTAAAGATATTTCAATAACATATGAAATATAGAAATCTTCAATTAAGAAGTATATACTTACAGAAAGATCTATTTGTAAAACTTGTATACTTATTTAAGATATATTTAGAAAAAATATACTTGATATACATAACTTTTAATATTTATAAATTAAGAGCAGACTTCTAATTTTAAGTTTATGTAATTCACTTTATAAGATTATGAGCATAAATTAAGTTTGTAAGATTTTTTAAGTAGTATAAAAAAGAAATCTTTATTTTACAAACTAAATACATTTGTAATCAAATTCAGTTTCATGAAATTTATCGTATCAAGTTCAGAACTTCTAAAACAACTTCATATGCTAAACGCAGTGGTAAGTAATAATAATGCATTGCCAATTTTAAATAATTTTCTTTTCGAACTTGAAAAAAATGAGCTTAAAATTACCGCTTCGGATTTAGAAACTACTTTAATCAGTTATATAAACGTAACGTCAGAGAACTCTGGAAAGAATTCAGGAAAAACTGCTGTTCCAGCTAGGTTAATAACTGATATGTTAAAAACTTTTACCGAGCAGCCACTTACCATCTCTTTAAAAGAAGATAGAAATAATCTTGAAGTAACTGTAGAACAAGGTAATTATTCACTAGCAGTACAAAATTGGCAAGAGTTCCCTAAAACACCTGTCTTAGATCAACCTATACGTTTAACAATGAGACCTAAAATGCTCGCAAAAGCTATTAATCAAACTATCTTTGCCAGCAGTCACGACGAACTTAGGATAGCAATGACTGGAGTACTTTTTCAGTTTAATCCCGAGGGAGCTACTTTTGTAGCAACCGATTCTCATAAGTTAGTAAAATACGTAAGAAAAAATTTAAAAACCGAACGAACTACCGAATTTATTCTTCCAAAAAAACCACTCCAAATACTCAAAAATATGCTTGATGATGAAGAGGTTACTATAGAATACAATGAAACTAACACACAGTTTATTTTTAATGATAAAACCCTTATCTGTCGACTTATTGATGGGAAATATCCTGAATACGATAAGGTTATACCTAAACATAACGATAAAAAACTAAGTATTAAACGCGCAGAGTTTTTAAACGCACTCAAACGTATAACACTTTTTTCAAATAAGTCCACCTACCAAATTCACCTTAATCTCAGTAGGAATAAACTTCAAATGTATGCTGAAGATACTGATTTTTCAAATAAAGCACAAGAACATTTAAATTGCGATTATACGGGTAAGGATATAGAAATAGGGTTCAACTCAAAATTTCTAATAGAAATGCTTTCTCATATTAATACTGAGGATATTTTATTTGAAATGTCGACTCCCGAAAAGGCTGGATTATTAAAACCATTAAAAAATAAAGAAGAAGATGAAGAACTTGTTATGTTGGTAATGCCAATAATGCTCAATAACTACTAATATCATCTTCTTTTAAAAGGAGAAAAAAATTCATGAAAATATCCTATAACTGGCTTAAACAATATTTAATCTCTGATCTTGATCCTCATCAACTTTGCCAAATACTTACTGATATCGGACTAAATGTGGAAAATTATGAAAAATTTCAAATTTCAAATACACTATTAAAAGAAGTCGTTGTAGGAAAAATAACATCTTTTATACCACATCCCAATGCTAATCATCTTAAAGTAACGCGTGTAGATGTCGGAAAAAACCAAGATGTTCAAATTATCTGTCTAGCTCCTGAACTAGCGGTGAATCAAAAAGTACTCGTAGCTCTTATCGGCGCTTGCGTACTTGACAGAAACGGCAATCAAACATATATAAAGGGGACTATCATCAAAGGTATAGAATCTCAAGGGATAATTTGCTCAGCTAGGGAATTAGCTATACAAAATAACTCAGAGAGTATTTTATTAATTAATAGTGAGATCCCTATTGGGACTCTAGCCTCAAAACTTTTTAAAGCAGATGAGGATTATCTTATTGAGATAGGTCTTACTCCTAATCGGGCTGATGCTATGAGTCACTGGGGCGTAGCTAGGGACTTGCATTTAGCTCTAAAAGCTAGAGGATATAAAGCTGAATTGCTCAAACCTGAAGTAAAAGATTTTTCTTTTAAAGAAGATGCGTTAGATTTTTCTATTTACATCAAATCTTCCGATCGATGTATACGCTATAGCGGTTGTTTAATTAAAGAGGTAAAAATAACTCATTCTCCTTTTTGGCTTAAGAAACGTTTAGAGGGTTTAGGTTTACAGCCTATTAATAACCTGGTAGATATTACTAATTTTGTAATGTATGAGCTTGGACAACCTCTTCATATTTATGATGCTGATTTTATACAGGGCAAAACTATTTATATAAAAACTCCTCAAGAGAATCAACATTTTAAGACACTAGATTCAGTAGAACGGATACTTGATAAGGAAGATTTAACAATTTTTGATGCTCAAAAACCACTTTGCCTAGCCGGGATCTTAGGAGGGTTAAATTCAGGTGTTACACAAAAAACGCAAAATATTTTTCTTGAGAGTGCATGCTTTAATCGAGTAAGTATACGACGAAGTGCTAAAAGACACGGATTAAAAACTGAGTCTTCCTTTAGATTTGAACGAGGAACTGATCCTGAACAGACAGTATACGCCCTTAAAAGGGCCGCTCTCTTAATTAGAGAAACTACTTCTAGTAAGATACATTATTTTATAGATCTTTATCCTAATCCAGTGCAAAATGCAAGGATAAAGCTGCGTTATGAAAAGATATATCATTTAATAGGCGAAATCATTCCTAAGAAACAAATTAAAAAAATCCTTCTCCTTTTAGGGATATCTATTATTAAAGAAGAAAAAGAAAAACTAATAGTTTCTGTCCCTTCTTATAGAGTCGATATAACCCGTGAGGTGGATTTGATTGAGGAGATTTTAAGAATTTATGGTTATAACTTAATAAAGACGCCTGAACATTTTCGTTTTTCCTTAATTTCTCAAGATGTCTCCCTTTCTGAGGAACTAGAGGATAACAGTTCTAAGATATTAAGTGCACAAGGTTTTTACGAAGTAATCAATTTATCACTTACACATTATAAATATCAAAAATTTATAAATAATTCTTTAAATCAAGCTATTGAAATTATTAATCCTATAAGCGAGGAACTAGCTGTATTGCGCCAGAGTCTTTTATTTGGCCTTATGGAGCGTATTTATTATAATATCAGTAGGAAAAATACCTCTCTTAAACTATTTGAATGGGGAAAAACTTATACTAAGAAGGATAAAAAATATATAGAAATTCCCTATTTATCTATTATTATCACTAATAAGGGACAAAGAGAACATTGGTTGAGCTCAAAGGATTCATTTTTATTCTTCGAATTGAAGGGCGTTGTGGAAGCTTTACTAAAAAAGAATCGTGTCCAAATGCTTGATGAGCAACTTATAAAACATCCTCTGCTCCAGCAAGGTCTTTTAATAACTTGTCAAGAAAAAACTATAGCTATTATGGGAGAAGTTAAAAAAGAGATATCAGAGCATTTCAATATAGATCAACAAATATTTTATGCTGAGATCCCATGGGAATCAGTAGTTAAAATCTTTCAGGAAAACAAAACTCATATTTATAACCCGTCTAAATATCCGCAAGCACGCAGGGATTTAGCTATTTTGATTGATGAATCTGTAACGTTTGAGAAACTCTGTAAAAATATTCAAAAAACGGAGAAAACATTATTAAAAGATATAAAGCTTTTTGACGTATACACAGGGAATCAACTCCCAATAGGTAAAAAATCTTATGCACTAAGTTTTTATTTCGAGGATACAAAGCAAACGCTAACTAATGATCGTATAGAAACAGTTATGGGAAACATTCGCTATATACTTCGTAAGACTCTGGATGCGGAATTCAGATAATAATTTACAAAAAAACTACCTTTATAATATGGGTTGAATTCATATAATTCACTATTATAAATACTTTTTCTATATTCCATAAACAAGGTAATGTTATTACGTACAGGATACGGGCATTTATATTTTTTACCTCATTATATGAGGCTGCTATTTGCAGTTGATGGCACATAAATTTATATCACAATAGGTTATAAAAAAAATATTATATATACTGTTTTACTTAAAAAGTGATATAAACGATCAAATACTATGAAGTAACAGTTTTTATGTATAAAGAGCATAAAATGACTATACTAAAAGCTGATATTAAATACTGGAAATAGTTGTATTACTTAGTTATACTTTCTTTTTCATTTAGCTATAGAAGAAATAATGCATATTATACTGTAAAGTCTTTTTTTAAAAAAAAAAATCTTGTATTTCTACTCCAAAGAATTAATTCTTTGTATCAGCCCTTTTTACAGATACTAAAAAAAATAGGCTTCATAAGCCTTCATTAAATATGCTTGTACCTAAAATAAAGGTAGGATAAATAGCTTTACCCCTCTTACTAAGAGTAATGTATTTATAATAAAATATTTATCTAAAAAAAAATATAAATATTAAGAATAGCATAATTTCGATCCCATTTTACTTAAAAAGTATGTTTTTATAAATTTATAAATGTAAAATTTATCTATTCTATGAATCCTTACGTAAGCGAGCTTAAACTAATTAATAACTTAAGCAAAAATACACTTATGGAAACCCTTAATATTAAATTTATAAAAAGGGGTGACTATTTTTTGCTGGCACGGATGCCTATTGATTCAGTTGTACATCAACCTATGGGCTACTTACATGGAGGAGCTATAGTAGTCCTTGCTGAAAGTACAGCTAGTATGCTTTCATTACTTTATATAGATAAAAAAATCCAGTATGCAATGGGAATAGAAATTTCTGCTAGTTATATACGATCAAAGAGAAGAGGGATCCTATTTGCACAAGCTAAAATGCTCCATCTAGGTAGAAGCACACACGTAATACAAATTAATGTACATGATGAAGATAAATTGCTTATAGCTTATTGTAAAATGACTAATATTATCTTATTTAGATAAAAATTGATAACTGTTGAAAAAAATATCACTTAGACATCTTTATAAGAAAGCTTGTATAGCTTATCAAAAAAGTAAACGTTTCGTCATTTTTAGGGAACCTAAAAGTAAAAAACTTCAACTCTATATCCATAACCCAAAAATTAAAGGGCTAAAAAAATGTTTTCTTATCAGCACTCTTAATCATGAAAAAAAAATTTACATTTATCCTGACAAAGTTTTTTATGCAAAGCTACAAGAATCTTTTATTCATAACAATCTATATTTTTCTAACTCTTTTGGAGAAATTCAGGAAGAGTATTTAAAAATTATACAAAAAGCACTTTTAGAACTTAAATCTGAACAACTCCAAAAGATAGTATTATCACGCATTAAAAAAATTTCTCTTGAGAAGAAGATTTTTATAAAAAAAAGCTTTCAAAATCTTATTGTAAATTATCCTAACGCTTTTACATATTTATGGTATGATACTAAATATGGTATTTGGATAGGAGCGACTCCTGAATTATTATTAAAAAGTGAAGGTAATCAATTCCAGACAGTAGCTCTTGCAGGTACAATAAAAGTCAATCAAAATGAAACTCAATGGGATATAAAAGAAATAGAAGAACATTATATAGTCATCGAGTATATTAAAAATATTCTAAAAAATTATCACGCTAATATTTTTATACATAATACTAAAAGCTATATTTTAGGGCATATTAAGCACTTAAAAACCTTGATTAACTTTTCATTTCGGAAACAGACTAATATTAATAATTTTATTAAAGATTTACATCCTACTCCTGCCATATGTGGCTTCCCAAAAAATATTGCTTTAGAATTTATCAGAGATAATGAGTGCCATCCAAGAGATTTCTATACAGGATATCTCGGAATTTTGAATAAAGGGAACATATCCCTATATGTTAACCTTCGTTGCGCCAAAATTTATAAAAAAGAAATCACGCTTTATGCCGGAAGCGGTATTATGGCTAAAAGCATTCCTAATAAGGAATGGATTGAAACCGAACTTAAAATAGAAAATATCTTATCACAACTTGTTTTTACTTCTTCACTAATTTAATATCATTCTTCTCATTCTTTGATTGAACTTTAGAATATAAGTTTATAATTAAACGGATACTCTTCTTATTACGTTGAAAATATTGAATTATCCAGTTAATTAATACTATTATTCGATTCCTAAATCCCGTTAAGTAAATCCAATGAATAAACATCCAGGTAAGCCATGCTAAAAAACCTCTGAATGTAAATCCATATAGATCGCAGACAGCCTTGTTACGTCCAATAATAGCCATAGATCCATGATCTATATATTGAAATGGTTTCATCTTTTGTCCATCAGCTAGGCTATTTAAATTTTTTACTAAAGTAGCTCCTTGCTGAAGAGCGGGCTGAACAGTCATCGGATGAGCGTTAGGAAAATGTTTATCATTTCTCATAGCTGCGATATCTCCTATAGCAAAAACCTTATCATAATCTTTTACTCTATTAAAAGCATCTACTATTAGACGATTTCGTTCAATAGAACTAGATTGGAATCCATCTATTAAAGCCCCTTTTACGCCTGCTGTCCATATAAGATTAGCGGAGGATATCGTTTTATTCCCCATATGAACAATATTTCCATCATAATCTTTTACTGGACAATTAAACCAGACGTTAACTCCGAGTTTCTTCAAATAATATAGTGCAACTTCGGCTGATTTTTTAGACATTCCATCAAGAAGAGAAGAGGTTGCCTGAACTAAATGAATCCCCATTTGACTTATATCTAAGTCGGGATAATCTTTCTGCAATACAAAATTTTTAAGTTCACTTAGCGCTCCAGCAAGCTCTACGCCTGTAGGCCCCCCCCCAGCAATAACAAAAGTCATTAAACGATTGCGCTCTTGAACGTCATTGCTAAACAAAGCACGCTCAAATCTTTGAAGTATTAAATTACGTAAATTTAGAGCATCAGCAACGCATTTTATGGGCAAGGCATGTTGTTCAATACTTGTATTTCCAAAAAAATTCGTTTGTGATCCTGTAGCTATAATCAAATAATCATAAGATAATTCCTCTCCTGAGTCAGAGTATATTTTTCTGATATTAGGGTCAAAACGATGTATATGTCCGAGACGGAAATGAAAATTTTTAGTTTTTTTAATCATAGCCCGTATGGGACGCGCGATAGAGCTAGACTCTAATTCTGCCGTAGCTAACTGATATAAAAGGGGCTGAAAAGTATGGTGGTTATTTTTATCTATTAAAACTACTTGAAATTTATCTCTACGGAGTTTTTTAGCAATTTGTACCCCAGCAAATCCTGCACCTATAATAATTACTCTTTTCAAACTACTCTCAGGAATATTCATATTGTTATGTTTAAAAACATATGCAAAGTTAAAACATAGTTATATCTAATTATAATCATAAAAAATCTTATGATAAATAATTATTTTACAAATGCTATGCTCAACCCATCGCGAACAGGTAAAATAAGCGCCTCTACTCTATGGTCATGTTGTAATTTTTTATTGTAAGAATCTAAAACAGAAGTTTTCTTATCAAGAAGATTTTTTTTTGATATCATTCCATGCCACAGGACATTATCAGATATAATACAGCCTCCTTTTCTCATTTTAGGCAACACCATATCAAAATAATGTTTATAACTTTCCTTATCGGCATCGATAAAAACTATATCAAAAATATCCATCAAAACGGGAATTTCTTTACGAGCATCACCAAAAATTTGGTGAATTTGATGGGAATATTTAGAAGCCTTAAAATACTTTTCTGATATATAAGCAAGCTCTTCATTGCGATCTATAGTGATAAGTTTGCCTTTTTCTTGACAAAGGCCTTCGGCTAAGGATAGCGCGGAATAACCTGTAAAAGTCCCTATTTCGAGAATATTTATCGGTTTAATCAAACGAGCCAACATACTAAGTACACGTCCTTGATAAGGACTACTAAGCATATTTGAATTAAGTGTTTTTAAATGCGTTTCTCTTGAGAGCGCCCTAAGTAAAGATGGCTCTTTCTCACTATTCGATAGAATATATTCTTCCATATTATATAAAACATATTAAATATAAAAAATAACTATTGATAATTAGAGTATATAATTTAAATAGGGTCTACATTCACGATAACTTTAATAGAACGCCAGGCTTTTACAGTATAAAAATTCTTAAGAGCTTTACAAATATAATGGCGTCCTCCTACTAATATCTCTTTCTGGGGTAAGAGCTTAATAAGCATCCTAGATAAATGTTTATCTTTAACTCGTCCTATAGCAGGAGTTTCAGGGCCTAATAAGTGATGACCGAAATAAATTCGGAGTAATTTACCAAGCTCTACTGAAGCAAGAGAAACTCTTGATATATTACTATGACTAAGGGTAATCTCAATTAATCTACTATAAGGAGGATAAAAAAAACGCTCTCTTTCCTGAGAGATCCTTTGACACATACTTTCATAGTCTTGCTCAATCACTTCTTTAAGTATGGGATGATTACTTTGAAAAGTCTGTATAAGTACTCGACCTGTTAACTCACGGCGTCCCGATCTTCCAGAAAGTTGACTCAGCATTTGATAAGTTCGCTCCTCTGCACGAAAGTCTGGATATGCTAAAAGCTGATCAGAACGCATGATGCCTACAAGTATTACTTCTTGAAAGTCTAAGCCTTTAGCAAGCATTTGAGTCCCTATAAGGCCATCAATATCTTTCGATTGAAACTTAGCTATAAGTTTTTCATAAGCAAATTTTTTATACATAGAATCTGTATCCATACGGCTTAATCGTATATTCGGGAAAAACAATTTTAGTTGTTCTTCTATTTGTTCCGTCCCAAACCCCTTATTATCAAGATTTAAACTATTACACATAAAACAATGATTAGGATTTGCCTGAGAATATCCACAATAATGGCATAGTAAAATTTGCCTATTAAGATGATATGTAAGACTAACATCGCAATGAGTGCATTCGGGAATAAACCCACAGATCTCACACTGTATTATCGAAGCGTAACCTCGCCTATTTTGAAATATTAAAAACTGTTTTTTTTTTCTAATAGTATCTTCAATAGCTGTTAAGAGTTCCTGGCTAAAAATACCACGTACACATTTACGATGATATTGTTTTTTAAGATCAATCAACTCTATAACAGGAGGCTTACTAAGACCATACCTTTCTTTTAAATTTACCCAAGCATATTTGCCTATCTGAGCATTATATCGAGTCTCTAAAGATGGCGTAGCCGAACCTAAAATAGTTTTAGCCCCCTGTATCTTTGCCCACATCAAAGCAGTATCTCTAGTATGATAATAGGGGGGAGGGGCTTGTTGTTTAAATCCTGCTTCATGTTCTTCGTCAATAATAAGCAATCCAAGAGAAGACAAAGGCAAAAATAGTGCTGAACGTACCCCTATAACGAGAGAATATTCCCCTAACAAAATTTTCTTCCACAGCTCGGCACGTTCGTTTTGATGAATTTTTGAATGATAAATAGCCATATGAACCCCAAAATGCTTTCTAAGTCTCATTACAAGCTGAGTAGTTAAGGCAATTTCAGGCAAGAGATAGAGCACGTTTTTCCCTTGATTAATTGTTTTTTCTATAAATCGAATATAAATTTCAGTTTTTCCACTAGCCATTACTCCATGCAAAACTACCGTTTCCATTTTTTTAAAACACCAAGTTATTTCGTCATAAGCTGTTTGTTGGGCTACTGTAAGCTCAGGTGATTTTAATAAGGAGTTAGAAGAAATTTGATTATTCACACGATCTACAAATAAAGTCTGACTAAATAAAATTTTTTTTTCAATTAAAGTTTGCAAAACTTCTCGCGAAATACCTGATTTTTTTAAAAAATCAGACTGTTTAATAGGATTATCCTCTTTAGCTTTGCAAGAAAGAAAAAACATTAAACCTTGTTTTTGCCGAGGACTTTTCTCAATCCTAGAAAAAACCTCGGACCATAGCTCTTGTCTTTTTGATTTTTTCTCAAGTTCAGGATGTATAAAAATATACTTCTCTTTTTTGGGTTTATATTTTTCTATAAGTCTTTCGTGAATTTGAATTAATTCTCTATCCAACATTTTTTTAACCAGAGGTAATGTACTTTTTTTGCTTTCTATAAGTTTAGATATTTCATCAACTGAAATACTACTTACCCTTTCAAGAGCCCTCCAAAGTTGTTTTTCCTTTTCAGAAAGGATTTCTTTCTCAGGATTTATCTCTTTTCTTTTACTAATAAGCGTTTTGCTGTGTAATTTGAAAACACTTGGAAGGGCTACTTGATAAATATGTCCTAAACTACAGATGTAGTAATTAGCCATCCATTTCCATAGCTTAAGTTGATCTAATGTAACAATAGGATGATTATCTAATATTTGGTATATCGATCGTGTTTTATAGAGTTCCGGTACTTTTGTATGCTTTCTAAAAACAATTCCAGTACATAACCCCTTTCCCCTAAAAGGTACAGCTAAACGCATACCGATTTGTATGACTTTAAAATCATTCTCTTGCAGATTATAAGTAAAAAGACCTTCAAAAGAAAATGGCAATATAAGATCTACAAAATAACGGATAAAATTCACTGTATTAAAATACTATTTTTTAAATTATTAAATAATGTATTACAATTAAACTTACGCATTTTTAACAACCCGTTCTTCTATTTTACTCTATCTATTTTACTCATATATCCCTTTTTCTTTTATAAAACTCTCGCGAAGAGGATACAACTTTTTTGATTGAAGAAGATATATAAAGCATAGATATAGGATTATATGTCATTAATCCTATATAGGCAGTATTATAATTTTTATCGGTAATATCTTTAATAAGATTAATGGTATCATCATATCTAATATGATCCCGTTTTTCTCATACAAGCATCTCTTACTATTTTAAACCAAATGATAAAATTTTCTTTTAAAGTACATTTAAAAATTATTCAATACGATCTTATCGATACATTTATTAGGGGATTGAATATGATGTATTTATTTTTATTATATTTTTTTATTATTTCTTTGACTAAATATAGGTGGCGAAAAGTGATAAATAAGAACTAAGGTTTTTGTCGATAAGTTGATAAATTAACTAGTAAGTATTTAATAATAAATTTTATATAAATCAACTTCTTGCCCTGCCCCTCAATGAAAGAATTAAGCACTCTTTATATATTTACTTGCTCTAATTTTGCTACTATATTCAAATACTATGTATTAGTTTTTCCACTACAAAACTGACTAAAATAGTAGGGGTTTATCAATTATATAAACTTATTTAATACTATATTTTAAAAACCAATATTCTTTTCTCAATTCTCTATTAGATTTAAGTTGAGAAACAATATGAATAATATTTTTAAAAAGGCCATTTTTCTCTATTATAATTAATAAACTTAAAGATAGAGAATAAAAATACGTAGAATAAAAATACGTATTTTAGCACTAAAGCTTTATAAGAGTGAAAGATTTTACAAAGACTGTTTGTTATCCGATATATTTTTACGAAAAAGGTTACAGAGAACTTGAAAAAATAATAGCTGAGTCTGAAAGTATATATTCAAATATTTCTATTCTTGTAGATACTCAAACCCATATACTATGTCTACCACGTTTAATCAAGTACATCCCTTTTTTGGGGCAAAAAGCACAGATACTTTGTATTAAAGCAGGAGAGAGAGAAAAAAATATCGACACTTGTATTGACATATGGAAAAAATTAAGCCAATGGAAGATTGATCGAAATAGTTTACTAATAAACCTAGGTGGAGGAGTTATTACCGATATGGGTGGATTTGCCGCTTCGGTTTTTAAACGAGGTATAGCCTTTATAAATATCCCTACTACACTTTTAGGTATGGTAGATGCCTCCATAGGAGGAAAAACCGGAATTGATCTAGATCACCTTAAAAATGAAATAGGGTTATTTTCCTATCCAGAAATGGTAATTCTTGATGAGAATTACCTAAATAGCTTACCTGAACGTGAGCTTAAATCCGGAATAGCTGAGATTTTTAAATATGGGCTAATTGCTGATAAAAATCTTTGGCAAATAATAAAAAAGCAATCTAAATACTCATCTTCTATTTTAAGAAAATATATAAAGATTTCCACTGAAATCAAAAATAATATTATCCAAAAAGATCCTTATGAACAGAAGGGGATACGAAAAATACTTAATTTTGGACATACTATAGGACATGCTATTGAAAGTTGTTTTCTCAAAACTCATAAGCTCCTTTTACATGGCGAAGCTGTAGCATTAGGAATGGTTTGTGAGACCTGGCTTTCATGGAAAATCAATGGACTTTTAAAATCAGAATATGAAGAAATAACTCAAACTTTACTAAGTATATATCCCTTATCAGAAATTAATCATATCGATTTAGAAGAAATATTATTGCATTTGCATCATGATAAGAAAAATTTTAGGGGTAAAATTCGTTTTGCTTTACTTTCAAAAATTGGTACATGCAGCTATGACCATGAAATACCAGAAAATCTTATTAAAGAGAGTTTTAAAGCTTTAAAAAAGCAAAATTTATAGGGAACAGCATTTTATACTTAACCAAGTATAAAAAAACATTTATAAATCAAAGATGATCGACAGAGAAAAACTTATACTTATTAATATCGAAGATGAAATGAAAACTTCCTACATCGACTATTCGATGTCGGTAATAGTTTCAAGAGCTCTTCCTGATGTAAGAGATGGATTAAAACCAGTACACAGACGTGTACTCTATGGCATGTATGAATTAGGAATGCTATCAAGTAGACCGTATAAAAAATCTGCTCGCGTGGTGGGAGAAGTCCTCGCTAAATACCATCCTCATGGAGATAGCTCAGTTTATGATGCTATGGTTCGCATGGCTCAAAATTGGTCTTTGCGTTATTTACTCATTGATGGGCAAGGCAATTTTGGATCAATAGATGGCGATCCTGCCGCAGCTATGCGTTATACTGAATCTCGTCTTCAAAAGATATCAGAGGAAATGCTTAACGATATTGAAAAAGAAACGGTAGATACTCAATTTAACTTTGACGATTCTCTGCGAGAACCTACTGTTTTGCCCGCTCGTATTCCCAACTTATTGGTAAACGGATCATCAGGAATTGCAGTAGGAATGGCTACTAATATGCCTACGCATAATCTCCGTGAATGTATAGAAGGTATTTGTGCTTATATCGATGATCCTACTATTGAGGTAGAAGATCTTATGCAATATATTAAGGCTCCGGATTTTCCTACAGGAGGGATTATATATGGTTATCACGGTGTTAAAGAGGCTTTTTCCACTGGACGTGGACGTATTATTTTAAGAGCTAAAGTTAGATTTGAAGAAATTCAAAATAGAGAATGTATTATTGTGGAGGAGATCCCTTATCAAGTGAATAAAGCTGAGATGATAAGTAAAACAGTAGATTTAATTAAAGATGGGAAGCTAGAGGGGATTTTTAATATACGTGACGAATCTGATCGTGAGGGGATGCGTATTGTATATCTACTCAAGCAAGATGCCGTTCCTAATGTAGTATTAAATAATTTATTTAAGTATACCTCTCTTGAGACTTCATTTAGCGTAAACAATATTGCACTTGTCAAGGGACGTCCAATGCAACTTAATCTGAGAGATCTTATACGTTATTTTGTAGATCATAGGCATGAAATCGTAATCCGACGTACGCAATATGCGTTAAAAAAAGCACAAGAACGTTCTCATATTTTAAAAGGATTTCTTACTGGACTAGATAGACTAGATCATATGATTACTTTAATTAAAAGCTCTACAAATCCTAATCATGCTCGTGAAGGACTTATTACAGAATTAGAACTCACTGAAGTTCAGGCAATGGCTATTCTAGATATGCGATTGCAACGCCTTACATGTCTTGAACATAAAAAAATAAAAGAGGAGTATAACAAACTTTTAAAAGCCATAGAAAAGTTTAGAGAAATCCTTATGGACGATCGCCTTAGAATGCAAATTATTAAAGAAGAATTAATTGAAATTAAAGAAAAATTTAAGGATGAGCGTCGTACCCAAATTGAATATTCAGGAAGGGAAGTAACTATAGAAGATCTGATTGCTGATGAACAGGTAGTCTTAACTGTATCTCATGCAGGTTATATTAAGCGAACACCTCTCTCCGAGTACAAACGACAATTACGTGGAGGTATAGGTAATCGTGGTGCGGGCACCCGAGAAAAAGATTTTGTTGAACATCTGCTCATAGCAACAAACCATCAGTATATACTTTTTTTTACCGAAAAAGGTAAATGTTTTTGGCTCCGCGTTTATGAAGTTCCTCAAGGATCAAAGACGTTTAAAGGACGTGCAATACAAAATCTTATTCAAATAAATCGGGATGATAAAGTGAGGGCTTTTATTTTAAGCGGCAACCTTACCGATCCAAACTACACATCACAACATGATGTAATTATGATTACCCAGGCGGGTATTATCAAAAAAACTTCCCTTGAGAAATATTCACGTCCGAGACAAAACGGGATTAACGCCATAAGTATACGAGAGGGAGATACTTTGCTTGAGGCAAAGCTTACTAATAGAAGAAGCGAGATACTTATCGCGATAAAAAGTGGAAAAGCTATTCGTTTCCCACAAGAAAAGATACGATCTATGGGCCGCACGGCCTCAGGAGTGATAGGTATCAGTTTAAAAGATAAGTATGATAAAGTTATTGGTATGGTATGTGTAGAAAAAAGGAACAAAGAAGATATTCTAGTAGTTTCAGAAAAAGGATATGGGAAACGTTCTTCTTTAGAGGATTACCGCATCACTAACCGAGGAGGTAAAGGAGTTAAAACAATTAGCATTACCAAAAAAACAGGTGAATTAGTTGCAATTATGAATGTGACAGATAATAATGATTTAATGATTATCAACAAGTCAGGGATAACCATTCGTATACCAGTATCAGATTTACGAGTGATAGGTAGAGCCACTCAAGGAGTACGTTTGATCGATTTAAGAAAAGGCGATGAGATTGCTGCAGTGGCTAAAGTTATTCAGGATATAAAACTTAATAGCAATCTTACAGAAGATTCACAATAAAAAGTATATAGTACTTTTTTACCTTTTAAAATCAATTATAATATAAAAAATCATCTATTTCTTTATTTTAATATTAAAATCACTACTTTAGTAAAAAAAAAAAATTAGTACCTTAACTATAATATATATCCTATAATGTCTTCTATCATCTCTGGGAAATTAAGAGGCAGAAAACTTTTTGCTCTGAAAAAAAACCCTATACGTCCTACTACTAATAGAGCTAAAGAGGGGCTTTTTAATATTATATCGCATAGATGGAATCTTAAAGAGATTAGAGTATTAGATTTATTTAGTGGAACAGGTAATATTACATATGAATTCGCCTCAAGAGGTGTGCAAGAAATACAAGCTATAGATAGCAATTATAACTGTATAAGATATATCCGAAATACCTTAGAAAAATTTCAGCTTACAAAGCAATGTAAAATCTCTCAAGAGAATGTTTTTACTTTTCTAAAAAAAAATCCTTCACAAGCTTACGATATAATATTTGCTGATCCACCTTATATTTTTTCAGATGAAAAATTACAATATTTGACTAATCTTATTCTTTATAGGAGAAACTGGATAAAAAAAAAGGTTGCTTAGTACTAGAACATTCAGGACGATGGACTATTCCTGATATGCCTTCTTACTTACATTCCATAAGAAGATATGGACAAACATATATGAGTTTTTTTCAAAAAGAAATAAAATAATTAAATTTGCAAAGGTCCTTCCTTCAAAGGAAGGTGAATACAAAAAAACCTTTAATATATAATTTAACTCTCTTCTGATTTTTACTTATTTTATCCTATTGTATAGGGGTATTCTAAGAGACTTGCAGATCAGGATACAAAAACACGCTGGATAACATGTCTGAACAGACAGAAGAAATTCAACAAAAAATCACATCTAAGAAAAATAGGTATTATAACGAAAATGTTGCATTAGAGTACTTTGACTGGATTGCTCATGAAAGTGGTATAAAATATGAAGAAATACAAGAGAGAGAAAAAATAAGAGCTCTGTATAACGAAAATCTTAATACTATAAATGAGCATGAAATTCTTAAAGGAAAAATAACTAAGCTTCTTGAAAAAGAAGTTATAGTAGATATAAATTTTAAATCTGAGGGAGTTATTTCCTTAAACGAATTTCGCGATAATATTGAACCTAAAGTAGGTGATATCATAGATGTAATGGTAGAAAAACGCGAGTATAAAGGTCAACTTATTCTTTCTTATCGCAAAGCTAAAACTCTACGTGCTTGGGAGCGGGCTAAAGAAGCCTATAAAAATGGTGAAATCATAACAGGTAAAGTTACTGGTAGAACTAAAGGTGGAATGATTGTTAAAGTCCTTGATCATATAGAAGCTTTTATGCCGGGCTCTCAAATCGATCGTAAGCCGCTTTCAAATTTTGAGGCTTTTTTTACTGAGACTTACAATAAAACTATGGAATTTAAAATTATAAAAATTAACCATGAGTTTAAAAATATCGTAGTATCTCACAAAGCACTTATAGAGGCAGATATTGAAAAACAAAAGAAAAAATTCATGTCAGAACTCCAACCTGGACAAGTCATTATGGCTATGGTAAAAAACATTACAGGGTACGGTGCTTTTTGCGATATGGGAGGTGTAGATGGACTAGTGCATCATACCGATATTTCATGGAAACGTATCAATCACCCTTCAGAAGTACTTAAATTAGGTCAAGAGGTGAAGGTTGTGATATTGGATTTTAATGAGGAAAAAAACCGCATACAACTTGGGATTAAACAACTTCTTCCCCATCCTTGGGAGAGTTTAGATGAAACCCTAAAACTCGGAGATAGAGTAAAAGGGCGAGTAACAGCTATTACAGAATACGGAGCATTTGTAGAAATAGAAAATAATCCAGGAGTAGAAGCTCTTTTACATGTATCTGAAATATCATGGTCAAGTCAATTGAGACTAGCAAAAGATTTTGTAAAAATAGAAGATATCATCGAAGGTATTATTCTCACTCTTGATCGTCAGGAAAGAAAAATGTCGTTAGGTATGAAACAGCTTACACCTGATCCTTGGATTAATATTGATAATAAATATGTTATAGGGTCAAGATATACAGGCATCATACGTAATTTTACTAATTACGGTATATTTATAGAACTTGAAGAAGGTGTAGATGGGATGATGCATAATTCAGATATTCTCTGGTCAAAAAAAGTAAAACATGCATCAGAACTTTTTAAAATAGGCGATTCTATAGAAACTGTTGTGCTCGAACTCGATGTAAATAACAGACGTTTAAATCTAGGTTATAAACAGTTAAGTGAAAACCCTTGGGAAAATTATGAGAGAAAATATACTCTTGGAAGTCTTCATATAGGGACAATTATCGATTTATTTGACAAAGGTGCAACTATCCATTTTGAAAATCAAGAGGATATTAATGCGTTTGTCCCATTACGCTATCTTGAAAAACAAGATGGAACACCCGCTAAAAAGGGAGAAAAATTGTCTTTTAAGGTTATAGAATTTAATAAAGAATTAAAGAGAATAGTAGTATCTCATACTCTTACATTTCAAGATGAAGAAAAGAAGCATGTTGAAGAAGCAGTAAAGAAACAACGAATTGAAAAGTCTACTTTAGGAGATCTTGATAAACTTGCTCAATTAAAAATACAAATGGAAAAAAATAATAGCTAAAATATTTTTTTATAAAAAAAAAGAAAGGATGTTGATCCCTTTTCTTTTTTTTATACCA
Organism: Candidatus Insignibacter tubulum; assembly: GCF_056790205.1. Taxonomy (NCBI): domain Bacteria; kingdom Pseudomonadati; phylum Bacteroidota; class Flavobacteriia; order Flavobacteriales; family Blattabacteriaceae; genus Candidatus Insignibacter; species Candidatus Insignibacter tubulum. Next base: position 786,275 of record NZ_CP199715.1, read on the forward strand.
ACTAATACTTTTATAAAAAAAATACTTAACCTATTAGATATATATAAAAAAATATTATAAATTTCATTACATGAATGATTTTTTTAGTTTAAAACACTTTTACACACGAGTATAGGTAAATGTCATTTTTTTAAAAATATATATCTCTATATTGTCACGATTCTTAATTAGAGAATATAAATTTTTAGATTCTTATATATTAACTTTTATGATTTAATTTGTGTTTTTAAGAAAACGATAGGTCTCAATTTGAGCACGAAAATAAGTCTGTTTGGATCGATCTTTTTGCAAATTAGGCCAATTTCTTTTTTTAGTATCGTCCTTAAAAGAATACTCAAAAGTATTCATCAAAATATCTTTTAAAGATAGATCATAAACAGGTACGGAGAGCTCAACCCTAAAATCAAGATTGCGTGACATCCAATCAGCTGAAGAAATATATATAAGATTCTTTCCTCCATGAGCAAACCAATAAAATCGTGAGTGCTCTAAAAATCTATCTACAATACTAATAGCTTCTATATTTTCACTTATCCCAGATAGTTTAGGGATAAGTGAACTAATGCTACGAGCTTGTATTCTAATTTTTACCCCAGATTTTGAAGCTTTGTATAAATGATCAATTAATGATCTGTCACATAGACTATTCATCTTTAGATTAATATATGCTGGCAATCCTTTTTGTGAGTTTTTAATCTCTTCTTCAATTAAAATCTCTAATTTAGAACGCATTTGATTAGGTGAAAGTAATAAGTGTTTGTAATTAAAAGACTTATAGTTAGCCTCAAAAAATTCAAAAACTTTTTCAATTTCTTTGGAAATACGCAAATCGGAAGTAAATAGTGTAAAATCGGTATAAAAAGAGGCTGTTTGCTCGTTAAAATTTCCTGTTGAAATAACAGCATATTGTTTAAGAATTCCCCTTGAAATACGCTCTATATAACACATCTTTGCATGTACCTTTAAGCCTTTTACACCAAAGATTATTTCTGCTCCATAGTGCTGTAATTTTCTAGCATAACAAATATTATGGGCTTCATCAAAGCGAGCACGTAGTTCGATCATTACTATCACCCTCTTCCCATTACGAGCTGCATTAATCAATGCATTCATCACTTGAGAGTCATCCGAAACTCGATATATTGTAATTTTAATGATACGTACTTTCGGATCAATAGCAGCTTGGCGCAAAAAATTAACAAATATCGAAAAACTATGGTAAGGTGTACATAAAAGTTGATCCGAAACGTCTAATAATGAAAAATAGCTATTAACGTAATCAAAAACTTTAGGTGATAAAGGGATCATCTTATCATAACAAAGATAATTCTTACAAGTAGGGAAATTCATAAGATCTTTTCTATGATGGTACTTTCCACCAGGAATCATGCTATCATATTCATCGAGTTCCATTTTCCCTGTTAAATAATCTAAGGTGTCATAAGGAATGTTTTTATCATATGTTAGACGAACAGGAGCACCTTTCTTACGTTTTTCTACACTTCGAGCAATTTTTTCTAGGAAACTCCTAGAAAGATCATTATCGATAGAGAGTTCTGCATCTCTTGTAATTTTGATAGCATAAGCATCGATGCTATCAAAACAAAATATAGAAAATATCTCTTTAAGATGATAACGAATGATATCTTCTAAGAAGATAAAATGTTGACAGTAGACATCAGAAGGCAATTGGATAAAACGTAAAAATCTATCAGTAGGCACCTCTAAAAGAGCATATTTTGATTTTTTATGTGGGCATGACATCTTTATCGCAAAATAAAAAGCATCATCAGTAAGATGAGGAAATTCATTGAGATCATTTAAGATAAACGTCACTATTAAGTGACTAAGTTTTTCATGAAAAAAATCACTTATAAAGTATTTTTGCTCTTGTGAAAGAGAATGCTCAGTAACTATAAAAATATTTTCTTTCTCAAGATCACATAAAATACGATGATATAGATATTCAAAATGCTCCATATGATCTTTTACTAAAGTGTTAATCTCCTTAAGGAGATCCTTTGGAGCTTGATCATTAACAATATTATTATATTTTTTGTCCCTAAGCAAAGCTGCTCGACGAATGCTTGCATAACGTACCTTATAAAATTCATCAAGATTATTAGAAAAAATACCTAAAAAACGAAATCGTTCTATAAGCGGGACTTCAGGGTCCTCTGCTTCTTGTAAGGTGCAAGCGTTAAAACGAAGCCAACTAATATCGCGATTGATATACATTTGATTTTTTTTCTCTTTTTTTGAAAAAAAATTTGTCTTATAACTCATAAATTGGATTTGATTTATTTTCTCATATATATAATCTCAGATTATTTTTCTAATCACTGATTTTGAAATGTATAAATAGTCTACTAAAAAGTAGGTAAATAATTTGTGGGATATACTATATCAAAGTAATTTACAGAATAGTTTAAAGGGAAAATTATAAATAACAATAATCTCCACTTTTAAGATAATTTATATAAGGAAAGAGCATTAGTTCTTAGATGTTTTAAAAAAAAAAGATTTAAATAGATACTTTCCCTTTATTAGATAAAGTCTTAAAATATGAATAAAAATAAATGAATTATAGCATACGGTCTAATATCCTCATTTATCTAACATCTATGAGAAATCCATATTATGATAATTATTTAAATCCTACTAAAGGATGATAAGCTCTTCCAGTCAAAAAAAAATAAAGTCTAATCTATAGAAAAAGGAATTCTTATCATGAAGGATGTCCTAATATTTTTAGATATATATTCCCAAAAAAATAGCCAAAAATAAAGCCAATTAACATCCCAATAAATACATCTGAAGGATAATGAACTGCCAGATAAATACGACTATAAGCTACAAGTGAAGCCCATATAATAAGAATAACATTAATATGTTTCCCAACACTACTAAATAGTTTCATAAGAAATATAGCTAGGCCAAAGTGATTAGCTGAGTGAGCAGAAAAAAAACCATATAAACCATTAGACATCTCATTAAAGCATATAATCTTACCTGCTAATTCAGGCTCATAGCAAGGACGATATCTCTTAAAGAGATGCTTAAACAAAGCAGCACTTTGATATGTACTTATAATGAGGACTCCTATAAAACAAACAATAATAAAAGTTTTTTCCCATCCCCATATATGATAAAACAAAAGAATAAGTAAAATATAAAGAGATATCCAACTTTGCATACTAGAAAGATATATCCAAAAATTATCCATAAAAGGCGCTCCTAGATGATTTATATAGATTAGCAGATACTTATCAAAGTATAAAAATGAGGATTTAAAAAAAGTTATAATTTTAATCATCACGCTTAATTGAACCTGTCAAACTATGATCTATTTCTTTTGTAATAGTATTAACATTTTGCTTCATTTTGTTTTTTATATCCTCACTTTCCTCTGAAGCTTCCCATATTTGTTGCTTAATCTCTTGATTTATATTTCTAATACGCCTTAATATAAGCCCTAAGGAGCGCGCAAACTCTGGGATTTTCTTAGGTCCAAAAATTATCAAAGCGATAAAAAGTATAATAAAACTTTGTTCAAAACTAATAAACAAAAAAGGCATATATTCTAATTTCATCATCCAAAGTTATAAAATTTAGAAAAAAATAACCTTCTCTAATTTCTTCTCAAGAGACAATTTTATTTGCTTTTTTTAGTTCTATTTCTATAAAATCATACATTAATGAAGCAGATATAAAAACTGATGAATAAGTCCCAAAACCGATTCCTACTAAAAGAGCAAAAGTAAAACTACGTATAGTATCTGCACCGAATATAAAAATTACTAAAAGAACAAAAATAGTAATTAAAGAGGTGTTTACTGTACGACTTAATGTACTATTGATCGCTTCATTAGTCATATCTCGAAAAGATCTTCGTGGATTTTCACTGATATACTCACGAATACGATCATAAACGATAACAGTATCATTAATAGAATAACCTATTACTGTTAATATAGCAGCGATAAATGCTTGATCGATTTCTAGAGAGAAAGGCAAAAATCCATAAAATATAGAAAATACTCCTAGTACTACAAGGGCATCATGTAATAAAGAGATTACTGCTCCAAGGCTAAATTGCCACTTCTTAAATCGTATAAGAATATAAATAAAGATTCCTATAAGAGAGAAAAACACCGATAAAAAAGCTCCTTGGGTAATATCCTTAGCTACGGTTGGGCCTACCTTTAACGAAGATAGAATTCCTATGGATTGTTCATTTTTAGGGTTTTTAAAATCTTGTAAGCTTAAATATGTAGGTATATAGGGTTTTAAAGCTTTATAGATCTTACCTACAATTTCATCGTCAATTTGAGGATTATTTTCGCTTGCCTTGTACTTGGTAGTTATTTTTAACTGATTATTTTTCCCAAATACTTTTACTTCAGGTAATGAAGGTTGATTATTCTCAATAAGTATTTTACTTATTGCTTCAGTAATTTTTTCAGGTATTACAGTATGATCAAACCGTATAATATAGGTACGTCCACCCATAAAATCTATTCCAAGATTTAAGCCTCGACTTAAAATAGAGATTAATCCTATAAACATGAGAATTGAAGAGAAAATATAAGCATACCTACGTTTTGAGAGAAAATCCCAATGGATATTTTTAAAAAAACACTCAGTAAATTTACTAAAGAAAGAAATATGCTTAACTTTTGAATAATGATATTCTATGAACCATCTAGCCAACCATATAGCTGAAAAGATAGAGGTAAAAATTCCAATAATTAGAGTAGTAGCAAAACCCTGTATAGGCCCCTTACCAAAGGTGAATAATATTATACCGGTTAAAAGAGTAGTAACCTGCCCATCTATAATAGAAGATAGTGCTCCTCTAAAACTGTAACTCTCATTAATGGCCTCTCTGAGAGATTTACCTTTATGAAGCTCCTCTTTTACACGTTCATAAAGCAAGATATTAGCATCTACAGCCATAGCTAGCGTCAAAACAATTCCTGCTATTCCTGGAAGAGTTAATACTGCTCCTAAAGAAATAAGTATACCAAATAAGAACAGAAGATTAAAAATAATCGCTAAGTTAGCATAAAAACCTGCTGTAGTATAATATATTAGCATCCAAATAAACACTACTATTAGGGCAATAAGCGAAGAATTCAAGCCACTCTGAATGGATTCTTTGCCTAGTGAAGGTCCAATTATTTCAGATTGTATAATTTTAGCTGGAGTAGGTAATTTTCCGGCATTTAGCACACTAACCAGATCATCTGCCTCTTGTAGGCTAAAATCTCCTGAAATTTGCGAACGCCCATCGGGAATCACTGAATTAACTACCGGAGCTGTATAAACCATATTATCTAGAACTATTGCAATTCTTTTTTCAAGATTTTCTCTGGTGATACGCCTCCATTCTGCGGAACCTTTAGGATTCATCCGCATATTTACTATAACCTTATTATTAAATTGATCAAAAGATCTTTCAGAATTTATAACTATATCTCCCCTCATAGCAGGGGTACCATCTGCTTGAGTACGGATAGCAAATAGAATAAATTGCCTTTTATTACCAGTGTCTAGTTCGGATCCTTTTTGTTTATATATATTTTTTGGTTTAGCTGACCATAGAAATTTCACATTTCGCAAATAAATAGGTCTAAGCTGTATAGCGATAGGATCGTTAAGTATTGCATTAACATGCTTTATATTTTCCTCATCTACAATAGCTAAATCGCTTGAAAGGAATGCTTCTTGTTTATTTAATAATTCGAAAAAGGTTTTATTCTTTGTCTTATCTAAAGTTTTTTCTTCAACAGATTTTTTTTCTTTGATTATCTCCTCTACTCTATTTATAACTCGTATAGAGGAAGAATGAGTAGAAATAGGTTCTTTTTGAGAAAGAAAAAACCGTTTATTAAGAATTTTAAAATAGTTATATACTTCTTGTGGTCTATATACTTGATAAAACTCAAGCTCAGCAGTGCTCTGTAATAATTTCTTAACTCGTTCTATGTCTCTTACACCCGCAAGTTCTACTAAAATACGTCCTGATCCTTCTATACGTTGTATATTAGGCTGTACTACTCCAAAATTATCTATTCGCGAGCGAATAACATAGTAAGCAGTAGCCATAGAAGATTCTACTTTTTGCCGTATAACTTTTTCAACATCCTCATCTGGACTATCATAATTGATTTGATCTATTAGAGATTTCTTACCAAATATTTCAATCGAGCTTAAGTTAATATTAGATCTATATCTTTTTTTTTGATCTTGAAAAGCAGTAAAAAATAATTTCAGATAATCTACAGATCTATTAGTTTTATGCTGTATATAATCAGCATTTTTAATAGCAGCTAAAAAAATAGGATTCTTTGAATTTTCTGAGATTTTTAAAAGTAAATCCCGTTCAGGAACCTCGAGTATTACACTAATACCTCCTTTAAGATCAAGGCCTAAATTGAGTGCACGATTTTTAGAATCTATATAATTATATTCAAGAAATAAAAAATTATGTTTTTTTTTTGAGATCCAATCCAGATACTGCTGCTCTTTTTTGGGATCTCCCTTAGCATAGATAAGAGCCTCCTTTTCTATTTTATAAGAAAAATAGGTAAAACTTAGATAATATAGACAAATTAATGAAAATACTATAGATGTAAATGCAACAAATCCTTTTCCCTTCATTACCTTACGGTTTAGAGTTAACGAGCAAATATAATTCTTTAGAATCTTAAGAGCATACAAAAAATATTTTTATAGTAATACTTTTAAATAAAGTAAAAGTAAACTTAGATCTTCTTATGTTTAACATAAGAGCAGATAAAAAGTTTATATATTCTTTCCGTATCCCCTCTATATTATAGAAAATTCTTGATCAAGGTTCTTTTTTTTAGAAAAAAGTGTTATAATTCAGAGTATATTTATTAAACTCTACTTAACAAGATATAATATCCTAATGTTATAATTAATTATAAATTAATAATCTTAAATTTCCTAAAGGAAATATTTAGCATTCTTTATGCTAATTTAGCATAAAGAATATCTTACTTAATAGATATTTAGTTAATCTGTATGAATTTTATAAATGTATTAAGTAAAATACATTTTAAGGCCTTATAAAAAGAAGATGTTTATCCTAGAGCAAAATTTATCTCATACTTAGATATATACATTAGTATTATATATTCCATATTAAAATGATTTCCAATAAATTAAGATCTTATTTAATAATAATTTATATGATTTTATTATTTAAATATAGGCACTTATATATACGTGAAAATAATAATCTCATTTAGAGAATATTATAATCTTAAATTTATAGCTTCGAGATCTAAAAAACTCTTTTTCATTTTATTGATATCTTTTATAGTTGTTCCATCAGCGATCTAAAATTTCACCATTTAGCGCTTATAATTTTTTTCATCATCGAAAGGCTTATCTGGAGATCTTAAGAAAACAGCCTTCTATAAAATACCATATCATTTATGCGATGAGTTTTGCACTTTGGTCATAAATATCTCATGAAGATTGATAACCAAAAATTCCTATGGATTTTATTCGATTTTTCAACCCAGTATATCTTGTTAAGATACGCTAGATGATAGTAATTAAATAGCTTTTGTGTATTATAACTCATAATATGAGTCAAGTGATTATATGAATTTAAAGAACTTAAATTATTTATATCTAAATTAAAGCAATTTCCACGCGTACCACTTCCATAACTTGATCAAGTCCATCATAAAGTCTATACTGTGCATAAGTAAGCAAATCGCTTCCTCCAATAAATATGGGTAAGATATTTTTTTTCAGAAACTATTTGCTTACTTGTTCTAAAGCATATATGGTATCCTCTGGAGAGGATCCCTTAGGGATATGTCCCATATCCCATATTTTTTCTTTCCAATGACCAATATATAATTTATAAAGAGCACTCCTAATTTTATCCATATCAGTAGATATGATTACTTTTTCCTTATAATTTCTATTTTCTCCTATAGAAATCAAGGCTAACCTTACATTATCAATCACTCTCCATCAAAAGCTATAAATGAATCACATAGTGAGAAAATATGTGAATTCTATTGCCATGTTTTTAAAATATGATTTTTTGAATCTAAAAAATCTATAATCATTTCTTTTTTCTTTTATCTTTTCTAACTTCAGATTGAAGGATAATTTCTTTACATTTTTCAAGACTAAGATTTTCAGGTAAAACATTTTTAGGAATTTTATAATTGAATTTACCTTGACGAAGGTAAGGGCTAAAACGTCCTTTGACCAATTCTATTGGTGGATTGACTTGTTGAAAACATCTAATAAGAGTTTTTTCGTTTTCCTTTTCTTTTTCTTTAATAAGTTCTATGGCTTGTTCAAGATTAATTTTATAAGGGCAATAGCTGCTTTTTTCTTTGATTGAAATAAAATTTTCATCATATTTAATATAAGGCCCAAAGCGTCCAATATTTACTATTATTTCTTTTTTTTCAAAGATTCCTAATTTTCTAGGTAGCTCAAACAATTTCAAAGCCTCTTCTAAAGAAATATTATCTATATGTTGATCTTTAAGCAAAGATGAAAAGCGTGGTTTTTCTTGGTCTTCTACTTGGCCTATTTGAACTATTGGACCAAATCTACCGATCCTAGAGAAAACCTTTTTACCTGATTTAGGATCAATACCAAGAAATCGTTCTCCATAGCTCCTATCGCTTATTTTAGTGACATTTTCAACCGTTGAATGAAATTTAAAATAAAATCTTTCAATTAATTTATTCCATATCTCTTCCCCTTGAGCTATTTTATCAAAGCTTTTTTCTACTTTAGCAGTGAATCCATAGTCTAGAATTTGTTGAAAATTCTCTACTAGGAAATTGTTTACTACTACTCCTATATCAGTAGGGATAAGCTTTTTTTTCTCTGTACCTACAATTTCTTTTTCTTGTATTTTTAAAATTTTTCCTTTAATGAGCATTAAAATCTGGTAAGTGCGTTCTTTACCATCTAGATCTAAAAGTTCTATATAATTACGTTTTTGAATGGTTGAGATAATAGGAACATAAGTTGAAGGACGCCCTATACCAAGCTTCTCTAAGGTCTTTACCAATGATGCTTCTCCATAACGTGGAAGATGTTTAGTAAAACGTTGTATAGCAGTAATATTTTCATTCTTTAGTACTTCTCCTTCTTTAAGTTTAGGTAATTGGTATTTAAGCTCGTTTTCAGTAAGTGTATCCTGATTCCCATTATACAATTTTAAAAAACCATCAAAGCTTATAGTCTCCCCTTTAGCTATGAAATTAGCTGGATCAGGTGTATGAATATATACAATAGTCCTTTCTAAATGAGCTTCAGACATCTGTCCAGCAAGTGTTCGGTCCCATATTATTTCATAAAGGCGCTGGCACATTATTTTATTACTTACCTTGAGTTTATTTATATCCGTAGGTCGTATAGCTTCGTGAGCTTCTTGCGCAGATTTATTTTTAGTGGTATATCTCCTTACGTGAACATATTTTTCTCCAAACTGAGTAATAATATAATTTTTAGCTGCGATAATAGCTTCTTCTGAAAGATTTAAACTATCTGTACGCATATAGGTAATATATCCTTCTTCATATAACTGTTGTGCTACCTGCATCGTGCATGCTACGGAATAACCTAGTTTTTTAGAGGCTTCTTGTTGAAGACTTGATGTAGTAAAAGGCATCGGAGGACTTTTCTTACTAGATTTAAATTCAACTTTGTAAATGCTGAATTTAGTATCTATACATTTTTGTAGAAAGGTCTCTGAAAGTTCTTTATTTTTAAAAGTACTTTCAAGTTCCGCCTTAAAGGGTTCTCCTTTCCTTGATAGGAATAGGGCCTTAACTTTATAAAATTCTTCTGCTTTAAAAGATTGTATATTTTTTTCACGATCGACAATTAAGCGTACTGCTACAGATTGAACACGTCCAGCCGAAAGCCCAGTTTTAATTTTCTTCCACAACACTGGAGAAAGTTCAAACCCGACTAAACGATCAAGTACTCTTCGTGCTTGTTGTGCATCTACTAAATTTTTATTGATCGCACGTGGATTTTCTATTGCCTGTATAATAGCTTTCTTTGTAATTTCGTGAAAAACAATACGACGAAATTTATTATCAGCTATTTTTAGCTCTTTGTAAAGATGCCAGGCTATAGCTTCTCCTTCTCGATCTTCATCCGAAGCCAACCATACAGTATCAGATTTGCTAATTAGAAATTGAAGTTTTTTAACGATTTCCTTCTTATCAGATGGCACTGTATAAAGAGGTTTAAAATTGTTTTTAACATCTATACCCATGCCTCTTTTAGGTAAATCTGATATATGCCCAAAACTTGAGGCTACTTTAAAATCCTTCCCAAGATAACTTTGTATAGTTTTAGCCTTTGCCGGCGACTCAACAATAACTAGATTTTTTGCCATCTTATTTAAATATATCTACAAAAATAAAATTTAAAAATTAACATGATGTTATTCCATATAAATAAACTGCATAAAATCAATGTTTTAAAAAAAAAATATTTCATATATAACCTTTATATATGGGTTATCATCTTTATTTAATTTTTACGATGTATTACATAATTTGCCATTAATTTTAAAGCTTCTTTTGAAGGGTTATCAGGGCACTTATCAAGTATTTCTAGAGCTTTTTTATAGAGTTCACTCATTCGTTTGGTAGCATATTTTAACCCACCTTGCTTACGAACTAGTGCTATGATATCTTGCAAACGATCTTTTCGTTTATTATAATTTTTTAAAGAATCTATAAGCCATCTTCTAGTTTTTAGATCACTTTTTTCTATAACATAAATCAAAGGAAGCGTCATTTTCCGATCTCTTATATCAAGGCCTATAGGTTTACCAATTATAGAAGTTTGCTCATAATCAAAAAGATCATCCTTAATCTGAAAAGCTAGTCCAATAAACTCTCCGAAATAACGTATTTGAGTATGTATACTTTTATCTGATATTACTGAACATGCGCCTAACTCACAACATGAGCTTATTAAGCTAGCAGTCTTATATCGTATAATTTTTTCATAAACATCTTGAGTGATATCTAGTCTTCTAGATTTTTCCATCTGAAGTAGTTCCCCTTCGCTCATTTGTTTTATAGTCCTTGAAACAATCTTTAATAAATCCGAATGGTCTTTTTCTGTAGCAATCATAATGCTTAGAGAGAGTAGATAATCACCTACGAGTACTGCAATCTTGTTTTTCCAAAGAGCATTAATAGAAAAAAAACCACGTCGCATATAGCTATTATCTACTACATCATCATGTACTAGAGTAGCAGTATGAATCAGTTCTATAAGAACCGCAGCATAATAAGTTTTTTCTGTCGGGCTTCCAAGCATCTTAGCTACGAGAAAGACAAGCATAGGCCGCATCTGTTTTCCTTTTCGATAAATAATATAATTAGTAATTTTATTCAAAAAAACTATTTTACTATGCATTTGTTCATAAAACTTTTTTTCGAACAAATCCATTTCTTCAGCAATGGGGCTACGAATTTTTTCGATTATTTTACTCATTTATATATAAAAAATATATTTTACAAAATCATAGATTAGATTGATAAAATCTAACTATCATAAAAAATCTAAAATTATATATTATGTATAATTTTATTAGTAATGGGAATTTTTTAGTCTCTTTTATCAAAAGAGATAGAAATAAAGACTAGTTTTAGTCATCTACTAAAAAAAAAAGTTATGTCCTTGATAAGGGATAGATTTAATTTCTTATTTCATAGGATTATTTTGCTTTTTCACTCTAAAAGAATTCTTATAATAAGAATTCTTATTTTTTTTTAGTAAAAAAAATCAAAGAATTAACTTCAAAGATTGAAATATCTCAAAAATAAAATCTATGAATAACTTATAATATTTAATCTTTTAAAAAAACTTAAGAGGAAAATAACAAGATTATAAACTAAGATATTTTAGGAGATAAAAATTAAAGTAGCTCAACTGAACTAAAATACTAATGCCTATCTCAAAACATAACAATTTTATAGATACTTGTTTCTTATGTTTTTTATATTTCCTAGACTAAATACTTACCTGTATAAAAAGAGTTCTTATTATAAAGACTATATGTAAAAAACTAGATATCTTTATTTATGAACCAGGGAAAAATATTTCTATCTTATTGTAGAATATCAGAAAAAAAATATGATGATTAAATAGACAACATTTTTATTTTCTAATTATTTTAAGAATTTGGACGATAAAATAATCATATTAATATAGACTATATAGGAGAAACTAGAGTAAATAATATTAATAATAGGAACTTAAAGATTTTATCTTATTAAGAATAAATGTATATGTTAACGTATATTTAACTCTTTCTAGGAAAGAGTACTTTAATACTCTGTGCGGAGAGAAAGGGATTCGAACCCTCGATACTATCTCTAGTAAACACGCTTTCCAAGCGTGCGCCTTAACCCGCTCGGCCATCTCTCCATAGTTTCATAGCTAAAATTTAGTCATTTTATTTTCTTCCTTTTGATAAGATTATTCTTTTATATTAATTAGATCATTTAAATGTAAAAAAATAAGTTTGATAATAAAATTATTAATTATTTTTTTATTGGCTAATATATTAGGTCTTAAAAGAATTAAGAACTTCCTATTATTCCGTAACGTTTCTTATATGATATATAAGAAAAACAACATTCATTTTCTAAAACTGAGATTATAAATAGTTACTAGGTAATTTTTCATATAGAGAGCTATTTTTTTTTAAAAAAACTATTTAAAAAGATTATATAATGGATATTATATCAAATAAAACTTTAAATATATAACTACTCTAATTTTATTAATATCCTAGAGCATGACGGACTTGTTTTAAGGTTTGTTTAGCTACTTTGGAAGCTGATTGAGCTCCGTTTAAAAGAATTTTATCTAAAAGAGATTTATTATGCAAATAATAATTGAATTTTTGACGTTCTTTAGCAAAATATTTTAATAAAAGGTTATATAAAACTCCTTTTGCTTGCATAAAACCATAACCTCCAGCAAGGTAGTTTTCTTTCATACGAAAGATTTCAGTTTGAGAAGCAAACCTCTTATAAAGAGCAAAGATAATATCTTTTTTAGGATCCTTAGGGTCTTGTAAAGGGATACTATTAGTTTGAATACTCATTACCTGTTTTAGCAGTTCTTTATCAGAAGCGAAAATATTGATAATATTCCCTCTAGATTTACTCATTTTTTGACCATCAGTACCAGGCACATATAAAAAATCTTTAGTCACTATAGCCTGAGGAAGCGAAAATATTTCTCCCATTTTGCTATTAAATCGTTGAGCTACTTCGCGTGCTATTTCTAAATGTTGTAATTGATCGTTCCCTACGGGAATTTTATCAGCCTTATATAAAAGAATATCAGCAGCCATAAGCATAGGATAGGTGACTAAACCTGAATTTATATCTTTAAGATAATTCTTTTTATCTTTAAAAGAGTGTGCTAAATTGAGACGCTGATAAGGATAAAAGCAATTTAAATACCAGGCAAGCTCAGTAACTTCGGGAACATCAGATTGGCGATAAAAAACTGTTTTATCTGTATTAAGTCCACATGCCAACCAAGCAGCAGCTACTTGATAGGTATTTTCCTTTAACCTTTTTGAATCTTTAATCTGAGTAATCGAATGCAAATTTGCAATAAATATAAAAGAAGGCTCCGAGTAAGTACGTGAGAATTCAATAGCTGGTAAAATAGCCCCTAAAATATTACCTAAGTGCGGAACTCCAGTACTTTGTACTCCAGTTAATATTCTCGGCATTTTTAAATATTTAAAAATTTATAGAAAAATTTGCTTGCGTAAATAAACTAAAAATCTCTCTTCCTAAGTCTATAATAGAATCTTCTCTTTATGGAAATACTTTATTAAAATTACTAATAAAACCTTAAAAATTTGGATTTCTTCTTACTAATAAGATTCTAAAATGTCCAGAACGATTATTTTTTTTTCTCAGAAGAGAGATTATTTTTAACAATATAACAATATAGTTCGGGATGAATGATAGCCTTTCTCTTAGAGTATTTATTAATACTAGATTAGTAAAAATATATATATTTTAATATAGTAAGATCCATTACTTTAAAGTAGTATATTAAAGTATATACATAAGTTTTATCTAGAAACTATCTCATTGATAATAAACTTCTATATAAAATTTATAGATAAAAATTTTGATATAAGAATTTTAACAAGATTTTAGATATCTTTTTTTTTAAGTTTTCAATCAAGAGATCTATTATTAGTTTTTTCTTTATTTCTAAATAAGCGATTCTTCAGATCCTCCTATAATTTCAAGAATCTCTCTAGTTATAGCTGCCTGACGAGCTTTATTATAGGCAATAAATAATTCATTCTTAAGTGAAGAGGCATTATCGGTAGCTTTATGCATAGCATTCATACGAGAACTATGTTCAGCGATATAAGATTCAAAAAGTATATTGAAAAAATGAATCTTCACCTTCTTAGAGAGGAGGTTTTTAAAAAGAAATATTTTTGAAGGCTCTATTAAATAGTTAGTTTGTGACTTACCTAAAGTATTTGAAGAAATAGTAATAGGTAATATTTGCTCAGTTATAAGTTGCTGAAGAGTTGCAGTTTTAAACTTATGATATACTACTTGGATCGAATGAAAGGAACCTTGAATAAAACTATTTATTAATGTATCACAAAGCAAAGATACTTGAGAATAAGAAATAGGATCTAAGAGAGTGCTGCAATCCTGATAAATTGAAAAACGAGTATCCAATATCTCTTTAGCTTTCTTACCTATAGTAAGTAAATAAGGAGTAGGTAAAAAAGCGTTCATCTGAGAAATTATCATTCTAGTAACCGATGCGTTAAACCCGCCACAAAGCCCCCTGTTGGAACTAACGGCAATAATTAATTTAGGTTTACCTTGATTTTTTTTAAAAAAAAAAGAAATTTTATCTAAATCTCTTTTAAAAGAGATAATATTTATTAAATCTTCTATTTTCTTAGTATAAGGTTGAATTTTTAAAAGGGCCTCTTTAGCTTTTTTAAGTTTAGCTGCCGAAACCATTTTCATAGCTCCAGTGATCTTTATGATAGAAGTTACTGAATTAATTCTTCCCCGTATTTCTTTTAAATTAGTCATACTGTTTTTCAGGTAAAATATTTAGTGCTAATCTTGATAGCTACACTCTTAAGAACTTTTGTAAGTTTCTCATCAAAAAATCCTTCTTTTAGAGAATTCATAACTGAAGAATGATGAAGATTTAGGTAAGAAAGATATTCTTTTTCAAACTTATTAATTTTTTCAATAGGTATATTTTCCAAAAGATTTTTGACTCCAGCATAAATGATAGCTATTTGATCTTCTACTTTATAAGGGTGATTTGATGGTTGTTTAAGGATCTCTATATTTCGTCTACCTTTGTTAATAATAGCTAAAGTAGCTGGATCTAAATCAGAGCTGAATTTTGAGAAAGCCTCAAGTTCACGAAATTGAGCTTGGTCAAGTTTAAGTGTTCCAGATACTTTTTTCATAGATTTGATCTGTGCAGCCCCTCCTACACGGGAAACCGATATACTTTCATTAATTGCCGGCCGAGTGCCAGCATTAAATAAATCGGTATCAAGAAAAATTTGTCCATCAGTAATTGAAATTACATTCGTAGGTATATAAGCTGATATGTCACCCGCTTGAGTCTCTATAATAGGTAGAGCTGTAAGTGAGCCACCTCCCTTTACTTTATCTTTTAAAGAATCAGGCAAATCATTCATACAAAGCACTAATTTATCATCTCGTATGATTTTAGCAGAACGTTCCAGCAAACGCGAATGCAAATAAAAAACATCTCCTGGGTAAGCTTCTCTTCCCGGAGGACGTCTTAAAAGCAAAGACATCTCACGATATGCTACAGCTTGTTTTGAAAGATCATCATAAATAATTAATGCGGGACGGCCTGTATCTCGAAAATATTCTCCTATAGCTGTTCCGGCAAAGGGCGCAAATACTTGCATGGGAGCAGGATCTGATGCATTAGCTGCTACAACTACTGTATAGGCTAGAGCACCATACTTTTCCAAAGTATTAACTATACCTGCTAGAGTTGATCCTTTTTGGCTGATAGCCACATAAATGCAAAAGATTGGTTCTCCTTTATCATAAAACTCTCTCTGATTAAGAATGGTGTCTATAGCTATCGTCGTTTTCCCTGTTTGACGATCACCAATAATTAATTCACGTTGACCTCTACCTATAGGAATCATAGTATCTATAGACTTTATCCCCGTTTGTAAGGGTTCATATACAGGTTGACGATAGATTACCCCAGGGGCTTTACGCTCTAAAGGAAGTTCAAATAAAGGCCCTTCTATTGGGCCATTCCCATCTATAGGATGGCCTAAAGTATTTATTATACGGCCAAGCATACCCTCTCCTACTTTTAAAGAAGCAATGCGTCTGGTGCGTATTACGCGATCTCCTTGACGAATTCTTTGAGATGGGCCTAAAAGGACTACTCCTACATAATCCTCCTGAAGATTAAGTACAATACCTTCAAGGTTGCTATCAGAGAATTCCACAAGCTCCCCATAACCTATATTATCTAATCCATAAATAAGTGCTATACCATCTCCTACCTGTAGAACCACACCAGTTTCTAATACCTGATCTCGGAAACTAAAATTAGCCAATTCTTTTTTGAGTATAGCTGAAATTTCAGCCGCTTTTATATCTATCACTTAAATTCAGTTTTTTTTTTAGATATTTATAATCCTTTGAGGCTTTTATGTAGTCTACGTATCTTTCCACTAATACTCATATCCCATTCTTTACTCCCTATACGGACTATAAAACCGCCAATAATACTTGAGTCTATTTCTTTAGAAAGAAGATATTTTTTTTGTATTTTTTCTTTCTGAAATAATTTATTGATAATTATCCCCTCAAGTTCATCGCTTAAGGGTATGCTTGTAATAATATTTATCTTTGTCCATTGTTTTTTTAACCTATACTCATTTAAGAAAAGTTTTGCAATAATCTTTAATAGAGAAGTCCTTTTATGTAAACTTATGAGTTGTAAAAAATTAAGCGTCGTTTTAGAAAAAGACTTAAATAATAAACGTAAAATTCTATTTTTTTTCTCGGTAGATAACAAGGGGTTTATAAGAACAGAATATAAATTATCATTTTGATTAATAAGAGTTAAAATTTGACTTATCTCATTATAAAGGAGATCTAGCTCATTAGTACATAAAGCAAAATTAAAAATCGCTTTTGCATAATGCCTTGATATTTTAATTTGTATCACTTTTTTTTAAGGGAACTATTTAAAATCATTAACTAAATTAGAAATGAGCTTTTCTTGTTCTTGATCTCGTTTAAGTTCTATTTTAATAAGCTTCTCAGCAATCTTTATAGAAAGATCAGCCATATAATTCTTAATATCAATTAAAGCTAACTTTTTTTGATTTTCAATATTATCCTTTGCCTGAAGGAACATCTTCTGGCATTCGCCTTGCGCTTTTTCTATAGCCTGTTGTATCATCTTATTACTTAAATTTCTAGCTTCTTCAATAAGGAGATCATGTTCTATACGACTTTTTTTAATCCAATTCTGTTTTTCATTCTCAAACGAACTTATTTCCTGTTGAGTTTTTCTTGCCAATTGCAACGAATTTAATAAGTATTCTTGACGTTTTTCTATAAGCTGTAAAATAGGGTTCCAAGCAAATTTAGCAAGCAGAAAAAGTAAAATAATAAAAAGAATTATTTGCCAAAAAATAAGTCCTATAGAAGGCGTAACTAAATCCATATACTTATTGGTTAAAAATAAATCACAATTTTACGTTATATTAAAGAATATAGTTATTTAAACACAGCTAAAAGAGCAGTAACTATGCCAAATAAGGCAGCACCTTCAACTAAAGCGGCCGCTATAATCATAGCACTTTGTATTTTACCAAAAGCCTCAGGCTGTCTAGCTATAGCCTCCATAGCAGAGGCTCCTATCTTCCCAATTCCAAACCCTGCTCCAATTGCGGCTAAACCTGCTCCAATTGCAGCTAAACCTGAGTATGTCAGATTAGCATCCATAATAAATGTATTGATTTAATATTATATCTCATGTAATTAATGATCTTTCACAGCTATTCCTATAAATAAAGCAGATAATGCTGTAAATATAAAAGCTTGTAAAAAAGCTACAAGTATTTTAAGCGCTAAGATAAACAAAGCAAAAGGGATAGCAAACGCAGCAGAAAATATACTTTTAAAAATAAAAATAAGGCAAATAAAACTTAATATGATAATATGACCCGCAGTCATATTAGCAAATAACCTTATGCAAAGAGTGAGCGGTTTTATAAAAATGCCTACAAACTCTATAGGCGCAAGTAAAAAACGTACAGGAATAGGTACGTTAGGCATCCAGAAAATATCCTTCCAGTAAGCTTTTTTTGCTGTTATGTTAACTATTATAAATGTCATTATCGATAAAACCAATGTAGTGCTAATATTGCCTGTAACATTAGGAGCCGCAGGCAACAATCCTAGAATATTATTAACAAGTATAAAAAAAAATATTGTAAGTAAAAAGGGGAGATAAAGACGATATTTTTCAGTACCTATATTAGGTATAGCTAGTTCATCTTTTACTAATAACACTAAAGTTTCCAATAATTTATACAATAAAGATCCAGGTAGATACTCCTTATAAGAGGAAGGCATCCTAAAAAAGACAACACATATAATTAATACAGATAAAAAAGTAGCCATGACATTTTTAGTAATTGATATATCAATAGGTTTACTATTAAGAATTCGTCCTGAATTATCTATATGTAAAAATCCATAATAGTTAGTTTTGTAGATTTTTTCATGAACCATACGGTAATGAGAATTAGCATGATGTACTATTCCCCTGCCATATCTAAATGAAGAAGATAAAAATATACGCCAGCCTTGATCCCATAAAATCACAGGTAAGGGAAGACTTACAATTCTCTCTCCACTACCCCAAAAAATCCATTCATGTGAATCACATATATGCTCAAGAATAATTTTACCAGGATTCAAGCGATCTTCTTTATGGGGACTTATATCGATAGATTTAGAATAGCCTAAAGCAAAAAATACAAATAAGAAAGAAAAAATAACAATACTATCTTTCAAAGCAACTAATTTTGAAGTATGTAAATTTAAACCATTTTTAATTGCAAAAATTAATAAATAAAAAATCATTTTCATTAATTTTTTAAGTTGTTTATGGTTTTATTTTATAAGTTTGAAATTAATGAAAAGCCTAGGGAAATCTGTATAAATGAAGAAAAAATATCTAATTGAAGACTATATGATTGAAGCAGTAATAACTTTGTTTTTTGTTAAAATCATATAATATTTTTATCCAAAAAAAAAATTAATAGTTAACCCAAAGGGTGGTTCATTTATAAAAAATTAACATTAGATTTTTTTGAGATTTTGATGACCTTTTTTTTAAAAAAAAAATATGTATTCCCTATACGGGATTTATAACACGTGTAGAGAGCAATAATGTTTTTTATATATTAAAAGTAATCAGGAGAGTCTATATGAGTTTTTTTTAAAGTTGTAATGCCATCAGGATTATCACAAAGAGTATATCCTAGTGATAAAAATTGATCTCGAATTTCATCTGAAAGTGCCCAGTTTTTATGTTTACGAACATAATTACGAGTTCTTATGAGAAGATCAACTATTTTCTTAAAAACATCATAATCAATTTTATGACTATTTATTGAATAGAATTCTAATGGATTATCTTTTATAAAAAAGTCATCTAGATTATCTCCAGGAATTTTTTTTAAACTATGACCTGATGAAAAATTGGTTAAGCCTAATTTCTTCCTTAAAGATTTTTTTAATATGCCTTTTGGAAAATCTATATTATTAGTTATTTCTACTTTAGAGTAGTCTTGATTAAAAACGGATGATTTTAATAAGATAGTATCTACTGCAAGAATCTCTGAAATAAAATTTTGCATGGTCGTTTTCAAAAGATCTAGTTTAGGCAAACTTAAAGAGGTTCTACCTTGTGAAACTGAATTAATTAAGGGACATATCTCAAAAAGATGAGCAATTAAACGAGGAGTATTAAAATCATCATTCATTGCATCATAGCAGCGCTGTCTCCATGCATGGATATTAAAATAATCAGTCTTGTCATAAGACTTCAAAGAAGTTTTATCTTTATCTGGTTTTAAATGAATTATATCTGTGAAAGCCTTCATAAGGCGATAATAGCCTTTTTCTGCGATGATAAGAGCTGGAATTGAAAAATCTAAAACGCTACGGTAATGAGCCTGTAACATAAAAAACCGGACAACCTCAGGTGGAAATGTTTTTTTTAAAGAAGTATTTCCACTAAAAAGGTGTAAGGGTAAAAGTATATTATTAGTTGATTTGCTCATTTTATAACCGTTTAGAGTAAGTATATTAGGATGTACCCAATAGTTTACAGGATTTTTTTTAAAAGCGGCCTGTGCTTGTGCTAATTCGCACTCATGATGAGGAAATTTTAAATCCATACCACCCCCGTGAATATCAAAAACATCTCCTAAATATTTATTACTCATAGCAGTACATTCGATATGCCAACCCGGGAAGCCCTCCCCCCAGGGAGAGGACCATTTCATAATATGGCTTTTAGAAGCTTTTTTCCAAAGAGCAAAATCCTGAGGGTGTTTTTTCCCTTTCTGGCCCTCTAAAGTACGCGTATTGATTAAAAGATTTTCTATTTTTCGACGGCTTAAAACCCCGTATTCTTTATATCCAAAATTAGTCTTAACCAGTTTAGAATAGGCCCATAGATCAAAATAGACAGAGCCTTCTATTTCATAAGCAAGTTTATCATGAATAAGTTTTTCGACAATTTTAATCTGTTCAGGGATATGACCTGCAGCAGTAGGCTCTATATCAGGATATTCAACGTTAAATAAAGAAAGCATATCATGAAAATTGCGAGTGTATTTCTGTGCTAATTGCATAGGTTCAAGAGACTCAATACGAGCTCTTTTCAAAATTTTATCTTCACCTTCTTCTCCACTTTCATCTTCGAGATGTCCTACATCGGTGATATTTCTCACATAACGTACTTTATAGCCTAAATGCCTGAAATAGCGAACTATTATATCAAAAGAAATAAAAGTGCGACAATTACCTATATGGACCTGACTATAAACTGTAGGTCCACAAGTATATATCCCAACAGTTCCATCCACTATGGGCTTAAAAATTTCTTTTTCCCCGCTAAGGGAATTATATAACCTTATTTCCTGTTTCTTAACAGGCTGATTTTGCATAATGTATTTAGTAAAAATATAATTACTTAAAGATCTTTGATTTTTTTTATAGACCAAATGAATGGTTAGCTCCCATGTAGTGTAAAAATTCTCTACGCGTGTTTGCATTTGTTTTAAAAACTCCTTCGAGCTCAGCTGTTACGGTGCTACTTTCAATATCACGAACGCCACGCGAGTTTACACAAAGATGTTTTGCATTAATTACGCAAGCTACATCCTGAGTCCCTAGCATTTTTTGTATAGAATGAACAATTTGCATAGTTAAACGTTCTTGTACTTGCGGTCTTTTAGCATAGTAATCAACAATACGATTAATTTTTGAAAGTCCTATAACTTTCCCATTAGAAATATAACCTACATGAGCTCGTCCCACTATAGGTAAGAAATGATGTTCACAAGTAGAATAGAGTACGATATTTTTTTCCACAAGCATTTGGTTGTATTTATATTTATTTTTAAAAGTAGAAGATTGGGGAAAACGTTCAGGATCAAGACCGTAAAAAATATCTTTTACAAACATTTTAGCTACTCTCCTAGGTGTATTGCATAAACTATCATCTTTAAGATCTAATCCAAGTATTTTCATAATTTCTCTAAAATGAGACTCTATGCGTTGAATTTTTTCCTTATCTTCCATTTTGAATGCGTTACTCTTGCTATATATTATATGAAAAATCTAAGTTTTTTCTCCGTCGTAAGAAACGTTTATTAATTTATCCATGTGCAATAAAACTAAATAAACAAAGTTATAAAATTGAGGCCGTTTTTTACTTTTTAAAACTCTAAGATTTATAAATAATTGGGTTAATTTTTTTTTAAAAAAAAAAGAATAAAATTATGCAATAATCTGTTATTTACTTAGGCTATATTCTTTTTTTTAATATAGAATATGGTGAAGAATATTAATCATATATCTTTTTAAAAAAGATAATTTATGTTAAAATAGCGATCAATGGATAACCTTTGGGTTAAAATATTTCTAAAAAAATTGATTAATCTTTATAGCAGTAAACTTCATACATAATTAGCATTAAGGGCACTCGATTTTATTTTAATAATAAAGGTATATATAACACATCATATAATCATCAGGAAAACTAGTGCTTAGAAGAGAAAGAATTTTTATCAAAAATTACTCAAAGTTAAAAAGTATATTTTTTTTACCTAAGGTTTTTTTATGCAGTGAATTACTAATAGAGATCTCTATAACACTTTGGAATCAATTAAAGTACTTTATATATCTAAGTTTAGATTTGTTTTAATTCCTTTTCAGGAAAAAAAGTTTTTCATATATAGCTAATTTGCTCATTATTTTATAATTACTGAATTATTGGACAATAAAAGAAAGTGACTATTAGTTATAGTTCAAAAAAAACTTGTCTTCTGGAAAAAAATATTTTTCTACAGACCTATAGAAAATGAGGTGAATAAAAGGCCTAAGAATTTAAATATAAATCAAATAGTAATTCATAAACTTTAATATATTTTTAGATGCACTTCTTTCTTTTCATATGATAAAGAATTACCAATTTTACCCTAATTCTTTATATTTTAATCTTAAAATATGTTATAACTTATTCTCTTTTTAGAATTTTCATATGAAATATAAAGTTTTATAACATTTTTTTTAAAAAAATTTAGGTTCTCCTGACTAGTTAGTTAATATAGATATATTAAATAAACTCTATAATAATATTTATATATACAATATAATAAGCTTTACATCTATTTCGTTAGCAACGAGTTATTGGGTAGGCATATCTATTACTTCCTTAACAAACTATATACAAGAGATAATGAAATACCTAAAAACTATTTTGGTTATCAAGCTTACTTTTTTATGTAACAACCATAGTTTATTTTTCAGCCAGAAGTTAAAAATGTATTCAAAATCTGAACTTTATTTCTAGTAAAATTAATTTCTTAGCTCTTATTAGAGCTAGCGTTACTTATCACTTTATTTTAAATTCAACTTTCTTTTCAAAACGCTTAGCTTGATTTTTCTTGTAGGGACTATTTAGTTTGACTTATTTTTGTCCAATCTTTAAAATAACTAAATTTAGGGAAATCCCTTTATTAAAAAACTTCATAATCTCTTTTGTATTAGGGTTGTATATTTAGTTGCTATACCTTTGTAAGTATTTCAAAAAGCGTGGAATTTCTCATATTTTTTGCTTTGAATGAGTTGTTTTTTATATATTGGGATTAACTATTACTTTTGATATCATAGATTTATATATAGACCATTAATAATGATCTTAGCTTCTATAGACGAGACATATGCAACTCATAGGCCAAAATTTAAGTAAAGTTTATAAAAGAAGAGAGATAGTGAAAAATGTTTCATTAGAAGTAAATCAGGGAGAAATCGTAGGGTTACTAGGACCTAATGGAGAAGGGAAGACAACATGTTTTTATATGCTTGTAGGCTTAATTAGACCTACAGAAGGGAAAATATTTTTAGGAGAAAAAAAATATTACTTTAACGTCTATGTATAAACGTGCTCAAAAAGGTGTAGGATATTTAGCACAAGAACCTTCTATTTTTAGAAAACTTTCAGTTGAGGATAATATTTCAAGCCTTCTTGAAATGACTCGTTCTTCACGAGAAGAACAAAAAATAAAAACTAAACAAATTCTCCAAGAGTTTAATTTAAAGCATATATGTAAAAATAGTGGAGATATTTTATCGGGAGGAGAACGGAGGAGAACTGAGATTGCGAGATTAGTGGCAATAAATCCAAAATTTCTGATACTTGATGAACCTTTTGCAGGGATAGATCCGATATCAATAGAAGAAATTCAAAAGATTATCGCATTACTCAAAAAGAAAAATATAGGTATTCTCATTACCGATCATAATGTACAGGATACTCTTGCTATTACTGATCGCACTTA
The DNA here is from genome assembly GCF_056790205.1 of Candidatus Insignibacter tubulum. Lineage (NCBI taxonomy): Bacteria > Pseudomonadati > Bacteroidota > Flavobacteriia > Flavobacteriales > Blattabacteriaceae > Candidatus Insignibacter > Candidatus Insignibacter tubulum. The sequence goes on from NZ_CP199715.1 coordinate 810,522, forward strand.
TTTAATGTTTGAAGGTAATATTCTTAAACACGGAACTGCTGAAGAATTAGTTTAGGATCCTGTAGCAAGAAAAGTTTATCTAGATAATAAATTCATTTTTAAGAAAAATTCTTGATTTTTTTTATGAATCACCGATATAAAGATCCTAAAATAGCTTTATTTATAAATGGGACTCTTCCTTCTATCTTTCCTAAAGAAAAAGAGAGAGACTATAAAAAAATATTTGCTACTGACGGTGCTTATCAATATTTAAAACAAAAAGGTATACGTGCCGATGTAGTAAATGGAGATTGGGACTCACTTGAAATACTTGATTTTACAAATGATATTAAGTTTATTCATACTCCCGATCAGAATTTTACAGATTTTGAAAAAGCACTTCAAATTATCTATCAAGAAGGATTTAAAAATGTAGATATCTGGGGAGCTAGCGGTAAAGAACAAGATCATTTTTTAGGAAATCTCTCTACAGGATTCAAGTATAGCCAAAAACTATCATTACGATTTTATGATAAATACCATTGCTATTTTTTCGCTGAAAGATTTACGAAAATTAAAGGTTGTAAAGAAAAACTGATCTCTCTATTACCTTTTCCAGAAGCTAGAGATATTATTACGCAAGGATTAGAATATCCTCTTAATAATGAATCCCTCAATATTACTCATCGAATAGGTATACGTAATAGAGCCATTAAAAACCAAGTAAAAATAAATTATAAATCCGGTTCACTATTGCTATTTGTAGAACATTAATATTTTTTTTTTAAAAAAAAATCCTTTATAAATTTCTAATAAATGTGCTCAATCTTGTAATGTGTTTAGTTATTTCCCTATCTAATTTTTTAGCCTCTGCAGGCCTTCCATTAGATTGTATATATCCACTATACATCATTTTACAGAAATAGGCCATCATTTGAAAAGGACGTAAAAGTTCATCAAAAGTATAGTTATAGGTATTCCCAGCGTGATATTTTTCTTTGTTTCCCCCTGTAGTAAAAGAAAGTAATAGATTTTTACCTTTTAATTTAAAATCTTTTTCTTCACTGCCAAAGGCAAACCCAGGTGTTAAGATATGATCTTGCCAAATTTTTAGAATAGGAGGTGTGCTGAACCAAAACATAGGGAACTGAAAAATTACTAAATCTGCTTTAATAAGCAAATTTTGCTCGACATTTATATCAAGTTGACCATCGGGATATAAATCGTAAAGGGAACGTATTTCAACGCCTTCTAGCAAAGCTATGCTTTCTTTAATCCTTCTATTAGATATGGAATTCTTTAGTTCAGGATAAGCAAATAAAAACAGGGTATTTTTTCGCATCGTTATTTTTTGTATCTTTTAAAGATTTTAGCGTAATTTTTTTTTTCAGAGAAAAAACACTTTTATAGTTATATATCATGATAATAATCAGATTTAGTAATCTTTTTATATATAGTGATATAAATTTTTAAAATTGTAGAAGCCTATTACTATTAAAAATAGATATAGGATTATTATTTCATTTTTAAAATGATCCATTTTTAGATTTATCCTAAGTAATATTTTCTTAGGAAAGTTCTATTAAGTTATGATGCCATTTCCTTCTTAAGGAATTAAATACCCAGGAATATAGATATACACAGATTTTAATATTCTAAGTTTTTTCTTAAAATCGACTCTATATAAAAATATAATAGCCCCTCCCTTTTTTTTAAAAATTAAGAATGCTATTCACTCAGATAATAAAATTTCTTTTATATATTCCAAAAACTTCATTAAAAGCTAATCAAAGTTTTATATAGCACAGTGTGCCCACGACTGGACTCGAACCAGCACATCCTACCGGATACCACCCCCTCAAGATGGCGTGTCTACCAATTCCACCACATGGGCTAAAAACATCACAAAAGTATCTTATTTTAAAAAAATTATCAAAAAAAAATTCTAAGTCAACGTATTTAGATAACTAATACTGATTAGTGAGTAAGTAGATAATCTAATTATGATAATATGTAAAATATATTAATTGTGTATAATGATAAATAACTAAGCTTTTACTAAAAAAGCAACATATATCACAATATTATTGATTTATATAGTTTATTATATCTTATATGATAATTAATAACTTTTTTTTTTCAAATATATCCTGAAGGATATATTTTTTATTTACTAAAACTTTATTATTATTGTATTAATATATCTTGTCAAGATTTATCAAAAATCAGTAGAATTTAGATTTTTAAGGAATAATTTTAGTTTTTTTGCAATACCGTTTTATGGACAAACCTTATGTACGTATTAATTATTGCGAAGGTATAGCTTGGATTAAATTTTTTCACCCTAAAGCAAACGCCTTTTCCTCTGAACAGCTGATAAATCTTAAAAAAGCTATTGATCAAGCAAGCGAACAGGAATGTATACAAACAATAGTATTGCAAAGTGCTAGCTCAGATATTTTTTCTTCAGGGGCTTCCCTCGATGAACTCACTCGTATCTCGAATCTAGAAGAGGGTATAGCTTTTTTTATGAATTTTTCTCATTTATTCATTAGTATGATTAGATCTCAGAAACCCATTTTAGCTGGGTTCTCTGGAAAAGCCATTGCAGGGGCTGTTGGATTATTAGCCGCTTGTGATTGTGTTATCGGAAATTCTTCTATCTTAGTTAGATTAAGTGAGCTCTCAATAGGGTTAGCGCCTTTAGTAATCGAACCTGTAATTGTTAATCGCATTGGGAAAGCTCATTATATGAAACTTGCGTTTCATCCTAAAAAATGGCAAGGGGCAATATGGTGTGAAAATACAGGTCTTGTAGACCATGTTATCCATCCAGAAAAAGATTTATCTGAGATATTAAAAGAACATGCTGATTTTTTAGCCAACTGCGATAGTTTTTCGATAGCTAAAATAAAATCTATTTTTTATGGGGATATCCATAATTGGGTTAGACTCTTAAAAAAAAGAGCACGTTTGAGTGCTGAACTCACTTTAAGACAAAGTGCCCAAAAAAAAATACTTTCATAAAGAATACCTCTTCCGTTTAAATTTAGATATTTACTTTATATGATATATAAATATCATTTTAAATCTATAATGGATTTAAAATATAAACGATTTATCTTTATAGGAGTAAGGATCTTGTTTATTTTCTATCTTCTAATAGAAATTTTTTATATATTACTGCGCTTTTAAAGCTAAAGCGTATTGTTTAATTTGTTTAAAAATATCTTCCATACCGCTAGCGCGAATAGGAGAAAGGAATAAATTAAATCCAATCTTCGACAAGAATTCAGAATCTGAATGAATAATTTGATCGGGAGATCGATCTGAATAGATCCGTAACATTAAAGCTATAATACCTCTAGGAATAATAGCATCACTGTCACCTTGAAAAAAAATTTTGTTTTCTTTATTATAGGCATAAAGCCATACTTTAGCTTGGCATCCTCGGATTAGATTATCTGGAATACGCAAATTATTAGGCATTTTTGGGAGTTTTCTACCTAATTCTATAAGATATTCATAACGCTCCTCCCAATCGTCAAATAGTGCAAATTCTTCAACTACCTCCTGAATAACCTTTTGCATGTCTTTTTGTCCCATTTATTATTTTGTAACAAATTTACAAGAAGTTTATTAGGGTTATATTTATAGAAAAAAATAGGTGATTTTTATATAAAATAAACATTATGAAATGAAATTTTTAACTAGCAACTTATCACTAAGCTTCTATATATTACATAGGAATAACCTGCCTAAAATAATTATTAAATAATACTATTTTAATATCTAGCGGATTAAGATTTAGATAAGATTATAAACTAGTCAAAAAATATTCTTACAAATAATATCTCTATTTACATAGATAAAAAACTAAAAAATATAGACTCCCCCTTCTTAAGGGGACGTAGCTCAGTTGGCAAGAGCGCTACAATGGCATTGTAGAGGTCGTGGGTTCGATCCCCATCGTCTCCACTTAATTTAAATACTATCAATTCTACAAGCAATAAAACATTTAAAATGTTATAAAATATCACATCATATATTTAAAATAACTCATTTTAAAAGTATACTATTTTATAGTAATTATGGTAAAGCTGGATATTGATCTATAGAAATAGATAAAAGTTAATCATATAATTTTGTAAATTTCTTATGCTTTTTTAGATATTACAAAACTAATTAACGTGACGGTCTGCATGATAGGAAGAACGTACTAAAGGACCACTTTCTACATATAGAAATCCCATTTTTATTCCAACATTTTCGTATTTTTTGAACTGTGTAGGGGTAATAAACTCTTCTACATTTAAGTGTTTTTTTGTAGGTTGAAGATACTGTCCTATAGTAATAATTTCAACTCCTACCTTTTTAAGGTCTTCCATAGTTTCAAATACTTCTAATTCTCTTTCTCCAAGACCTAACATAATACCACTTTTAATGCGTGATTGACCATTTTTTTTCATATATCTTAGTACTTCTAAACTTCGGTCATATTTTGCCTGAACACGTACTTTTCTACTAAGCCGGCGCACAGTCTCTACATTATGAGAAATTACCTCAGGTCGTTCTTGAAGGATCTTATCGATAAGATGGATTTGTCCTTTAAAATCCGGTATAAGTGTTTCTATAGTAGTTTGAGGGTTTAAACGTCTAATAGCACGGATGGTCTCTTTCCAAAACAAAGCCCCCATATCTTTTAAGTCATCTCGATCTACAGAAGTGATAACAGCATGTTTGATTTTCATTAGTTTGATTGAGCGAGCTACTTTTTCTGGCTCTTCCCAGTTTAATTTTCCTGGACGTCCTGTTTTTACGGCGCAAAATCCACAAGATCTTGTGCAAATGTTCCCCAAAATCATAAAAGTTGCCACCCCATTTGTCCAACATTCACCTATATTAGGGCAATTCCCACTTTGGCATATGGTATTAAGTTCATAATTGTCTACAAGATTACGTAGTTTTTGATAATTATTTCCTATAGGTAACTTAACGCGGATCCAATGAGGTTTTTTTTTTATTACGGGCTTTTCTATAATCTCGTTCTTATCAGACGATAAAAAATTATATTTTATAGAGTCACTCATATATAAACAACATATAGAATATATCAAGATATAGACTAGAGTAGCAAATTTATGAAGTTTTAAAGAAATTATTTACCGATTAATAAGATTTTTACGTATTTTTTTCTCTACTCTAGAAGAGTAGACTTTAAATATCAGTTATGTTTATCTCTAAAAATTTTAGAAAATTATTTAATATATTACTTTTATATATATATATGATTTATAGAGAGGTTTTATTCTCTTTAATAGGTATATAAAAAAAATTGCTGCAGTATTATAAACTTTTCGTTAAACTAGGATAGTTTATATAAGAGTTAATTTTAATTTTTAAAACCTTAATTTTCGTGAAAATTGGAGATATTTGTAATATAATAGATTCTTGGGCGCCCAGAGTATATGCTGAAGATTTTGATAATGTAGGGTTACTGATAGGTGATCCTAATTGGACGAGCACTAAAATTCTCGTAACTTTAGATACTACTGAATCTGTGATACAAGAGGCCTATGAAATGGGTTGTAGGTTAATTGTAAGTTTTCATCCCGTAATTTTTAAAGGGTTAAAACGACTTACGCTAATAAATTCTTCTGAGCGTACTGTTATGATGGCTTTAAGATATGAAATTGCTATTTATGTTATCCATACTAATCTAGATAATCATCCTCAGGGTACAAATTATTATATTTGTCAGCGGTTAGATTTAGTGGATTCTCAAGTGCTTATACCTCGTAAGGGAGTTCTTAAAAAACTTACCACTTATGTCCCTGAAGAACGTGCTGATGAGTTAAGAGAAAAGTTATTTAAAGCAGGTGCAGGTAGTATAGGAAATTACGAATGTTGCAGTTATAATGTAAGCGGATGGGGCACTTTTATGGGGAACGAACAATCCTTACCCGTTTATGGAAAAAGAGGGATACTTCATCACCAAAAAGAAGTTTCCATAAATGTAGTTTTTCCGATTCATCTTGAATCCTCTGTGATTAAATCTTTATTAGTGAATCATCCCTATGAAGAAATAGCCTATGAGATTTTTGAGTTAAGTAATAATCTATATCATTGCGATATAGGAGTTGGGAAAATAGGACGTTTATCTAAACCTTTGAGTGAAAAAATGTTTTTAAGTTTTGTTAAAGAACGCATGAGTGTCTCTTGTATACGGCACTCTCCTTTTTTAAATCGTCCTATAGAAAATATTGCTGTATTAGGAGGATCAGGAAGTTTTGCGTTATCCTTGGCTAAGGAAAAAGGGGCAGATGCGTTTATATCATCTGATTTTAAATATCATCAATTCTTTGAAGCTAATAATCAGATTTTTATTCTTGATATAGGTCATTATGAATCTGAACAGTTCACCAAAGATTTGCTTGTAGATGTTTTAAGAAAAAAATTTCCTAAATTTGTTGTTTTGCGATCAAATATGCGTACCAATCCGGTACATTACTTTTATTAATGGATATGTCTATTAAATTACACGAGACAAATGTAGAAGAAAAGCTTAGAGCCTTATATGATTTGCAACTCATAGATTCTCGTATAGATGAGATAAATCTACTTATAGATAATCTACCTATAGAGATACAACAGCTTGATAATGAGATAACTAACGCGCAATCTAAAAATTGTGAAATTCAACAAGAAATAGAGGTTTTTGAAAAAAATATTCAAGAGAAAAAAGATATTATAAAAAATGCTGAAACTCTTATTAAAAAATATCATACTCAGCAAGATAAAGTGCGTAATAATCGAGAGCTTGGATATCTTAATAAAGAGATTGAATATCAAGAGCTTGAAATAGAGCTTGCTAATAAAAGAGTAAAAGAGTTTCAGCTTATTATTAATCAGAAAAAGGAACTTATAAAAGAGTTAGATTTTCTTTATAAAGAAAAACAAAAGCATATTTGTCAAAAACGAAAAGAGTTTGATCATATTTTACAAGATCATAAACGACAACATAGTAATTTACTAGAAAGATCTCTTATTCTTTCAAAGAATATAGATCCTCGTTTATTACATTTATATAAACGTATTAGATCTAGAGCAAAGAATGGTCTTGCTGTTGTACCAGTAGAAAGAGGCGCCTCAAGTGGATCTTTTTTTACTATTCCTCCACAAAAATGTCTTGATATAGCTCAGCGAAAAAAAGTAGTGGTTGACGAACATAGTGGTCGTATACTTATCGATGCAGTCTTAGCTTATGAAGAACGCCAAAAAATTATTTTGTAGAATGCTAAAATTGGAGCATTATTTAATCCTTAATATTTCTTTTTTAATTGTCGAAAAGATAAATATCTTAACAACTAAGATATTTGGTATTATAATTAGATTTTAGTAAGAGGGATATAAACAAAAAAAAAAATTACCTAAAATTTATCTGTGGATTTATGAATTCTTAAGTCTTTATATTATAAATTATATGAATCCTTTTAATTACGTTATTTTAAGCATATAATCCATAATTTTTTAATAAAATTTTATATCTATAAAAGGAGAAAATAGCCTTAATCTTAAGGAGGAAATTGGGTTAAATTTATGTTTTATAAACATTACTATTACTACTAATGTAGTAAATTACTGTACCGTAAAAGTGAACAGACATATAATATATATGTTAGATAACATGTTTCTATTCTAATCTAGAAACTTTAATAAAATCAATTCCATTAATATGAACAATAAAAAAATATTTTTTATTCCACCTCTTCTATAAAATGATATTTTATAAAAAAATCCTACAATTGGAAAATATTAAAAAAAATCTAGTACGTTACTGTAATTATCAAGAAAGATGTCACTGGGATATTAATAAAAAATTAAACAATTATGAATTAAAGGAAATTCAAAAAAAAGAAATTATAAATTATTTAATTAAAAATAACTTACTCAATGAAGAACGTTTTACAAAATTATTTATTCAAGGTAAACTATTATATAGACAATGGGGTCGAAAAAAAATCATTCAGGAACTACGTTTAAAAGGCGTAGAGGAAAGAGTCATTCAGAATGAAATTCAAACAATAGGGAATAAAGCGTTTAATAATGCTCTTAATAATTTATTAAAAAAAAAATCCATATTGTTAACGGGAAAAATCTTTTTATAAGATATCAAAAAGTTTATCAGTTTTTATTAAGAAAAGGTCATGAAAAAGAATCTATTTATAACGCCCTGAAAAAATATATTTCTATTAAGGATTAAACTTTTACTTTCCTATTTTAGGAAAATTTAAATACATTTACTTTCCTATAAAAGTCAAGATTATCTATCAAAGGGATGCCCTTAATAAGAACTATTATAAATAACCACCATCTAAAAATTGCTATATGGCACTTTAATGAAAATCCCGAGGATATCTTTTCAAGATATCCGTTGAGCTTGAGAAATAAGGTAATATATGAGAATCGATCCCCTAAACGTCAACTGGAATTTTTAGCTGTTTATTGCGCTTTTAGAGCTCTTGGTGAATATTCTGATGTTTTTTATGATAGTAAAGGGAAGCCCTTTTTAGCTAAAGGGCCTTATATATCTATGAGTCATTCTTATGAGAGAGGTGTAGTTGCATTAAGCAAAAAAGCAATAGGTATAGATTTAGAAAAAGAAACGGGAAAAAAAATTTTATACATAAGCAAAAAATTTTTACACTTTTCAGAAGCTTACTTTATTAAAAAGCATCAGATAAAAGATTACTTACATATCATTTGGGGGATTAAAGAAAGTCTTTACAAAATAAATGGAGGGAATCTAAGTCATATTTCTAGAAATTATCGAGTAATGCCTTTTTCATTAGAAGATGAATATATTCGTTGCTATACCTTAGATGGGGCTAAAGTTACTGAATATAAAGCTTTTTATACAAAAATAAATGATTTTTGTCTGGTATATGTACTATAGATTATGAATGATTTTATTAATTTTTTTATAGAACCTTATAAAGGATCTGATTTTATTAATATAGTCCTGGAAATAATAGCTGTATTATTGGGGATTATAAGTGTAATTTTAGCACAAAAAGTCCATATAGGGGTTTACCCAGCCGGCATTATAAGCTCAAGTATATACATATATATTACTTTTATATACTCTCTTTATGGAGAATTTATTATTAATATTTATTATACCTTAATGAATCTTTATGGATGGTATAAATGGAGCACTAAAAATCGACTTAATAAAAATATTTGCATAACTTTTTCCAATCGAAAAGATCTCTGTCAAACTGCGCTTCTTTGGATTATTACTTTCTTATTTACAGCAGGTATTTATTATTTCATTGGTAAAATGAATTATAACTATGTCTGGATGGATATTTTTATAACCCCAATGTTTTTTGCAGGTATGTATCAGCTATCCTTAAAAAAGGTTGAAAATTGGCTGTTTTGGATTATAGGTGATAGTATTTCAGTCCCCCTTTATTTTATAAAGGGATTACCTATAACTGGCATACAATTTGCTATATTTACTTGCTTAGCCTTCCGTGGCTATTTTCTCTGGAAAAGAATTACTTAAATTTCTTAAAGAAGTTTAATAGAATATTTATTTTTAAATATTTTATATTAAAATAGAACTATAAGAAAAGATAATCTATCCCCCCTCAATAAGGGGGAAGGCTTAAGATGTAATATACACATGTGTTAAGTGAAAAAACTTAAGATTAAGTGTAATAAAATAGTTGTTTTTAATCATACCTCTCTTGATTAGATAATTTATAACGCGGGATCCTTTTTTAAGGATATTACATTGATTATGCTACTATATATTTTAGCTTCCCTATCTACTAAAAGCTTAATACAAATAAAGTTTTACTATATTTTCTATATAGAAAATATAGTATTCTATATAGTTTTGTTTATATGTCTTAAGATATTAAGACTGTGTATTTAATATATTTTCGTATATCGTTGACTTAGGAACTATCCTTTTAAGAATATAGATTTATTTTATATCTCTAAACATATAAAAACTTTTATAGCTTATTCTTAACATAAGAATAAGCTATATGCATATTTCTTTAGTATAACATCTTATTATTGTAATATATTTTGTATAAAAAAATAAGGGTTAAAAGATTTATTAAACTTATATCTAATCATATAAAATAGTTTTTCTATATAAGTTGTACATTCATAGTTGAAAAAGAGGCTAGATGTACAATTTCTTCAACACTAGATTGCATCTGCATTACGTGTGCTGGTTTCCGCATTCCTAACATTAATGGACCAATCATCTGTATATTTCCTAAACCACGTATAAATTTATAAGTAATATTCCCGGAGTCTAAATTTGGGAAAATAAATACGTTTACGCGTTTACCCGACAGTTTAGAAAAGGGAAACTTTTCTAAAGTTAGTAACTCATTTAAAGCAAAATCAGGCTGTATCCCTCCATCTACAGATAAATCTGGATAATTTTCATGCAGATAATTTACAGCTCGGGTCACTTTTCTAGAAGTCTTTGAAGAACAAGAAAAATTCTGAAAAGATAACATAGCTATATTTGGCTCTATATCAAAAGCCCTAACCATTTTTGATGCCATAAGAGCTATATGAACTAAATCTTTAGAACTGGGATTAGGAATTATAGCAGTATCTGCTAAAAAAAGAGGACCGCACTTAGTAAGTAAAATCATCATACCAGCTACTTTATGAGTATTTTCGGATTTTCCTATAACCTGTAATATAGGCCTAAGACTAAGGAAAAAACTTCTTGAATAACCTGTTATCACTACTTCTGCTTCGTTTTGATCTACCATCATTGCGCCGAAATAATCGCGAGTTTGCATAAGTTTACGTGCATCATAAAGCGTAATGCTTTTACGTTGTTTTTTCTCCCAGAAAATATCAGCGTAACGTTCTATTTTTTCTCTATTATGATGTTTTTCAAGATCAATAATACATAACTCTTCGTCCATATTATAATTTTTCATCAACTGAATTATACGATTTTTTTTCCCTAAAAGTATAGGATGGGCAATACCTTCCTGTTTAAGGATTTGAGCTGCTTTAATCACACTATATTCCTCTCCATTGCAAAAAACTATGCTCCTTGCATAAGAACGGGCACGATTTTGGACCATTCGAAGTATTTTGCTATCTGTATTATCCATTCTATCGAGAAGATGTTCCTTATAAAGATCCCAATTAGTGATTTCTTTACGTGCTACTCCTGATTCTATTGCAGCCTTAGCTACGGCAGGGGCGATATGTGTAATCAGACGATTATCGAAAGGTTTCGGTATTATATATTCACGACCAAAAGAAATATCTTTTTGGTTATATGCAATGTTTACTTGTTGAGGCACATGAGCTTTTGCTAAATCAGCAAGTGCTAAAACAGCTGCTAATTTCATTTCTTCATTGATGGTAGTTGCTTGAACATCTAGAGCTCCACGAAATATATAAGGGAATCCTAATACATTGTTTACCTGATTGGGATAATCACTACGCCCGGTAGCTACAATAGCATCAGGACGTATTTTTATGGCTAATTCGTAAGGAATTTCAGGATCCGGATTAGCCATTGCAAATACAATAGGATCTTTAGCCATAGTTAAAAGCATTTTCTCACTTAATACATTTGCTATCGAAAGACCTATAAATACATCTGCCCCTTTAAGAGCTTCAGATAAAGATTCAATAGAAGTATCAACAGCAAATTCCTGCTTTTCTTTATTGAGATCTTTTCTCTCTATACGAATAACACCTTTACTATCACACATAAGGATATTTTCTGATTTAACCCCTAATTGCTTATATATACGTGTACAAGAAATTGCTGCTGCTCCGGCGCCATTAACTACTACCTTAATTTCTTCTGTTTTTTTCCCTACGAGTTCTAATGCATTAATAAGCGCAGCACCTGAAATAATAGCTGTTCCATGCTGATCATCATGCATCACCGGAATATTTAATTCGGCTTTAAGACGACGTTCTATTTCAAAGGCCTCTGGAGCTTTAATATCTTCTAGATTAATACCTCCAAAGCTAGGAGATATAGCTTTAACTGCCTGAATAAACTTTTCAGGATCAGACTCTGAAATCTCAATATCAAATACATCGATACCGGAAAATATTTTGAATAGCAACCCTTTACCTTCCATCACTGGTTTTGATGCTAGAGCACCTATATCTCCAAGTCCTAGCACTGCTGTACCGTTTGTGATGACAGCTACAAGATTACCTTTAGAGGTATACTCATATACTTTTTGATTATCTTTATAAATTTCCATACAAGGGGCTGCTACTCCTGGAGAGTATGCTAAAGATAGATCTCTTTGAGTGCTGTAATTTTTGCTAGGAGCTATTCTAATTTTCCCCGCGGGGAAACGACTATGGTATTCCAGTGCTTCTTGTGCAATCTGATCAGCTTTGTTCATAATAATTATTATTTAACAACGTGTTTTTGATAATGACATGCCTCCCCATTCAATGGGGGTATTTTATGCAGATATAAGGTGTTTTTTGATGGGGAAATATAAGGTATATCCAGCTGAAGACCTCTCAGTAATATTAAAGTACCTACAAAAAATACTATAATAAGCATGAACTTTGATATTCTTTTCTTAAACTGAATCCCGATAAAATTTCCTAAAATAACTGTAGTAAACATCAAAGGTAATGTACCCAAACCGAAAAACAACATAAAGACTCCTCCATAAAATATTTTACCGTTAGTTATAGCATTAGCAAGAGCGATATAAATTAAACCACAAGGTAAAATCCCATTAAGAATGCCTGTAATAAAAAGACCCAAGAAAGTTTTTTTCTTTATAAAAAAACCTAATACTAAACGAAGTTTACTTAATAATCGTCTATAAGAATTAAGATGATAGATTTTGGTAAAAAAATTATCGGATATGAATACGGAAATCATGATGGTCATACCTAAAATTACTGAAAGTAATTTTTGAAATCTAGCCAGAGAAAAACCATAACCAACTGCACCGAAAACCAACCCTAGGAGGGTATAAGAAAAAATACGTCCTAATTGATATGAAAGATTCTGAAAGAACATTTTTGATTTTTGCTTACGGTCTATAGCTAAAGCAAAGGCGATAGGGCCGCACATGCCAAAACAGTGCAAACTACCAGTTACACCTAAAATAAATGCTGCGCTAATAACTAATGTTTCCATATTATAGGCTGCTGTATAAAGTATTTTTTTATTCCAGAATCCCATCTTATAAGGAGAACATACTCACCTATCTTAAGTACTTTCTCAGAAATAAGATATTCCCCTTGGGGATCTATATTAAGAATCATATTAACATCCCAAAGTTTGTTAGAAGGGCGCAATAGATTTAAATTTCCTTTAGTATTATAAGATCTAAAAACTTTAGGAAAGTGAATTTTTATACCCTTAGATAAAACTTCGATATATACTTTTTCAGATAAAGCATCCGCATTATTTCGTTCATTAATAATATCCTGGTATCTCATTCCTTCTTCATAATAATGTTCAGAAACCAACTGGCTAGTTACATCTAGACGAACGAAAGCTATATAGAGTATAAAACCTATAAAAAACACTAACGCAGTGGTAAGAATAACTTCCCAACGAAATCGTATTTTCATAATTTTAAAATTTAAATGGTCCAAGAAAAACCGTATTATAAACTTCTATAAGATATCCTCTCTGATCATATATCCCTATACGTAGATTTGTTTTAGTCTGATGAATTTCCTTTTTGGGGAGTATGATTTTAAACTTTCCATGATAGTTGTCTCCTTTTCGTAATTTTATGCTTTTTTGCTCATAAAACAAATATATTACACCCTTATAAAAAAGAATTTTAAAATGTAAATTAACAGTTTTTGAACTATTATTTATAATAGTATATTCATAAAAATTTATAATCTTATCTCCTTGAATACTATACTCTGATCCAGGAACACGTAAAATTTTAGCTTTTATCGGAGGCCTAAAAGCTAAAAGTGTAATAAGTATACTTAAAAGTGCTATTAAAACAGCCGTATAAGCAAATAAATTAAATGTAAATCGAAAGCTTTTACGAGTGGAAATGTTATATGACGAGGCATAACGTATAAGCTTACGAGGTTTACCAATCTTATCCATAACTTCATCACAAGAGTCCATGCAAGCAGTACAATTAACGCATTCAAGTTGCGTACCGTTACGTATATCTATACCTGTAGGACATACAACTACACATTGATTACAGTCAATACAATCTCCTTTACCTAGGTCTTGACGATTTTCTCCTTTTTTAAACTTAGCACGACCAGCAATGCCTTCTCCTCTTTTATAATCATAGGCTACTACCATGGTATATTTATCAATCAGAACGCCTTGAAGACGTCCATAAGGACAAACCAAAGTACAAGCTTGTTCTCTAAACCAGCTATATACGAAATAAATAAAGCATGCATTAATAAAAATCACTAGGAATACCCCTGAATTCTTTAATGGGCCTTCTTTTATAACCTTAAAAAGCATATCGGAACCTAGAAAATAAGTAATTAATACATACGACATAAATAAGGAAAGAAATGAAAAAATTAACCATTTTAAGAGTTTTTTTCTAACTTTTACCTTATTCCACTTTTGTCGATTTAAACGCTCTTGCGCGCCTTTATCACCTTCTATAGCATACTCTATCTTCCGAAAAAGCATTTCTAAAAAAATGGTTTGAGGACATAACCAACCACAAAAAATTCTACCATATATTATTGTAAAAAGGATTATAAATACTATAGTGATAATGGTAAATAAGGCAAAAAGGGGGAAATCCTGCGGATAAAAATGAAATGAAAAAATGAAAAATTCTCTGTTAAATACATCTAATTTTATAAAAGGATCTCCTTGTATCCTAATAAAAGGTGCTGAGAAAAAAAATAACATTAGAACCCAACTAAGAACAGTACGCCTACGATAGTACCTTCCCCTAGGTTTTCGGGGATATAGCCACTTACGAAAGCCTCTTTGATCCATAGTATTAATATGATCACGAAAATCTTTACTTTGAATCATTATATTAAGATTTTATATGATTTTTTTTAATACTTTATAGATAATTATCAAGATTTTATTAAAATTAATGATATTATGTATATTAAGATTTTTTTAAAAAACGATTATAGCGTAGATAGTATAGTTTTCGGAACTATAAATTGTTTTCAATCATTTGAATTTATCCTGGCATTTTACCAGATTACTTTTTTACCTTCAGAGACTTTACTGTTAGGCGGTTTTTGAGTGCTTCTATTGATAGAATAGATATAACTGGCTATTTTTTGTATGTCATTTCCTTTGATCTCCCCTAATACTCCAAAAGATCGCATTGTGGGATTATTTTTACTTCCATACCATATTATATGAAAGATATTCTTAAATAAATTTTTTTCCTCTTTGTTAATCCAGTAGTCATCAGTAAGATTAGGCCCTATGTTCCCCCTTGCATTGATTCCATGGCAAGTAGCACAGTTTTCATTAAACAGTATCTTTCCTTGTTCGATAAGATTTTCATCAAAGCGAGCTGTTTCAAGAGTCACTTGAGGGCGGGATTTTTCATATGCTTGTATCTCAGATATTTGTTTATCATAAGCTAATTGATATTCTTTTTCAGGATGTGCAAAATAAGTGAATAAGTAAGCGAAAAAATAAACAATAGCAACCATAATGGTCAAATAAAATAAATTAACCCACCAAGAAGGCAATCTATTGTCAAGCTCTAAAATCCCATCGAATCCATGATCTATAACTATAACATCTTCTTCTTGTTCTTTAGTCTCTAGGAACCCACTTTTGTAGAGTCTAAGAAAATAATTTTGTTGATTTTGCTTAATAAGTTTATTACGTTTTTCTTCAGGAAGAAATTTAAGCTTTTGATGATAAATTAACTTATTGATTGCTTCTAATATCAATAGCAAAATTAAAGAGATAAAAATAATTGACAAAGGAATAAAATGAACTATATTCTCCCCAGAGAATACATAAAGCACAAAAGCTATAACGAAAATAGCAAAAGGGATAGTTATAAAAGCAGGAACTCTAGGTTTCATAAGGATTATTTTTCATCTCCTTTCAAAGGAAGATCTTTAATCTCATTGTAGTATTTTTCAGGTTTTCGACAAATAAAAAATACTGTAAAAAGAAAAATAAGAAATAAAATAACCAAGACTAGTGATTGAAATAAATCAGCATAAGGGACTTGACTAAGATATTTTTTAAAAAATCCAATCATATTCTTATTTATCAGTTCTAAGGATTTTTTACTTTTGAAGCTTTAATATCTATACCTATACGTTGCAAATAAGCAATAAGCGCTATGATTTCCCTCTTTTCAAGGGGGATAAAATTTTTTCCTTCAAGATTTTCCTGAGCAATGATTTGTTCCTTAATATCGGGAGATTCGCTATAAATACTCGCAACTATTTTAGAGGCCTGTGCATTCATATCTTTATAGGCATGATCAATATCCTCAGCTGTATAAGGCACTCCCAATTTTACCATAGTGAGCATTTTTGCTAATGTAGCCTCAGTATTTAATCGACGGTAGATCAGCCAAGAGTATCTAGGCATAATGGAACCTGGAGAAGTAGAACGTGGATCATACATATGTTTAAAATGCCATGAACTAGGATTTTTCCTTCCCTGGCGAGCTAAATCAGGTCCTGTACGTTTAGACCCCCAAAGGAAAGGATGATCATAAACAAATTCACCTGCCTTAGAATACTCTCCATAACGTACTACTTCGTCTCTAAAAGGACGTATCATTTGCGAATGACAAGCATTACAACCTTCACGGATATAAATATCTCTCCCCTCGAGTTCTAAAGCACTATAGGGTTTTACACTAGTTATTGTAGGAATATTAGACTTAATTATGAGTGTAGGAATAATCTCAACTGCACTCCCTATCCCTACTACAAGTAAAGATAGAATAGTAAACTGTATAGGTTTTCGCTCTAACCACTCGTGAGATTTTCCGCTATCATTTTTCTTTTTAAAACTATTCATCAAATTTATAGCTTCAGCAGGTTCATTAGCTATGAAATGTCCTATTCTAATTGTGCGGTAAAGGTTATATACCATTATAAAAGTGCCTATCAGATAAAAACTTCCACCTATAAAACGCATTTTATAAAAAGGAGCTAAAGTAGTTACCGTATCTAAAAAATTTTTATTCATTAAGGTCCCATCAGGGTTAAATTCTTTCCACATTTCAGCCTGAACTATAGCTCCCCAATAAAGAGGAATCACATAAAAAATAATACCTAAAATCCCAAACCAAAAATGAATATTAGCTAATGCAGTTGAATAGAGTTTTGTATTCCAAAGACGCTTAACTAACCAATAAATAACCCCAAAAGCCATAAATCCATTCCATCCAAGAGTTCCAATATGTACATGAGCAATAATCCAGTCAGTAAAATGCCCAATAGAATTTAAAGTCTTCGTAGCCAGCATAGGGCCTTCAAAAGTAGACATGCCATAGCAGGTGATTGCGACAACGAAAAATTTCAATATGGGATCCTCTCGTACCTTATCCCAAGCCCCTCTAAGGGTAAGTAATCCATTAAGCATACCCCCCCATGAAGGGGCGATAAGCATAATAGAAAAAATCGTTCCGAGCATCTGAGCCCAGCCTGGAAGAGAAGTATACATTAAATGGTGAGGTCCAGCCCATATATAAATAAATATAAGTGACCAGAAATGTATTATTGAAAGTTTATAAGAAAAAACAGGACGTCCCGATGCCTTAGGTATGTAATAATACATCAACCCTAGTATAGGGGTAGTCAATACGAAAGCTACAGCGTTATGGCCATACCACCATTGGACCAAGGCATCTTGTACTCCTGCATATATTGAATAACTTTTTAGAGAATTTAACGCTATGGGAATAGCAAGATTATTAAAAATATGCAACATAGCAACAGCTACCCATGTGCCTATGAAAAACCATATCGCTACATACATATGCTTAACTCTTCTTATAAAAAGAGTTCCAATCATATTTATCCCGTAAAGGATCCAAACTACTGCAATAAGAATATCTATAGGCCATTCATGTTCAGCATACTCCTTACTCGTATTTATTCCTAGAATATATGTAATCCAGGTAAACACAATAATGAGCTGCCATCCCCAGAAATGCACCCAGCTAAGCATATCGCTAAACATGCGTGTTTTAAGCAATCTCTGCAATGAATAGTAAGAACCGGTGAAAATGACATTGCCAACAAAAGCGAAAATAACCGTATTAGTATGTAGCATTCGCCAACGGCCATAGCCGAGCATACCAAATGAATCTTTAAGATGTTCTCCGAGGAGAAATTCCGGCAATTCGGGATAAAAAAGCATTAAAGCAACAACCAACCCTCCCGTAAAGCCAGCAAGCGCCCAAAAAATAGTGGCATATAAAAAAGCTCTTACGATTTGATTATCGTAATAAAATTTTTGAACATACATTTTTGTATACTATAAAATTTAGTTTTTTTTCTTTTTCACAAAATTAGTCATCTATAAGAATCCTTATAGCTGGAGATTCATCTTCATCAAACTGTCCATTTTTGACATTGATTATGAATATAATCAAAAAAACTACTCCTAAAGAAACGCTTGCTAATATCATCAAGAGCAATATATCCATATTATTACAAAGATAAGGTTTGAAAATCTTTATTTAATTATTATGAAAGAATGTAAATAAATTTAGGCTTTTATTTATATTTATATTTATCCCAATTTACTTTTCGTCTTAACCACCAGGCTCCTATCCAAGTAAAAGAGGTAGAAAATAATATTACAGATATTGAACTAATAGGCATTAGTAATGCTGCTATTACTGGGTTAAGATGACCACTTACAGCAAAAGTTAGACCTATGATATTATATAATAAACTAATTAAAAAAGAAATCTTGACTAATCGAATACCCATTTTAGAGAGTTTTAAAAAATAAGGAATTTTATAAAATTTAGTTGCTTTCATAAGCACATCACAATTAGGCGAGAAATTATTTACGCTCTCAAATAAAGATACGCCTACATCGCTCTGTTTAAGAGCGCCAGAATCATTTAGCCCATCTCCAAACATCATTACACTATAATTTTTTTTCTGTAATTGATTAATATAATCGAGCTTTTGTTGTGGGTCCCTCCAAAATAACATTTCGATATCTATAGTTAAGAGTGATTTTAAGAAAGGTTTTTCAGTATTATTATCTCCTGAAAGGAGAGACAACCGATAATCATAAATCAGAGATTTAAAAATATTTTTTAATCCTGGCCGGTAACGATGATAAAATATAAAACACCCTAAAACACGATTTTCTATAGAAATAAATACTTGAGTACGATTTTCTATTATCTCTTTTTGTATATATCCGACATAATCAGCTGATCCTGCCTTTATTAAAAGGTTATCTACATAAGCTTGTAACCCTTTTGCAGGAAATTCCTGAAAATTGTTAATTTTTCGTACAGATGATTCATTTTTTAGATGATAGTATAAAGAACAACTAAGAGGATGTCTAGAATTTCTAAATAAAGCAGCAAAAGCTGAACGTTGGATTTCATTTAAGGGAATCCCATTATAGTCAATTTTCGCAGCTTCACTCTCTGTTAGAGTTCCAGTCTTATCAAAGACTAATGCGTCAACTTTGCTTATACGTTCTATTGTAGAAATATCTTTAACATAAAAGCCATCTTGGGATAAGATTCGCATTAGATACCCTAATGTGAAAGGTGTAGACAATGCTAATGCACAAGGACAAGCTACAATTAAAACTGCACAGACTACTTGAAAAATGTGCTCCTCATCAAAATAATACCAATAACAACCTGCAAAAACAGCAAGAACTATTATAATTAACGTAAAGTAATAACTCCATCTATTAATTAGAGTATCAAAGTACGTTTTTGGTTTTTTAAAAGCCTTATGACTCCATAATTGGATCAGACGACTTTGATTAACTTCCTTAATCACTTCTACTTCTAATCTTTCTCCTCGCTGACATCCACCTGCATAGATTCGGCTTCCTATTTTATATAACTTCAAATATGATTCTCCAGTAATAAGACTATTATCAATAAATGCTTCACCATTTATAAGTATAACATCAGCTGGAATTATTTCTTCATTACGTATAATAATACGATCACCTTTGTGAAGATCAGATAACAAAATATTTTCCTCTTTTTGATTCCTAATACGTGTGACAGCAATAGGATAAAATGATTTATAATCATTATCAAAAGCTAAAGAACGATAAGTCCTAATTTGGAAAGCTCGTCCGAGTAACATAAAAAATACTAACCCGGAAAAACTATCAAAATAACCTGCTCCTAAATCTAGGAGTACTTCATAAGAACTTCGTAAAAAAAGGACTAGCATGCCTAAAGCAATGGGCACATCAATATGTAATTTTTTTTTTAGTAAAGCATTATAGGCTGAACGAAAAAAATCTATAGCTGAGTAAAACATTACCGGAAGAGAAAGGAACATCATAAGTAAGCGAAAAAAATATTGATTGTTTCTTAGCCAAATATCATCATGATCACTTAAATATTCAGGGAAAGCTAGTAACATGCTATTAGCAAAACTAAAAAAAGCAATGGCTATTTTATAAAGTAAATTTCTATCATTATATATTTTTTTTTCTATATTTTCTAGATTAAATACCGGTTTATAGCCCATACAATTAATAAAATAGGCTAATCTACTTAGTGTATAATCTTTTTTTTTAAAAACCACAGATAAAGTTCTAGCAGTAAAATTGACTGTTGAGCAAACTATAGAAGTTTGTATTTTATGTAGATTTTCTAATAACCATACACAAGAGCTACAATGTATAGAAGGTATGAAAAAGGATACTGAGGTAATTTGATCATCATCAAAATCAACCAATTTTTCTCTAATGTGTTTTGTATCAAGAAAATCAAATTGATGCCTATTTTTTTTATGAGGGGCAACACCTGGAGAATGATTAAGTTCATAAAATTTTTCTAGGCCGTTTTCACATAAGATCTCGTAGACAGTTTTACATCCCTGACAACAAAACACCTTATCAAAGATTCGTAGATTATCTAAAGTTTCTTGATTACAGTGAAAACAATTGTAATTTAGCATTCAAAGTAATTTTCTTATTCATTTAACAAAGGATTAATTTTCTATTATAAAGTATTTTCTATTTTTTAGAATTAGTCTATAAAACGAAAGTACGAACCCACGAACTATTTTTCAATTCACCTAACCTTATAGTGAATTAAAAAATTACTTTCTATTAGCAATATAGAAAAATCATTATATAATACGATGAGATTCCAAAAATTGGAATTAATAGGATTAAATAGGGGGGAGATTTGATTGATATTCTTCCTCATCATATATGGGATATATAAAATTATTATAAGGGAAACGTCGAATATGTAATTCTTTTATCTTTTGATAGAGCAATTTCTTTAACTCTATCATCCCCTGCCCTGTACGAGCTGAAACGAAAATAGCATTCTCTATATTTTTTGTCAAAAAAAAATTTCTCACTTCATTAAAAGGAACGGGTTCTTTGGTTTTATCTTCTATATCATAATCAGTCTTTTTTGTAAGATAATAGTGATCTATTTTATTAAAAATAATAATTGTAGGTTTACCGATAGCTTTAATCTCAGAAAGAGTATCATTAACTGACTGTATATGATCTTCAAAACTATGATGAGATATATCTACAACATGAAGTAAAATATCTGACTCTCTAACCTCATCTAAGGTGGATTTAAAAGACTCAATAAGCAAAGTAGGTAATTTCCTTATAAAACCTACTGTATCGGACAATAAAAAAGGTATATTTTTGATAACTACTTTTCGAACAGTAGTATCTAAAGTAGCAAAAAGCTTATTTTCAGTGAAAACATTTGATTTACTTAGACTATTCATTAAAGTAGATTTACCAACATTAGTATAACCTATAATGCCTACTCGTACAAGTTTATTACGGTGGTTACGTTGAATAGTCATTTGCTTATCAATATTTGATAGTTTTTTACGAAGTAACCCAATGCGTTGACGGACCATGCGACGATCCGTTTCTATTTCGGTCTCTCCCGGACCACGCAACCCAATACCCCCTCTCTGACGTTCAAGGTGAGTCCACATACGAGTTAGACGCGACAAAAGATACTTATATTGAGCTAGTTCTACTTGTGTCCGGGCATAAGAAGTTCTTGCACGTTGAGCAAAAATATCGAGAATCAATTGAGTACGATCTATGATCCTTATATCAAGAAATCGTTCTAGATTCTTCAATTGTAATGGAGAAAGTTCATCATTAAAAATGATAGTATCTATTGAATACTGTTTTACGTAAAATGCAACTTCTTTTAGCTTACCAGTACCTATAAAAGTTTTTGTATCTGGACAATTAAGTCTTTGAGTGAATCTAGCATAAACTTTTGCCTGTGCTGTTTGTGCAAGAAGTTCCAGCTCATCGAGGGAATCTTGTGATTTTTCATCTTTTTGTAAATTAATGATTAACCCAATTAGTATCACCTTCTTGTATTGAGTCCATTTTTTCTCTATCATTATATATATCTACAATATAAAAACGTTTTTATTAAAAAACTTAATGGATAAATCATCTATAGTTATTAGAGACGTTTATAGTAGAGTCTATTGGCAATTTAGATGAAATAAATCAATTTCAAAAAATAAAAAGAATATCATTTATCATTTTATGATATAGGCAATATTAAAATTGTAACTCTCTTTTTTGTAGAGAGTATTTTTTTTAAAAAGAATATATATTATAAAATACAAAGAAGATAAATGATATCACTTAATTATATATAGTTTTCCATAAAAAGGATTCTTTCTTTTTTTCCATAAAATCTTGTAAATTAAGGGTTATTGATAATATTTTAAAGATAAAAAGAACTAAAATACCCTATGATTTAACTGCTAAAATGTTAAAAAATATAAAAATGTTAATTTATTAAAATAAAAAAAATAACTGCCTCTCAACACTTTTTTTTTCTATCCTACATTCAATATTATTAAAATAATCTTAAAATTTTATTTTTCGCGATATTAAAAACGCTTTAGCTAATTAACTTCCCCTCTTCTTACCTACTCTAGTCATGATGAAAAATATTTGCTATTTTTTTTTTATCAATAAAAAAATATTTTTCATATTAATAAAAATGTTGAGTTATAATATAAAATGTAACATGTATACTTTAGAGTATGAACTTAAATATTTTTAAGTTATTTAGCTCAATTTTATATCAATAGGTTTTTTGAAATATTCAACTAAAACAAAATGTATAAAACGCATATCTAAAGAAAAAATCTAGCTTTCAGACTTAAAAAAAGAGTTATTCTTGTTAAAAAAATATTTTATAGATTTGCTATCGTAAGCTAGTAACAAAGCAAAGTTACATATATCGTAAACAATACCTATTTTGATCAAAAGTTACCGATGGGTATTTGTAAATATAGTTTTTTTATCAATTTAAAATATCTTAATTAAAGCTTGACCTTATCTAAGGTAATCTTTAATTATGCGTTATGAAACATCTTAGAATAGCTCTACAAAAGTCCGGCCGTTTACATGAGGATTCAATTACTCTTCTTAAAGAGTGTGGAATTGATATGGACTTAAATCAGAAACTTAAAAGCACTGCTTTAAATTTCCCTTTAGAAATATTTTTTTTACGTGATGATGATATCCCTAAATACCTTGAAGATAATATTGTAGATTTAGGTATCGTTGGGAGAAATGTATTTTTAGAAAAGGGAATAAAATTAAATATTAAAGAAAAACTTGGGTTTGGGAATTGTAGATTATCTATAGCCGTATCAAAAAATTCTAATTATAAAACTTTAGAGGATTTAGCTGATAGATGCATTGCTACAAGTTATCCTAATATTCTGAAAAATTTTTTAGATAAACAGTATATTAAAGCAGATATCCATACTATTAGCGGGGCTGTAGAAATAGCTCCTAGTATTGGTATATCTGATGCTGTTTGTGATCTGGTAAGCAGCGGTAAGACTCTTTTTATAAATGGTCTATATGAGATCGGATGTGTTTTAAAATCTGAAGCTCTTTTAATAGCCTCTCCACGTATAAAATTTTCAAGAAAGTCCTTTGCAGAGCGTTTATTATTTAGAATACAAGCTGTTAAAAGAGCTAGGAATAATAAATACGTAATGTTGAATACACCCAATGAATATCTAGAAAATATATTGAATTTTCTATCCGGAGAAAAAAGCCCTACTGTTTTGCCATTAGCTGATCCAAATTGGACAGCAGTACATGTTGTAATTCAAAAGAAGAACCTTTGGGACACCATTGAAAAACTTAAGGCATATGGAGCGCAAGATCTACTGGTATCACCCATTACAAAGATGATCCCATAAAGAAAAATTATTTTTTATGAAAATCCCCTTTTATCTTCATCCGGCTAAGGAAAAATGGTTTGAGATTATCAAAAGACCAATTCAAGGAAATATAAAAATTTCCAAAAAAGTATGTTCTATACTTAAAGATGTAAAAAAACAAGGTGATAAGGCCTTAAAGAGATATACTGAAAAATGGGATAAAGTAACCCTGAAAGATTTTAAGGTCAGTCAGATAGAAATAGACGACGCTCACAAAAAAACACCTGAAAACTTAAAAAAGGCACTTTTTGAGGCAGGCAATAATATCATATCCTTTCATCAGAATCAAATTCTAAAGGAACCTATTATAAAAATTACAAATGGTGTGCAATGCTGGAGAAAAAATATACCTATTGAAAAGGTAGGCTTATATATACCTGGAGGATCGGCTCCTCTTTTTTCTACTGTACTTATGTTGGGTATTCCCGCTAAACTAGCTGGTTGCAAGGATATTGTATTATGTAGCCCTCCAGACGAACAAGGGAAACTATCTTCAGCTATGTTATATGCTGCTGATAAATTAGGAATAAAAAAGATATATAAAATAGGCGGAGCACAAGCTATTGCTGCTATGGCTTATGGAACTGAAAGCATCCCTTTAGTATATAAGATTTTTGGTCCAGGCAATCCCTATGTAACAGCTGCTAAAAAACTTATCCTACAAGAAGGGATATCAATAGATATGCCTGCAGGTCCCTCAGAATTAGCGGTGCTAGCTGATACCACCGCTACACCTGCTTATGTTGCTTCTGATCTGTTATCACAAGCTGAACATGGAATAGATAGCCAAGTATTGTTAATAAGTGATGAAGAAAACTGGTGCAGAAAAGTTTTAGATCATTTAAACAAACAAATCACTAAACTTCCCAGAGCATCGATAGCTCTAAAAGCCTTAGAAAATTCTTTTATTCTTGTAGTAAAAGATTTTGAGGAAGGCATGGATCTTATCAATGCATATGCACCAGAACATTTAATCATCAATTGTAAAAATCCTAAAAAATGGGCTGATAAAGTGAAAAATGCAGGTTCTGTTTTTTTAGGGAATTTCTCTCCTGAAAGTGCTGGGGATTATGCATCAGGCACGAATCATACCCTACCTACAAATGGGTATGCAAGGTCATATAATAGTCTCTCAACAGAGAGTTTTGTGAAAAAAATAACTTTTCAAGAGCTTTCTAAAGAAGGGTTAGAAACCCTCTCAACTACTATAAAATATATGGCTGAAGGAGAAGGATTAATAGGTCATTGGGAGGCTATTGCTAAGCGTCTAAAATTATAACAACTTTAAAAAAAGTTAGAATTAAGATAAAAAGATTGAGTAATAATTTTAATATTGACCGACTTGTACGGAGAAACATACGTTTGCTAAAGGCTTACAGTTCCGCAAGAGAAGATTTTACAGGCCCCGCTTCCCTCTCTAACATATATCTAGATGCTAACGAGAATGCTTATGGAGGACCTCTGAAAAATAATTATCATCGTTATCCTGACCCTCTCCAAAAAAAACTCAAAGAAAAAATAAGCGCTTTAAAAGGCATTTCACCTGATCAAATCTTTCTAGGAAATGGCAGTGACGAAGTAATTGATTTGCTCTATAGAATATTTTGTAGACCTGGAAAGGATCATGTCATTATATGTCCTCCTACCTATCGAATGTACGAAGTATGTGCAAAGATTAATAATATTAAAGTAAGAAATTTTCCACTTCAGAAAAATTTTCAATTAGATCTTCCTTCTATACTCTCAAATATCAATACCTATACCAGATTAATTTTTTTATGTTCACCTAATAATCCTACCGGAAATGATCTTTATCAAGAAGACGTTAAAAAGATTTTAGAGTGCTTTACAGGTATTATAGTTATTGATGAGGCATATCGAGATTTTTCCCAAAAACCTTCCTTTATTGAAATATTAAATAACTATAATAATCTTATCGTTATACAAACCTTATCTAAGGCTTGGGGAATGGCTGCCATACGGGTAGGTATTGCTTTAGCTTATAAAAAGATTATTCAATGGATGAATAAGGTTAAAATGCCTTATAACCTTAGTGGTTCTACACAAGAGCTAGCTATAAAGGCTATCGAAGCAAAATACTTAGTAAATGAAAAAATACAAACTTTGAAAAAAGAAAGATTTTTTTTAATGAATTCTTTTTTACAATTTCCTGATATTATAGAGAAAATATATCCTAGTTCAGCTAATTTTTTGCTTATTAAAACTAATAATCCGAAAAAAATATACAATTATCTAATTCAAAAAAATATTATCTTAAGAGATCGCTCAGAAGAGATCCTTTGTGAAGGATGTCTGCGGGTTACTATAGGTACTCACCAAGAAAACCAGTTACTTATAGAAGCTCTTGAAAATTACCGAAAATCATGAAAAAGAAACTATTGTTTATTGATCGAGATGGTACTTTAGTTGAAGAAATCCCTATGAAATATCAAATCGATTCACTTGAAAAAGTGATTTTTTATCCCGGAGCGATCTCCTATATGGCTCGTATAGCTTCTGAGCTTGATTATGAACTCGTAATGGTCACTAACCAAGATGGTCTAGGAACTAAAAGTTTTCCAGAAGATAAATTTAAAGTGCCCCATGCTCATATTATACGAACTTTTGAAGGAGAAGGTGTCCATTTTTCAAACGTCTGTATAGATCGCACTTTTGCAAAGGAAAATATTCCCACGAGAAAACCAGGCATAGGAATGCTTTCGGATTATTTTTCTTCTATTTATGATCTTTCCCATTCTTTTGTTATAGGCGATAGACTTACCGATGTGATTTTAGCTAAAAATATGGGGTGTAAAGCTTTATGGCTAAATAAGAACACTTTTCTTGGACAGGAAGAGGTTAAAGTTTCTTTAGAGGAGCTAAAAGATTCTATTGTTCTAGAGACTATTCATTGGAAGGAAGTTTATACGTATCTAAAATTTGGTCTTCGTCGTTGTCATTATATACGTAATACTAAAGAGACAGAGATAGAAATAGAAATCCAAATCGATGGAAAAGGGTTTTTTGAAATCTATACTGGATTAGGTTTTCTAAATCACATGCTTGAGCAAATCAGTCGTCATGCAGGGATCGATCTACGTATTAAAGTACATGGAGATCTATACATTGATGAGCATCATACTATTGAAGATACAGGTATTGCTCTTGGTGAAGCTTTCAAAAAAGCATTGGGAGATAAGAAAGGCATAATGCGATATGGCTTTCTTTTACCTATGGATGATTCTTTGGCACGAGTATCTCTGGATTTAGGAGGAAGGAGTCAATTAGTATGGAAAGTTGATTTTTCCCGTGAGAAAATAGGAGATGTGCCTACAGAGATGTTTCTACATTTCTTTAAATCCTTCGCTGACGCAGCTAGTTGTAGTATTAATATATGGGCAGAAGGTATAAATGAACATCATAAAATAGAGGCGGTATTCAAAGCTTTCGCCCGAAGCTTGAGAATGGCTGTTCAGCGCGATTCTTGTAATGATCAGTTACCTACTACTAAAGGAATCTTATGAAGATTGTGATTATAAAATATCCTGCTGGGAATTTACAGTCAGTGTTATTTGCCTTTGAACGCCTTGGTCTGCAAGCTATCGTTAGTGAAAAAAAAGAAATTATTCAAAGTGCTGATAAAATAGTGATCCCAGGTGTTGGAGAAGCTAAATCAGCCATGGAGTACTTTTATAAAACAGGACTTAATAAAGTGATCACTAATTTAAAGCAACCTGTTTTAGGTATATGTCTAGGGATGCAAGTACTCTGCCTTCATTCAGAAGAAAACAACACTCCCTGTCTGGGGATTTTTAATATTTCGATAAAAAAATTCAATCAATTAGTTAATTCTAGACTTAAAGTACCTCATGTAGGTTGGAACCAACTTTTTAATATCCAAGGTGATCTTTTTAAAGGAATAGGAGAAAACTCTTATCAATATTTCGTACATGGCTATTATTCACCTTTAAATTTATATACTGTTGCCTCAACAGATTATTTTTTCCCCTATAGCGCTGCTTTGCAAAAGGATAATTTTTATGCCTTGCAATTCCATCCGGAGAAATCAGGCAAACAAGGTCAAAAAATTCTCCAAAACTTTATTAAATTATAAAAATCTTAAAAAGATGCAAATCATCCCAGCTATAGATCTTATCAATGGGAAATGTGTACGTCTTAGCCAAGGAAATTATACCCGGAAAATAATATATAATTCTAATCCACTAGAAGTAGCTTTACATTTTGAACAAGCTGGTATTTCACGATTACACCTAGTAGATCTTGATGGAGCTAAGCAAGGAAAAATTATTCACTGGAATATTTTAGAACAATTAGTTACCCATACCCGTTTATTAATTGATTTTGGAGGAGGTATTCAGAGTGATCAAGATCTAAAAGCGGTTTTTGAAAGCGGAGCTTATATGGCTAGTATAGGTAGCATAGCTGTAAAAAATCCTAAACTCTTTAAGAACTGGATCAGATGCTATGGAAGCGAAAAAATTCTTCTCGGGGCTGATGTAAAAAAAGAACACATCGCCATTAATGGTTGGAACGAAATTACTAAGATCCCCATATGGGATTTCATATATAAAAAAATGGAGGATGGTGCAACCCAAATTTTTTGTACAGATATCTCTAAAGATGGCATCTTATCAGGGCCTTCTTTAGATCTTTATCAAAAGATCATTGAAAAATTTCCTAATTTAAAATTAATTGCTAGTGGTGGAGTATGTCAAATAAAAGATCTAGAAGAATTAGAAGCTATAGGTTGTCAAGGGGTAATTATAGGGAAAGCGTTATATGAAAATAAGATTTCGTTATCAGATCTAAAAAATTTTATAAACTAATTATAAATGCTTAGTAAACGAATCATACCTTGTCTAGATATCAAAGATGGAAGAACAGTTAAAGGAATCCATTTTAAACAACTCAAAGATGCAGGGGACCCTGTAGAACTAGCTATACGCTATGCTGAAGAAGGTGCAGATGAGCTAGTTTTTCTTGATATTGGAGATAGTAGATCGCAAAGGGGAGAAACAACTACCCCACTTGTTAAAAAAATTGCAAGAGAACTTTACATTCCTTTTACCATTGGAGGAGGGATCGAGTCGATAGAAGATGTGGAAATACTACTAAATGCTGGAGCAGATAAAATATCGGTGAACACTGCCGCTTTTAAAAGGCCTCAACTTATTAGTGAACTTGTTCATCGCTTTGGAAGTCAGTGTGTAGTATTAGCTATAGATATACATTATGAGAAAAAACAATGGTGGGTTTACCTTAATGGAGGTCGTATAAAAACTTTAACAAGAGCCATCGATTGGGCTAAAGAAGCTATAGATCGAGGTGTTGGGGAAATTTTACTAACTTCGATGAATCAAGATGGCACAAAAAATGGATTTTCATTAGAAATAATTTGTGAATTTTCTAAAAAATTTTCTGTTCCCATAATAGCTTCTGGAGGAGCAGGTAAATTAGAAGATTTTTACGATGTTTTTAAAAAAGGAGAAGCTGATGCAGCTCTAGCTGCTACTGTTTTTCATTACAACGAAATTGAAATTTGGACTTTAAAACAATATCTAATAAAGAAAGGTATTTCTATCCGCCCTGTTATAACTTGTATAAAATGATATCACCTTCTATAGAAACTATCGACTTTCAAAAATTCTCTGAAGGTCTATTACCCACAATTATTCAGGATAATCATACTTCAAAGGTACTTATGCTTGGCTATATGAATAAAGCAGCTTATCAGAAAACATTGCAAAATCTTCAAGTAACTTTTTATAGTCGATCTAAAAAAAGACTTTGGACAAAAGGAGAGAAAAGTGGACATTATTTAATTGTTCATAAAATTCTGCTAGATTGTGATAAAGATACGCTGTTAATCAAAGCTGAACCATTAGGTCCTGTTTGTCATAAAGGAAATGATAGCTGCTGGAATGAGAATAATGAAAAATATTATAGTTTTTTGAGCCAACTTGAAAGAATTATATCTGATAAAAAAAAACAAAAATCTCAATATTCTTACATAGCTCAGCTCTTTGATAAAGGTATAAATCAAATTGCACAAAAAGTAGGAGAAGAAACCGTAGAGCTCATAATAGAATCAAAAGATGAGAGCAAAGATCTTTTTTTAAATGAAGCAGCTGATCTTTTATTTCATTACTTAATTTTGCTACAAGCAAAAGGCTTTAAACTTAAAGAAGTAGAAGAAATACTCAAAAATAGAGATAAATCACATGCCCCATTCTAGTTTTTTTAATTAAGTTAATTAATTCTTATAAAATTGCATATATATAAACGGAAATACATATAGTATATTACATATTTATTACCCTGTTTTATTTAAAAATTGTAAAAAATCAAGTCGATTATAAATCAGATTATTTTCGATACACTAGTTTTTGAACAGATAGACCCCTTATACCTAAAAAAATATAAAGGAAGGGCTGAATATATTTCTTACTATATTTAAATAGTAAATCTAATTAAAAATAACTATTTATAAGTTAACATTGCAAAGCTTTGATATTAAGACTCATTACTGTTTATCTTTTAAAAATTTTGCTATAAGTAAATTATATTTTATAAGGGTTATTCTTTAATAACAATTATATATATATTAAAAGGACACAACCCATATCTACGAATATCTTTTAATATAAAGGAAAAACATACTTCTTAGTGCAATAATATAGTTACCTTATATAGTTACCTTCTTAATACTAACACTAGCAGTAATACCATAAGTCTAGATAAAAAGAGTTCTCTATATATAATATTTTCTAACCATCTAGAAAATAAAAGTTTCCATAACAGATAACATAATTTAGTAATACTTTATTTATAATAGCCGTAAAGATTATATTCAAGATATTATTCTTCTATTTAAAGCAAATAAAGTATTTTTTAGGAGCATAGCTCGTGTTAAAGGGCCTACCCCCCCAGGTACCGGACTAAGGTATGAAGCCTTCCCATATACACTATCAAAATCAACATCCCCTATTAATCTGTAACCTTTTACAGAAAAACTATCTTTCATACGAGTAATACCTACATCAATCACTATAGCATTTTTTTTAATCATATTAGATTTTAAAAATTTTGGGACACCTAAGGCTGTGATAATTATGTCAGCTTGAAGTGTAAATTTTGCTACGTCAGGAGTAAAGCTATGAACAAGTGTAACGGTACTGTTACCAAGTATAGATTTACGGGCCATAAGAATACTCATAGGTTTACCTACAATAGCACTTCGTC
The DNA here is from genome assembly GCF_056790205.1 of Candidatus Insignibacter tubulum. NCBI lineage: Bacteria > Pseudomonadati > Bacteroidota > Flavobacteriia > Flavobacteriales > Blattabacteriaceae > Candidatus Insignibacter > Candidatus Insignibacter tubulum. The sequence continues at coordinate 842,229 of NZ_CP199715.1, forward strand.
CGATAATAACCGTATGTTTACCCTGTACATCAATAGCATACTTCTGGAACAAGCTAAGAATTCCTAAAGGGGTGGCAGGGAAAAAAGTTTCTATACCAAGTATCATTTTCCCTATATTCATCGGATGAAACCCATCAATATCTTTATCTGGATTAATGGCTAATATTACTTTTTGTGTATCGATATGGTTAGGTAAGGGGAGTTGTATGATAAAACCATCTACCGATCTATCGCAGTTAAGTTCGTGAATAATAAATAATAAATCTTCTTGGGAAACATTTTCGGACAATTGCTTTAGCGAGGAGCGAAAGCCTACATCCTGACAATCTCTTATCTTGTTGCGAACATAAGTCCAACTAGCTGGATCTTTACCAACCAAAATTGCTACTAAATGTGGCGGATCATAACCTGATTTTTTTAGGTGATTTACCTCGATGCTAATCTCTTTACGAAACTCATAGGCTAAAGCATTTCCATCAAGAAGCTTGGTCATATACAGAGATTTTTAATAACAATAAAGGTAAAGAGAGTTTTTTTCTAAAAAAAAAATTATTTAATAAATTCTACCTTTTGACTTAGTTCGATAAACTCCTCTACAGAAAGTTGCTCTGCCCTTTGATCTAGAATAGGTATTTCGTAAAATGAATATGGTAATTTCAAAGGCTTAAGGGCATTTCGGAGTTTTTTCCTCCTTTGATTAAAAGCGCTTTTCACTATTTTAAAAAAAATATCTTCTGCTAGCTTAGGCATAGGAGATTTTCTATAAAAACGGATCACAGCAGATTTTACTTTAGGTCGTGGAAAAAATACTTGTTCACTAACAGTAAAAAGATAATCCACCTGATAAAAAGTTTGGATTAAAACTGAAAGAATTCCATAAGTTTTTCCACCAGATTTAGCCATTATTCGCTCAGCTACTTCCTTCTGAAACATGCCTACACACTCAGGAATAGAATTACGATATTCTAAAACTCGAAATAGAATTTGTGAAGAAATATTATAAGGGAAATTGCCAATGATAGCAAAAGAGGGAAAAGAAGGGTTCCACTTTAAAAAATCCTCTTGTATTATACGCAACTGAAGAAAAGGAAATTCTTTTTGAAGATAACTTACTGCTTCTTTGTCAATTTCTATCAAAAAAAGATCCCAAGTATTCTTAATAAGGTATCGTGTTAGGGCTCCCATACCCGGCCCTATTTCCACTACGCAAGAGTAAGATCTAAAAGAAAGATTTTTTACAATTTTTTTAGCAATATTATGATCAGTAAGAAAATGCTGACCTAGATGTTTTTTAGGATAAACGTTTAACATATCTCTTTAACACAGATAACATAAATATAGTAAAGAAATAAAATAATAAACAACAAAGATTAAATTTGTAAGATATCCATAATATTATGTCTAGGCCTTCTTTATCTAAAGCTAAACAATCGAGCAATGCTATAGAGCGCTTACAAGTAACTATGCGTTATCTTTTTAATAGAGGCTCTTATAAACCTAACGGTTCTTCAGGGCAAAGTCTAAAAGATCTCTTATTACTACTTCGGCCTGAAATTTATGGAGATCTAATAGATAAAGAAAAGGTCGAACTAAAAGGATTAATATATATTATGGATCGACTCCCTCTAGGGATAGAAAGTTGTCAATATATTCATTTAACTACATATGAAAGCTATTTACATACTCATTTCCAGACTATTATACCTCCAAAAAGACGTAGGAATTGCTATCGAATCGATGAACATCAGATGAATATTGAAATTACTCGTGGTCGTTCAGAAATATATGATTTACTTACCCATTTGACTTTTCTATTCATAGAGGGGCAAAAGATTATGAATAAAGCCTATACAAAAAACACTAAAAAAATCTCACGTGAATGGGAATTCCTTGAACATATTGTTTTAAATGATAAAACTCTTTCTATAAAAGAAAGAAATATAGGTCTGATTCACTTATGTACTTTGCTTGGACGTACTTTTCAGGAAACTCTAGAAGCCGAAGCACATTTTTCTAAGAATCATAATAAAAAACAGTTTTTTAAAATTATTTATTATCTAGGGCAACTTAGCATCAATGAATCGTTACGTGATAAAAAACGCCTGATTTCATTTAGTCCTACGCTTCGTGAACGTATCGGGCATCATTTCTATGGCGAAGTATGGGCTGATAATCTTAAAAAGATGCTTAAAAAAAAGCACGAACTATCTCGTGGACTACATATTATTAGTGCTAATATGCATGGAGTAATTAACAGTATATACGCACGTAAGGCGTTAGGAAGAGATTTTAAAAATAAAAGCAATCTAGAAATTTACAAAAAACTTAGTCAAACTGGGAATCATGATCTACGTCAAATAGTTTTAAAATATGCAGAAACCAATGGGACTATTATCATTAATGATTGCTCAGGAGCTAATATTAATGTTCAGATTATCGATTTAAAGAAAGTAGATCTTAACGAAACTGTCTTTGAATACATAGAAAAGCCCCATAGAGAAGATCTACTTATTGTCATAGACTATGCTTTTGGTGAGCAAGCCTATGAGATAATGGATGAGCTTTTAAAACCTTTTAAAAATGAAAAGCTATCATATAGAATGAATATTAAATCAATATCTGTCATGGGGAAAGCAGGTATATTAAATGGCAAAAAAGGAGATATTATGATCCCTCATGCACATATATTTGAGGGATCTGCAGATAATTATCCAATAAAAAATTCTCTCTCAGGTAATGATTTTAAGGGCGTTCGTCTTGGAGTTTTCGAGGGGTTAATGATTACCGTATTAGGGACTTCTCTGCAGAATAAAGACCTATTAAAATATTTTAAGAATTCAAGCTGGAAGGCTATAGGCTTGGAAATGGAAGGCGCTCATTATCAAAAAGCGATTCAATCAGCTATACATATTCGAAGAAATCTTTATGAGAATGTGATATTGCGATATGCTTACTACGCTTCAGATAATCCACTCGAAAGCGGGAGTACTTTATCCTCAGGAGGCCTAGGCCTAAATGGAGTAAAACCTACCTATTTGATTACACAAAAAATCCTTGAACAAATTCTTTTGAGAAAATAAGATTAATTTATGAAAATTATTAGTTATAATCTTAATGGTATCCGTTCAGCGATTAAAAAAGGGTTACTCCATTGGATAAATATATTACAACCCGATGTGTTTTGTATACAAGAGATCAAAGCGGATATTGACCAGATAGAAACCAAAGCTTTTGATGATTTAGGCTATTACCAATACTGGTTCCCTGCACAAAAAAAAGGGTATAGCGGTGTAGGCCTTCTTTCAAGGGAATCTCCTATGCATATAGAATATGGAACAGGTATAGATTATATGGATATCGAAGGACGGGTATTGCGTGCAGATTTTAAAGAATGCTCTATTATAAGCCTTTATCTTCCTTCGGGTTCAAATAAGGAAACTCGTTTAGACTTTAAATTCCAATTTATGGAAGATTTTTATGACTATATTCAAGAGCTAAAAAAGATTTATCCTAAGTTAATAATCTGTGGAGATTATAATATTTGTCACGAGAATATAGATATTCATGATCCCATAAGAAACGCAAATATTTCAGGTTTTTTGCCTGTTGAACGTAAATGGTTAAGTCGTTTTATCAAATCAGGTTTTACAGATAGTTTTAGACACTTCGTAAGTGAGGGTAATCATTATAGCTGGTGGAGTTATAGGAATAATTCACGTGCTAGAAATAAAGGTTGGCGTATTGATTATCAAATGGTAAGCGAGCCTATACGGCTATACATGCAGAAAGCCTTTATTTTAGCTGAAGTGAATCACTCTGATCATTGTCCTACTTGGCTAGAAATTCAATTTTAATTTGATATTTTAGAGGGGAAGAGATGAAAATATAATTCTTATACTTTTTGAAGGTCAATAAGTTTTTAAATAAAAATTATTAATAATAGGCAAATATTTTTCAACAAAAATGTTTTGCTAAATTTGAATAGGTTTTTAATTACTCTTTTAATGAATAATAAAGCAAGGCGCTATACTGTTACTGCAGCTCTTCCCTATGCTAATGGGCCAATTCATATTGGGCATCTAGCAGGGGTATATATACCGGCAGATATTTTCGTGCGTTATCTTCGCTCTAAAAAAAAAGAGGTGATATTTATTTGTGGTTCTGATGAACATGGAGTCCCCATTACCTTACGTGCTAAAAAAGAGGGGATAAGCCCTAAAGAAGCAGTAGATAAATATCATTTTATGATCAAAAAGAGTTTTGAAAAATTTGGCATCTCTTTTGACCATTATTCAAGGACTTCATCTGACATACATTATAAAGTAGCAAGCGATTTTTTTAAAAAACTTTATCAGAAAAAAGTTTTTGTAAAGAAAACTTCTAAGCAATATTACGATGAAAAAACTTCTCAATTTTTAGCTGATAGGTATATAATAGGGACTTGCCCGATTTGTCAAAATTTAAATGCTTATGGTGATCAATGCGAAAAATGCGGAAGTACTCTCAGTCCTGAGGAACTAATCGAACCTAGATCAGCTATCAGCGGGAATAGACCTATTCTTAAGAATACTAAGCACTGGTATTTACCGTTAAATAGATACGAAGATTTTCTTATACAGTGGATTTTAAAAGAACATAAAACAGATTGGAAAACTAACGTATATGGACAAGCTAAATCATGGATTAATGATGGATTAAAACCTCGCGCAGTCACTCGTGATTTAGACTGGGGCATTCCTGTGCCTATTAAAGGAGCTGAAGGGAAAGTATTATATGTATGGTTTGATGCCCCCATAGGATATATCTCTTCAACAATTGAATGGGCTGAAATCCAAGGGATAAATTGGGAATCTTACTGGAAAGATAAGGACACCTCGCTAATCCACTTTATTGGGAAGGATAACATTGTATTTCATTGTATTATTTTCCCTATTATGCTTAAAATGCATGGTGATTATATACTTCCCCAGAATATCCCCGCTAATGAATTCCTAAATCTGGAAAATGAAAAGATTTCAACTTCGCGAAATTGGGCTGTGTGGTTGCATGAATACCTTAACGATTTCCCCGGTCAACAGGATGTACTCAGATATGTATTAACTGCTAATATGCCCGAAAACAAAGATAATAATTTCGTATGGAAAGATCTTCAGAAACATAATAATTCAGAATTGGTTGGAACATTGGGAAATTTTATTTATCGTACCGGTGTACTCACTAAAAAATATTTCTTTAATAAAGTACCTGTACCAAAAGCATTTAATAAGCATGATTATCAGATAATTGAAAATTTAAAAAAGTTTCCTAGACGCATAGGAGATTTAATAGAAAATTATAGATTTAAGGATGCTTTGAACGAATTCATGAAAATTGCAAGAATCGGGAATAAATATTTGTCTGACGAAAAACCATGGAAGACGCATAATCAAAATTATGAACGGACATCAACCGTGATATATATATCCTTGCAAATAGCCGGGGTACTTACCCAATTATCTGAACCCTTTATGCCTAAAACTTATGAAAAATTAATTAAGATGCTTAGACTTTCTCCTATTCCATGGGATAATTTACAAATTACGGAATGGTTAAAACCTCAACACCTGCTAGGAGAACCGGAGTTATTATTTGAAAAAATTGAAAATTTAGCTATTGATAAACAACGAAAAAAACTTATGAAAGAGTCTGTCCATTCAGAGAAAAACCATTCTACTCAGGAAATTTCTTCTTATGTAAACTTTGAAGAATTTTTAAAGATTGATCTACGTTCAGGTACTATAATAGATGCTAAAAAAATAGATCAATCTATTCGACTACTAAAAATTAAGGTAGATATGGGAACTCACGTTCGCACCATCGTATCAGGTATTGCCGATAGCTTTTGCGCTGAGGAAATTATCGGGAAACAGGTAACGATAGTAGCAAATATAGTACCGCGTAAAATCCTAGGAATTGAAAGCAATGGAATGCTGTTAATGGCTAAAAATGCTAACAAAAAACTTGTGTTTATAGTACCGGAAGAACAAGTAGAAAATGGGGCTTATATAAATTAATTAGTTCTTTACTTTAAGAAAAAAAATATTCTATAAGAGAGAAAGAGATGAAATAATATAAAAGCTAATAACTTAAAAAAATAAATACTATAAGAAAAATTTTTCTTATTTATATGCTTAATAAACACATTTTAAGGAGTATCATCACATATTTTTAATTCTAAATTAGAAACAAACTTAATAAAAAACTATTATTTTTTTTATATAAGAGAATATTTTTCTATATTCTGTTACAGAAAGTAATAAATCTTCTAAAGAAATAATATCTCCTCTCGAAGAGGATCTTTCTTCTTTTTGTTAAAATTTTATTATACTTTTAACAATATTGTTTTTTAGTAAAATCTATTTCTTGATTCAAGAAGTTCCTTATTTAGGAATTACTTGAAATTTTATTTACCCTTCAAAGATTATGGAATAGGTATTATGATAAGTATTATACTAGTTTTTAACCTAATTTAATCCACTTTTTTTTTAAAAAAAAATCTTTTACTTATATAAGTATAACAACCTAAAAATTATTCTTTCTTAACTTGAAGAAGAAAAATTTAGTATATTATTCTTACTAATTAGTTAATGTGAATAGTATATAAAATTGATAACTAAAAAACAAAACTAGGGATAACGCAGGGTTAAGTTAAGGCTAACCTTTAATCAATTTTATATTCACTTTACTAACTTATATAAAAATAATCTTTGGATCTTATTAAGGTGTTAGTATATTTTATTGAGAAAAAGCATTGGAATATTAATTAAGAAAGGAGATAGCGAACTTTTTATTTTTCAATAAATTCTCAGACTTCTTTTTAATCTGGAATTTATCACTACCACATTTTGAATAAGAATTCCTTTTTAGAATCTCATTTAGCAAAGAGGAGCTAATTGTTTGTTGCTTGTACTAATAAAGACCCAAAAAATATTTTAGGAAAGCTAGTTTATATAAATAATATTTGTAATAATTCTATAGATTACATATAAAATATATGACTTGACTTTATATGTAATCTTATAAATTTGGCCTATATATTTTAATCTAAAAAAGATATTATTAATTACTTCTTGACAAGAATTGAATATTTTAACTATAAAAAAACTATTTTTATTAAAAAATGAGCACTTTTGCAAAAATAATTATATGGCCTTTTATTGTCTCAATAAGACTGTATCAATGGATAATTTCTCCATGGATTGGAAAGAATTGCCGTTTTGTGCCAAGTTGTTCCACCTATTTTATGCAAGCTTTAGAAGCGCATGGAATTTATGGATTTTTTATAGGACTCAAGAGAGTTTTTTGTTGTCATCCTTGGAGTAAATAAGGTTATAGCCCATTACGTAAAAATATTTATAAATGATTAATTTTCAATATATAATATGGGATCCTATTAAAATAATAGAAATCCCCTATTTTACGATACACGTCTACAGTATTATTTTCATAATCGCATTTTTATGCGGTAGGAATATTTTGAGTCAAATCTATCATAGGGAAAGAATAAATAAAAAATATCTCGAGCCATTGCTACTTTATTCCATATTGGGAACAGTTATAGGTGCTCGTTTAGGAGAAGTGTTTTTCTATAATTTTCCTTATTATAAGGACCATTGGATAGAAGCTATATTCCCTGTTAGAGAAGATAAAAAATCTTATTTTCTAGGTCTTTTAAAAGGTTATGAATTTATAGGTTATCATGGATTAGCAAGTCATGGCGCTACAATGGGGTTAATCATTTCAAGTTGGTTCTATAATAAGTTTATTCTTCGAAAACCCTTTTTATGGATATGTGATAGAATCTGTATACCTATTGCTTTAGGAGGAGCGTTTATACGTATCGGTAATTTTTTCAATTCTGAAATTGTAGGGAAACCTACAAATTTATCTTGGGGAATAAAATTTGTTCAAATGAGTTCAGAATATGGTAGTAAATTAGTTCCTAGACATCCAGCCCAACTATATGAATCTTTAGGATATCTATGCATTTTTATCATAATCTATTTCATATATCTAAAAACGGATAAAAAATATTTTTTAGGCTATATTTTTGGATTGTTTTTTATACTACTATGGTCAATAAGATTTTTAATTGAATTTGTTAAAGAACCTCAAGGAAAAGAGATGCTTTATACAACAATATTGAATACCGGCCAACTTCTTAGCATTCCTTTTATAATTACAGGGATCTATCTTATATTAAGCGCTAGCAGAAGAAAATTTAACATATCATGAAAACTATATTTTCAGAAATATTTCTTGTTAGTATATTATTTACAAGTTGTCAAAAGACAAATATTCCAGAGTCATCGATAACACAAAATCAAAATATAGAGATAAAGTTTATTAAAAATGGAGAACTTTTTTTAAAAAATGGCAATATCCTCATTAAAAAACTAGATGTTGAACTCGCCACTAATAATGCTCAGTGGAGTCAAGGGTTGATGTATCGTTCCTTTATGGATGAAAACTTTGGTATGCTTTTTATATTTGATAAATCAGAGAAGAGTAATTTTTGGATGAAAAATACACGTATTCCATTAGATATAATTTATATAAAAGAAGATTGTACGGTATTGAACATCGCAAGGGACGTTCCAGCTTTCTCAGAAAATATGGTCACGCCCTCTAAAGGCCCTGTAAAATTCGTACTTGAAGTGAACGGTGGAATGGCTGATAAATGGGGAATAAAAGAAGGTATAACAAAAATATACTTAAAAGAAAATTATACACATTAGGAATAATTGCTTAGAATTATTAAATATGATTTTCTGTTCATAAAAGTATCAGAAAGTTATTTTTTTAACAGTTAGCTAATCTATAAGAGTAACTAGTATTATAATAGTTAGATTTATTCACAAAGATTTTATTATTATAACTTATTATATAATATATTGCTTATTTTTTTTGATAAAAAATCAATATTAGATTCAATTTTGTTAATCAACGTGATTAAAAATTAGGAAAATATATGTAATCTTAAAATTCTGTTAGTAATAAAATATTTACATATAAAAATTAAACGAATATCACTTCTAATAATAAATTTTGTTAGTAAAACACGTTAAAAATAGTACTAAAAAAGATGATAGTATGATAAAAAAATATTTTATAAATTTAATTAATTCTCTTTATTCTCATTTATAGATAATAGTTTAATAAATATATATTATTAATACGTAATATAAATGATAGATAATCTTAGCTAATAAGATAAATATTAAAATCTGATCCTTTCATATAAACGGTTATCTATTTTTGTTAAAAAATAGATCCTAAAAGATTTTTCATAAATAGTCCTATTAAAGAAATATTTTACTTACTTTATTAAGTATATACTTTTTTTATTTAGTAGAAATAGGGAATATGTTAAAAAACCTAGATAAAATCAAATCCTTTGATATATTTTGAGTTTTTTATTAATTTTTGTTAATACAAATATTATTATTCTATATTTTTATATGGAATATGAAAGAAATTCTATATACCACATCTACAATTTGAGAAATACCTCTTAATAAGAAATATTTAGTTAGAGATGTTTTTTAAATATATAACAATAAAAAAATAGGTTTACTTCATAGGTTATCTTATAGTTACTACCTAACTAAAGTTAATGGTATTCTTCAAGTATATCTTATGAATCAATATTCATTAATTTTGTTATTAGCTCTAAATAATAGAAAAGAACTCTAAAAAAATAATAAGAGCTTAAATCAAGCATAGTAATACTTTTCTTATATTAAGTTACGAATTTAGGTAGGCCATTGTTTTTGATATATATGAGAGAATGCAAGATAAATTTTAAATAGGAAAGTATATTTCAAGGACTTATATATTTTTATAAAAAATTATAATAAGTATCACTAAAAAGATAAGTGATATTAAATACTCTATTAAAAAAATACTAAAAGCTCTTTCACTAAATTAGCATCAATTACAAAGCCATATTAGATTAGCATTTAGATGAAGAGATTAACCCCATTTTAGTAACCTGAATTTATTGATAATACATGCAAATAAATTTAGGATATCAACATCATTTATTTTTGAAAGAAACAATAAATTTGTTTCTTTCAAAAATAGGTTTTTTGTAATTATATAGTTATATATAAAATTATGTCAATATAAAACTTATTCTGTGAAAAAAAATCAATAAAATAGTTAAATATTTACTAAAATATTATGAGTATTACCAAAGAACGTTTAGCCTTTAAACCTTTTGAATATCAATGGGCATATGATTATTGGTTTAAACAACAGAACGCTCACTGGCTTCATACAGAGATTAATATGCAATCTGATGTAAAAGATTGGAATGAGAATCTTTCTGAAAAAGAAAAATCTGTAATAGGTGAGATTTTAAAGGGCTTTACACAAACTGAAACTGAAGTAGGAAATTATTGGTCTGCAATGGTACCTGAATGGTTCCCTGTACCTGAAATTAAAATTATGGCACAGACTTTTGGAGCTTTTGAAACTATACATGCCACAGCTTATTCTTATTTAAATGACACCTTAGGTTTAGATGATTTTGATGCTTTTCTTGAGGATGAGGTAACGATGAAAAAACTACGTATGCTAATGGATATACGTTATGATAAAAATCAAGATTATCCGTTAGAAATTATTGCAAGAAGTTTAGCTTTATTTTCAGCTGCTGCTGAAGGTGTTCAGCTTTTTTCTTCCTTTGCGGTCCTTCTTTCCTTTAGGAAATCAAATCGTTTAAAAGGGATCGGACAGCAGATGATCTTTTCTATACGAGATGAATCATTGCATTCAGAAGCAGGTTGTAAAATATTTAGAGTTCTTTGTAAAGAAAATAGTCCCCTATTAGGATCTATAGAGAATTCTATTTATGAAGGGATTGAGTTAACATTAAATAATGAATTTTTATTTATAGATCAGATTTTTAAAAGAGGAGATCTGCCGACAATAAATAAATTACAACTTAAAAACTTTATGAAAGATCGTGCTAATAGAAAGCTACTTGAGCTTGGTCTTAATGAGAAATATAAAATACATTATGAACTATTAGAAGAAATGAACTGGTTTTATATTACTGTATCTGGTGAGCAACAAACCGACTTTTTTGACAATAGAGAAACAGGCTATAGCAAGCCTAATATGGATTGGAATACAGCAAATCTGTTTTAAAGCTTTATGAAGACACACCCTATAGCTAAAAAAATGGGATGGCAAGTTGAAAAAGATTTCCCACTTTGGGGAAATAATGAACTTTATTTAAATACCATAAAAGGAGGGTACTTATTAAAAGATGAAACTCCCTTTGAAGCCTATAAAAGAATTGCAGGAACTGCTGCTAGAATTCATAAAGATTCCTCTCTCGAAGAGAAGTTTTTTGACATTTTTTGGAGAGGATGGCTAATCCCTTCTACTCCTGTAATGGTTAATCTAGGAACAGGGAAAGGTCTGCCCATCAGTTGTTTTTCAAGTCGTATAGGAGATAGTATGTATGAGATTTATCGAAAAAATCTCGAAATGGCTATACTAAGTAAACATGGGGGAGGCACAGCCTATGATTTCAGCAAAGTGCGCCCAACTGGGGCTTTGATTAAAGAAGGGGATTTAGGGACTTCCGATGGAATTATCCCATTTATCAAATCTTATGATAGCACTATTGTTGCAAGTAAACAAGGTCGTACGCGTAGAGGAGCTGTTGCTATATACTTAGATATTGAACATAGAGAGTATGCTCATTTTTTAGAAATAAGAGAACCTAAAGGCGATGTAAATCGCCAATGTCATAATATCCATCAAGGAACCGTGATTTCAGATGTATTCATGGAAAAAGTAATAAAACAAGAAGGATATGAACGAGAATTATGGCTTAATACGCTTAAAAAGCGTGTAAAAACAGGTGAGCCTTATCTTTTCTTTATTGATAATGCTAATAAAAATATTCCTAAAAATTGGAAAGAAAATAACCTTCGAATATGGCATAGTAATCTTTGTTCAGAAATTATGCTTCCTACAGATGAAACCCATACTTTAGTTTGTTGTCTTTCTTCAATGAATTTATACAAATATGATGAATGGAAAGATACAGATGTAATCCTTTACGCTATACTGTTTCTTGATGCTGTAATTCAAGAATTTATTGAAAAAGGGCGTTATATAAAAGGAATAGAAGATGCTGTTCGTTTTGCTGAAAAAAGTCGAGCCTTAGGATTAGGATCATTGGGATGGCATTCTTATTTGCAATCAAAAATGATACCTTTTATCTCTTTACAAGCTAATGCTTTGACAAAAAAAATTTTTGGAAAAATCCAAATGGAAGCTCAAAAAGCTACCATTTATCTTGCTAAGATATACGGAGAATCTAAATGGACTAAAGGTACAGGCAAACGTAATCTTACATTAACAGCAATTGCACCTAATAGAAGTTCTGCAAAACTAGCAGGTGGCCTTTCACAGGGTATAGAACCTATTGCAGCCAATATATATATAGATGATGATTCTAAAGGAATGTATATTCGCAAAAACCCTCAATTAGAGGCTATATTAAAACAAAAAGAGCTAAATATTCCTGAAATATGGGATCATATTGTTAGTGAAAAAGGATCTTGTCAAAATATTGAAGCTCTTAGTGAAAAAGAAAAAAACGTTTTTAAATGCTTTAAAGAGATTAATCAATTAGAATTGATACGACAAGCAAACCTTCGCCAGAATTATATAGATCAAGCTCAAAGTATTAATTTAGCCTTTCCTCAAAATGCACCGGCAAAATTTATTAATCAAGTACATATAGAAGCTTGGAAAAATGGGTTAAAAAGCCTTTATTATTATAGAAGCGAAAGTATATTACGTGCGGAAACTAAAATGCGAGATTTATATTCAGAATGTTTATTATGTGAGAGTTAATAAAATAAAAAAAGCCTCTGCATAGAGGCTTTTTTTATAAAAAAAAACGGGCAACCGCCTACTCTCCCAGTTTTATCTAGTACCATCGGCGCTAACGGTCTTAACTTCTCTGTTCGGGATGGGAAGAGGTGATCACCGTTGCATTAGTCACCCAAATTTTATATATTTTTAACATACGAATTAACAAATAAAAACTATACTCTTGTCAATGGAAAACTATGAGAAATTAGTACTACTCAGCTATGACATTACTGCCTATACACTTATAGCCTATCAACGTCGTAATCTTCAACGTCTCTTATAAGAAGCCTAATCTTGTGGTGAGTTTCGTGCTTATATGCTTTCAGCGCTTATCTCATCTGAACATAGCTACTCAGCTATGCACTTGGCAACACAACTGATACACCAGAGGTTCATCCAACTCGGTCCTCTCGTACTAGAGTCAGGTCCACTCAAGCTTCTAACGCTCGCAATAGATAGAAACCGAACTGTCTCACGACGTTCTGAACCCAGCTCGCGTGCCACTTTAATGGGCGAACAGCCTAACCCTTGGGACCTTCTCCAGCCCCAGGATGTGACGAGCCGACATCGAGGTGCCGAACCTCCCCGTCGATAAGAGCTCTTGGGGGAGACTAGCCTGTTATCCCCGGAGTACCTTTTATCCTTTGAGCGATGGCCCTTCCATGCGGAAACCACCGGATCACTATATCCTACTTTCGTACCTGCTCGACTTGTAAGTCTTACAGTCAAGCACCCTTATGCTATTGCACTCTATGCACGGTTACCAAGCGTGCTGAGGGTACCTTTGAAAGCCTCCGTTACCTTTTTGGAGGCGACCACCCCAGTCAAACTACCCACCACGCACTGTCCTTGTTGCCAAGTTAGGCTTCAGATAAACAAAGGGTGGTATTTCAAGGACGACTCCATATCACCTGACGACAATATTTCAAAGTCTCCCACCTATCCTACACATTATTTATCCAAAGTCAATACGAAGCTATAGTAAAGGTTCACAGGGTCTTTTCGTCCCATTGCGAGTAATCGGCATCTTCACCGATACTACAATTTCACCGAGCTCACGGCCGAGACAGTATCCAAATCGTTGCACCATTCGTGCAGGTCGGAACTTACCCGACAAGGAATTTCGCTACCTTAGGACCGTTATAGTTACGGCCGCCGTTTACTGGGGCTTCAGTTAAGAGCTTCGATCAAAGATCTAACCCTCTTCCTTAACCTTCCAGCACCGGGCAGGTGTCAGACCCTATACATCATCTTTCGATTTAGCAGAGTCCTGTGTTTTTGATAAACAGTCGCCTGGATCTTTTCACTGCGGCCTTCCCAAAAGGAAGGCGACCTTTCTTCCGAAGTTACAGGTCTATTTTGCCTAGTTCCTTAGCCGTGATTCACTCGAGCACCTTAGGATTCTCTCCTTGACCACCTGTGTCGGTTTTGGTACGAGTTGCTTTTATCTGAAGCTTAGAGGTTTTTCTTGGAAGTTTTTAGCCGTACTATCCACGCACCCGAAGGCTTATGGTACTATCATAACTGAGCAACATATACGGATTTGCCTATATATGTTATACCCGATTATTTTAACGTGCAATTCCGTCTGCACGCGACGATTTCATTACTTCGTCACCCCATCGCAATAAAAGCAAGTAGCGGAATATTAACCGCTTATCCATCGACTATACCTTTAGGATTCGCCTTAGGCCCCGACTAACCCTCAGCTGATTAACATAGCTGAGGAACCCTTGGTCTTTCGGTGTGCGGATTTCTTATCCGCATTATCGTTACTTATACCTACATTTTCTTTTGTAAAAACTCCACTGTTTTTTACAAAACAGCTTCGACGTCATTTACAATGCTCCCCTACCGATCTTTTTTGATCCCATAGCTTCGGCGATATACTTATGCCCGATTATTATCCACGCTCGCTCGCTCGACTAGTGAGCTGTTACGCACTCTTTAAATGGATAGCTGCTTCCAAGCTAACATTCTAGCTGTCTATGCAAGCGAACTTTGTTTTGATCAACTTAGTATATACTTAGGGGCCTTAGCTGTTGGTCTGGGTTCTTTCCCTCTCGGACATGGACCTTAGCACCCATGCCCTCACTACCATGAAACATATTATAGGATTCGGAGTTTGTCAGGAATTGGTAGGCGGCGAAGCCCCCGCATCCAATCAGTAGCTCTACCTCTATAATACTTAACATAATGCTGCACCTAAATGCATTTCGGGGAGTACGAGCTATCTCCGAGTTTGATTAGCCTTTCACCCCTACCCACAGGTCATCCGAAGACTTTTCAACGTCAACCGGTTCGGTCCTTCACTATGTACTACCATAGCTTCAACCTGCCCATGGGTAGATCACTCGGTTTCGCGTCTAATACCACTGACTACTTCGCCCTATTAAGACTCGCTTTCGCTCCGGCTTCACAGCTGAACTGCTTAACCTTGCCAGTGAAATTAACTTGTAGGCTCATTATGCAAAAGGCACGCCGTCACCCTACGAAAGGGCTCCGACCGCTTGTAAGCGCATGGGTTCAGGTACTATTTCACTCTTCTATTCGAAGTACTTTTCACCTTTCCCTCACGGTACTAGTTCACTATCGGTCTATGAGGAGTATTTAGCCTTGCCGGATGGTCCCGGCAGATTCAAACAGGGTTTCACGTGCCCCGCCTTACTCAGGATTTCTACTAGATAGAAATATGTTTAATGTACGGGATTTTCACCCTCTATGATTGAATTTTCCAAATCATTCCACTACAAAATTTCAGTTCACATTGTAGTCCTACAACCCCATTAAAGCCTAAACTTTAATGGTTTGGGCTTTTCCGCGTTCGCTCGCCGCTACTTACGGAATCACTTTTGTTTTCTCTTCCTCTAGGTACTTAGATGTTTCAGTTCCCTAGGTTTGCTTCATCAATAAAGATGATTCCATATCTTCAATATGGAAGGTTTCCCCATTCGGAAATCTGCAGATTAAATCGTGTTTGCCGATACCTGCAGCTTATCGCAGCTTACCACGTCCTTCATCGCCTCTCATAGCCAAGGCATTCACCATGCGCTCTTAATTTGTTTTTCTATATCAAAAAAATATAGATTCATTTGTTAATTTCATATGTCAAAGAACTTTTTGTGGAGAATATCGGAGTCGAACCGATGACCTCCTGCTTGCAAAGCAGGCGCTCTAGCCAGCTGAGCTAATCCCCCTTCTCTTCGCGTAGTCTAGCGCGGACTTGAACCGCGGACCTCTACATTATCAGTGTAGCGCTCTAACCAACTGAGCTACAAGACTCTTAAAAAAGAAGTCGAATGGCTTCGTTTTATTCCTTTGTAGGAAATATATTATAAAAAAAATAAAAACCTTATGTGCTTACCCTTAGAAAATAACTTTTCTCTGAAAAAGGAGATGTTCCAGCCGCACCTTCCGGTACGGCTACCTTGTTACGACTTAGCCCCAGTTATCGATTTTACCCTAGGCAGCTCTTATTACAGTCACTGACTTTAGGCACCTCCGACTTCCATGGCTTGACGGGCGGTGTGTACAAGGCCCGGGAACGTATTCACCGCGTCATGGCTGATACGCGATTACTAGCGATTCCAGCTTCATAGAGTCGAGTTGCAGACTCCAATCCGAACTGGGACCGGCTTTAAAGATTAGCTCTTGGTCGCCCAATGGCAACTCTCTGTACCGGCCATTGTAGCACGTGTGTGGCCCAAGACGTAAGGGCCGTGATGATTTGACGTCATCCCCACCTTCCTCTCGACTTACATCGGCAGTCTTGTCAGAGTTCCCGGCATTACCCGCTGGCAACTAACAATAGGGGTTGCGCTCGTTGCGGGACTTAACCCAACACCTCACAGCACGAGCTGACGACAACCATGCAGCACCTTGTACTCCGTCCGAAGACTAAACTGTTTCCAGTTTATTCGTAGCACATTTAAGCCTTGGTAAGGTTCTTCGCGTATCATCGAATTAAACCACGTGCTCCACCGCTTGTGCGGGCCCCCGTCAATTCCTTTGAGTTTCAATCTTGCGATCGTACTCCCCAGGTGGATCACTTATCACTTTCGCTTGGCCACTGAAAATAAATCCAACAGCTAGTGATCATCGTTTACAGCATGGACTACCAGGGTATCTAATCCTGTTTGCTCCCCACGCTTTCGTACCTCAGCGTCAGTAAAGGTTTAGCAACCTGCCTTCGCAATCGGTGTTCTGTGTGATATCTATGCATTTCACCGCTACACCACACATTCCAGTTGCCTCAACCTTACTCAAGTTTACCAGTATCAATAGCCATTTTGCAGTTAGGCTGCAAGATTTCACTACTGACTTAATAAACCGCCTACGCACCCTTTAAACCCAATAAATCCGGATAACGCTTGTGTCCTCCGTATTACCGCGGCTGCTGGCACGGAGTTAGCCGACACTTATTCGTATGATACCTTCAAATTTTTACACGTAAAAAGTTTTATTCTCATACAAAAGCAGTTTACAACCCATAAGGCCTTATTCCTGCACGCGGCGTGGCTGGTTCAGAGTTTCCTCCATTGACCAATATTCCTCACTGCTGCCTCCCGTAGGAGTCTGGTCCGTGTCTCAGTACCAGTGTGGGGGATCACCCTCTCAGGCCCCCTACCGATCGAAGTCTTGGTAAGCTATTATCTCACCAACTAACTAATCGGACGCACGCTCATCTTTTGCCATAAAAAACTTTAATAAGATATCCATGCGGATATCTTATACTATGGAGTATTAATTCGGATTTCTCCGAGCTATGCTCCAGCAAAAGGCAGATTACATACGTGTTACGCACCCGTTCGCCGGTCGCCGCCAAATAAGTAAACTTATTTTACGCTGCCCCTCGACTTGCATGTGTTAAGCCCGCCGCTAGCGTTCATCCTGAGCTAGGATCAAACTCTTCGTTGTTATTGTAATTAGAAGGTAATCTTCCTCAAGTAAACACACAAGGCTCTTATTTATTATTTTAAACTTTAGTTTTTTTTTTAAATGAACGACCTATGATTTAATTAATAATAAATCATCCTTCTTTAAATCAATATTGCAAATGTAAGATATTTTTTTTTATTCAACAAAATATTTTTAATACTAAATATACGAGTCTTAAAAACCTCTTCTTTAACTGAAGAAATTTCTTTATCAGTTCTTAAAATATACGAATATACAAGAAAACTACTTTTTGACACAGTAAAAAATATAAACTTAAATATTTATAATAAATAGAACTTATTATATTCATAATCAAGATTTTTTATTCTAGTTTTAATAGGATTGTATATTTGCTAAAAAAATAATTTACAATATTAATAGATGAAAACTTCTGATTTTGATTTTGAGTTACCGGAAAAACTCCTTGCAGAAAGGCCCTCTCAAGAAAGAGATGAAGCACGATTAATGGTTATTGATAGAAAAACAGGGAAAATAGAACACAAATTTTTCAAAGACCTTATTAATTACTTTAACGAGGGGGATGTCCTTATTCTCAATAACACTAAAGTATTTCCAGCAAGATTATATGGAAATAAAGAAAAAACGGGAGCAAGAATTGAAGTCTTTTTATTAAGAGAATTAGACCGTAATAATAAAGTTTTAGATGTACTTGTAGATCCAGCAAGGAAAATACGTATCGGGAACAAAATCTATTTTGGCGGGGACTCTGAAAATGTTAACACCTTGGTAGCAGAAGTCATAGATAATACGACTTCTAGGGGTAGAACACTTCGTTTTCTATCAGATAATACCTATGAAGAATTTCAAAAACAACTTAGAAATCTAGGGGAAACTCCTCTTCCTAAGTATATCAAAAGATCTGTAGACAAAAATGATACTGAACGCTATCAAACTATATATGCTAAAGAAGAAGGGGCGGTAGCAGCCCCGACAGCTGGCTTACATTTTTCTAAACATTTATTAAAAAGACTTGAAATTAAAGGGATCTTATTAACTGAGATCACCTTACATATAGGATTAGGAACATTTGCTACAGTTGAAGTAGAAGATCTTTCTAAACATAAAATGGATTCCGAAGAATGTCATATTCATCCAAAAGCTTGTGAAATTATTAATGTAGGTATCGAACAAAAAAAACGCGTGTGTGCAGTAGGGACTACAGTAATGAGAACTATAGAAACTTCTGTATCAGTGGGCAATCGTTTAAATCCCTTTCATGGTTGGACAAATAAATTTATATTTCCACCTTACAATTTTAATATTGCTAACTGTATGATTACCAATTTTCATATGCCTAAATCTACTTTATTAATAATGATTTCAGCCTTTGCAGGATATAACTTAACTATGACAGCTTATGAAACAGCTATAAAGGAAAAATATCAATTTTATTCGTATGGAGATGCTATGCTTATATTGTAATTATATATTTGTTTGAATGTCTAATTCTATTAGGACAGATTTACGTAAACTCTCTATAGAGCAAATCCAATTGATTATTAAAGAATTTAATGATAAACCATTTAGGGCAAGGCAAATATATGAATGGTTATGGCATCAAAATGTTAAAGAAATACAGAAGATGAGTAATCTTCCAGAAAATTTAAGAATAAAAATTGAAGAGCGATTTTACATACAATCCTTAGAATTAAAAGAGGTCCAATCTAGTATAGATGGCACATTAAAAAACAGACTTGAGTTATACGATGGGAAAAATATAGAATCAGTATTAATTCCTGCTACAAATCGTTTTACTGGCTGCATATCTTCACAAGTGGGTTGTAGTTTAGATTGTACTTTCTGTGCCACATCTCAACTAAAACTTATGCGAAATCTAGAAGTAGGAGAAATATATGACCAGGTACAAATTCTAGATGAGCAAAGTAGAAAGTATTTTAAAAAAGCTTTAAGTAATATCGTATTTATGGGTATGGGTGAACCTTTATTAAATTACAATAATATAATAGAAGCCATTGAAAAAATTATAACTTGTAAAAATCTGCATATTAGCGCACGTCGTATTACTTTATCCACTTCAGGTATCCCAAAAATGATCCGAAAGTTAGCTAATAATAACCCGGACTTTAAACTAGCCCTTTCTTTACATTCAGCTAGGGAAGAAATAAGAAATAAAATTATGCCTTTTAGCAAGAATTTCCCTCTTATAGAATTACTAGACTCTTTAAAATATTGGTATACAAAAACAAAGAATCGGATTACTATTGAATACATTATATGGGAAGGCATTAATGATCAACAAGAAGATATTATAACACTGGTAAAATTCTGTAAAATGATTCCTTCTAAAGTAAATCTAATAGAATATAACTCAATCGGAGAAACAAAATTTAAAAAAGCAAATGAGAAAAAAATACAACAATACATGAACATCCTTAAAAGTAATGGCATATTAGTAAATATACGTCGTAGTAGAGGTAAAGATATTTATGCAGCCTGTGGGCAACTTGCTAATAAACAGGCCTTAACTACATTATCTAATTTATAAATTTCGTTCTTTTTATAAAAAGAACGAAATTATTAGCAGCTAATCAAAAAATATGTACTATTTATACTATTAAACAATATTATTATGAAATACTTTCTCTTAAAGAAATATTATAAGAAAACTTTTATAATGATAAAAATAAGTTAAGTATAATTTTAAATAAATATCATAAAAAATTTTAAAACTACTTATATATCAAAAAATAAAATTTTAATTTTAAAAAATAATCATCTTATTTATTAAGCTTTAATTTATAATTAAAGTTTTTTATTTTTAGGTATACGTAAGATTCTAAATTATTACGGTTTTCTTTTTTTTTGTAAAAAAAAGATACAAAATCTTTCAAGATTATTCATAGAGAATCTACATAAGCTACAGTTATAGATTATATAATCTATCTTCAATAAGATTAATGATAAACTAGTTATTTTTCTCACTTTAAACATGTTTTAGATTTTATATAAAGAGTATGAAATAATTAATATTTTTATTAAATTTTATATCTGACCATCTTATCTTTAAATTCTAATAATATTTTTTATCTGTGGATCAAACGTATATTTTTAATAAAATAAACGCGCTTCGCGATGAACTCCTTAAGCATAATCATAATTATTATGTACTAGATCAGCCTATCATATCTGATATAGAGTTTGATATGAAAATACGTGAACTCGCTAAACTTGAGAATCAATACCCTCAATTTAAAAGTATAAATTCCCCTACGCAAAGGGTAGGAGGAGGGCTTATTAAAAAATTTCCCATATTTATCTATAAATACAGGATGTATTCTCTAAATAATGCATATAGTAAACAAGAAATCATTGAATGGGAAAAACATATTTTAAAAACTCTTATAAATCCTCCTTCATATGTTTGCGAACTTAAATATGATGGAGTTTCTATTAATCTTATTTATAAAAATGGTAGTTTATGTCACGCTGTTACGCGCGGAGATGGCCAACAAGGTGATGAGATAACTTCTAATGTCAGGACTATACGTTCTGTCCCATTGAAACTTTATGGAAAAATCCCTAGTGAATTAGAGGTACGCGGCGAAATTATCCTTCCCTTAAAAGGTTTTGAAAAAATGAATAAAGAACTTATAGAGAAAAGAGAAGTTCCATATTCTAATCCTAGGAATACAGTCAGTGGAACACTTAAATTACAAGATAGTGCAGAAGTTGCTAAAAGACCTTTAGATTGTCTAATCTACGAAATCAAAGGAGATAATCTCTCATTTTATACACAATATCAGTCCCTTAAAAAAGCTAGAGAATGGGGATTTAAAGTTCCTTTATCGGGAAAATTTTGTAAAAATATTACTGAAGTATTTAGTTTTATAGAATATTGGGGAGAAAAACGGCATGAGTTCCCATATGAAACTGATGGAGTAGTAATTAAAGTAGATTCTTATAATCAGCAAGCTTTATTAGATTACACGGAAAAATCTCCTCGTTGGGCTATAGCCTATAAATTCCCATCTGAACGTGTTTGCACCGAGCTCATAGATGTAAGTTTCCAGATTGGTCGCACAGGAACTGTCACGCCAGTAGCTCATCTTAAGCCCATATTGATTAAAGGCACAATTGTTAAAAGAGCTTCTTTACATAACAAAGATATTATTCAAAAATTGGATCTGCATTATGGTGACCATGTCTTTATAGAAAAAAGAGGTGAAGTTATTCCTAAAGTAGTAGCTATTAACATAGATAAAAGAATTAATGAGGCAAAGGTTGTAGTTTATCCTAGAGTATGTCCTGCTTGTGGCGCATCCTTAATTAAGAAGCCTAAAGAATCGGTCTATTATTGCACCGATGAAGACAATTGTCCTTTACAAATTAAAGGTAAAATTAACCATTTTGTAAGTAGAAAAGCTATGAATATAGAAAGTCTAGGTATAGAGACTATTGAACTATTTTATAAAGCTAGTTTACTTAAAAATGTAGCAGACTTATATAAATTAACCTATCAACAAATACTTCCCCTTGAACGTATGGCTGAAAAAACTGCGTATAATATTATTCAGAGTATAAATAATTCTAAAGACATACCTTTTGAACGAGTATTTTATGCTCTTGGTATACGTTATATAGGTAAGGTCCTTTCATATAAGCTAGCTTTTCATTTCAAAAACATGAAATCTATAATAAACGCTACTTATGAAGAATTAACTGTTATTAAAGATGTAGGCAAAAAAATTGCTGAAAGCTTACGACTGTATTTCTCAAAACCTCAGCATATTAAACTTATTCAAAGACTTGAAAAAGCTGGTTTAAATTTTGAAGTAAAAAATCAAAAAATTATTGTAAATAAAGGATTTATAAGCGGAAAATATTTTTTATTTACTGGGAAACTCTCTCATTTTACTAGAGAAACAGCTGAACAAATGATTATTGAGCATGGTGGTATTATTTATAAGGGAGTAAGTAAAAAACTACATTATCTAATAATAGGAGAGAATCCTGGTTCAAAATTACAAAAAATCCAAAAGCTAGAAAATGTTGAAATATGGACCGAAACAAAATTTATCGAAGTATTTGGGATATGTACTTTTCAACACACTACTACGAAATAAAATGAAAATAAATTCAAAGAATTTTATGATTTTTTAGATTTTACTATACTTAATAATAATTTTTGCTATATACCTTGATAGAACCATTAGCTTTAAATAGAAAAATAAAAACTTAACTAAGACTCAATCATAAAAATTCTATTTTAACGATATTTTAGAAGAAAGGCTAAAAAAATCTATTTTTTAACTTTTCTAAGTTTATCATTGTGCTAATAATTAGTATTGTCAATAGGTGTTATAAAAAGAGCAAAATAATTGAATTATAATGCATAGATATGAAAACAATACATTATCAAATAAAATTATAAATAAGTATAAAATTCAACTAATAAAATAGGAACTCATATAATTCTAGGCTCACAGAGTAATTACTATTAAGTCTAATATTTGTTTAAAATAATTATTGATAGTTTAATTATTCACAGTTAATAATATAAAAAAATAAGACCTATAAATTATCATTTTTTATCACCTATCTAAGAATATTGAACCTAATATAGGTTAATAATATCCATTTTATCTAAAATTAGTGCAATGAAATTTTTAAATGCATTTAAAATTAATCAAGATTAAAAAGTTTATTTATTAAAAATAATTTCTTTCCAAATTTGATATTTGTTTAAGCTTTCTATAAGGTTATTTTTTTTTAAATATTTTTCGTAACAACATATAAAAAACACAATACTTTAAATGAGAAATAAAACATAATATATCTAGGGAAATTGTTTGAATTCTTATAAAGAATAATATTTCTAAACATACTTTTGCTATCTGGGTTGAGCCTTATAGTACCTATAAATCTTGAAAAAGTTATGTTAATCATACAAGTCCCAGAAAATTTTTCTATGAATGGATTTAAGAACACTATGTAAAACTACTTAAAGTAGCGCTTCAAAAAGAATTAGGAATCGGAACTCGTTTAATATATAATTTAGAGAGGGCTAAACAAGATTTGTATTCTTATACGATGCCTAACATAGGGAGAAAAAGAATTGATTGTCATAAAGCTCAGTAATTGCCATCTTTTAAAACCTTATGAGATTAAAAATCCCCTTTTTCATATCTAGACTTATAAAAATTAATATCGATGCTAATTTAAATCCACAACTATACTTTTAACCACTTTATTGAAGTAGGAGTTAAATAGTTTGGCTCGATCAGCTGGGCTTGCCATTACTACCCCCTCCTTGCGGAAATTGCTTTTAATCCATTATTTATATATGAGAGCGTTGGACTTGGGGGAAACATTAAATAATGCTATATAACTTAAGATAAAATAAAAATATCCTTATATAAAGAATATTTTATTTGTCAGCTGAGTGCCTTACTCAATAGTTTATCGAAACTATTAAAAATAACATTAGGAATGATTTTATACACTTTTATCAAATAATAGATATTCTTATTATAG